>NZ_JAAAYE010000024.1 GCF_013282575.1 Paraburkholderia sp. NMBU_R16
ACGTGCAGCTGATGTCGCCCACCGTGCGAAAGCGCACCCGCGCCTTCTCGCTCGTCTCGCCTTCGCGCAGCGGCGTGAGCGGCGTCACCGGCACCAGCAGCCCGTTGCGCCGCACGATCTCGCGCTCATGCGCGTAGTAGATCGACGGCAGCTCCAGCTGCTCGCGCCCGATGTACTGCCATATGTCCAGCTCCGTCCAGTTCGAGATTGGAAACACGCGCAGATGCTCACCCGCGTGCAGCCGCGCATTGAACAGACTCCACAGCTCCGGGCGCTGCGCCTTCGGGTCCCACTGGCCGAATTCGTCGCGAAACGAGAAGATGCGCTCCTTGGCACGCGCCTTCTCTTCATCGCGACGCGCTCCACCGATCATCGCCGTGTAGCCGTGCTGCGCGATCGTCTCGAGCAGGGTGACGGCCTGCGCGGCATTGCGCGAGTCCGTCTCGCGGCGCAGCCGCACCGTGCCGCGCTTGATCGAATCCTCCACATGCCCCACCACGAGTTCGGCGCCGAGCTCGGCCGCGCGCCGGTCGCGAAACTCGATCACTTCCGGATAGTTGTGGCCGGTGTCGATGTGCACCAGCGGAAACGGCAGCACCGTCTTGCGGTTCGCGCCCAGCCCGAACGCCTTGAGCGCCAGGTGCAGCACCACGACGGAATCCTTGCCGCCCGAAAACAGCAGCGCCGGCTTGGCGCATTCCGCTACCAGCTCGCGCAGAATGTGGATCGATTCCGCTTCCAGCCAATCCAGGTGGTCCATGCGGTTCGTCGTGACCGTGTGCATCGCCATGACCGACTCTTCCGGTCGATAAATAGTACTCATGTGTTCGTCTCAGGTTCTACGATTGTTCGTTGGATGGGAGCCGGCGGTTCACCGCGGCGCGCTACTACGATAGGCGATATAGGCCGCGATTGCGATCAGCACCAGGGCGAATAGCCGGCGCAGGAGCGCACCGCGCTGCGAAAGGGTCTTCGCCATGCGCATGCCTGCGCGCCCGCCCACCAGCCCGCCGCCGACGAGCGATAGCGCAAGCGGCACGCTGACTTTGCCGGCCATCGCATAGTTGAGGCCCGTCGTCGTGCCGAACGCGACAACGGAAACAAGCGACGACGCCACCGCTTCGAGCATCGGAATGCGCGCAATCAGATGCAGCGCGGGTACGGAAAGAAAGCCGCCGCTCACGCCGAAAAAGCCCGATACGCTACCGACGGCAACGCCCGCCCCCGCGGTTGCCAATCCACGCCCGCGCGGCAGCGGACCCGGCTCGGACGCGCTGCCGCCGTGCGCACGCGAGAACATCAGCGCGCCGACAAGCGCCACGATGCCGGCCAGCAGCAGCATGGCGCTGCCGTCGACGCGCAATGACCACGTGGAGCCGGCAAACGCGCCCACCACGCCCGCCGTCGCGAACAATGCGCCCGTGCGCCAATGCACGAGGCCGGCGCGCGCATAGGCGATGAGATTGACGAGCGCCGTCAACGCAATCGCCACGGCCGTCGTGCCGATCGCAAGATGCGGATCGCCAATCTTCACGACGTACAGCAACAGCGGGACCGCAAGCGTGCCGGCGCCGCCGCCGACGAGCCCGAGCGTAAAACCGATCGACAAGCCGGATGCGCCGGCAAGCGCGATTTGCGCTTGCAGCCAGGACAATGGCACTGACATGGGAACCTCCTTGGGTCCGTATGGACGATGCGCCGGAATCGATCGTGCGCTCAGTCGGTCACTTCGAACGGCGTCACGAGCTCATCGAGCCGCTGCCGGTCCGCTACGCCCGCCGCCTGGCGCGCGGCGCGCAAGGCCTCCATGCGAGCGCGCACGCTCGCGAGATACTCGGCGCGCTGGCGTCGCAATACATAGTCGCGGAAATTCGTTGCCTCCAGAGTTCGCCATGCTTCGTGCTTACGCTCATCCGAAAGACGGCGCGCCACATCGAAGGCGGACGTATCGATATCGACCGCAGCATCGGTCGCCAACTCGTAGCCGTAACGCCGCATATACCGCGCGGTCAGCGTTTCGATGATCCCGATCTCGTCGACTGACAGTTGCGCTTTGTACTTGTCGATATTCGCCGGAATCGGCGCAAAACAGTTCGACGACCAAAGCGCCGACATCTGTGCGATCTGCTTTGCCTCCGCCGAGCGGGACACGTCGAGCATTTGCGGCAAATAGTCGATGCCGAAAAAGCCGCAGATCTTCCTCAGCGTAGCCTCCTGGTCCTCGAGGAAATCCTCGTAGCGAATCGTCATCGCGCGCTCCGGATAGCGCTCGAGCAGCAGATCGGCAGCCCGATGCGCTTCCACCCATGTCCGCGCATTGAGCAGCGTATCGAAGTCGTGAATGATCGCCTTGTTCATCGAAGCGATTTGCGCGCGCGGATCGCGCACGACGTTCAGGAACCGCATATCGGGCATGAGCCGCATCAGCTCGTCGGCGTAGTGAACGCTGTCGAGCGATTTGTCCATGACGATGCGTGCGCCCCGTGCCTCGCCCGAGCGCAGCAGCAGTTCCCACACGATGCGATGCACGCTGCGCGGCGCGTGGCGGATGGCCTCGAATATTTCGACCGGATCGAACACGACGCCAGGCCACTTGACCATGCTGACAGCCTGCAGGCCAACGACGTCACTCACCAGACGGAAGTAGGCGTGGTCGTCTTCGAGGTCGCCGTAAAGCGGCAAAAGCGGCATGAAGTCGACGATATGCAGCGGATACGGCGAGTAGAACTGCGGATTGAAATTGAGTCGCAGCCGCAGCGCGTGCGATCCACAGCGGCGCAGCGGAATCATCAGCACGGGCACCGGACGGTTCCCGTTTCCCCCGGTCGGATTGCTCTTGTTCATAGACAGGAGTCCTTATCGTTTGGTCTCGGTCGAATGAGTGGGTTGGGTTGGATCGGGTCCCGGTCCCAGCGCTCTCCCGCTCGGATCGGTCCCGGTGAAATAGCTGCGAAATGCAGCAAGAAAAGCCTCGATTTCATCCGCGGGCAATCGATTGATGCCCGCTGCCGCACGCCGCCCGCCGCCGCTCGCGAAGCGCTCGCACAGCACGTTGGCAGGCCGCGCCCGCGCGTCGCCCGAGCGTACGCTGACCCCATAGGCACCGCTCGCGCATTCAGTGAGGACTGCGAACGAACACCCCGGTTCGCACTGCGTAAGCCGGTTCGCGAGCACGCCCGAAATCCGCCGCGCCCAACTGGCATCGGGCAGCATATAGACCGATGCCCCCTCGCACCGCCAATACGGTTCGACGGTCGCCACGCGCGCGAGATCCGCGCGATAGCCGGCGGCCAGCGCCTTGTAGCAGTCGGCATCGGCAATGAAGGCGAGCGGATCGTCGTACGGGTGCAGCTCGCGATAAAGCCGGTCCGGAGGAACGTGCAGATCGGCGAGCGTTTCGCCGTAGGCGTTGTAGTTGAGGATGCGGCCAAGCGCCTCGAGTGCATCGATCTCGTTCGCCGTGCATCCATCGTCGGCTGCCAGCCGCCGCGCGACGCCATCGAGGTTGTCACCGAATGCGGCCGTGATCGCCCAGCGGCGAAAGCGCCCACCGAGCTCGCGATCGACGAGGAGACTCGTACACATGTCGGGCGAGTCGTCCCATACGAAACGCAACTGCGTATGCTCGAACGCACGGCTCGCCGCATGATGGTCGAAATAGACGACGCGCGCGCCTGCATCGAGCAGATCGACGAGCGCCGCATGATTCGCATCGAGCGAGATGTCGAGCACCGTGACGTCGATACCCGCGCTTCGCGGCACCCGCTCCAGCAGCGAGATATCGCGCTTCACGCCCGTCACCAATGCGGCCGACAACGGTCGCGCGAGCCTCAGTTGATGCAAGGCGCATATACCATCGGCGTCGCCGTTGAAGACGTCGTAAGCCCGCGCCGCATGGGGCTCGGGCGTGCTGCTCGCGCTATCAGCCATGAACGACACGATCGACGCCTCCGTTTTGCTCACGCAGGTAGGCGTGAAGAACCGCCGCCGCACTGGCCGGCGTCAACGCGGCCGTATCGACGATCAGCGCGGGCTCAGCGGGCGGCTCGTAGGGCGACGATACGCCCGTGAACCCCCGAAGCTCGCCGCTGCGCGCCTTACGATAGAGTCCCTTCGGATCGCGCGACTCGCATACATCGAGCGAGGTGCTCACATAGACTTCGACGAACTGCTCGTCACCGACTATCGCCTTGGCCGCCTCTCGATCGGCGCGGTACGGCGATACGAGCGATGCTACGACGACCAACCCGTTCTCGTTCATCAACCGGGCGACCTCGGCCGTGCGCCGCACGTTTTCATGGCGATCGCGCTCCGAAAAGCCGAGGTCACAGTTCAGTCGGTGCCGCAGGTTGTCCCCATCGAGCACCGCGCACGGCTGCCCATCGCGAATCAGCAGATTCTCGAGCTCGTACGCGATCGTCGACTTGCCGGCACCGCTCAAGCCGGTCAGCCAGAAGGTGAGCGGTGCGCAGCCGAAGCGGCGCGCGCGCGCTTCGCCGGAAACGGTGCCCGCGTGCCAAAACACATTTGCCGGTGCGCACGGCTCGCGGCGCTCGGCGGTCGGCCCGAACGCACTCACCGTCGCATGCCGCTCCTGTGCGTGGGTCTCGGTGTGTTCGGTGCCAGAGGAGGAGCTCAGCGCTTTGCAGCTCATGAACGGTCCCTTCCTTCGAGTTCAACCCGCGCTATATGGCCGCCATTGCCCGTGCCGCATGGTCGCGGCACCGCAGCCGGCGCGTTGCATCGCGCGCGGCGGCCATTCGAGCGAAAGGATGATGAAAATGGATAGCGATACTCAGGCCGGCTGCACGTCGTGCGCGATGAGCGCCGCCGCGGGCCGGGCGAGGCGCCGGGGCGCGCTCGCCGACGCGGGCATGCTATGCGCCGCCGCCTCGACCTCGTATGCGCCGCCAGGCTGCTCGAGCTTGAACACGCCGACCGCGTGGACGAGCGCTGCGGTTTGCTCGCGCATCGACTCGGCGGCAGCCGCAGCCTCCTCGACAAGCGCCGCGTTTTGCTGCGTGACCTGATCCATCTGCGTGAGCGCCTGATTGATCTGCTCGATGCCGGTAGCCTGTTCTTCGCTCGCACTCATGATCTCGACCATGATCTGCGTTACGCCTTTCACGCTATCCATCACTTCGCTCATCGTCGTGCCGGCTTCCTGTACGAGCTTGTTGCCTAGCGCCACCTGCTCGACGGAGCCGCCGATGAGTGCCTTGATTTCCTTGGCCGCGGTGGCCGAACGCTGAGCGAGCGAGCGGACCTCGCTCGCGACGACGGCAAAGCCGCGTCCCTGCTCGCCGGCGCGCGCAGCCTCGACAGCCGCGTTGAGCGCGAGAATGTTCGTCTGGAAGGCGATACCGTCGATGACGCTGATGATTTCGACGATCTTTTGCGAGGCCTCGTGGATGCTGCCCATCGTCTGCACGACCTCCGACACGACCGAACCCGCCCGCTCGGATACACCCGATGCCGACGTGGCGAGCACGTTTGCCTGGCGCGCGTGTTCGGAGTTGCGGCGCACGGTGGCGGTAAGCTCTTCCATCGATGCGGCGGTCTGTTCGAGCGATGCGGCCTGCTCTTCCGTGCGCGACGAGAGATCGAGATTGCCGCTCGCGATCTGGTTCGCCGCGGTCGCAATCGCGCCGGTGCTGCGATGAACCTGGCCCACGATGCCGACGAGGCTGTCGCGCATCGTCTTCATCGCGTACATCAGGCTGGCGTCGTCTCCGGGCTGCGTTGCCACGCGAACAGTCAGGTCGCCGGTGGCCACGCGGTTGGCCGCTTCCGCGGCGGCTGCGGGTTCGCCGCCGAGCTGCTTGAGCACGCTGCGGGTAATGATCAACGCCGATGCGACGCTCAGAACCACAGCGAGCACGGTGAGTGCGATCATCAGCGTGCGGCTCATGTCATACAGCTGCTTGGCGCCGGCCGTTTCACTGTCGTTCTGCTTGCGCTCGAGCTCGCGCAATTCGCGGACGACCTTCCACCACTTGGCCTGCACAGGACGCAGATCGGCGCGCAGCACATGATAGGCCGCCTCGCGCTGACCGGCCATCGCGAGCTCCTTGGCCTTCATCATCAGCGGCAACGAGAGCTCACCCTGCTGACGAATCTGTTCGAGCAGCGCGCGCTCTTCGGGTGTCGTTTGCGGGTTCTGGAACATCGTCGACAGCTTGGCGCGCGCGTCCTCGTAGGTCTGCGTTTCCTTGTCGAAGCGCGTCGTCTCTATCGCGATCTGATCTTGCTGATCGGTTTGCAGAAGGATCAAGTTGCGCAGCGCGAGTGCGCGATTGGAGATCGTGTGATCGAGTTGATTCGCCAGTCCGGCTTCGACGGCATTGATATCGGTGATTTCGACCATCGACGACTCGAGTTGAGCCATTCGATAAAGCGCGAATACGGTGACCGCGACCAGCAAGCATGAAATCAAGCTGAAACCGATGCCGAGCCGGGTCGCTACCTTCGTGTGGGATAAGTTCATGTTTTATGACGCCTTTAAAAGTCCCGATCAACGCACGAGCCGACGCACTGCTCTCTCAGCGCGTCGGACGTGGCAGCCGCTCTTCTGGCTACAAACTGGTCAACGGCACGACAATCGCCGGCTTGAGCTACTCGTCATACTTATGAGAAAAAAATATCAACCGGCGAGCGATTAGAACCAACCGGCTACGACTTGTCGGTGTTTCCCTACACAACCCTAGGATCGGATTTTTATACGTGTCGGGCGCACGGGGAGGCAGCGCAGAACCTCTGAGTGAGGACGCGTCAGGACAAGATTGCGGGCGTCAATGACGGTGCAGGAGACTGCGCAGCGGGTGGCGCCAATCGATACGCCGCGTGCCCGGCACGCGGGTTTCTTTGCGATGCTCCTGCCACAATTCGTCGGAGAAAAGAAACGCGACGATGACCAGCGGCAACACGAGAAAGGTTCCCAATATGAAGTGCTCGATCACGATGAACCTCCGTCCTGTTCCCGTGGCAATCGATGCAACTCATTGTAGTGCAGCGCGGCCACGCCGACCGGATGCAACGTGCAGCGCTAAGCGTCGCAGCGCGCATTCGGCGCAGAGCGCGAGGCGCCGCAAGCTGCGTGCACAGCGCTGGCGTGCAGCAGCGCCGCACCTCGCGCGTCAGGCACTGGCCGACTTCCAGCTTGCCGCAAGCAGACCCGCGCCGACGAGCATCGTGCCGCCGGTGCGGTTGACCGCGCGCTGAACCTTGCGGCTGCGGATGGCGCGGCGCGCGCTCGACGCAAGCAGGGCGTAGCCCAGCGCATTCAACGAGGCGAGCACGACGAAGGTGGCCTCGAGGACGACGGCTTGCGGCCACATCGGCGCGTGCAGGTCCATGAACTGCGGCACGAATGCAACGAAGAAAACGATGCTCTTCGGGTTCAACGTCGTCACCGCATACGCGTGAGCGAATACACGGGCGGTGCGCGTTTCCGATACGTCCGGCGCATCGCGTTCGACGACAGGCGCGCGCCACAGCTTCACGCCCAGATAGACGAGGTAAGCCGCCCCCACCCATTTGATCGCGGTGAACAAGGTGGCCGACGCTGCGAGTACGGCACCGAGGCCGACCATCGAGGCCGTCATCGACGTCAAGTCGCCCAATGCGACGCCCGCAGTTGTGGCGAGCGCATAGCGGCGACCGTGGCCGAGCGCATAAGAGACGACCAGCAAGACGGTCGGTCCCGGAATGACGATGACGATTGCCGATGCGATTGCGAATGGCAGCCAGTGCGCAAAGCTCATGAGAAATCCCCAAGGGAAAACCCGATTAATCCATGAGTCGATGCGCAATGCAACAAAAAACCGACCGCGATGCCGGATCACCGACGCGCGGACGGGCGCCGCCGTCCATTTAGGACTAGGCATTCTTTTTATTCAGTAACCAGCTAATTCGTTCGCGCGATTTTCGTGGTGCTCGACGCATCCTTGTGTGCATTGCACCAATATCGATTCCGGTCTTTTAAGCGGGTTGCGTATTACCGGCCCGATGAAGGTCGCTCACGCCGCAAAGCCTTGCAGTGCGGTTATGCGCAGTGTCCAGCGCACTTGCACCAGTGGCGCCGGGCCGCTGCTTAACGATGCAATCGGCATGCTTTAGCCGCTGCGCCGCAGCTGCGACAATCCGTCGCTTTTGCAACCGCACACAAATTGTGCTTGTTCTTTTTCGCGCCTGTTCTATGTTCAAAACCGTGGGTTTTAGTTTGCCTTTAAACACATAGCTAACCTAAGTAAAAACCCGCATTTGGAGGCAGGAAATGAGGAAGTACGTCGCATCGCTTTTCGTGTTGGTGGGTTTTGGCACTGCTGTCTCGATTGCACAGGCGCAAGATAACGTCATCAAGCCGCAGCAAACCTTCGAACTCCGATCCGGCGCCTACGGCTGCCTGTCGAAAGACAAGTTCGATGCGGCCGATCGGCACGCACAGGCCGGCGAGCAACAGAAAATGCAGGAATTCTTCGCGGGCTACGAATGCTTGTCCACGCCTGAACATTCGTCGTTCCGGGCGGTTCGAGTCGTTGGCCATGACGTCGAATTCGTCAACGCGGGCAATGGCGATACACAAGGCCTCTGGACACACGATCGGTTCATCAAGCAGTAGCACCCCTGCCTGATCCGCTATCATCACGCGCCGGCATGCGATGCCGGCGCGGTGTCGTGTTTGTAGCTCCCAGCGTCATGCACCTTTGCGGCTCCGCAAAGGTGCGCCACGGCCCGCGAAACGCTATTTTTCCGGTGCCGTATGGCTCTCAAATCGACGATCCACAAAGCCGAGCTGCAAATCGCCGACATGGATCGGCATTACTACGCCGACCATTCCATCACTGTCGCCCGCCATCCATCTGAAACCGACGAAAGGATGATGGTACGCATCGTCGCGTTCGCGCTCTTCGCGAGCGAACGGCTCGAATTCTGCAAAGGCCTTTCCGATACGGATGAGCCGGATCTGTGGCAAAGGGATTTGACCGGCGCCATCGAAACATGGATCGAGCTCGGCCAGCCCGACGAGCGGCGCATGGCCAAAGCCTGCGGGCGCTCCGACCATGTCGTCGTCATCGCATATGGCGGCCGAACGTCCGATATCTGGTGGCAGGGTGTGCGCGGCAAGGCCGAGCGCCTCGCCAATTTGCGTGTGTGGTCGTTGGCGGAAGGGACCGCCGCTGCGCTCGCGCGACTTGCCGAACGGACGATGCGGCTTCAGGTGACGGTTCAAGACGGCTCCGCATGGGTGAGCGGCGGCGAAGCCGAGCCGGTGGCAGTCGAGTGGACGGAGCTCAAACCGGCGGCCGGCTGACCGGCCGCAGTACTCACGCAAGCGTTTCGGGCGGCCCCTTGAGCTCGAGCATATTGCCTTCGGGGTCGAATAGATAAAGCGAGGGGCCGTACCCCTCGGCACCGTAGCGCCGGCCTTCCTCGCCCAGTCTTGCACCGTGCGCTTCGAGATGAGCGCGCAGCCGCGCGGGATCGTAGTTCTCGACGCGCAGGCAAAGGTGGTCCATGTTGCGGCCGGTGCCCGGCGCACCGCTGTCGGCCCGGTCGAGCGGGCCGCCCACGGCCAGCAGATCGATCAGCGAACGCCCGGCCCGAAGCTGCGTCAGCCCGTACTCGGGCTGGTCCTTCTCGGACTCGCAACCCAGCGCATCGCAGTAAAAGCGCTTCAACGCCTCGGGGTTGGCGGCGCGAATTACCACATGGTCGATATCGCGGATGATCGGCTTCATCGGCACACCTCCTTTCATCGGTTCGATCGAATATCGTGGCCCAGTGTAGAGCACGGCCGGAATACAAGCGCGGGAGCCCGGAAAGCGGGCGAAAAAAAACCCGCTCGAAAACGAGCGGGTTGAATCCATATCAGGAGGAGACATGGAGGAGACAAGTCACACTATACACAAAGTCATGGTGCAATGCAATATATCTTTTGTCGGAACATTGAAAGGTGCACGGTGAGCGTTGCCCCCGCGTTTCCGGCCGCTCGAATTAGACCGCAAGATGCGGCGCGCGGCCGACCCGGCGCAGGCATACAGTGAAGCTCATCGATCTTCTTTTGCGAGGACCAACATGGATTCCGCCTACCGATCCGACGACGAACGCTGGAGCGCCGTGTCGGCTCGCGACGCCAAGGCCGACGGCGCGTTTTTCTATGGTGTATCCACGACCGGAGTGTTCTGCCGGCCGTCTTGCGCGTCGCGCTTGCCGCGCCGGGAAAACGTCGCCTTCTTCGCGACTGCCGACGAGGCGCGCGCGGCCGGTTTCCGGGAGTGCAAGCGGTGCCGGCCGGGCGGCCTGCCGCGCGAATTCGCGATCGTCGAGCGCGCGCGTGCAGCCCTCGACGCGGATCCGTCGGCCCGAATGACGCTCGCGCAGTTGAGCGATGCGGTGCATGTGAGCCCGTTCCACCTGCAACGACTGTTTACGCGCGTCATGGGCCTGTCGCCGCGCCAATATCAGGCGGCAAGGCGCGGCGCGGCGCTACGCGATGCCTTGCAGCGTGGGGAACCGGTCACGCGCGCGGCACTCGACGCGGGTTTCGGCTCCTCGTCGCGCCTTTACAGCAATGTCGCCGGCGATCTCGGCATGGCGCCTTCGACCTACCGGTCCAAGGGTGCCGGTCTTGCCGTTCGCTACGGTTGCGCGCCGACCGTCCTCGGCCATGTGCTCGTCGCGGCCACCGATAAAGGCATCTGCCGCATTGCGTTCGGGGACGACGCCGGGGAGCTGGTCGCCGAATTGCGCGGCGCGCTCGCGAATGCCACGCTCGAAGAAGACCCGGCTCGCATCGCGCCGTTCATCGCTCAGATCGAGGCCTACCTGAGCGGCTCGCGCGAGGCGTTCGAGTTACCGCTCGATGTGGCCGCAACGGCGTTTCGGCAACGGGTCTGGGACGCGTTGCGGCGCATCCCGTACGGTGAAACGAGGACATACACGGATATCGCCGAATCGCTCGGCGAGCCGCGAGCCGTGCGGGCCGTGGCCAGCGCGTGCGCCTCGAATCCGGTCGCGCTCGCCATTCCGTGCCATCGCGTCATCCAAAAGGGCGGCGCATTGGCGGGCTACCGATGGGGCCTCGAACGCAAAGCGGCTTTGCTCGAAGCGGAAGCCAGGCGGCGCGGCAGCGGGGCGAGTCGCGCGCCGCAGGCCGCCGCGGCCGAAGACAAACTTGCCGATATGGACGACGCCGCTTGAATGCCGCGCCGGAAGTCACCTTCGAGCTTCGGTTCAAGGCGCCCTACGATTGGCCGCGTGTGCTGCGCTTTTTCGCGGGCCGTGCAACGCCCGGCGTCGAGGTCGTCGAAGACGGCGTCTATCGCCGCGCCATCGAATGGCATGGCGAAACCGGTACACTCGCCGTGCGCCGGCATCCGCGTCGGCATTGCCTCGTCGTCACGGTTCAGGGACCGGTGAGCCGGCATGCCGATGCGCTCGCCGCGCACGTCGCGGTCATGTTCGATGTCGGCGCCGATCCGGCCCGCATCGGCGATCATCTCGGGCGCGACACGCTGCTTGCGCCCCTTGTCGAAGCGGCGCCTGGCCTGCGCGTGCCGGGCGCGTGGTCGGCGTTCGAGCTCGTCGTGCGTGCGATCGTCGGCCAGCAAGTCAGCGTCAAGGCGGCGACCACGCTGATCGGCCGGCTCGTGGCGCGCGCCGGCGCGCGTATCGAAGACCATGCGCACGACGGCACCGCCTGGCGGTTTCCAACCCCGGCGGCCCTCGCCGCGGCGGATCTGAACGAAATCGGGATGCCTGGCAAGCGCGTGGCGGCGCTGCAAGGCCTCGCGAAAGCGGTGGCATCCGGCGCGGTTCGGATCGAACGCCCCGACGACCCGCGCGCTCCCGGCGCCGATTTCGCCACGCTGCGCTCGGCGCTTCTCGCATTGCCGGGCATCGGCCCGTGGACTGTCGAGTACATCGCCATGCGGGCCTGGCGCGATGCCGATGCGTGGCCGGCGACGGACCTGGTGCTGATGCAGTGGCTGAGCGCGCGCGACGCATCGTGCGCCCGCCCCGCCGCACAACATGCGCGCACGGCCCGTTGGCGCCCCTGGCGCGCTTACGCCGCGATGCATCTCTGGAACGAGACGGCAGACCGTGCGGCCGGCGCACGCGGCGGCTAAGCGCGTCCGCGCTGCTTGCCGGCACGGTACTCCGAGGATGCGCCAAGCGCGCTTCCCGGCGCGGTGTTAAAGTGCCCGCTACTCAAAAACGATTGCCCGGCATCGCTCGCGAAACGTGCGAATTCCGGGCCGGCTTCGATGTCAGACAACCCATCTTCGATCCGCTCCGAGACGTTCGCGCGGCGCTTGTCCGTGCTGAGTTCGCCCAAGGCAGGCGATGTGCTCGCGCGCGGCCTGCGAGGCATCGAGAAGGAGAGCCTGCGCGTCACATCGGATGGCTCGCTCGCGATGACGCCGCATCCGCGCTCGCTCGGCTCGGCGCTGACCCATCCGTCGCTGACGACGGACTACTCCGAAGCGCTGATCGAGCTCATCACGCCACCCGAGCGCGATCCCGCCGGCACACTTGCACGCCTCGACGAGCTTCATCGATTCGTCTACTCGAAGCTCGGCGACGAAATGCTGTGGACCGACTCGATTCCCGGTGCGCTGCCCGAAGACGACGAAATCCCGATCGCGCACTACGGCACGTCGAATATCGGCCGGCTCAAGCACGTGTACCGTCACGGGCTCGCGTTGCGCTACGGCCGAACGATGCAGTGCATTGCGGGCATCCACTACAACTACTCGCTCGACGAGGAAGCGTGGCGCCTGCTGCACGCGGCCGAGCCGTCGCCTGCCACCGCCGTCGACTTCCAGTCGGCTCGCTACTTTGCGCTGATTCGCAACTTCCGCCGCACGAGCTGGCTGCTGATGTACCTGTTCGGCGCATCGCCCGTGCTCGATCGCGGCTTCTTGCGCGGGCGGCCGCACACGCTCGAGCCGTTCGATGCCACGACGCTTTACAAGCCTTATGCGACGAGCCTTCGCATGAGCGATCTCGGCTACTCGAACACGACGGCCCAGGCCGCCTTGAAGCCTGACTACGATTCGCTCCCCGGCTATCTCGATGCGCTCGCACGCGCGGTGAGCGAGCCGTACGCGCCCTATGAAGCCATCGGCACCCATCGCAACGGCGAGTGGGTGCAGATCAATACCAACGTATTGCAGATCGAAAACGAGTTCTATTCGACGATTCGTCCCAAGCGCGTCGCCCGCTCCGGTGAAAGGCCGCTGCATGCGCTTGCGGCGCGAGGCGTCCAGTATGTCGAGGTACGCTGTCTCGACATCGATCCATTCGAGCCGTGCGGCATCTCGCTCGAAACGGCACGTTTTCTCGACGCTTATTTGCTGGTGTGCGCGCTCGACGACAGCCCGCCGTTGCCCCATGCCGCCTATATCGAGGCGAATGCGAACTTCGGACGCGTCACGCTCGAGGGGCGCAAGCCGGACATGCGGCTCACACGCGACGGCCGCGAGGTGCCGCTCGTCGATTGGGCCGACGAATGGCTGGCGAAAATCGGACTCGCCGCCGATGCGCTCGACGCAGTGGCCGGAGGAGACGCGCATCGGCGCGCGCTCGATGCGCAGCGCGCGAAACTCGCGGCGCCCGAGACCACGCCGTCTGCGCGCGTGCTCGCCGCGATGCGCGAGCACAAACAGGATTTCCTCGCGTTCGGACTGGCCCAAAGCCGCGCGCACGACGCCTACTTTCGCGCGCGGCCGCCTGCTGCCGACGAGGCGCGCGCGGCCATCGAGCTCGCCGAACGTTCGCTCCAGGAACAGGCAGCGCTCGAGCGCGATACGGACCCGGATTCTTTCGACGCATTCGTCAACGATTACCGCAGCTATACGCTCGAACGCTTCAGCGTTTGAGGACGATCGAACGCCGTGGATGCCGACGGTGGCCTGCCACCGTCGTTCACCGATCGACGGCAAGACTGCCGCGATCCGGCGCGAACGCCGAGGCGCATTGTGCGTCGAACCGGCATGCCAACCAACGAGGGGCGGTTCCGAATGAAGACCATGCCATGGGTAGCCGCGTGCGTACTCGCCGCGGGCTGTTCGACGACGGATCGCGTGACCCCTGACACGATGCAGGCCGCCACCGCACCGCTCATCTGCGCGCATGCCGACGAATGCGCACGCTGGTGGGCCCGTGCCCAGGAGTGGGTCACCCGCCACAGCGAATACCCCGTGCAAACGGCGAGCGACTCGCTGATCGTGACGACGGGCCCCGAAGGGGGCAGCGGCAAGCTGGCCTATCAAATTACGAGAACGGCCAACGCCGACGGCTCCGAGACGATCGGCTTCGCCGCCCATTGCGACGCCATGATCGGTTGCCGGCCCGATCCGTGGCAGGCGGCCGCCCAGTTCAAACAGTTCGTCAAGTCCGGCGCGGCGCCGGCCAATTGAGCGCCGAACTCAGTGCGCCATCGCCGGGCCCGCACCGCGCCTTGGCTTGGTCACCCAGACAAGCATCGCGAGCAGCACGAACGCGATACACGAGATGCGAAAGAAGTCGTTGGTCGCCATCATGTAGCCCTGCTGCGTGACGACTTGGTTGATCTGAGCCGTGGCACTGCTGCCTGCCATGCCCAGCATGCTCAGCGCGTCGCGATAGTGTTGCGTGGCGGCCGAGTAGGCATTGACCGATTCCGACAGTACCGCGTGGTGATAGACGGCATCGTTTTCCCAGTACGTCGTGCTGATCGCGGTACCGATCGCGCCAGCCAGCGTACGCAGAAAGTTCGAAAGTCCCGATGCGCTCGCGAGGCGTTCGTCGGGCACGCTCGAGAGCGTGATCGTGGTCATCGGCACGAAGAAACAGGCAACGCCGATACCCTGCACGATGCGCGGCAAGATGACGTGACTGAACGGCACGTCGAGCGTGAAGGTCCCGTTCCAGAGCGAGACGATCGCGAATACGGTGAATGCGAGACTCGCCACCATTCTCAAATCGAGCCGGTGCATGTTGCGCCCGATGATCGGCGAGAGCACGAGCGCGAGCAAGCCGACCGGCGCGGTCGCCAGGCCGGCGAGGCCCGCGGTGTATCCCATGACGGTCTGCAACCAGAGCGGGAAGATCACCACGGATCCGAAAAACGCCATGTATCCAAAAAAAATGATCATCGCGCCGAGTGCGAAATTGCGGTCCTTGAAAAGGGTGAGGTCAATGACGGGCGTGCGTTCCGTCGCCTCCCATGCCAGCAGGAACGCCAGCGCCACGGCCGCGGTCAACGCGAGGCCCACGATGACATGCGAGCTGAACCAATCGCGGTCCTTGCCGAGGTCGAGCATCATCTGCAGCGAGCCCACGCCCACTACGAGCAGGCCGAGGCCCACGCCATCGATGCGCTGGTGCGCGGTGGACGTCTCGCGGCCACGCAGCAGAAAAAACGCCGACGACGCGGAGAGGAGGCCGATCGGCAGATTGATGTAGAAAATCCACGGCCAGCTGTAGTTATCCGTGATCCAGCCGCCCATCACCGGACCGAAGATCGGCGCGACGATCACGGTCATCGCCCACAGCCCAAGCGCAAGGCCGCGCTTTTGCGGTGGGTACGAGCGCATGAGGATCGTCTGCGAGAGCGGCACCATCGGACCCGAAACGAGCCCTTGCAGCAACCTGAATGCGATCAGCGATTCGAAGTTCGCGGCGAGGCCGCACAGCGCCGAAGCGATCGTGAATGCGAGCACCGCCAGCGTAAACAGCCGCACTTCGCCAACACGCCGCGCAAGCCAGCCCGTCAGAGGCACGGCGATCGCGGCCGCGACGGAGTACGACGAGATGATCCAGGTGCCGTCACTCGCCGCAACGGCCAGACTGCCCGAGATCGTCGGCACCGCCACATTGGCGATCGACGTGTCGAGCACCTCCATGAAGGTGCCGAACGCCAGGCCCACCGTCAGAAGCGCCAGAGGAGCGCCCGTGAGCGGAGCGGGCGGGTCGGCTCGCCGAGGCGAAGCCGTCGAGGAAGCAGCGTTGCTCATTCATATCCCCTTGAATGGTTCATCGCCACAGCGTCGTGCCGCAGATGACGCCTGCTTGTCGAGCTGGCCGACAATATCGCGCCAATTGGTTGCCATGTCAATATTCAGCTATGCAATCATTTTATCGGGGCGCGCGGCGACTGTGTCCTGCTGTAATGACGCGTAACCCGGCCGGGGCATGCACTGCGCTACCATCGCCGCATCGCAAGCCGAGTCCCATTTATGCAGTCCTCTCGAATTCATGCGCGCATCGCCGCGGGCGGCCGCCTGTCGATGCTTCCTTTCCTGCCGGTCGCCAAGGCGGCCGCGCTGGCTGCCGCGCTCGCGCTCGCCGGCTGCGCCGTCGGTCCCGATTACCACCGGCCCGCGGCGTCCGTACCTTCGTCGTTCAAGGAGGCGCCGCCCGGATGGAAAGTGGCCGAGCCCGCCGATCGCCATGACCGCGGCCCGTGGTGGGCACTCTACGGCGATGCGCGGCTCGATGCACTGATGACCCAGCTCGACACGGCAAACCAATCGGTGGCCCAATTCGCGGCCGCGTACCGTCAGGCGCGCGCGCTCGTAAACGAAGCGCGCGCCGCGTATTTCCCCACGCTGGGCCTGTCCGGCAGCGCCACACGTTCGGGCCAGCAACTTTCGAGCACATCGGCGTTCGGCACGACGCGCTCGCGTGTTTCGAACAGTTTCCAGATCGGGCTCGACGCCACCTGGGAGCCGGATCTCTGGGGCAAGGTCAGCCGTTCCGTCAGCGCCGAGCGGGCCGGCGAACAAAGCGCGGCAGCCGAACTCGCGAACGCCCGGCTCTCCGCGCAGGCGACGCTGGCCCAAACCTACTTTCAGTTGCGCGCCCTCGACTCGACGCAAAGACTGCTCGACGATACGGTGAAGGCCTACGAGCAGGCGCTGCAGTTGACGCAAAACCGTTACAAGCAAGGCGTTGCCGCGCGTTCCGACGTCATCCAGGCGCAAACCCAGTTGCAATCGGCCCAGGCCGCCGCGATCGACAACGGCGTCGCACGCGCGCAAAACGAACATGCCATTGCAGTACTGGTGGGCGTGCCGGCGTCGACGTTCTCGATCGAACCGATCCCGCTCGAGGCCGAGCCGCCCGAAGTCCCGCTCGAGCTGCCTTCCTCGCTGCTCGAACGGCGGCCCGACATCGCCGCCGCCGAGCGCAAGGCGGCCGCGGCCAACGAGCAGATCGGCGTTGCGATGGCGGCTTACTTCCCCTCGCTGACGCTTTCGGCACAGGGCGGGTTCGAGAACTCCGTGTTCTCGAAGCTGCTCACGCTGCCTTCGCGGTTCTGGTCGGTCGGCCCTACGCTTGCGGCCACGCTCTTCGACGCAGGGCTGCGGCATGCGCAGACCGAAGCCGCGCGCGCCGCCTACGACCAGCAGGTCGCGGCCTATCGGCAGACGGTGCTCACGGCCTTCCAGGACGTCGAAGACAATCTCGCCTCGCAGCGTATTCTCGCGCGCGAGATCGTCGTGCAGCGGCAGGCGGTCGACTCGGCCCGGCAGGCGCTCGCCATCGTCACGAACGAGTATCGGGCGGGGACGGTGGGCTATGTGAATGTGTTGACCGCGCAAACCACGGCATTCGCCGCCGAACAAAAACTGGCCAATATCGCGGGGCAGCGGATGGTGTCGTCGGTCGGGCTCGTGAAGGCGCTCGGCGGCGGCTGGGATGTCGCGCGCATGGCGGACGAAGCCGCCACTGCGGCGGGCGCCGCGCCCACCTCGGCACCGCTCGCGCGGTAATCGAGCGCGTTACGCTACCTACCGCGTATAGTCGAGCGCGACCGTGCCCGTACCCGTCGGGCGTCCGAGCAGGTTCAAGAGCCCGGCCAGATTGTCGCGCGCCTCGGGGGCCGAGCTCGCATCGCCATGAAACGATACGCCGCCGCCCGCGAGCGTTCCGTGGCCGCTCAGCAGCAACGGACCTTTGAGCGTCGACAGATCGAGCGTGGACGCCGCTCCCTGCGCCTGCAGCACGACACGGTAGGAGCCGAGCGGCTTCACCTGCGAGACGCGCGAGACCATATCGTTGAGTCTCACATCGAAGCGGCCGAAGAGGTTCGTGCGAATCAGGTGCCACTCCGTCCACGTGACATGCACGCTGCCCTTGAGGTCGAGCGTATTGAACGGCGCCCCGAGGCCGTTCAGCAAAGCCGCCGGGAGCGCCATATCGCTCGCGGAGAGCCTGGCGCCGCCGAACGTCGCATCGAGGGTTATGGGCCGCGGCATCGCATCGGTCTGCCTCACGCGGACGTGCAACCGTCCCGTCAACAACGGCCAAAATGCGGTTTGCCATTCGATGCGCCCGGGCAAGACCGTCGCGCCGCTCGCGTCCGGGCCGGCTGCGAGCATCAGTGTCGCGGAGCCGCTCCAAAGCGAGCCCTGCGGCTCGATGAAATTGATGTGCCCCTGTGTCGCCTTGGCCACCTGGGGGGTGATCCATGCGGCGGGAAGCAACACGAGCAGCACGGCGGTACAGGCCACGCCTGCAATCGCGAGCCAGGGCAACGCCGCGGCGATGCGGCGCATCCAGATGTTCATTCGTCGTTCTCTTGGGAAACGTTTCGCTGCGTGTCAGTGGCCCGCACGCGCGGCCGACGGGGGCTGCAACGATGCCGTCAGATCGACTTGGCCGTCGACCTTGAGGGCAGTCGCATGCGCTTCCACCGCCTGGACCTTGAATTGCCGTCGGGCATCGTCGAGCCACATCGCCCAGGCCGCAAACGACGCATTCTTCAATTCGATGCGCACGGCGTCGCCGGCGAGTTGCACCTGCGGTGAGACGAAGCCGGCCTGCGTCAGTGAAGCGGCCAGCGCATCCTTGAGCGCAAGCCCCGTGGGCGCCGCTCCCTGCGCGGCCGGCGCGAGCGCGCGGGCCTCGTCCGCCTCGGCCGTCATTTGCGCGAGCTCGCGCTGCATGGCCGGCAACGCCGCGCGCAGCTCGGCACGGCCTTGCTGAGCCGGCGCCCAAAGCACGGAGTAGGCGATCACGACAGCGAGCAGAGCGCCGCCCCATGTCAGTAGCGTTTTCTCGCGGGCCGTGCGTCCGGCCCAGAACCCCGCCCAAGCGTTGGCGAGCACGGTCAGGGTCTTCATTGTCCGCTCCGGTTTCTGATGGTCCATTTGCCCGTGTTGCTGTCGAACTGGCCCGCAAGGCCGTGTTGCGCGAGCCGCGTCAAAAAGTCCGGATCGGCACTGACGTTCGGTTTGAAGGTCAACTCGAGCCGGCGGTCGTGATAGTCGAGCGCCGCGATGCCATTGACGGGCAGGGACCCGAACGCAGCGGCAAGCCGCGATGCCAGCGAGAGGAAATCGTCCGGCGACATCTGGCCCGCAGCAAGCCGCAGGCGTTCGAGCTGCGATTTCATCTGCGCCGGCGGATCGAGCACGGCGGCCGTCTTCGGAAACGCGTTCAGCAACAATTCGGTCATCTGCGCGTTGAGCGCGTCGCGCTCGCGTGCCAGCATGAACCACTGCACATTCGCACCGACGATGGCCACGACGAGCGACGCGGCGATGAGGCCGATCGGCACGCGCAACCGCCTCACGGTCGCGCGGTCGAGCCGCCATGGCCGGGACTCGAACTCGAACTGACAAAGATCGAAGCGAGCGTCGAGTGCCGTTCGGGCAAGGCTCTCGAACGGCAACGCGGCGGCTGTGGCGGACGCGGCAACATGGGTACCGTATGGCGCCGCCGCATCGAGCCGCGGCTCGCTTCCGGGCAAGCCGGTGAGCTCGAAGAGCTCGAACGCATGACCGCCCGCCAGCGCCGACAGCGTCGAGGCGAGCATCGAAGCCGGCACGGCGAGACCTTCGCCGAGTGCACCGCGTGCGATGGCTACTTCGACCCGCGACTCGTTCGCCGCGAGCGGCGCGGGGGAGCCGCCTGCGGCCGTCTCGGCCAGGATGGCGGGTGCCGTCTCGCCGACCGCGCCGAGCAGCGCCGCCACGACAGGCTGGGGCTCCGCGATGAGCGGTGCGGAGGCCACGGATGCGGCGGGCTGCAGCGGTGCTGCCGCCGGCGCGAGCCCGGCTTCGGCAAGCGCCGGTTCAGGCTCGGCGATCGGAGCGGCGCCTGCGGGCGCGGGCAGGCATCGCGTCACCGGAACGGCACGCAAGCTTCGATGTCCCGCCGCCGCAAACGCCTCCACGATGAAACGGAACCATCCCCGGTCGATGACCGCGAGCACGCGCGCGCCTGTTGGAAGCGGCTGCGGATCGAGCGCGATATGGCACGTCGCCGCGTCCTGGATCAGCTGATCCTCCACGACGTTCGGCAGCGCCTGTCTGAGACGCGGTCCTCTGAGCGGCGGCAGCATCGCCGCGAGCATCAGGACGTCGCGCGCGGCGACGATCAGGACGGTCGTCGATGCGCGCGGCAAAAAGGCGAGCTCCGCGCGGCCCGCGCGTTCCTTGCGGCCGCCCTTGTCGAACAGGACGAAGGGCATCTCGGGCAGTTGCCACTCCTGCGACGGCACCGCCGGGTCGCGCGGCGGCAAAAATACGATCAACGTGCTCAAAGGCCGTTATCTCCTGGTTGGCTCAGGTCTTCGCAAACCCGCCTCAAGGCGCGTCCTCGACGCGCACGATACGCGTCGAATGCGTCAATGGGTCGCGATAGACGAGGGTCGTGCGATCGACTTCGGCGCGCCGATGCTGCACGCGGCCATGGACGAAAAAATAGCTCGTCGTGACGTCGATGGGAATCGAATTCGCGTCCGCCGCCTGCGGCGGCGCGCCGGCGCCGCGCAAGGCGAGCGTCACGTCGCCGGTGTTTCGAAAAAATACGGTCTGGCGTCGCGAAACGAATGCCTGTGCCGTCGAAACCGTCATGCCCGGCGTAATGGCGGCGACCACTTCAGCCGGAGCCGTATTCATGTTGATCGGCGTTTGCGTCGGCAACACCGTCACGAACGGGCGCAGCCGCTCGACGATCTCCGGTGTAAAGCCCTGGACGTTCAGCAGCGAATCGACGCTCGTCATCTGCAGCGGTACGTCGCCCGAGTCGTCGTCGGTATCCTGAAGCCCGGGTTTGCTCGTGAAATTGTTGCCTCCCACCGCGCCGCCGAGTTGCTGCGGCTGAGCGTTGCCCGTCAACGGATTGTTCTGCGTCTGAAAACGCGTGGCGGATTGCTTGAGCGAAGCGCGTATGTAAAGGGCCGTTTTCCTCGCGAGTTGCTGCCCGGCAAAGCCGAACGATTGCAATAAGCGCTGGAAGGCGAGCGTCTGCTGAATGTCGATCTGCAGCTGCCCGGGCGCCGGGACGGAGACGAGGTTGCGGAGATTGAACTTGCCCTGGGCGTCTTCGATGGAGCCTGATACATAGGTGTCTTCACCTTGCCCCGCCTGTGCGACGCCGATTTTGCCGAGAAAGTCCGAAAGCCTCGTTTTGGCAATCGGAACGGCCCAGACCCCGCCAAGATACGTGACGGTCGGCGACGTATCGGCTTCGGCGCGCAAAATGAGCCGCGTCCAGTCGAGCGCGCCGCGCGAAACCCATTGCGCCTGCGCCAGCAGACGCTGGTTCTCGATGCGGCGCACCTGGATCTGTTGCCGCCAAAGCACGCTTGCGACGAGTATTGCCGCCAGGGTGACGACGAAAAGCGCGGTGACGATCGCCGCGCCGCGCTCGTTCGCGCGCCCACGCGGCGCGCCAATAGGGGCGCGCGACGTCATGCGGCGGCGAACGGCAGGAACGCGAAGGCGCATCGTCACTCTCCGACCAGAAAGACGCGCCTGATCGGCGCATGCAGGGACGTGGCGCCGATGGTGAGTTCGAGCCCCTTGACCGCACGATCGAGCGGCGCGTTGCCGAATTGCGGCACTTTGAGATTGTTGGCGTTGCGCGCGATTTCGTCGCTGACCTCGCTCATCTGCGTGGTCCATCCGACCCGCGGAACGAAGAGCCGCGCGTTGATCGCGCCGACACCGCCGATCAACGGTACCGCGCTCCACGCACCGGCGCCGCTCGAGGCATCGACCAGCCGGCGCAGGTCCCCGGCCGTCGCGACCGGTGGCGAGGCGTAGCGCGTCACGCGCCCGTTCGCGATCTGATATCTGACCACCTGCAAGCGCGGCGCTTCGCCTGCGATGCCGAAATGCCGCACGATTTGCAGCGTACTGCCGGCGACGGACACGGAGGGTTGCCCGACCTCGTCGTCGGTGGCAGCTTCGCGCGCATCGATGCCAACCTGATCGAACAGCTGGACGAAGACCCGCTCGTCCTCCATCGCATTGGTGATCGTCTGCCGTGCGCGAATGATCTGCTCGAGCCCGCGCCATGAGAGCACGGCGATGACAGCGAGAATTGCGATCGCGACCATCAGCTCGATCAACGTGAACCCGCCGGTGCGCCGCGAGCGCCGCGCGGCATCAGAGCGCACGGTTCGTCTCATTGGCCACCACCGTGACGAGTTGGGCGAGCACGCCGTCTTCCCCCGGTACCGTCACGGAGACCTCGACGCGCCGAAAGACCGGATTGGGCGTCGCCGCGACGCGCTCGGTGCATGACAACGGTTGGTTGCCCTGCGAGCAATCGAACGTGCGTGCGCCGATATCGGGCCACTGCCGGGCGAGATAGAGTTGCGCGAGGGCGTTCTCGGCGCTCCATCCGGCAAGCAGACGCCGGTGCAGGCCGGCTTCGTCCGTAGCGAGCATGGCGCTCGCGCGCAACGCCGCCGCCAAGGCGACGGCAATGATCGCGAGCGCAACGAGCACCTCGATCATCGTGAAACCGGTCGGTCGGACAGGACGTCTTGCGCGGCTTGCGCGCCGGGTCAGCAAGAGTAGGCGGGCAGGCATCGTCAGCGCACCTCGAAGCGGCCGTTTCCGGTGCCGACGACCGTGACGCGGCCGACCTCCGAAAAAAGCGTGACGGTCACCGCGGCACCGATGCTTTCCACCCCGAATACGATGCGATCGGGATGGACATCGGAGCCGGGGTAATCGATCGCGACGTCGGTGATGCCGGCTTCCCACCGCCTTTCGCGCAACAGCTCGTCGCGCTGCAGCGGTCGCCAACCGTCGTCGGTACGGATGTCGAATCGGTAGCCGCCCGCCACCGGCTGCCATGCAATCGGCCGCGCACGCACCTGGGCTTCGTCGGAGGCCGATTCGAACAGCAACGCAAGGCGCTGCGCCTGCTCCTTGAGGTCCGTGCGCGGATTACGTGTGATCGACACGGACGCGAGCGACACGAGCAGCCCCGCTATCACGAGCACGACGAGCATTTCGAGCAGCGTGAAGCCACGCCCGCGCGCGTACGTGGCTTCACGAAAACAGGGGCTGCTCGTCGTCGAATCGGGCATCGTCGGTTACCAGGATGCAGCGTCCATGGGGCATCGCAACGGGCTTACTGCCACGACCCGATATCGGCGTCGTTGCCTTCGCCGCCGGCTTTGCCGTCGGCGCCGAAGCTGAATACATCGATTTCGCCGTGTACGCCGGGATTCAGATACTGGTAAGGATGCCCCCAGGGGTCGGTCGGCAGCTTGTCGAGATAACCGCCGTCCTTCCAATTATTGGGCACCGGATCGGTCGTCGGCTTGCTGATGAGCGCCTGCAGCCCTTGGTCCTGCGCCGGATAGCGGCCATTGTCGAGCCGGTACAGATCGAGCGCCTGCTTGATCGAGCCGATGTCCTGCTTGGCGGCGACGCGGCGTGCCTCGTCGGGACGGCTCATGATCTTGGGCACGATCAGCGCGGCCAGGATGCCGAGAATCGCGATGACGACCATGATTTCGATCAGCGTAAAACCGCGCTGGCGCCGTGCACGCGCCGATTCCAGCTCCATATGACGTCGGGTCCATCGTTGCATCATTCCTACCTCGTTCTCAAAAAGTTGGGCCAAAAACGCCGCTGCGTCCGGCGCTCGATTCGGCCCGTGATTGTAATGTCGGACCGTCCGCGCGCCAGGTCACGCGCAAACCGATCAATACTTCGTACAATGGCTGCATGAACACTCTACAAGTCCGCCTGCTATCTTTCGTCGCCTTCGCGATTCTTTGCGCGACACTGACGTACTGGGCCGTGCTTTTCACCGCCCGGCCGCCCGCCGCGCCGCCCGCCGCATCGGTGGCGCCGGCCGTGTCCGTCGAAGACGCCACGACGCTTTTCGGCGGCAAGCTCACGCGCGAAGTGAACCGGAGCATCAAGCTTTTCGGCATTCTCGCGCTGAGCAAAGGCGCCGCCGCCATCGTCAGTGTCGGCGACGAACCGCCGCACGCGATTTCGCTCGGCGGCCGGCTCGGCGAAGACTCGACGCTTGCGCAAGTGCGCGCGCGTTCGATCATCGTCGATCACAACGGCGCACGCTCCGAAGTATTTTTGCCGAGTACCGTCACGGGCCCCACGATCTACGTGCGCTGAAACGCCGCCAACCCGAATAGCCGGTCCACAAGGTACACCCGATACGCTTGCTCGCGTCGTCACGCGCTCGCGGTCGCGATCACTGAACCATATTGTTCAGATCGATGATCGGCAGCATCACCGCAAGCACGATGACGAGTACGACGCCGCCCATCGCAAGAATCAGCAACGGCTCGAGCAGGCTCGTCAGAAACATTGTCCTGCGCTCGAGTTCGCGCGCCTCGCCCTCGGCCGCGCGATCGAGCATCGTCGTCACATCCCCCGTCGCCTCGCCCGAACGAATCAGGTGCACGAGTACTGGAGGAAACGTTTTCACGTTGCCGAGCGAACGCGACAGCGAGGTCCCTTCGCGCACGCGCACGATGGCATCGTCGACATTGCCTCGCATCGCGCGGTTGTTCAACGTTTCACCGGCTGCCTGAAGCGCGCGCAGGATCGGCACGCCCGCCGCGGTCAGAATCGCAAGCGTGCTGGCGAAGCGCACGGTGTTGTAGCCGCGCACGAGCTTGCCCGCAAGCGGCGCGGTCAGCAGCCATCTGTCGAACGCGAGGCGGGGCGCTTGTTGCGCGAGAATGCCGCGCACCCCGAACACGACGAGACCCACCCCGATCAGAATCGCCCACCACCAATGCCGCACGAACCCGGAGAGCGCCATCATGAACACGGTGATGAACGGCAACTGCTGTTTGGTGCTGGCGAACACGTTCACGACTTGCGGCACGACGTAACTGAGCAGAAACGTCACGATGCCGAATGCGATCATCGTGACGATGGCCGGATAGGTGAAGGCCAGCACGATTTTCTGCGTGAGTGCGTTACGCTGCTCGATGTAATCGGCGAGCCGCGAAAGCACGAGCCCCAGCTTGCCCGTGTGCTCGCCCGCGGCAACCAGCGCGCGGTAGATATCCGGAAAATCGCGCGGATGCTGCTCGAGCGCGTTGGCGAGCGAATGTCCGCCGAGCACCTCGGCGCGAATCGCGGCGACGAGCTCACGGATGTAGTCGCGCTCGGCCTGTTCGGTCAGCACGGCCAGGGCCTCGTCGAGCGGCAACCCCGCCGTCAGGAGGCTCGCGAGCTGACGCGTGAGAATCGCCTGCTCGCGCTGCGACAGCTTGCGTCCGAGCGCGAGGCGCCGGCTGCGCTCGCCGCGCGCCGCGCTACCCGCGGGTTCGACAACGAGCGGCGTCAGGCCCTGCGTGCGCAGCTGCGCGCGTGCGGAACGGGCGCTGTCGGCATCGAGCACGCCTTTTTGGGCGTGCCCGACCGTATCGATGGCTTCGAATCGAAATGCCGGCATGCGCGTTAAGCCCCGCCCGTCACGCGGATCAGCTCTTCAAGCGAGGTCACGCCCGACGCGAGCCATCGTTCGCCGTCCTCGCGCAGCGTACGCATGCCTTGGGCGCGGCCAGCCTTGAGAATCTCGGCGTCGGCAGCATTGTGGTGGATCATCGTGCGAATCGCATCGTCGATGATGAGCAGCTCATAGATACCGCGCCGGCCCGAGTACCCGGAGCGCGCGCATTTGTCGCAGCCGACGGGATGCCAGTGCGTGCGTCCTTCTTCGACGCGCTCTTCCTTGCAAACGGGGCAAAGCCGTCGCACGAGCCGCTGCGCGAGCACGCCAAGCAGCGACGAGGCAAGCAGGTACGGTTCGACGCCCATGTCGGTGAGTCGGGTCACGGCCGATGCGGCGTCGTTCGTATGCAGCGTCGCAAGCACGAGGTGGCCCGTGAGCGACGCCTGCACTGCGATTTGCGCGGTTTCCAGATCGCGGATCTCGCCGATCATGATGATGTCCGGATCCTGGCGCAGGATCGAGCGAAGCGCGCGAGCGAACGTCATACCGATACGCTCGTTGACCTGCGTCTGCCCGATACCCGGCAGGTCATACTCGATCGGATCCTCGACAGTCATGATGTTGCTCGAGGCCGTCTCGAGCCGCGACAGCGAGGCATAAAGCGTCGTCGTCTTACCCGAGCCCGTCGGGCCCGTCACCAGGACGATGCCGTGCGGCCGCGAAATCAGGCGATCGAAGCGCTCGAGCGTATCAGGCCCCATACCCAGCGCCTCGAGATTCAGGTGCTGGGCGTCCTTCTCGAGCAGGCGCAGTACCGCCCGCTCGCCGTGCCCGGTAGGCAGGGTCGACACGCGCACATCGACGGCGCGGCCACCGACGCGCAAGGTAATGCGTCCGTCTTGCGGTAGCCGTTTCTCCGCGATATCGAGTTGGGCCATGATCTTGATGCGCGAGATCAATGCGCCATGCAACGCCTTTTTCGGGCGCACGACATCGCGCAGCGTGCCGTCGACGCGAAATCGCACGACCGAGGCATTCTCGAACGGCTCGATATGGATGTCCGACGCATGCTCGCGCGCCGCCTGCGTGAGCAGCGCGTTGATCATGCGGATGATCGGCGCGTCGTCTTCCGATTCGAGCAAGTCCTCGACCTCGGGAATGTCCTGCATGAGACGCGAGAGATCGACTTCGCCTTCGACTTCGCCGACGACCTGCGCGGCGCTGCCGTCATGACGCTCGTAGGCGCGGTTGATGGCCTGCGCGAGCTCGTCGGCGGGCAAGCGCACCGCGGTCAGCGCACCGAAATTACGCGCGACTTCCGCAAGTGCCGCTGCGTTCGTGCGGTCGCTGATCCAGACCTCGATGCCTTCCGGCCCTTGATGAGCGACGAGAACCTGGCCGTTGCGGGCAAAGCCGTACGGCAACAGGCGAGCGGCGAGCGGCGAGGGCGCCTCGCGCTCGGTCACCGGTTCCGACGCCGCCTGCGTGACCATCAGCTTCCTCCTTGCGAGACGCCCGGGTTCGACGGGCGAACGCCTTGCTGAGGCGGATTCGCCGTCGACGGATCCGCCGTGGCGGGGGCACCGCCGACAGACGGATTCGCATTGCCCGTGCCCGGTGCCGCGCCACCTTGCTGAACGGCCCCGGGCGGAGCCGCCATCGCCGCGCTCGGCTGCGGCGTCATGCGCCGCAAGTCGAACAGGTTGCTCGATGGCCGGGCGCCCTCGGTCGGGCCTGGCGGGACGGTCGGCAACTGCGGCACGTTCTTGTCGCGGATCAGGCGGTTGTCGGTTTGATAGCCGAGCTGTTGATCGCGCATGAGGTCATAGCGGTTTTCCGCGATGGCCGTGCTGTCTTCCAGATCGCGCACGATGACCGGGCGCAGGAAAATCATCAGATTGTCCTTTTGCCGGTTCTTGTTTTCGCTGCGGAACAACTGACCTATCCAGGGAATGTCGCCGAGCAGCGGCACCTTCGAGTTGCTCGCGCTGTAGTTGTCGCCGATGAGCCCACCGAGCACGACGATCGATCCGTCGTCGGCAAGCACCGTCGATTGCACCGAACGCTTGTTGATCGAAAAACCGCCGTTCGACGCGCTGTTGTTGATCGTCGCCTGATCGACCGACGATACCTCCGTGTACAGCTGCAGCTTCAATATGCCGCCGTCGGTGATTTGCGGCTTGATATGCAGCACCGTGCCGACGTCTTGCCGGTCGAATGTATTGAAGGCATTGACGCCCGTCGCCGAGCTCGTATTCGTCGTGTAGGACCCCGAGGGAATCGGCACGTTCTGGCCGACGATGATTCTCGCTTCCTCGTTGTCGAGCGTCATGAGGTTCGGCGACGACAGCACGTTCGCGTCGCTCGACTGACTGAGGGCCTGCAGCAAGCCGCCCAGCCCGAAGATGTTGCCGAAGCGATGCAGCAGGCCGATGTTCAGCCCATTCGGCAAAATCGGGGTGCTGGATCCCGGATTCAACGTGCTGAGCGCGCTCGAGAGGTTGCCCGATGACGCGACGCCTGCCCCCAGCGCCGTCAGATTGACGATGTTGCTCGTGCTTCCGCCGAAATTCGACCCCCCGTACACACCGTTGTTGCCGCTGTTCGACAGAAGCGCGCCTTGCCATTGAATGCCGAGATTGGCAGCGCTCGACGCTTGCAGCTCGACGATCAGCGCTTCGATATACACCTGCGCACGGCGCGCATCGAGCTGGTCGATTACGGCCCGCAGGTTCCGGTAGACCGGATCGGACGCCGTGATGATCAGCGAATTGGTGGCCGCGTCGGCCTGAATCATGCCGCCGGGCGGATTGTTGTCCTCGTTGCCGCCGCCTTGCCGATTGCTCGAAAAGCTGCGATTGCCGCCCAGGCCGCCACCGCCTCCACCGGCACCGGCGCCGTAGTTGCCGCCCATCGAACCCGAACTCGAAGAGCTGCCGAACGACGTCGGTAGCGGCGGCACGCCGGGCGTTCCCGTCGAGGTGGAACCGCCGCCTGCGGCGCTCTCGTTGAACGAGCCGGCGGCGTTCGATTCGGCGCTGGAACCGCTCGTTCCCTCGGAGCCGCCTTTGCCCATCATGCCGCGCAACGTTTTCGCGAGCTGGACCGCGTTGGCGTTGCGCAGATGCACGACGTGCATGTTGCCGGGCTGCGAACTGGGCGCGTCGAGCTGCTGCGCGAGTTTTTTCGCCGCGGCGAGCCGCGCCTTGTTCGACGCCCGCAAGAGCAGCGAATTCGTGCGCGGATCGGGCGTGACCGAAACCTTCAGCGTTGCGTCGGTACTGCCGATCGCGCCCGGGTCGAGCAGCTTCGAAAGCTGCTGGGCCACATCGACGGCGATCGCGTTCCTGAGCGGCACGACCTCGATCTGACGACCCGCGGCGTTGTCGACGCCCGCGATGATCGACGCGATGCGCCGCACGTTATCGGCATAATCGGTCACGACGAGCGTGTTGTTGGCGGGATAGGCGGCAATGGTGTTGTTCGGCGAAATGAGCGGCCGCAAAACGGGCAGCAGGTTGTTCGCCGATTCGTTATGCAGCTCGAAGACCTGCGTGATGACCTGATCGCCGCGCGCCGGCGTGGAATTGCCGAAGTAGGTCGGCACGCCCTGCAGCTTCGCATCGGCCTCGGGCACGACCTTCAGTACGCCGTGGTCCTGCACGAGGGAGAACCCCTGCATGCGCAACGCCGATTCGAGCGTCTTGATCGCCTGCTCTTCAGGGACGGGGTGTTCCGAGACGAGATTCAACTGCCCTTTGACGCGCGGGTCGACGATGATGGTCTTGCCCGTGGCCGCGCCGATCGCTTTGGCCACCTGGTCGATGTCGGCGTTGACGAAGTTGAGCGTGACTTCCGCATGCGCGCCCTGCGCAACGACGAGACTGGCCATCAGCAACGCGGCTGCGATCCGGCGCAATGCCTTACGGTTTCTTATCATGGAATAGGAATCAATGCGAGATTGCTAGGTTGCGGCCATTGGCACAAAGCCCCCCTCGCGCCATCGGTCATGCCGCCGCCGAAAGTTCAGGTCGAACATTAGCAGCTTTTCATGTCCCGACAATCACAAACCCCGAACTTGGGCATCGATTCACGGGCTGGCGATCGCGAGACAAGCCTCGGTGCGCCATCGTAAGGAAAATGTCGGCGTCGCCGCGCGCTAACCGATCGTTACCTTTTTGTCGGCGGGCAACGGTCTTATGTCTGCTGGCCTGCTGTGCGCATACGGCGCCAGCCGCTATGATACGAGCGGTATTTCGGATCGCACGCTCGCGCGGGCCTCGGGTTTTCCCTCGATCGGCGCGCGCATATGCCATCCGGGTAATTCGAACAACAATAGCTTGGGAGGGTCGGTCCGGCGATGAAACGGACAATCGTCATTCTGGTATTCGGCCTGGCCGGCTGGTCGGCAAGCGGTGCCGCGCGCGCGGATTGCTTCGACGAAGCCGCGCGCTACCAGAAGGTCAACCCGCTCGTGTTGCGCGCGATCGCCTGGCAGGAATCGCATAACCATCCCGACGCGCTCCATAAGAACGACAACGGCTCCGTCGATTACGGCCTCATGCAGATCAATTCGGTTCACCTGCCCACGCTATCGCAGTACGGTATCTCCACCGGCACGCTGATGGAGCCGTGCAAGAACGTTTATGTTGCCGCCTGGCACCTGCGCCAGAAGATGAACAAATACGGCAACAGCTGGCAGGCAATCGGCGCCTATCACTCCGAAACACCCTCGCTGCGCGACCGGTACGCGCGGCAGATCGCCGATATCCTCACGCGCTGGAAGCTCGTTTCCGCGTCGCGATAAGCGCGCAGCGCAGGGCCGGCGGCACCGGCCTTCGGGCGTTTGGTGCACAATGCTCGCTGCGCCGCCTCATTTCCGGGCGTCTTGCACTTTTCGCCCACTCGATGTCCACCCTCATGAACCAGCCCACTTTGCCCGTCACCGTGTTGTCGGGCTTTCTCGGCGCGGGCAAGACCACGCTGCTCAACCACATTCTCGCCAATCGCGCCGGCATGCGCGTGGCGGTCATCGTCAACGATCTCGCCTCGGTCAACGTCGACGCCTCGCTCGTGCGCGGTGCCGCCGCGCTCTCGCAGTCCGAGGAACGGCTGGTCGAACTGTCGAATGGCTGCATTTGCTGCACGCTGCGCGAGGACCTGCTCGCCGAAGTGCGCCGTCTTGCCGACGAGCACCGATTCGATGCGCTCGTCATCGAATCGACGGGCGTGGCGGAGCCCATGCCGATCGCCGAGACCTTCGCCTTCGCGGACGACGACGGGGCCACGCTCACCGATGTGGCGCGCCTCGACACAATGGTCACCGTCGTCGACGCACTCAACTTTTTGCGCGACTACGAATCGTCCGAGGCGCTCGCCGAGCGCGGACTCGCATCGAGCGATGAGGACGACCGCACGCTCGTCGAATTGCTCGTCGAGCAAGTCGAGTTCGCCGACGTGCTCATCGTCAACAAGGCGGATCTCGTGGATGCCGATTCGCTCGCGCGCTTGCAAGGCATACTCGCCGGGCTCAATCCGCGCGCGCGGCAGATCGTCAGCACCTTCGGTGCCGTTCCGCTCGCCGAGGTCGTCGGCACGGGGCGTTTCGATTTCGACGAAGCGGCAAGCGCACCCGGCTGGCTCGCAACGCTCAACAGCGACCATGAACACGATCATGCGCACGATGACGGTTCGCATGAGCATGGGCATCTGCATGAACCGCATGGCGAAGCGCAAAAATACGGGATCGACAGCTTCGTTTACCGCGCTCGGCGACCCTTCTCGCCCGAGCGGCTCTGGGGACTGCTGCACGATAGCGCGTCATGGCGCAACGTGCTGCGCAGCAAGGGCTTTTTCTGGCTCGCCACGCGTAACGACGTCGTAGGTTCGTTTTCGCAAGCGGGCAGTGCATGCCGCCACGGGCCGGCGGGCTTCTGGTGGGCTGCCCAGCCACGCGACGAGTGGCCCGACGATGAGGAACTCGCTGCGGAAATCGCGGCCGACTGGCTCGGCGCACCGGACGATATGTCGATCGGCGATCGTCGCCAGGAACTGGTCTTGATCGGCGTCTCGCTCGACGCCGGCGAGTGGCAGGCCAAGCTCGATGCCTGTCTTTTGACCGACGACGAATATGCGCTCGGACCGCTTGGCTGGCCCGCGCTTACCGATCCATTCCCGGCCTGGGACCTCGACGCCGATGACGAAGAGCACGGCGGCACGGGGCAGATCGTTCGTTAGGAATCGCTCGTCAGCAACGAGGGCCGAGCGGCGCGACGCTTACGCACTCAATAAAAAACAAAAACCCGCCTGAGGGCGGGTCTCGAACAAACGTCGAGCTGCAAGCATCAGCGCTTGTTGACCGCATCCTTGAATGCCTTGCCAGCCGTGAACTTGACCGTCTTCGCGGCCGGAATCTTGATGGTCTCGCCCGTCTTCGGGTTACGGCCGGTGCGGGCAGCGCGCTTGCCCGAACCGAAGCTGCCGAAGCCGATCAGCTGAACCGCGTCGCCCTTCGAGACTGCCTTCTTGATCACTTCGAGAAGCGTATCCAGCGTTTCGCCGGTTTGAGCCTTGCTAGCGCCCGTCTGAGCCGCGACGGCGTCGATCAGTTCCTGTTTGTTCATTAACGTTCCTCTTTATCAGATTGAAATGACACGGACAGCGCGAACACGCGCCGTTATACGTACGCAAGCTGTGCCGTCGAGTAGCTGTGGCGAAGCGAGCGCCCCCGGCTGCCGCGAACCCAGCGCGCGGCCGTCGTGCGGCGCTTGCTATGATAGCTCAGCGCAAACCCAATAACGGCAAGGGTTTCAAAGAATTTAACGCTTCTTAACCTTGCCGGTGCTGGGTTTCCCGCATTGTCGTACCCGAAAAGCCCGTCTGCCAAGGGCTTTCGGGGTATCGGCGAGCTGCGACGTTGGATTTTGCCAACGTTCTGGGAAAGCCCGGAGGAGGGCGCCCGCCGCCGCTTCGCACTCATTCGAACCTCGTGCCGCATGCCCGGATCGAGCCGGGCCGGCCGCAACCGCTGCATGTTCTCCCTGCCATGACACATCCACTCGTGCCCGCCACCCTCGCTTTTCGCGGCGACGGCACACCATACTCGCCACGCTTCGACGACATCTATCACAGCGCGTCAGGCGCACTCGCGCAGGCGCGGCACGTGTTCATCGGCGGCAATGCATTGCCGCAACGCTGGCAAGGACAACGCCTTTTCACGATCCTCGAGACAGGATTCGGCATCGGCGTCAATTTCCTCGCCACCTGGGCCGCATGGCGTGCCGATCCCGCGCGTTGCGAGCGGCTTGCGTTCGTCTCAGTCGAAAAGCATCCGTTTTCCGCCGCCGACTTGGGCATTTTGCATGACAAGCTCGTTGCCGACACAACCATCGGGCCGCTCGCCGCCGAGCTCGTGAAAGCGTGGCCGCCGCTCATCGGTGGCGTCCATCGGCTCTCGTTCGAAGGCGGCCGCGTGACGCTGACGATCGTGTTCGGCGATGCGCTCGAATGGCTGCCCAAGCTGTGGCTGCGCGCCGATGCCTTTTATCTCGATGGCTTCGCCCCGGCCAAGAATCCCGATATGTGGGCGCCATCCGTCTTCAAGTCGCTGACGCATGTGGCCGGCACCTTCGCCACGCTCGCCACCTACACTTGCGCGGGAGAGGTTCGGCGGGGGCTTGAAGGCGCCGGCTTCGCCTGCGAAAAAGCGGCCGGTTTCGCCGGCAAGCGCGAAATGCTCGTCGGCCGCTTTGCGCCCCGCTGGCGTGTTCGCCGGCACGAACCGCCGCTGCCGTTTTCGGTTGTGCAACGTCACGCCGTCGTCATCGGTGCGGGCATGGCCGGCTGCGCGCTCGCCGAGCGATTGGCCGCGCGAGGGTGGCACGTCACATTGCTCGACCGGAACACCCGAATGGCAAGCGAAGCGTCGGGCAATCCGGCCGCCGTCTTTCATCCATTGCTCTCGCGCGATGAAAGCGTCGCGACGCGCATCTCGCGCGCGGGCTTTCTCATGGCGTTGCAGAGTTGGCGCGCGCTCGAAGCGCGCGGTCACGATTTCACCCGTACCGATCGAGGCCTGCTGCATCTGCCGTCCGATGCGCACGAAGCGCGCTCGCTGGCCGATGCTATCGATTCCTATCGCTATCCGGAGACGTTCGTTCGACATGTGTCGTCCATCGAAGCCACCGACCTCGCCGGTGTGACGCTCAGTCACGACGGCTGGTTCTACCCTCGAGGCGGCTCGCTCGATCCCGCCTCGCTATGTGCCGCGCTGTGCGCCGAGGCCGGCACCGCGCTCGATTGGCGTGCGGGAGTCCGGGTCTCGCGAATCGAACGCGAAGGGTCCGCTTGGAGCGTGCTCGATGAAACCGGCCAGGTCCTCGCCCGCGCCGAAGTCGTCGTGTTCGCCAACGCTCACGAAGCGGCGCGGATCGCCGGTCTGCGTCACGCCCCAACACGGATCGTGCGTGGGCAATTGACGCGGCTACCTATCGGTACGCAGCTGCGTGTGCCGTTGATCGGCGAAGGTTATGCCGTGCCGCTCGCCGATGGGTTGCTTGCGGGCGCAACCTACGGGATCGACGACGCCGACAGCACTTCACGCGAACTCGATAACGCGGAAAACATAGCCCGGCTCGCGCAACTCGTGCCGGCGTGGGGAGAGCAACTTGCGGCGCTCGACACATCGAGTCTGCCCAGCCGTGTCGCATTCCGCTGCGTGACGAGCGATCGCCTACCGATGGTCGGGCCGCTCGCCGATGAAGCGCTGTGCGCGCGGCACGCCAGCGCATTGGCCGGTGCGTGGCCACTCGATCTGCATCGCTCGCCGGGCCTTTATGGGGCATTTGCTCTCGGTTCGCGCGGACTCGTCTGGTCGACGCTCGCCGCCGAGCTGGTCGCCTCACAGCTGGAAGGCGAGCCGTGGCCCATCGAACGCGAGCTGGCGGAAGACCTGGATCCTGCACGCTACCTTTTGAGGGCCTTGCGGCGGGGCAGTGTGCAGCCGTCATGAACCTGCAGTGAAGCCCGCGATCTCGGACGCAGACGGAATCCGACGAGAGCGAGCTTATCCACCGAGAGCTGTGGATAAGCCGTTGAAGCCGACATGAAATGGCTGTGAACGGCGCGTGGACGTAAACGGGACAACTTGCCGATTCGGCAGAAGCGTTGAAAGTTGTTCTCGGAAACGGCCGTCGTCCGCACATGCTGCCCGTGCGGTTATGCGGTCGACAACTGTTTGATTCGTCTCGGTAAACGGGTGTTATCCACAGAAATGGGCGGGCTTTGTTAACTGCTACTACTTGTATACATACGTAAACCTGTAAACCCTAGAGGCACGCGTGCCGCTGCAGGAAACGACGAGCCGCAGGGGTGCAATATCGACCGCAACCATCGGATGAATTTTCCTGTTCGGTTCTCGTTGACGATCATTTCTACCGAATTGACAGCCGTTCGATGTGGATTCGTTCCAAATCGAGCAAGCTGTGGCACAATCCGCGTTTCTTCCAGCATGAGTTGAGCGTTGGCGAATCGAGGCACCACTCGCCAACGGAACGGCGCCAGCCGAATCGGAATCACAGACGAGAGCGGCAGCGTCCCGTCCTAATTGTCCCGCCGGGGAGCGAGCTCGCCGGCACACCGTCGGTGCGCGCGGCTCGAAGCCCAGCGCCCGCGACCCTCATCGAACCCGCCGGCGCGGTGCGCCGGTTCGGCAAATACACAGATCCGACATGCCGCTTCGTGCCTCTGACGCGGAGCGGACTGTCCGTAAAGGAGAAGCTATCTCATGAAATCGGCGTTTTCCTTCCTTCCGAGCTGGCCGTTCGCGACGAATGCGGTCTTCTGGGCAGGACTCGCCTTGCTCGTCGCGGGGCTCTGCGGCGAGCTCTGCTATCGCGCATGGCGCCTGCCGCGGATTTCGGGCTATGCGGTCATCGGCCTGATCGCCGGTTCGGCCGGGGTCGGCGCCATCGATGCCGGCATGGGCGCGACGTCGCGGCTTTTACTCGACGTCGCACTGGGCCTGCTGTTGTTCGAACTGGGCAGCCGTCTCGATCTTCGGTGGATTCGCCGTAACCCATGGCTCATCGCCTCGAGCCTCGCCGAGGCGACGCTCACCTTCGCCCTCGTGCTGATCGTCTTGTTGTTCGCCAAGGTGGCGCCGCCCGTCGCAACGGTGTTGGCCGCCATTTCGATGTCGACTTCGCCTGCCATGGTGATTCAGCTCAAGACGGAGTTGCGCGCGGAAGGGCAGGTGACGCAGCGGCTTCTCACGTTGACGGCGCTCAACAGCATGTATGCGGTCGTCGTCGAAAAGCTCGTCTCGAGCTGGCTGCACCAGGAAGTGTACGGAAACGTTTTTGCCACGATCATCCAGCCGGTCTATCTGCTTGTCGGCTCGCTCGTCGTCGCCTATCTCCTCGCGCGCGCCTGCATGTTCTTTTTCAAACGCATGAACATGCAGGACGAGCATTCGTTCGTTGCGCTGTTCGGCCTCGTACTGCTTGCGATCGCGATCGCGAATATTTTCAAGCTTTCGACGATCCTCAGCCTCCTGGCCGCCGGCATCATCGTCAAAAACCTCGAGCAGAAGCCGCAACTGTGGCCTCAGCATTTCGGCACGGCCGGATGGCTGCTGACGGTGATTCTCTTCGTGCTGACGCTGACTTCGTTCGAGTGGCACGATATCGTGCTCGGTGGCGTGGCGGCGCTCGGCCTCATCGTCGCGCGCTTCGTTGCGAAGCTCGTCGGCGTGCTGGCGTTCGCGAAACCGAGCGGTCTGGGGTGGAACCAGGGCATCGCGCTCGGGGTCTCGCTCGCGCCGATGTCGGCGCTTGCCTACCTGCTGGCCGACGACACTTATCAGCTCTACCCGCAGTTCGATCCGACGCTGCGTGCCATCGTCATGTGTTCGATCGTGGTGCTGCAGATCGTGGGACCGTGGATCGTCTACCGCAGCCTGACGCTCGTCGGCGAGCGCCGCGAGTAAGCGCCGCTGCGCCCGGCGCGCCGGCGTCCGGGTTGCGCTGCACGCCGCATCTTTTGCTCGTATCTGCCCGCATAACAGGACACGCACATGGCACTCGAAACCTTTGTCAATTCCAAGCCTTTCACATTCGGCGTCGAGCTCGAGATCCAGGTCGTCAATACGCACGACTACGATCTGACCAAAGCGGCGTCGGACCTCATGCGCCTCGTCAAGGATTACAAAGGCCCGGGCAACATCACGCCCGAGATCACGGAAAGCATGATCGAGCTTTCGACCGGCATTTGCACCTCGCATGAAGAGGCGCTCGCGCAGCTGCGCTCGATCCGGGACACGCTCGTCGCGGCGGCCGATCATCTCAACGTCGGTCTTTGCGGGGGCGGCACGCACGCGTTCCAGCAATGGAGCGAACGGCAAATTTTCGATGCGCCGCGTTTTCAATATCTGTCCGAACTCTACGGGTACCTCGCAAAGCAGTTCACGGTTTTCGGCCAACACGTGCACATCGGCTGCCCCGATCCTGACAGTGCGCTCTTTCTGTTGCACTCGATGTCGCGCTTCATCCCGCATTTCATCGCGCTTTCGGCATCGTCGCCGTATGTGCAGGGTGTCGATACCGGGTTTCATTCGGCCCGCCTGAACTCGGTATTCGCATTCCCGCTGTCGGGGCGCGCGCCGTTCGTGCTGACCTGGGATGCCTTCGAAGAATATTTTTCGAAGATGGTCGCGACAGGCGTCGTCAACAGCATGAAGGATTTTTACTGGGACATCCGGCCTAAGCCCGGTTACGGCACCATCGAGGTGCGGGTGATGGACACGCCGCTATCGGTCGATCGGGCTGCGGCGATCGCCTGCTATATCCAGACGCTCGCGCGTCACTTGCTCACGGACAAACCGTTCATTCCGAAAGAGGACGACTACCTCGTTTATACGTTCAACCGTTTCGAGGCGTGCCGCTTCGGATTGGGCGGCACCTGCATCAATCCGCAAACCGGCGAACGACGCACGATATTCGAAGATATCCTGCAAACGCTCGATGTCATTGCGCCGCATGCGCGCGCACTTCAATCGACGGCCGCGCTCAACGAAATCGCCGCAATCGCCACCGGGCAAGTGAACGATGCCGCGTGGCTGCGCGACGTGGCATCGAAAGAAAAGTCGCTGCACGAAGTTGTCCGCCAGCAATGCATCCAGTGGCGCAGTGTTTAGGTTTACCGTGGTGACTCGTATACAAACGTAGTAGTAGTTAACAAGCGACGCTCATTTCTGTGGACAACCTCGATTTTGCGTGCGGTCTCAAGGGGATAGCGTTGCAATAACCGGGTGGACGAGCGGTGCGCAGCGCTTTTGGTCTGCAGATAACTTTGGCGCAATTTCTTAGGCGGCAAGGTTATCAAGAAAGACGCCACAATCGGCCAGCACGGTTATACAAACGTTATCCACAGCTTGGTTGCCAATACGTGGCTGTGCGGTCGGCTTTACTCGCTTAAAATGGCGCGTTCGTCGCTTTGGACCGATATGGCGTCATAAGCTCGAACGGCGCATCGGCATGCTGTGGCGGCACGTTTTCGCCGATCGTCGCGAAAATGGGCGTTTTTTCCGCGTCCTGTCGCGAAGTATCGAAGAGTAAAATCAGTTGGCCCCAAGAGAGGGGGCGGGTCGTCCCACGGAAGGTTGCGGCGTGTCGAGAGGCACTGCGCGCGCGTAACCGGATCGGCAGCGGCAATGCTGTCACTGGCGAAAGCGAACAATGACTATGAGTGAAGGTGTTTTTACAGAACGGGCGAGTGGGCGCGTGACCCACAGCCTGTTACGGTTGGGCACGGCAATGCGCAGCCAGGCGTGGGAATGGGCTGAAAGTGTGGGACTCACGCCGACGCAAGGCGAAATCCTCATGCTGCTCATGCAGCGCAAGGCGCCGCTGCGCCTTGGCGAGATCGCGCGCGAAACGGCGCTGACGGCCGCCACGACGAGCGATGCGGTGAGCACGCTGGAGGCGAAAGGGCTGATCGAAAAGCGGCGTGCGCTCGACGATGGCCGCGCACTGGCGGTTCGCTTGACGGCGCGGGGCCGTACGGCGGCCAAGCGGGCGCAGCAGTGGCCGGAATTTCTGAATTCGGCGGTCGGCAAACTGGCCGACGACGAACAGGCCGTGTTTTACCGTACGCTGCTCAAGATGATTCGTCATCTGGAGGTGCAAGGCGACATGCCCGCGCATCGGATGTGCATGACATGCTGCCACCTCGCCGCGAGCAAGAACCCGAAGAAGACGCCGCATCGATGCACTGCGTTCGGGCAGGACATCGGCGACATCAATCTACGCCTCGATTGCGAGCGCCACGAACTGGCCGATTTGCCCACGCAGAAGAAGATCTGGAAGATCTTCGCGCAACAGACCTGACAGACTTCGCGCGGCGAGGCTTCTCGCGCGGCGCGCTCGAGCCCGGCGATTATGGCCCGCGGTGGTCCGTTTCCCGTTTTATTGCGGACAACGTTGAACGAAGATGTTGTCAACGTGTACGATTTCGCTTTGTGACGTGTGTCACGTCGTGTGTCGACGCGGCGCCTATTTGGGCGCCGCGTTTCATATCGATCGCTGTTCTGGTCCCACCAGCGATCCCGTGATCGAAAATGCTCGCATAGGCGGCGACGCTCCCGCGCCGCGATGGCGACATGCAAGCTATTCAGAGGATTCGTCGATGAGTTCACGCAAGTTGGTCGTGCGCCGCTCGGGGGTGCATGGCAAGGGGGTTTTTGCCGCTCAACCGCTCAGGGCTGGCGAGCGCCTGCTCGAATACAAAGGGCAACGGATCTCATGGAAAGAGGCGGTGCGCCGGCATCCGCACAATCCGGACGAACCGAATCACACGTTCTATTTCGCACTCGAAGATGGGCGTGTGATCGACGGTAACGTGGACGGGAACAGCGCACGGTGGATCAATCACTCGTGCGCGCCGAACTGTGAGGCCGAGGAAATCGAAGGGCGCGTGTTCATTCAGGCGCTGCGCGACATTTCCGCCGATGAGGAGCTGTTCTACGATTACGGGCTCGTCATCGACGAGCGCCAGACCAAGAAGCTCAAGAAGGAATACGCGTGCCATTGCGGGGCACGCAAGTGTCGGGGCACGATGCTCGCGCCGAAGCGAAACGGCAAGGCTTGATCAGAGCCGGTAAGAGCTCGTCCGTTCCTCGCGAACGGGACCGGATTCGCGGCTCGGCTCGCGATCGTCATGGTTGGGCGCAAGCGGAATGCGCACCACGAAACGTGCGCCGCCGTCCGGGGCATCGGCGTAATCAACACTGCCGCCGTGCAGATCCATGATGTCGCGCACGATGGCGAGCCCGAGACCCGCGCCGCCGTCAGCCGCATCGTCGGCGCTGTCTTGCCGGTCGCCGCGGAAAAAGCGCTTGAACAGATCGGCTTGTAGTGCCACGGGTACGCCGCTGCCGTTGTCTTCGACGGCAATCTCGGCAATAGGCGTATTGGCCGGCGTCACGGTGCGCGTAACGGTGACGGTGACCCTTGCGCCATCGAGGCGGGTGCTCGGCACGTACTTGAGCGCATTGTCGAGCAGATTGGCGATCACTTCGCGCAACAGCACCGGATTGCCCTTTACCACGAGCGACGAATCGTTCGTGGGATCGTCGAGCCGCTGAAAGCCAAGGTCGACGCGCGCCGCGAGCGCGCGCGGCACCCACTCCGCCCCCGTTTCGAATGCGAGCGCCGCGATATCGACATCGACGAAACGCGTGGCCTGCGCCCCCGGTTCTGCGCGTGCGAGCGACAGCAATTGATTCGAGAGCCGCACGGCGCGATCCGCCGCCACGCGCAACTCACGCACGGATGCGAGCGATTGCGCGAGATCGCGGGCTTTCACGGCTTGTTCCGCATGCAGCTTGACGGCCGTCAGCGGTGTGCGTAACTGATGCGCGGCATCCGCGATGAATTTTCGTTGGGCGTCGAGTGCGGTCTTCAAGCGGTCGAGCAGGGCGTTCAACGCGCTCGTCAACGGGCGGATTTCGAGCGGCACATGCGTTTCGTCGACGGGCTCGAGCGACATGTGCGTCTGGCGGTTCAGCGAATCGGCAAGCGTCGTGAGGGGGCCCAGTTGCTGATTGACGACGCGCCAGACGATGCCCCAGCCGGCGAGCAGCAGCAGCAGGAGCGGCATCATGATCGCGACCAGGAATTCCGCCGCGATGCGATAGCGGTGACGTAGCGGTTGCGCGACCTCGACGACGATCGGTTTTTTGCCGCCGTCCTGCGCGACGCGAACTTGGGCGACGCGCACCAGCATGTCGTGATGATGCGTTTCGAAGATCGATGCGTAACGTGTGTCGCGCACGCTCGAGCCCGTGAGCGGAAGATCGGGATCGCCGGCAAGATCGCGCTCGCCGTCGTTGATGCGGTAGATCAAATGCTGCGGGGGATCGGAGAACATCGCGCGCGCGAGCGGCGGAACCACGATGCGCGCGTTGGGGCCGGCGATCTGGACTTGCTTGGAAATGGCGGTAGCCAGGTCGGCGAGCGACCGATCGATGACGTGCTGCGTGTATTGCCACGCGAGCCAATACGCGATGAGGCCGCTCATCAGCGCGAGCAGACACAGCGGCGCCGCCAGCCGCCGCAAGAGAGAACGACGCAAGCTTGTCGCGGCGGCGTGAGGCATGTTCGACCGGCCAGGGCCCTACATTCAGGACGCCTGACGAATCTCCTGCAACAAGTAGCCGAAGCCGCGCACCGTCACGATTTCGACGCGACAGTTTTCGAGCTTCTTGCGCACCCGGTGCACGTAGACCTCGATGGCCGTATCCCCGAGGTCTCCCCCGAAGTGAGTCAGATGGTCCTGCAACTGCGCCTTGCTGACGACCCGGCCATGGCGCAGCAGCAGCATTTCGAGCACGGCGAATTCGCGCGGCGAAAGCTCCAGCGCCTTGTCTTCGTTGAAGATGCGGCGATCGACACCCGACAGGCGCACGCCGCCCAGCGAAACTTCCGGGCGCGGTACGTCGTTGGCGGGGCCGCTGCGGCGCATGACGGCACGGATGCGCGCTTCGAGCTCGGCGGGCTCGAACGGCTTGAGCATGTAATCGTCGGCGCCGGCATTGAGGCCTTGCACGCGGTCGCTCAGGTCGTCTCGTGCCGTCAGCACGATCACGGGCGTGTGGCGGTTGCCCTGCCGGAACCGCGAAAGCAGCGTCATGCCGTCGATACCGGGCAGGCCGAGATCGAGGATGATCAACTCGTGGCGGTTTTGCGTGAGAGCCTGTTCGGCGAAAATCCCGTCGTGAACCATGTCGACGGTGAATCCGGCTTGTTCGAGGCTGCTTTGGATGCCGCGCGCGATCGGGCGGTCATCTTCGATCAGGAGGAGTCGCATGGAAGTCGCTCAAGTACAATGGGTTACGCATTCAACGCGCGCTGGGGTCAACGTGCCGGCACGCGGTTCGCTGGAGCCTCGTCGCCACAGTCGAGCGCGAGCCGCTTGCCAAGCCGGGTCCGCCCGGGCACCCATGCAGCCGTCACCTCAACCATGTCCGATATCACGATCAACGAACTCGAAGCGGCGATCAACTTCTGGCGCGCCCGCTCGCCATCGAGCGGCGACGAACTCAGCCTGTGCAAGGAGGCCAGTGCGCTCTCCAAGCCGTATGCGTTGCTGATTGTACAGCGTCGGGCGCATATCCCGGTGGAAGCGCTGGAGCCGCCCGCCCGCGCGGCCTGGGATGGGTATCGCCAGGCCATGGACGGCGAGGCGGGGCGGAGCGACGGTTGATGGCCTGGTGATGACGTGGTGATGAGCTGCCCGCGCTGATTTCTCAGTTGCGCTGCATCGTACGCGCTACGTCGTCGATAAAGCGTGCGAGCACGAGATCGCGCTCGGTGACGCCTTGCGCTTCGTGCGTGGATAGCGTGATATCCACGGTCTGATAGACGTTGAACCACTCGGGATGGTGGTTCATTTCCTGGGCCTTGATGGCCACGCGGGTCATGAACCCGAACGCTTCGTTGAAATCGGCGAATTTGAACTGGCGGTGAATGGCGTCGCGGCCGTTGACGGGCAGCCAACCCTGCAGCTCGGTCATCTGCCGGGCACGTTCCTCGGAAGTCAGCTTATGAATCATGGGAATTTCCTCTCAGTGGGGCGGCCCGGCGGCGCTTATCCTCGCCGCGACGGTCGCCAGCCCAACAGGCATTTTTTCACAGATCCCGCAGTGATGTGCCCAGCGCGGCTTTTCGTCGGACATGCGCCGCAAAGCCGGCTGATCGGCTCGATCGCTCAAGTCGCCCATTGCGCTTCCGCGAGCTTGAACGCGGCAGCGATAGGCGGCTCGTCCATGCGCGCCGCGAGCGCGATCAACGTGAGTTCGGTCGGCACCGTAATGCCTTCGACTATCGTCAGTCCATGCGCGTGTGCTTCCGCAAGGGCGATCGAATCGCGCGCGAGCGTCAGCCCGACGCCGGATTTCACGAGATCGAGCATCGACGTTTCCTGATCGACCTCGGCAACTTTGACGGGGCTTGCCCCGGCTTCGGCGAAGCGGCGCGACAACAAGCGCTGATGCGCCGATGCGGCCGGCGTCCATATCCACGGCAGGGCGGCCAGCGCGCGCCAATCGCTTGCCCGGCTCACACGGTCCTTCCAGCCGGCCGGCGCCAGTACGCGGTATTGAAAGCGCGTGAGTGTGGCCGTATGGAAGAGCCCTTCGGGCATGCCGTCTTCGACCGGTTGGCCGATGTAGTAGCCGACATCGAGCTCGCGGGCGCGGATCTCCTGCGCCACCCAGCCCGACATCCCATGGCGTAGCGCTGTTTCGATCTGAGGATAGGTTTCCACGAGCTGCTTCAGAAACCCGCCCAGGCGCAGGAAATGGGGATCGAGAATCGTACCGATACGCAGCTTGCCGCGCACTTCCTGACGTAGTGCCGCCGCCGCCCGCTCGACATCGCCGGCCGCCGCGAGCGCGCGTTCCGCATGGGGCAGCAACACTTGTCCGTCGCGCGTCAGAACGAGCCCGTGCGCCGTACGTGAAAACAGCGCCACGCCGAGCGTTTCCTGCAAATTCTTCAGTTGCAGACTGACGGCCGGCTGGGTGAGGTGCAGCTGCGCGGCCGCCCGCGTCAGATTGCCGACGCGGGCGACGGTGACGAACGCACGCAGCAATGTCAGGTCCATGCCGCGATATTAGCGCGGCTTATATCGCAATTGAACAGAACTCATTGGATTTCCACGATCACGGGCGCGTACGCTTGCGAGCGACGAGCAACCGCGGGGAGTGCGCCATGGACAAAGAGACGATTTCAGCCGGCGAATTCGACTATGTGGTCGTCGGCGCGGGCACCGCGGGGTGCGTTCTTGCCGCGCGGCTCAGCGAGGACAGCAGCGCAAGCGTGCTGCTGATCGAGGCGGGCGGCAAGGACGATTATCACTGGATTCATGTTCCGGTCGGCTATTTGTACTGCATCGGCAACCCACGCACCGATTGGCTCTATCGCACCTGCGCCGAACCGGGCCTGAACGGGCGCGCATTATCGTATCCGCGCGGACGTGTGCTCGGCGGCTCGTCGTCGATCAACGGCATGATCTATATGCGCGGTCAGCGCGAGGACTATGACGAATGGGCGCGCATCACAGGCGACGCTTCATGGTCGTGGGATGCGGTTCTGCCGGTTTTCAAGCGCAGCGAAGATCACCACGCCGGCGGCGACACATGGCACGGCGTGGGCGGTCCCTGGCGCGTCGAGCGGCAACGCCTGAAGTGGAAAGTGCTCGAGGCATTTCACGAGGCCGCTCGGCAAGCGGGCATTCCCGCCACCGACGATTTCAATCGCGGGGACAACACCGGCGTCGGGTATTTCGAAGTCAATCAGAAGCGCGGCGTGCGCTGGAATGCCTCCAAGGCGTTTCTGCGGCCGGCGCTTGCTCGGCCCAATCTCACGATCGTCACCGATGCGCACGTGAATCGGCTCGTGTTCGAGGGCAGGCGGTGTGTCGGGGTGGCCTATCGGCGCGGCAGCCGCGGCAGTGACGGGGGAATGCGCGAGTTCGTCGCGCGTGCGCGCGGCGAGGTCGTCGTCGCAGCCGGTGCCGTCAATTCGCCGCAGCTGCTCGAGCTGTCGGGCATCGGCAATGGCGCGCGTCTTCAGCGGCTGGGTATCGGTGTCGTGCAGGATCTGCGGGGCGTCGGCGAGAACTTGCAGGATCACTTGCAGTTGCGCATGGCCTACCGCGTGCAAGGCGTACGCACGCTCAATACGCTGTCGGCCCACTGGTGGGGCAAGCTGTGGATCGCCGCGCAATATGCGTTCTCGCGCAGCGGCCCGATGTCGATGTCGCCTTCGCAGCTTGGCGCGTTCGCCAAGTCGTGCCCCGACGATGTGTCGATCACGCGTCCCGATATCGAATATCACGTGCAGCCGCTCTCGCTCGACCGCTTCGGCGAGCCGCTGCATCGCTTCAATGCGTTTACCGCATCGGCTTGCCATCTTCGGCCGACTTCGCGCGGCAGTATCCATATCCAATCGCCCGATGCGAGCACGCCGCCGCTCATTGCACCCAACTATCTGTCGACCGACTACGATCGCCATGTGGCCGCCAATGCACTGCGGCTCACGCGGCGCATCGTGGCTTCGCCCGCGCTCGCGCGCTACATGCCGCAGGAGATCATCCCGGGCATCGAATTCCAGACCGAGGACGAGCTCGTCAAGGCAGCCGGTGCGGTAGGCACGACGATCTTTCATCCGGTCGGAACCTGCCGCATGGGCGTCGCCGACGATCCCGCCGCTGTCGTCGATTCCCGTTTGCGCGTGATCGGGGTAGCGGGGCTGCGCGTTGTCGATGCGTCGGTGATGCCGACGATCACATCGGGCAACACGAATTCGCCGACATTGATGATCGCGGAGCGTGCGAGCGAGATGACGCGCCGACCGGCGAGCGGATCAAGGCATATCCGCAATTAATGCCGATCCACAGGTTGCGCCCGGTACAGCGGACGTATTGGCTGGCCAATTAGTCGGGCGTCTCACCGACGCGAAGACATAGCCCATAGCCAATGCACGGCGAGCGACGATGAAAACCTTTTCGGTGCAGCGGTGTTCGCTTCGTGAAAACCGGCCATTTGCGTTGGCGCAATGGCTAGAGTTCCCACTGTCGAAATCAAACAGTGCGGAGCTTCGCTGATGGGAAACGATATTGGACGGACTGGCCCCCGTGCGACGGGCGGAGGTGACGGTGAGCCGGCTCATCCGGTGAATCACCCTCCCGAAACACCGGCGCACGCGCCGACGCATCGTGCGAATAACGGTGCACTCGCAAAACTCCTCGGTCCGGTACGGGGAATCGGCGGTGCCATGCGCGGTCTGCGGGTTTCAGCAACAAAGGAGGAGGCACGCGCGGCCGCGTTGCGCGCAAAGACGCTCGATCGCGCGCGGCAGTCCTGGGGAGCAGCAACGATGGACGACGGCAGCTACGCTCAAATCCTGGACTCGATCGCGCGTTCGATCACATTCGACGGGCTGTTCGACGAACCGCCGCCGCTCGGCGAAGTTCCGGGCGGCGCCCGGAAGGGGGCGGTCGAGCATCCGGCCCATCGAGCCGTCGACCCGAGCAACGTCGAGGAGCTGCGGACGATATTTTCGGACATGCTGGCATTGTCATCGCACCTCCCCGCCCATAGCCAGCGTCACTGGCTCGCAGCGCTCGTCCGGATTGCCGGCATGCTGCCGCCTTCGCAAGGCGAGCAAAGCGAGCAACGCCAGGCGCTATCAGCTGCACGACAGGCATGGGACGGACGGAAACTCCGCGCCGCGCATTACGCGGAAATTCTTTCGATGCTCGGCCGAGGCGACGGTTCGTCCAATCCAAAGGTCGATCCGGGATTGCTCGCCGACATTTCCATCGAGTCCCTAAAATTGCCTGTCCCGGTCAGAGAGGCGCTCGCTCGCTCGCTGGAGCAGGCGGCCATTACGCCCGAACAGGAATAGGCCGGCGTTTCGTGTCCCGCATTACGTAAACAAACCTAAGTGCAAATCCCGATGAATGCGCTGCATCATTGGGGGGACAATTCCCGATGCCGCATGGTGCGGGGCCGACCTTCCCGCAATGATGCACCATGCCAAAAAATGGCGGGGCTTGCGTCTTGACACCCAAACCCCGTTCCGATGCGACGCGCCCACCCGGCGCGCGTGATAAAGCGGCGCAACGCCCAACTTCGGCATGGAAGGGGACATGATTCTCGGCGACACGATTCTCGAAACGCGCGGGCTCACCAAGGAATTCAAAGGATTCACGGCCGTGAACGGCGTGAACCTGCGCGTGCGCCGTGGCTCGATCCATGCGCTGATCGGCCCGAACGGCGCGGGCAAGACGACCTGCTTCAACCTGTTGACCAAGTTTCTCGAACCCAGCGCGGGCCAAATCGTTTTCAACCATGTCGATATCACGCGCGAGCGGCCCGCCCAGATTGCGCGGCGGGGCATCATTCGTTCGTTCCAGATATCGGCCGTGTTTCCGCATTTGACGGTCTTGCAGAATGTTCGCGTGGGTTTGCAGCGTACGCTCGGCACCGCATACCACTTCTGGCGCTCGGAGCGCACGTTGGAGGCGCTCGACGCGCAGGCCCACGATCTGCTGTCGCAAGTGGGTCTGACCGATTTTGCCGACACGCCGACCGTCGAGTTGTCGTACGGCCGCAAGCGCGCGCTCGAAATCGCGACGACGCTGGCCATGGAGCCGGAACTCATGCTGCTCGACGAGCCGACACAGGGCATGGGACACGAAGATGTCGATCGCGTGACCGCGCTCATCAAGAAGGTCTCGGCGGGCCGGACCATCCTCATGGTCGAGCACAACATGAACGTGATCGCGGGCATCTCCGATACGATCACGGTTTTGCAGCGCGGCGAGGTGCTGGCCGAAGGCAGCTATGCGGAAGTCTCGAAGAATCCGCTCGTGATGCAGGCGTACATGGGCAGCGCCGAGGCCGCCCTCACAGGGGCGCACGGATGAACCAGATGGCGCATCAAAACGTAGAAGCCGATGCGCGAGCGGCAGCCGCCGCGCCGCAGGGCACGCCCGCACTGACCATTGCGGGCCTGCAAGCGTGGTACGGCGAGTCGCACATCCTGCATGGCGTCGATCTCACGGTGAACCGCGGCGAAGTCGTGACGCTGCTTGGCCGCAACGGCGCAGGGCGCACCACGACGCTGCGCGCGATCATGGGCCTCACGGGGCGCCGTACAGGTTCGATACGCATCGGCGAGCGCGAGACGATCGGTTTGCCCACGCACAAGATCGCGCACTGCGGTGTCGGATACTGCCCCGAGGAACGCGGTATCTTTTCGAGCCTGTCCTGCGAAGAGAATCTGATCCTGCCGCCGCCGGTGGGCGCAGGCAAGGACGCGATGCCGATCGACGAGATCTACACGATGTTCCCGAACCTGAAGGAGCGGCGCGCAAGCCAGGGCACGCGGCTGTCGGGCGGGGAGCAGCAGATGCTGGCCGTGGCGCGTATCTTGCGCACCGGGGCGAACCTGCTGCTGCTCGACGAGATCTCCGAGGGGCTCGCGCCCGTCATCGTGCAGACATTGGCGCGCATGATCCTGACACTGAAGGCGCGCGGCTATACCATCGTCATGGTCGAGCAGAACTTTCGCTTCGCGGCACCGCTTGCGGACCGGTTCTATGTCATGGAACACGGCGGCATCGTCGAGCACTTCGAAGCGAGCGAGCTCGAACGCAAGATGCCCGTGCTGCACGATCTGCTCGGCGTTTAAGGCCCCACAAGCGTTTCCTTGCATGCGGCGCGGCGCGGCGCATGCGTCAAAATAGTTGCACGAACAACCATAAGCGAAGGAGATTCTGATGAGAAGCAGTTTGTTCGCAAGCACTGCACGCACACTCGCGCTGACCGCCACCGCGCTCGCCGCCGGGCTCGCGGCGCAGCAGGCTACCGCGGCTGAGACTCAAGTCACGATCGGTTTCGTCACCGATATGTCGGGACTGTATGCCGACATCGACGGCAAGGGTGGCGCGACGGCGATCCAGATGGCCATCGACGACTTCGGGGGCAAGGTCAATGGGTTGCCGATCAAGCTGCTGACCCAGGACCACCAGAACAAAGCCGACATCGCCGCTTCCGCAGCGCGCAAGTGGATCGACACCGAAGGTCTCGATATGCTGATCGGCGGGACGAACTCGGCGACCGCCTTGTCGATGGACGAGGTCATCAAGGAGAAGAAGCGGCCGTACTTCTCGATCGGCGCCGGCACCGATGCGCTGACGAACAAGCAGTGCACGCCCTATACGATCCACTACGCATACGACACGACCGCGCTCGCACGCGGTACGGGCTCCGCGATCGTGAAGCAGGGCTTCAAGACGTGGTACTTCCTGACGGCCGATTATGCGTTCGGCAAATCGCTGGACAAGAATACGACCGAGGTCGTCGAAAAGAACGGCGGGAAGGTGCTGGGTCATGCTTTCCATCCGCTCTCGGCCTCCGATTTCTCGTCGTTCCTGCTTCAGGCTCAGGCATCGAAGGCTCAGGTGCTCGGCTTGGCCAACGCGGGTGGCGACACCGTGAACTCGCTCAAGGCGGCGAAGGAGTTCGGCATCACGAAGACGATGAAGATCGCGGCACTGCTGATGTTCATCGACGATGTGCACAGCGTCGGGCTGCCGACGGCGCAAGGTCTGTTGTTGACGGACAGCTGGTATTGGGATCAGAACGCGAAGTCGCGCGAATGGGCCGAGAAGTACTTCAAGAAGACGGGCAAGATGCCTTCGAGCCTGCAAGCGGCCGACTACTCCGCGACGATGACTTATCTGAACGCCGTGAAGGCCGTCGGTTCGACCGATCCCGACAAGGTCATGGCTCAGTTGCACAAGCAGCCGATCGACGATTTCTATGCGAAGGGTACGGTGCGCCCCGACGGTGTCATGCAGCACGACATGTATCTGTTCCAGGTGAAGACGCCGGGCGAGTCGAAGAAGCCATGGGACTACTACATGCTGAAGGCGACGATCCCGGGCGACCAGGCGTTCGGTACGAAGGCGGAAACGCAGTGCGACCTCTGGAAGTAGACGTAGTGCGCGGCGCGCGATGACGATGCGCGCCGCGCTTTTCGCGCGCGGCTACCCTTTTTCGACGGCAGGTTAAATGGACATCTTCGGCATTCCGTTGCCCGCGATGCTGAGCCAGCTCTTGCTCGGGCTCGTCAACGGATCGTTCTACGCGATCCTGAGCCTGGGGCTGGCGGTCATCTTCGGCATGCTCAACGTGATCAACTTCGCGCACGGCGCGTTGTTCATGCTTGGCGCGATGCTCGCCTGGATGGGGTTCAACTATCTCGGCCTGCCCTACTGGGCGATGCTCGTGCTGGCGCCGCTCGTCGTGGGCGCGTTCGGTATCGTGGTCGAGCGCACGATGCTTCGCTGGCTCTACCGGCTCGACCATCTCTATGGTCTGCTGCTGACGTTCGGCCTCACGCTCGTCATCGAAGGGATATTCCGCTCGCTTTACGGTTCCTCGGGGCAGCCCTACGACGTTCCCGAGTTGCTTGCGGGCGCAACGAACGTCGGATTCATGTTGCTGCCGAACTATCGCGCATGGGTCGTGGTGGCTTCGCTCGTCGTTTGCTTCGTCACCTGGTTCGTCATCGAGAAGACGCGCATTGGCGCCTATCTGCGCGCGGGCACCGAAAACCCGAAGCTCGTCGAGGCATTCGGCGTGAACGTGCCGCTCATGATCACGCTCACGTACGGTTTCGGGGTGGCGCTCGCGGCTTTCGCGGGGGTGCTGGCGGCGCCCGTCATTCAGGTCTCGCCGCTGATGGGGCAATCGATGATCATCACCGTGTTCGCGGTCGTGGTGATCGGCGGCATGGGTTCGATCATGGGCTCGATCCTGACGGGTTTGATGCTCGGTGTCGTCGAAGGGTTCACGCGCGTGTTCTATCCGCAGGCCTCGTCCACTGTGGTCTTCGTCATCATGGCGCTCGTGCTGCTCGTGCGTCCCGCGGGTCTTTTCGGCAAGGAACGGTGATGCAGAGAAAAGCGCTCTATGGCCTGCTCTTCGCGGGCCTCCTGATCGCGCCGTGGGTCGGCGTCTATCCCGTGTTCGTCATGAAGGTGCTTTGCTTCGCGCTCTTCGCGGCGGCCTTCAATCTGCTGATCGGCTATACGGGGTTGCTGTCGTTCGGCCATGCGATGTTTCTTGCCACCGCCGGCTACGTCACGGGCTTCGCGATACAGTCGCTCGGCTTTCCTTCGCTCGTCGGTGTCATCGCCGGCACCGCGGCCGCGACGCTGCTGGGGTTCGTCGTCGGACTCTTTGCGATTCGGAGGCAGGGTATCTATTTCGCGATGGTCACGCTCGCCTTCGCGCAGATGATCTACTTCATCTATTTGCAGGCGCCGTTCACGCACGGCGAGGATGGCCTGCAAGGCGTGCCGCGCGGAACGTTGTTCAAGGCGATCGATCTGTCTTCCGATGTCGCGCTCTATTACCTCGTGCTCGTGGTCGTGACGCTCGCCTTTGCGCTGATCGTACGCATCGTTCATTCGCCGTTCGGACAACTGATGACGGCCATTCGCGAGAACGAGCCGCGGGCCGTTTCGCTCGGCTACGACACCGACCGCTTCAAGCTGCTCGCCTTCGTGCTCTCGGCCGGGCTCGCGGGCCTCGCGGGTTCGCTCAAAGTACTCGTGCTCGGCTTCGAGACGCTCAGCGATGCGCATTGGACGATGTCGGGGCTCGTCGTGCTGATGACGCTCGTTGGCGGGATGGGCACGCTGTTCGGGCCCGTCCTCGGTGCGACGATCATCATCACGCTCGAGGACCGGCTCGGCGATATCGGCGCGGTCCTCGCGTCGGCGACAGGCATCACCTGGTTCAACACGCTCGGCGAATCGACGACGATCGTCGTGGGCTTCATCTTCATCGTATGCGTACTCGCGTTCCGGCGCGGCATCGTCGGTGAGATCGTGTCCCGCGTGCGTATGCTGCGTGCGTGAGTGCGAAGTCAGTGCGTTTCGCGTGCGCAATGCGTATGAATCGCGCGCGAATGCACACCACTAGGGAAAGTGCTAGGTTGTCGCCCCAGACGGGGGCGTTTAATCTTCGTTCCAGTTCTGATGCACCGAATTTGCAGGTGGAGAACGAGGAGACAATCGAGGCACTCAGTGCCCGGACGAAGGCGCTGTTGGAGAGATCCAACAGCGCTTTTATTTTGCCGTTCGCTTTTCAGCACCGGCACGCGAGCTGCCGAGGCCGGTCGCCATTCGCATCGTTGCGTTTCGCCATCGAACGAAACGCACCGCTTTCCCCCCGTTTCCTTTTCTTTTCCAGCGCCGTCGCGCCAGTGTGGCCCGCGGTGCGGCAACGCTTGCGTGTTTTTGCCGCTGCGCGCCGCGCTTCACGCTACGATTGGCGTTTTTCTTTCGGTGTACGAATCGATTCAGATCGCCGGACAGACCGGCTACAACAACAACGCTTTCGAACGAAGCGTCTGGAGATCCGCAATGACGATGAAGCAGTGGGTATGTAACGGCACGATCGCGGCACTGGTCTGCGCCTGGGGTACCGCGTTCGCGCAGGTGAAAGTCGGCGTTGTCTTGTCCGCCACGGGGCCGGCGGCATCGCTCGGCATTCCCGAGAAAAACACCATCGAGCTGCTGCCGAAGGAAATCGGCGGCAAGAGCGTGCAGTACATCGTGCTCGACGATGCATCCGATACAACCAAGGCTGTTCAGGACGCGCATAAGCTCATCGACGAGGACCACGTCGACGTCATCGTCGGCTCGAGCACCACGCCGAACTCGATGGCCATGCTCGATGTCGTCTCCCAAGCGAAAACGCCGATGATCTCGATGGCCGCTTCGGCCAACATCGTGCAGCCCGTCGATGCCAAGCGCAGCTGGGCGTTCAAGACGCCGCAAAACGACAGTCTCATGGCCGATGCGATAGCAAGCTACATGCGCTCGCACGGGGTCAAGACGGTGGGCTTCATCGGCTTTACCGACGCCTATGGCGAAAGCTGGCATCAGGCGTTCACGAAAGCCGCGGGCGAACACGGGCTCAAGCTCGTCAGTGACGAGCGCTATGCCCGCACGGATACCTCGGTGACGGGGCAGGTGCTCAAGACCATCGGCGTGCGGCCCGATGCGGTGCTGATCGCGGCCTCGGGCACGCCGGCCGCGTTGCCGGCCAAGGAACTGAAGGCGCGCGGCTACACGGGCAAGGTCTATCAGACGCACGGCGTGGCGAACAACGATTTTCTGCGCGTGTGCGGTAAGGACTGCGACGGGGAAGTGCTGCCGGTCGGTCCGATCCTCGTAGCGGATCAACTGCCCGATGCGAACCCCGTGAAGAAGTCGGCGCTCGCTTATAAGAGCGCCTACGAAGGCAAGTACGGCGCCGGGTCGGTCGTCACGTTCGGCGGCCACGCGTGGGACGCGGGCCAGATGCTGCAGCAGGCGATCCCCGTCGCGCTGAAAAGCGCCCAACCCGGCACGCCGGAGTTCCGCGCGGCGTTGCGCACCGCGCTCGAAGGAATCAAAAGCCTGCCCGTTTCGCACGGCATCATGACGATTACCCCGACCGATCACAACGGCTTCGACAAGCGTGCACGCGTGATGGTGCAGATCGTCGATGGGAAGTGGAAGGTCGTCGGCGAATAGGTCGGGACAACGAAGCATGGATCTATCGATCGCGGCCATCCTGGCTCAGGATGGCGTGACGACGGGTGCCGTCTATGCGCTGCTCGCGCTGGCGCTCGTGCTTGTCTTTTCGGTGACGCGCGTCATCTTCATCCCGCAAGGGGAGTTCGTCTCCTACGGCGCACTCACGCTCGCGGCGCTGCAGGCAAACAAGTTGCCGCCCACGACGCTCCTGCTGATGGCGCTCGGCGCGGCATGCTTCGTCACGCAAGCGCTGGGGCTGCTGCGTCGGCCTGGCCGCACGCAGGGCATGATTCGCCATGTCGCGCTGCTTGCGGGCCGATATCTGATCTTTCCTTTGGCGGTCTATCTGGTCAACGTGCGTTTGAGCGCGCAGCCGATGCCGATGCTCGCGCAAGTGGCGTTGACGCTGCTTATCGTCGTGCCGATGGGGCCGTTCATTTACCGGCTAGCGTACGAGCCGATCGCGCAGGGCTCGACGCTGCTGCTCCTGATCGTTGCCGTCGCGGTGCACTTCGCGATGGTCGGGCTCGGTCTGTGGATGTTCGGCGCGGAAGGATCGCGCACGACGCCGTTCTCGGATGCGACATTCACGGTCGGCGCGCTGACGATGGCGGGGCAGAGCGTATGGGTCGTGCTGACGACGCTTGCGCTCATCGTCGCGCTGTACATCTATTTCGACCGCTCGATTTCAGGCAAGGCCTTGCGCGCCACCGCGGTGAACCGTCTGGGGGCGCGGCTCGTCGGCATCGGCACCGCGCAAGCCGGACGGCTCGCGTTCACGCTGGCAGCCGCACTCGGCGCCTTGTCGGGTGTGCTCGTCGCGCCGCTCACCACGATCTATTACGACTCGGGCTTCCTGATCGGCCTGAAGGGGTTCGTCGGGGCGATCATCGGCGGCCTCGTCAGCTATCCGCTCGCGGCCGCCGGCTCGCTGCTCGTCGGACTGCTCGAATCGTATTCGTCGTTCTGGGCGAGTGCTTACAAAGAGGTGATCGTGTTCACCGTCATCATCCCGGTACTGCTCTGGCGCAGCCTGGCAAGCCCGCACGTCGAAGAGGACGAAGACTGACATGACTGCGACGAGGCGCCCGGCCTGGCTCGCCAAGCCGTTCTGGTTCTTTCTCGTGGCGATCTTCGCGCTACCGGTGTTGCCGGGGCCGCTGAGTGCGCCGGAGTATTGGATCACGCTGCTCAACTACATCGGACTCTATTCGATCGTGGCCATCGGCCTCGTCTTGCTGACCGGCATCGGCGGCATGACGAGCTTCGGCCAGGCGGCGTTCGTCGGCGTGGGTGCCTACGCGAGTGCGTTTCTGACCACGCGGCTGGGCATCTCCCCGTGGGTGGCGCTCTTTGTCGGCATCGCGCTGACGGCGCTCGTCGCGTTCGTCATCGGCGCGGTCACGATGCGTCTATCGGGGCATTTCCTGCCGCTGGGGACCATCGCCTGGGGGCTCTCGCTGTATTACCTGTTCGGGAATCTGGAAGCGCTCGGCAAATACGACGGGATCAGCGGTATCCCGCCGCTCTCGCTGTTCGGCGTGTCGCTCGCTTCGGGCCGCAGCATCTACTACGTCATCTGGATCGTCGTGCTCGCAGCGGTACTCTCCGTGCAGAACTTGCTGAACAGCCGGCCCGGACGCGCCATCCGCGCGCTGCGCGGCGCCGGCACGATGGCGGAGGCCATGGGCGTCAATACGGCGTGGATGCGCGTCGTGATCTTCGTCTACTCGGCCGTGCTTGCCTCGATTTCCGGGTTTCTCTATGCGCATTTGCAGCGTGCGGTAAATCCCACGCCATTCGGGCTCAACCACGGCATCGAATATCTGTTCATGGCGGTCGTGGGCGGCGTAGCGCACGTCTGGGGTGCGATATTGGGCGCCGCCATCCTCACGATCCTCCAGGACTATTTGCAATCGATCCTGCCCGTGCTGCTCGGCCAAAGCGGCAATTTCGAAGTCATCGTATTCGGCATTCTCATGGTGCTGCTACTGCAGCATGCGCGGCAAGGCGTCTGGCCCTTCGTGGCACGGGCCTTCCCGAGGGCCCCGGCCGCGCGCGTGCCTGAACAGGCAGCAGTTTTGCCGCAACGCACAAAACCAAAGGCCGGTGAACCGTTGCTTGTCGTCGAGCGGGCGCGCAAGACGTTCGGCGGTCTCGTGGCCGTCGACGATGTCAGTTTCGAGGTGAGAGCGGGGCAGATCGTCGGACTCATCGGACCGAACGGCGCCGGAAAGTCGACCACGTTCAACCTCGTGACAGGCGTGTCGCCGGTGACGCACGGCACGATTCGGTTTGCGGGCGAACGCATCGATACGCTCAACGCGCGCGAAATCGTTCGGCGGGGGATCGGGCGCACGTTTCAGCACGTCAAGCTGCTGCCCGGGATGACCGTGCTCGAAAACGTTGCGATCGGCGCGCACTTGCGCGGATCGGCCGGCGTCTGGCGTAGCATCGCGCGGCTCAATCGCGCGGAGGAAGCGCGCCTGATGGCCGAGGCCGCGCGCCAGCTGGCGCGAGTCGGTCTGGAGGCGCACTTGTACGAGGAGGCAGGCAGCCTTTCGCTAGGGCAGCAGCGCATCCTGGAAATTGCACGTGCACTGTGCTGCGATCCGGCGCTGCTGCTGCTCGACGAGCCGGCGGCCGGCCTGCGATACCAGGAGAAGCAAAGACTCGCCGAGTTGCTGCGCAAATTGCAGGCGGAAGGCATGAGTGTGCTGCTCGTCGAACACGACATGGATTTCGTGATGAATCTTGCCGACCGGCTCGTGGTCATGGAATTCGGCACGCGCATCGCCGAAGGGCTGCCGCGGGATATTCAGAACGATCCAGCGGTCCTCGAGGCTTATCTCGGCGGAGTGGATTGACATGGACGCAACGATGGCTGGGCCGATCCTCGCTGTGGCGGGTTTATCGGTGCGCTACGGAAAAGTCGAAGCACTGCACGATGTCTCGATTGCCGTGTGGCCGGGGCAAATCGTCAGCGTGATCGGTCCCAACGGTGCGGGTAAGTCGACGCTGCTCAATGCGATCATGGGTGCGCTGCCGCTGACGGGCCACTCGGCGGGCGAGTTGCGGTATCGCGATGCCGACGTGACGAGTTTGCCCATCGAAGCCCGCGTTGCGCTCGGCCTATGCCTCGTTCCGGAAAAGCGCGAGCTGTTTTCGACGATGTCGGTGGAGGACAACCTCGTGCTGGGCGCCTATCGGCGCAAGCGCGCAGGCGAGCGGAATTTTCTCGATCAGCTCGAACCGGTCTTTGCACTTTTTCCGCGGCTGAAAGAGCGACGTCGGCAAGCCGCGGGCACGCTTTCCGGCGGCGAGCGGCAGATGCTGGCGCTCGGTCGTGCATTGATGGGCAAACCCGATCTGCTCATGCTCGACGAACCGAGTCTTGGGCTCGCGCCGCTCATCGTCAAGGAAATCTTCCACGTCGTCAGCGCGCTCAGGCAGACGGGCGTCGCCATACTGCTGATCGAACAGAACGCGCGCGCGGCGCTGCAGATCTCGGACTATGGCTACGTGCTGGAGACGGGCGAGGTCGTCTTGGAAGGGGCGGCGGCGGAGCTGGCCGCCAATCCGCAGATCATCGAGACTTATCTGGGGCTCGCCAGAAAGAGGGCGTGACGACGGGGGGCGAAATGCGGGGGCTGTTTCACGTGAAACAACGCTTGGCTTCGCCTCTATAAACCCGCGTCGACAGGCCATAGCCCCGAGAACGCGAATCGCGATCCTCCCGAACCCGTTATAATTTCGCGCATCTCCGCTCTCGAATGGCCCGCGCGCGTTCTCGTCGCGGGATCCACAATGCTTTATCCCACTGAATTTGACGTCATCGTTGTCGGCGGCGGTCATGCCGGCACGGAGGCCGCTTTGGCCTCCGCGCGCATGGGCGCAAAGACGCTGCTGTTGACCCACAACATCGAAACGCTCGGTCAGATGAGCTGCAATCCGTCGATCGGCGGTATTGGCAAAGGCCATCTGGTCAAGGAAGTCGACGCGCTCGGCGGCGCAATGGCGGCCGCAACCGATGAGGCCGGGATTCAATTCCGCATTCTCAACTCGTCGAAAGGGCCTGCCGTACGCGCGACGCGCGCGCAAGCCGACCGCCTCTTGTACAAACAGGCGATCCGCCATCGGCTCGAGAATCAGCCGAATTTGAGTCTGTTTCAGCAGGCGGTCGAGGATTTGATCGTGGAGGGCGACCGCGTGGTCGGCGCCGTGACGCAAGTCGGCATTCGTTTCCGCGCGCGTGCGGTGGTGTTGACGGCCGGTACGTTCCTCGACGGCAAGATTCACGTCGGCCTCAATCATTACACCGGAGGCCGCGCCGGCGATCCTGCCGCCGTATCGCTGTCCGCCCGGCTCAAGGAATTGAAGCTGCCGCAAGGGCGGTTGAAGACGGGGACGCCCCCGCGTATCGACGGCCGTACGATCGACTTTTCCGTGCTGGAAGAGCAGCCCGGGGATCTCGATCCGGTCCCTGTCTTCTCGTTTCTGGGCCGAGCAGAACAACATCCGCGTCAGGTGCCGTGCTGGGTCACGCATACGAACGAGCAGACGCACGAGATCATTCGTGGCGGCTTGGCCCGGTCACCGATGTATACCGGGGTCATTGAAGGCGTGGGCCCGCGCTACTGCCCGTCGATCGAGGACAAGATCCATCGATTTGCGACGAAGGCTTCTCATCAGATCTTTCTAGAGCCCGAGGGGCTGACGACGAACGAGTTTTATCCCAACGGTATTTCGACGAGCCTGCCGTTCGACGTTCAGTTGGCGCTCGTCCGTTCGATGCGTGGCCTGGAGAACGCGCATATCCTTCGGCCCGGCTATGCCATCGAGTACGACTACTTCGATCCGCGCGGGCTGAAAGCGTCGCTCGAAACGAAAGCGATCAAAGGGTTGTTCTTCGCCGGTCAGATCAACGGCACCACAGGCTACGAGGAGGCGGCGGCGCAGGGTTTGCTCGCCGGCATCAATGCGGGACGCCATGTGCAGGAGAAAGACGCCTGGAGCCCGCGGCGCGATGAGGCCTATCTAGGGGTCCTCGTCGACGATCTGGTCACACGCGGTGTGTCGGAGCCGTATCGGATGTTCACGAGCCGGGCCGAATATCGTCTGAGCCTTCGCGAAGACAATGCCGATATGCGCCTGACCGAGATCGGACGCGAGCTCGGCGTCGTCGACGATGCACGCTGGGAGGCGTTCTCTCGCAAGCGGGATGCTGTTTCACGTGAAACAGAACGTCTGAGGATGACCTGGGTGAATCCGAAGACGCTGTCCGCGGCCGAGGCGACCGCGCTGCTCGGCAAGCCGATCGATCACGAGTACAGCTTGGCGGACCTGCTGCGCCGCCCGGGCGTCAGTTACGCAGGCATCTGTGCGCTGCGCGAGGGTGGGTGCGGGCCGGATGCGCCGCTGGCCGACGATCGGGTCCTGCTTGCGCAGATCGAGGAGCAGATCGAGATCGGCATCAAGTACCAGGGCTATATCGATCGCCAAGCCGACGAGATCGAGCGCAACGAGGCGAACGAAAACACGCGCCTGCCGGATCGCATCGACTACGCGGCTGTGCGCGGCCTATCGTTCGAGGCGCGTCAAAAGCTCGAGCAATTCCGGCCGGAAACGATCGGCCAGGCATCGCGCATCTCGGGCATTACGCCGGCGACGATCTCCCTGCTGATGGTTCATCTGAAGAAAGGGCTTGGCCGGCGGCCGGAGCCTGTGACTCACGACGATGGCGGCCCGAACGCCGCGTCGCCGGCGCGATGACGTCATCGCGCAAGGGAGCGGGGCAGACGCTGGATCGAGACACGTTGCGCAGCCTGCTGGATTCGGGGGTGGCGAAGCTTGGTTTGGCGTTGTCCGGCGAGCAGTCCGAGCGGTTGCTCGATTACCTGGGCCTGCTGTCGAAGTGGAACGCCGTCTACAACCTCACGGCGATACGCGACCCGCGGCAGATGCTGATCCAACACGTCCTGGACTCGCTTTCGGTCGCGCCGCATCTTGCCGCGCACGCCGGCGACAGCATCCTCGATGTGGGATCGGGCGGCGGCTTGCCCGGCATCGTCCTCGCGATCGTCTTTCCCGAACGGGCCGTTACCTTGAACGATATCGTTCAAAAGAAAACGGCGTTTCAGGCGCAGGTGAAGGCGGAGCTGAAACTCTCCAACGTCTCGGTCGTGACGGGCAGGGTGGAAACGCTGCGTCCGGGCGTGGAAGTCGCGGGAAAATTCGACGCGATCGTCTCCCGTGCGTTCGCAGAGCTCTCCGATTTCGTTACACTTGCGCGGCACCTCGTCAGCGAGCGAGGGTCGATCTGGGCCATGAAAGGTGTGCGTCCCGATGCCGAGATTGCGCGGCTGCCGGCGGATGTTCGCGTGGCGCAGATCGTTCGGCTAGACGTGCCGCTGCTCGACGCCGAGCGGCACTTGGTCGAGATCGTGCCCGAGCCCATGCCTCGGACGATCGCTCCGCTTATCACGCTTAGGACCCAATAAACGATGGCAAAAATCTTCTGCGTCGCGAATCAGAAGGGCGGCGTCGGCAAGACGACGACGGCGGTCAACCTTGCCGCGAGTCTCGTATCGCAGGGGCAACGGGTATTGCTGATCGATCTCGATCCGCAAGGCAACGCGACGATGGGTAGCGGCATCGACAAGGCGAAATGCGAGAGCACCGTCTACGAGGTGCTTGTCGATGGGGTCTCGGTGGCCGATGCGCGGCTCAAACCCGAGGCGGTCGCTTACGACGTGCTGCCCGCGAACCGCGAACTCGCGGGGGCGGAAATCGAGCTCGTCGGCGTCGAAAATCGCGAGAAGCAGTTGAAGGAGGCGATTGCACTGGTCGCCGACGACTACGACTTCGTTCTCATCGATTGCCCGCCCGCGCTGTCGCTGCTGACGCTGAACGGCTTATGTGCGGCGCACGGCGTGGTCATCCCGATGCAGTGCGAATACTTCGCGCTCGAAGGGTTGTCCGACCTCGTCAATACGATCAAGCAGGTCCATGCGAACCTGAACCGCGATTTGAAGGTGATCGGCTTGCTGCGCGTCATGTTCGATCCGCGTATCACGCTGCAGCAGCAGGTTTCGGATCAATTGAAGGAACATTTCGGCGACAAGGTGTTCGATGTCGTCATCCCACGCAATGTTCGCCTTGCAGAGGCGCCGAGCTATGGGCTGCCGGGCGTCGTCTTCGACCGCGCTTCGCGCGGGGCGCAGGCCTACGTGCAGTTCGGTGCGGAGATGATTGAACGCGTGCGCGGGCTCTGAGCCGCGATACGGAATGCAGACGAGGAAGCGAAATGAATGCAGTAGCGAAGAAGAAAGGGTTGGGGCGAGGTCTAGAGGCGCTGCTCGGCGGCAGTCCTGACATCGCCGCGGCGGTCAAAAGCGAAGCCGCGCCGCATGTGCTGCCGCTCAGTCGCCTGCAGGCGGGCAAGTATCAGCCGCGTACCCGCATGGACGAGGGCAGCCTCCAGGAGCTCGCGGCGAGCATTCGCGCGCAAGGTCTGATGCAGCCGATTCTCGTGCGCCCTGTCTCGGCGGAGAAGTACGAAATCATTGCGGGCGAGCGGCGATTCCGCGCTGCGCACCTGGCCGGGCTCGACGAGGTGCCGGTGCTCGTCAAGAGCGTGCCCGATCAGGCCGCGGCGGCCATGGCGCTCATCGAGAACATCCAGCGCGAAGATCTGAATCCGCTCGAAGAAGCGCAGGGCATCCAACGGTTGCTCGATGAATTCAATTTCACGCACGAGCAAGCGGCCGAATCGGTCGGACGCTCGCGCAGTGCTGTCTCGAACCTGTTGCGGCTGCTCAATCTGGCTGCACCGGTTCAAACGATGCTGTTGGCCGGCGATCTCGACATGGGGCATGCGCGTGCACTGCTGGCCGTGGACGCTGCGACGCAAATCACGCTCGCCAACCAGGTCGTGAACAAGCAGATGTCGGTGCGGGAGACGGAGCGGCTCGTCAACGTGACGACCAAAGCGGCACCGACGGTGAAAGCGCGCGCGAGTCAGGACGGCGGCCGCGACACGCGCCGGCTCGAAGAGGAACTATCCGATCTGCTCGCGTCCGCCGTGAAAATCAAACTGGGCCGCCGCGGACGCGGTCAAGTGCAGATCGAATTCGGCAGCCTCGACGCGCTCGAAGGCATCCTCGCGCGTTTGCGCGGTAACGCCAGCGCATGAGTTCGGCCGAGAAGCCTCGCGGCGCCGGGATGCCCGGTTTGCGCAAAATAGTCGGATTTGTTGCAAGCGAGCCAGTCCTGGCCATTCTCGTCGCGGCGCTCGTTCTGCTGCAATCTCTGCATCCGCAGGCGTGGCGCGCATTGCCCGGGCTCGTCGACTGGCCCACCGTTCAGACGCTCGCGGGCCTGCTGATTCTGACGAAAGCCGTGGAACTGTCGGGTTTTCTGATGTGGCTCGCGCATCGCGTCGTCCACCACGTGCATTCGGAGCGCGGTCTCGCCGGCCTCGTGATTGCGTTGGCAGCGGGGCTCTCGATGCTCGTGACGAACGACGTCGCGCTGTTCGTCGTCGTTCCGCTCGTGCTGTCGCTGAACCGGCTGACACCGCTGCCGGTCAAGCGGCTTGCGATTTTCACGGCGCTGGCGGTCAACGCCGGCTCGATCCTGACGCCGCTCGGCAATCCGCAAAACCTGTTTCTGTGGCAGACCAGCGGCGTTTCGTTCGGCGCTTTCGTCGATGCGCTGTTGCCGCTTTGCGCCGCATTGACCGCCATGCTGTATGCGGTCGCGTTTTTCGCCTTCGAACCGCGCCCACTCGATTTGTCGCGCGATGCGGCGACACAACCGGTCGATCGTGCGTACGCCGGGACGGCGGGGCTGCTTTTCGTGGCGTTCGTGCTGCTGGCCGATTCGCATCACGCCGCGATCGGGGTGGCCGCCATCGCACTGGGCTTTCTTCTCTGGCGCCGCGACGCCGTGCTGAAGATCGACTGGCCGCTCCTGCTGATCTTCGTGCTGATGTTCATCGTCCTGCGCAGCGTGGCGGCGCTGCCATCGATCAAGGCGACCATCGCTGCCATCGGCATCGATACACCCCTGCGCGCTTTTGTCGCAGGCTCCGTGTTATCGCAAGGTATCAGCAATGTTCCGGCGGCCATCATGCTGGCGGAGTTCACGCATGACTGGCGCGCGCTGGCGTTCGGTGTCAGCGTCGGCGGGTTCGGTCTCGGCATCGGCTCGCTCGCGAACCTCATTGCGATCCGGCTCGCCAAGGAGCGCGGCGCCTGGACCGCGTTCCATCTGTTGTCGATCCCGTTCTGGATCGTAGCAACGGCGTTCGGCGCCTGGCTCGTGCGCTGACATCTGCTGAGATCGAGCCCGCGCGCCACTTGCAGCCGCCTTGCAACGGGCATTCAACCGGGCAGTGTCCGCCGCCGCGCGAGCGGTCGCCCGGACACCGTTCGCGCCATCTTGCCGTTCGACCTAAAGTCTTGAATCGCCTGCGAGTATCGCTTACAATCGCCCGGATTTATTAGCTAGGCAGCCCCGTAAGCACGTCGAAAGAAGCTCGCACGTGGCGAAGTAATGGAAAGCGCGCGCGACGAAGCGGCGGCGGGTCGGAAATGGGTCTTTGAGCAGTCGTTTTTGGCGGATAGGCGATGGCGGATCGAGAGCCGGAAGAAAGGCACGAGGCACGCGCGCCACAGACTGTTTCCACTGCGCCGCGCGTCGGTCACGTCGAACATGTCGACGATGCGTGGGATGCCGAGCAGCAAGATATAAATATCGTTCCGCTCACGCGGGCGGAGGCCGAAAAGCTCTTCGGCCCGAAAGTGAGCCGTCCAGCGCGCGTCACGCCGTTCCGGGTCGTGATGGCGCAAATGGTTTTGTCCCTGGTTGCAACGCTGGTTTGGTGGCTGTTTTACGAGCCGCCGGGTGCTGCTGCGCTGTCGGCGTTCCTCGGGGGAGCGATTTGTTGGGTGCCGAGCGCATTGTTCGCGGCACGTCTTGGAAGAGCGGGCGCAGGCGGATCGATTTTCGGTTGGATGATCGGCGAAGCGCTCAAGATGGGGGTGACGGTTGCGATGTTCGTCGCAATCGCGTTCTGGTATCACGACGTGCGGTGGTTGCCGCTTTTCGTGACCTATCTCATCGCGCTCAAGACGTATTGGGTCGCGCTCGCGCTGCACTGAAAGATTTTCGACAATTTGGGTGGCATTAACGATATGGCAGCTAGCGAAGGCACGCGCGTGGCGGATCCGTCCGAGTACATCGCGCATCACTTGCAGAACTTTTCCACCTCGCACCAGACGTCGATTTTCGACATCCATGTCTGGAATCTGGACACGCTGTTCTGGTCGATCGTTTGCGGCGTCATCACCATCCTCGTGCTGCGTCTTGCCGCGCGCAAGGCCACGCCCGGCGTGCCGGGGCGCTTCCAGTGCGCAATCGAGATGCTCGTCGAGATGGTCGAGGATCAATCGAAGTCGATGATCCACGGCAATCGCGCGTTTATTGCACCGCTCGCGCTGACCGTGTTCGTGTGGGTCGCGCTGATGAACTCGCTCGACTTCATCCCCGTCGACCTGCCGGGCCGCCTCATTGGCCTGCTGGGCCTGTCGGGCGTCATCTCGCACCACCGCATCGTGCCGACGGCCGATCTGAACGGCACCATCGGCATCGCGCTCGGCGTGTTCGTGCTGATGATCTACTACAACTTCAAGATCAAGGGTGCAGGCGGCTTCCTGCACGAACTGCTCTCCGCACCGTTCGGCGCGCATCCGCTGCTGTGGATCCCGAACCTCGCACTGAACATCATCGAGTTCGTCGCCAAGACCGTTTCGCTCGGCATGCGGCTTTTCGGCAACATGTACGCCGGCGAGTTGCTGTTCCTGCTGATCGCTTTGCTCGGCAGTCTCTGGAATTTCGGCGCGGACACGACGGTCCTCGGCTTCATCGGCCACGTGATCGCGGGGAGCGTGTGGGCGGTCTTCCACATTCTGATCGTGTTGCTGCAGGCGTTCATCTTCATGATGCTGACGCTCGTGTACATCGGTCAGGCTCACGACACGCACTGACGCGACAGGGCCTGCATCAGCGAATTCGTTTTCGTTTCTCTAAATCCAGTTCTAAAAAGTCTTTTACAAAGGAGTGATCATGCAAGCTTTCATCGCCAACATCCAAGGTCTGACCGCCATCGGTATCGGCATCATCATCGGCCTGGGTGCAATCGGCGCCTGTATCGGTATCGGCCTGATGGGCGGCAAGTACATCGAAGCCTGCGCACGTCAGCCTGAACTGATGAACCCGCTCCAGACCAAGATGTTCCTGTTGGCCGGTCTGATCGACGCGGCGTTCCTGATCGGCGTCGGTGTGGCAATGCTGTTTGCGTTCGCGAACCCGCTGCTCTCGAAGCTCGCAGGCTGAGGTTTCTCGGAAGTTTGCGCGGACGGCGGCATGCGTCGGCGCAAGGGGCGAAACGGATCTTGGGCGCTGATCGAACGTGAAAGTCGATGAGCGCCTTACCGTTTCACTTTCCGAACTAGCAACGTTTAAGGAAACACCGTGAATCTCAACGCAACCCTGTTTGCGCAAATGGTCGTGTTCCTGATCCTCGCGTGGTTCACGATGAAGTTCGTGTGGCCGCCGTTGATCAACGCTCTCGACGAACGCGCGAAGAAGATCGCCGACGGCCTGGCCGCCGCCGAAAGGGGCAAGACGGAGCTCGAAGCCGCGCACAAACGCGTCGATCAGGAGCTCGCCCAAGCCCGCAACCATGGTCAGCAGCGCATCGCCGACGCCGAAAAGCGCGCGCTCGCCGTGGCCGACGAAATCAAGGCCAATGCGCAAGCCGAAGCGGCGCGCATCATTGCGCAGGCCAAGGCCGATGCCGACCAACAGATCGTCAAGGCGCGCGAAACGCTGCGCGGCGAAGTGGCCGCGCTCGCGGTGAAGGGCGCCGAGCAAATCTTGAAGCGCGAGATCGATCAAGCGGCCCACGCCGAATTGCTCAATCAACTGAAAGCCGAGTTCTGATCATGGCCGAACTTGCAACCATCGCCCGCCCGTACGCGGAAGCGCTATTCGGCGTTGCCGAGGGTGGCGACGTCGCCGCCTGGTCCACTCTTGTGCAGGAGCTGGCACAGGTTGCGCGTCTGCCGGAAGTGCTGTCGGTCGCCACGAGCCCGAAGGTGAGCCGCGCACAAGTCGTCGAGCTTCTGCTTGGGGCGGTCAAATCGCCGCAAAAGGATGCGCCGGCGGCGAAGAATTTCGTGCAAATGCTCGTCGATAACCACCGACTCGCGCTGTTGCCGGAAATCGCCGTGCAGTTCGACGAATTGAAGAACGCTCGTGAAGGGGCGGCCGATGCGCTGATCGTGAGCGCGTTTGCCCTCGAAGGCCAGCAACTCGCCGATCTCACCGCCAGTCTCGAACGCAAGTTCAAGCGCAAGCTCAAGCCGACGGTCCAGGTGGATCCGTCGCTGATCGGGGGCGTGCGCGTGACGGTTGGCGACGAAGTGCTCGATACCTCGGTCCGCGCGCAGCTCGCCGGCATGCAGACGGCGCTCACGAATTGAGCGATGCGCGACATGTCCAGCGGCACGCAACAGAATTGAACATCAGGAGCGAATAATGCAACTCAATCCCTCTGAGATCAGCGAGCTGATCAAGAGCCGGATCCAGGGCCTTGAAGCGAGCGCGGACGTTCGCAACCAGGGCACCGTGATCTCCGTGACCGACGGTATCGTGCGCATTCACGGTCTGTCGGACGTGATGCAGGGCGAAATGCTCGAATTCCCGGGCAACACGTTCGGCCTCGCGCTGAACCTCGAGCGCGACTCGGTCGGCGCCGTGATTCTCGGCGAGTACGAGCACATCTCGGAAGGCGATGTCGTCAAGACGACGGGCCGCATTCTCGAAGTGCCCGTGGGCCCCGAGCTGATCGGCCGTGTGGTCGATGCGCTGGGCAACCCGATCGACGGCAAGGGCCCGATCAACGCGAAGATGACCGACGCGGTCGAGAAGATCGCCCCGGGCGTGATCTGGCGTAAATCGGTGTCGCAGCCGGTGCAAACGGGTCTGAAGTCGATCGACTCGATGGTGCCGATCGGCCGCGGCCAGCGCGAGCTGATCATCGGCGACCGCCAGACGGGCAAGACGGCGGTGGCCGTCGACGCGATCATCAACCAAAAGGGCAAGGACCTCATCTGTATCTACGTCGCGATCGGCCAGAAGGCTTCGTCGATCATGAACGTGGTGCGCAAGCTCGAAGAAACGGGCGCGCTCGAATACACGATCGTCGTGGCCGCTTCGGCCTCGGAATCGGCGGCGATGCAGTACCTCGCACCGTACTCGGGCTGCACGATGGGCGAGTACTTCCGCGATCGCGGTCAAGACGCGCTCATCATTTACGACGACTTGACGAAGCAAGCGTGGGCGTACCGTCAGATCTCGCTGCTGCTGCGCCGCCCGCCGGGCCGCGAAGCCTACCCGGGTGACGTGTTCTATCTGCACTCGCGTTTGCTCGAGCGCGCGGCGCGCGTCTCGGAAGAGTATGTCGAGAAGTTCACCAACGGCGAAGTGAAGGGCAAGAGCGGCTCGCTGACGGCGCTGCCTGTCATCGAAACGCAGGCCGGCGACGTGACGGCGTTCGTTCCGACGAACGTGATCTCGATCACCGACGGTCAGATCTTCCTGGAAACCGACCTTTTCAACGCGGGTATCCGTCCGGCCATCAACGCCGGTGTATCGGTCTCGCGCGTGGGCGGCGCGGCGCAGACGAAGGTCATCAAGAAGCTCTCGGGCGGTATCCGTACCGACTTGGCGCAGTACCGCGAATTGGCGGCATTCGCACAGTTCGCCTCGGATCTCGACGAAGCGACCCGCAAGCAGCTCGAGCGCGGCCGCCGCGTGACCGAGCTGCTCAAGCAGCCGCAGTATCAGCCGCTCCAGGTGTGGGAGCTGGCCGTGTCGCTGTTTGCCGCGAACAACGGTTATCTCGACGACCTCGAAGTGAAAGACGTGCTTGCGTTCGAAAAGGGTATGCGCGAATACCTGAAGACGAGCCATGCCGATCTCGTGAAGCGCATCGAAGACACGAAGGACTTGTCGAAGGATGACGAGGGCACGCTGCACGCCGCTCTGAAGGACTTCAAGAAGTCGGGCGCTTATTGATCGAGGCATGAGTACCTTGAAGCCGCGTGGCCGGAATGAACGGTTCGCGCGGCTTCGATCAGGAGCAAGCAATGGCTGGAATGAAGGAAATTCGCGGCAAGATCAAGAGCGTGCAGAACACGCGCAAGATCACGAAAGCGATGGAGATGGTTGCCGCATCGAAGATGCGCCGTGCGCAGGAGCGCATGCGTGCCGCCCGTCCGTACGCCGAAAAAGTCCGTGACATCGCAGCGCACATGAGCCGCGCGAACCCCGAGTATCGTCACCCGTTCATGGTGTCGAACGAAGGCGCGAAGGCGGCCGGCATCATTCTCGTCACGACCGACAAGGGTCTGTGCGGCGGCTTGAACACGAACGTGATGCGCGCTTCGCTGCAAAAGATCAAGGAGCTCGACGAGAAGGGCCAGAAGGTCGAAGCCACAGCGATCGGCAGCAAGGGGTTCGGGTTCTTGAATCGCCTTCATGCGAAGGTCGTCTCGCATGTCGTGCAGCTTGGCGACACGCCGCATCTGGAAAAGCTGATCGGCGCGGTCAAGGTGCAGCTCGACCTGTACTCGGAAGGCAAGGTCTCGGCCGTGTATCTCGCGTACACGCGCTTCGTCAATACGATGAAGCAGGAGCCGGTGATCGAGCAGTTGCTGCCGCTGTCGGCCGAGCGCTTCGAAAGCGACTCGACGACGCCGAATTCGACGTGGGACTACATCTACGAACCGGATCCGCAAGCTGTCGTCGACGAATTGCTCGTGCGTTATGTGGAGGCGCTCGTGTATCAGGCCGTGGCGGAGAACATGGCGTCCGAGCAATCGGCGCGCATGGTTGCGATGAAGGCCGCTTCGGACAACGCGAAGACGGTCATCAACGAGCTGCAACTGTCGTACAACAAGAGCCGCCAAGCTGCGATCACGAAGGAATTGTCGGAAATCGTCGGCGGCGCCGCCGCGGTCTGACGCGTCCGGTGCGCGATGCGGCAGAGGAACGCTTTAGGCGAACCGCCGGGAACTGCGCCCTTTGCGCGAGTGAAGAATTGAGTATCTAAAGGAAAAGCGATGAGTACTACTGCTTTGGTAGAAGGCAAGATCGTACAGTGCATCGGCGCGGTGATCGACGTGGAATTCCCGCGCGAGAACATGCCGAAGATCTACGATGCCATCGTGCTCGAAGGCACGGAACTGACGCTCGAAGTCCAGCAGCAGCTGGGCGACGGCGTCGTGCGTACGATCTGTCTCGGTGCATCGGACGGTCTGCGCCGCGGCGTCACGGTGAAGAACACGGGCAAGCCGATCAGCGTGCCGGTCGGCACGCCGACGCTCGGCCGCATCATGGACGTGCTCGGTCGTCCGATCGACGAAGCCGGCCCGATCGTGAGCGAGAAGGTTCGCTCGATCCACCAGAAGGCTCCGGCGTTCGACGAGCTGTCGCCGTCGACGGAACTGCTCGAGACGGGCATCAAGGTTATCGATTTGATCTGCCCGTTCGCCAAGGGCGGCAAGGTGGGTTTGTTCGGCGGTGCCGGCGTGGGCAAGACCGTCAACATGATGGAGCTCATCAACAACATCGCGAAGGAGCACGGCGGTTACTCCGTGTTCGCGGGCGTGGGCGAGCGTACCCGTGAAGGGAACGACTTCTACCATGAAATGAAAGACTCGAACGTGCTCGACAAGGTCGCGCTCGTGTACGGTCAGATGAACGAGCCGCCGGGCAACCGTCTGCGTGTGGCGTTGACGGGCCTGACGATGGCTGAGCACTTCCGCGACGAAGGTCGCGACGTGCTGTTCTTCGTCGACAACATCTACCGTTTCACGCTGGCCGGCACCGAAGTGTCGGCACTGCTCGGCCGGATGCCGTCGGCGGTGGGCTACCAGCCGACGCTGGCAGAAGAAATGGGCAAGCTGCAAGAGCGCATCACGTCGACGAAGACGGGCTCGATCACTTCGGTGCAAGCCGTGTACGTGCCTGCCGATGACTTGACGGACCCGTCGCCGGCTACGACGTTCGGCCACTTGGACGCAACGGTCGTGCTCTCGCGCGATATCGCCTCGCTCGGTATTTATCCGGCCGTGGACCCGCTCGATTCGACTTCGCGTCAGATCGACCCGAACGTGATCGGCGAAGAGCACTACACGATCACGCGTCGTGTGCAGCAGACGCTGCAGCGCTACAAGGAACTGCGCGACATCATCGCGATTCTCGGGATGGACGAGCTCTCGCCCGAAGACAAGCTTTCCGTTGCACGGGCGCGCAAGATCCAGCGTTTCCTCTCGCAGCCGTTCCACGTCGCTGAAGTGTTCACGGGTTCCCCGGGCAAGTATGTGCCGCTCAAGGAAACGATCCGCGGCTTCAAGATGATCGTCGACGGCGAGTGCGATCATCTGCCCGAGCAGGCGTTCTACATGGTCGGTACGATCGACGAAGCCTTCGAAAAGGCGAAGAAGATCCAGTAACGATCGGGCCCAGGAGTCAGTACGAATGGACTGACTCCGCCGACCGCTGAGGAATCAATATGGCAACCATCAAAGTAGACGTCGTCAGCGCGGAAGAGCAGATCTTCTCGGGCCAGGCGAAGTTCGTCGCGCTGCCGGGCGAAGCGGGCGAGCTCGGCATCTTGCCGGGCCACACGCCGCTCATCACGCGTATTCGTCCGGGTGCCGTGCGCATCGAAGCCGAAAGCGGCGAAGAGGAGTTCGTCTTCGTGGCCGGCGGCATTCTCGAAGTGCAGCCAGGTGCCGTGACGGTGTTGGCCGATACCGCGATTCGCGGCAAGGACCTCGACGAAGCGAAGGCCGAGCAGGCGCGCAAGCGCGCCGAAGAAGCACTGCAGAACTCGGGCTCGAACCTCGAGTATGCGACGGCGCAGGCCGAGCTCTCGTATGCCGTGGCGCAACTGGCGGCGATTCAGCGGCTGCGGAAGATGCGCACGTCGCAGCACTGAGCCGCACCTCGATGCTTTCCGGCCGTGCCGCGCTCACCATCGCGAGCAAGTACGGTCAACGGGGCCCGCCCCTCGCAGGTCCGAAAGCGCGGAAATGCCGTTCAGCGATCACGCTGAACGGCATTTTCATTTGAGAAGCAGACGAGTCGTTGCGCCATCGCTTGCGAGCGGTTCTTTGCCGGCGGCGCGCAACACGATGCCGCTACATCTGCCGGACCGTCGGCAAGTAGCGATCGCGCTTCTGTGGTCTCTCGCACAACCACGTCGTTGCGATCCACTTTTCTCCCGCCGCCACGGGGGTGGAACCGTGTAAGAAGCGGCGATCAGGGTGTCCATCCTCACCGTGATAGCTAAAAAAAAGCGCGTTGCCTCGGTGCGGACTCACGAACGAGCCATCGAGCAGCGGAAACACGGTGGTTCCGGCAGCGGGGCAATCATTCAGATAGACGATCAGCGTTGCAAGCCGTTGGCCTTTGTTGCTCAGCGCACGGCGATACGAGGGTAGCTCGGGATCGAAAAAATCGTGATGGAGCTTGAACTCGTCGCCCGCTTCGTAATGCGTGACCTGCAAAGGCTGGAAACAGGCGGATGGCCAATGCGTGAGCGCCTCGATACGGTCCTCGACCCGCTTGATCGAACGGTGCTCCGCGCCGAACAAGCGTCCGATGGCGCCGATGCGCGCGGCGGTGAACGATTGCTTGCGTGTGACCGCGTCTACGACACGCGCCGCTTGAAGCGTGCCCCTCGACAATTCGATCAGTTCATCGCATTCGTGGCCTGTCAGAAAGCCTTCCAGCAGTACCCATTGGGAACGACCCGGTGCCGAATGCCGGTGCGCTACGATCCGTGTGCGATGGCCGTCCGCGAACGCCACGGTGTTTTCGTTGAGGTCGACGCACGGGACGACTGATTGCGACGAAGGCACGAGATTGTCTCGAAGTCGGGTGATCGGGTGTCAGCTGAGGACGGGCGCGTTCGCTGCCTTGCTCGACAGCCATTTCGTCGCGATCCACCGTTCGCCCCTGGAAATCGGCGCGCCGCGATACTTGCTTCGGTCCCCGGCCGGCTCGTCCATCCCCGGGTAATTGAAAAAGAGCGCACTGCCTTTGTGCGGGTACACCGACAAGCCACTGTCTGGAAGCGAGATTGCACCGGGCGCCGTACAGTCGTTCAGAAACATGACGAGGGTGGCAACGCGCTGTCCCTGCCACGCTTGGCGATCGCCCGCTTCCTGGTGCGAATCGTCGAAGTCTCTGCTCGACGCGAACGAGCCGTCCGGGCGGTACCGTGCGACTTCGATGGCATAGGCATCGTCGTCGGGCCACTGCGTCAACGCACCGATACGCGCTTCGATCTTTGCGACGAAGCTGCTTTCCGAGCGAGCAAAGTGCACACGTTCGACAGCAATCGAGGAGTGGGCGTAGTCACTGTGGCTGGCTTGCAATCGCGCCTTTGCGAGCGCGAGCCATTCGTCACATTCGTCGTGCGAAAGCAGGCCGCCCAGCACGACGACCTGCGGCGCGAGCGCCGGCGTCAGTGAGTACGCATGCAGCCTGACGCGGTGCCCATCGGGACAGGTCACGATGTTTTCTTCAATGCTGATCCACGGGTAGGTCGAGTCCATGATGTCGGTCGGTTCAGAACTTGATGGGTGTTGACGATGGATTCTCGCGCTCGCATAGCCATGTGGTCGCGATCCACTTGTGTCCCTCGAATACGGGGCCAGCGGCATGCAAACAGCTGATATCGGGTTTGCCGCCGCTGCCGGGGTAGCTGAAAAACAGCGCATTTCCCTTTTGCGGGCACACGAAAAGGCCGTCCAGGCGCGGAAATGCCGTGGCACCGGAGCGCGGACAGTCATTCAGGTACATTAGAAACGTCGCCAGCCGCTGACCGTTTGTTTGCAGGATTTCCCGGAAAGCCGGCATATCCGGGTTGTAGCAGTCGTGATGCGGCCGGTATTGCCCACCCACGCCGTAGCGGATCATCTGGAAGTGCTGGAAATGGGTCGAGGGCCAATGGGTCATCGCTTCGATGCGCGCCTCGATCTTTCTTGTCAGGTCGTATCGAGCACCCGCAAACTCGACGGCTTCGGCGACCCGCGCTGGCGAGACAAAGCCCTGTCCGGTTCGCGAACTGACCACCTCGGCAGGTTCGAGCTTGTTTTCGGCCAGCTCGATCAATTCGTCGCATTCGGCATCGGTCAGGAAATGCTCGAGCACGACCACTTGGGGCGTCGATTCGGGGAGCCCTCGATAGCTTAGAACCCGGGTGCGATGGCCGTCTGCGAAGCGAATACTGCCTTCATGAATGTCGATTCGTGGATATGTCATGGAAGTCAATCAACGGTAATGGTCGTTGGCCGATCGCCCTAACTTCAGGCAAACGGATCGTAGGCGTGCTCGTTCACCGCGTAGACAAATTCATCGTCGACGACCGCGATGAAGTTCAGGAAAGCGCCGGCGCGGACCGTTTCGCGATGAAGCGGGACCACTTTTGTCGTGGATAGCCACTCCCACCCGTTTTCCGTTCGAAACGTCGTCGGCGGCATTTGATAGAGAAAACTCTCCGCGTCCAAGTCGATCAGGTCTGCTCGAACCGCCACGAAGACCTCGTCCTGGCTGCACCATAATCGCGCTCGTCGAAAATCCGAACGCTCGATCGAGCGGTATCCGAGCGCAAACGCGAGACCGACTCTGCGCTCCCTCGACGCATAAACGGCTCTGCGGCATTCGGGGTCCGTGATAGGCGTCGTGAATGAAGGCAACGCTTCGTCAAAGCAATAAGGGCTTCCGTGATAGAGAACGGACGGCGTTTCGCGTACTTCGCGCATCCCGATCGCAGAGGGGGCGGCTCCCATTCGTTCCTCTCATGTCGATACTTTCCGAAAAACGGCGGCGTGCTAGCGCCGGCATCATGGCGGCCCGGGCCGCCAAATCAGGCGAGCGCCTGTGACGCTCGCCGGAGCAACATTACAGCCGGGGATTGCCCGTGTTGGGGGGCTCCCACGCGGCGGCATCGAGGTCGGCGCCGCCTTTCTGTTCGCTCGTGCGGCGCAGTAGCGCGAGGCTCTGCAAAAGCGTGCTGCCGCCAGGCGCCTGACGCGGCGATTGGATGACTACTTTCGGGTCCGCCGTCTCCGCGGTGGGCTGCGTGGTGGATACAGGTGTGGCCGTACCAATCGTAAGTGGCATATCAAGCTCCGGTTGAAAGATAAAAATCAGGCAATATCGATTCGCGAGACTTCTACTACTCATGCGCCTGCTCGCGATGAGGCGCATGAATTCTCTGCGCCAATGCCTGGGCGTCGGCGTTTAATCGGCGAAGCCAATACAAGACTGTTATCGATTTAGATCCACGCTTTGTGGGATTAGCTCGTCGAGCAAAACGGCCGCTTCTTTGGACAGAAATTTCGGATTTGGCTGAATGCCGACTCTGCCCAAATCCATACGGTCGCCGTCCCAGCACGATTGAATCGTGACGTCGGAGTGGGTTAGCCCGTCGCTGTGAAAGTAAATGGCGGTGCACAGCAGATCGATCTGATGTCCGGATAACGAGAAAAATGTCCCGTTCAACGCATAGGCGAGTTCCGCGCCTCTTTGCCCATGCAACGGATCATGCCGTTCGCTCTCCCGGCAGCTGTCGTGCAGCAGTGCGAATAATTCCACGACCAACGGGTCGGCCCCACGCCGCATACCGACCCGCGACGCGTAATGCTGGACGCGAAGCCAATGATTGATTCCGTGAACGCCGTCCCAAGCGACTTTGAATTGTCGTTCGATATGTGCCAACAGGCCTGCCCGATCATAATCCGCCTCGCGATATTGCATATTTTGCGCCCTCGAATAAACGCACATTGGGTACTATCTCGCCGGCCGAATCAGTTATCGGTGCGGGCGAGCCGGTTTTGACTTTGTCTACACATTTACGTAGTCGTGATAATCTATTTTTTCGATGTGCCAATACATGGCGTTATAAAACAGCAAATGACTCGTCGAGCCCGCAATGCAGGCGAAGATTTCATCGTGTGTGCGAATGAACGTGCGGTTCGAGCCGGTGCCAGCGGTACAGTCCATCGCCGCCTGACGGTGAAATCGTTTCTCCGCAATGCTGCGGGTAACCCTCGATACATTGGCGCAAGCTCGGATGCGAGAATCGAGCGCCAGAGGCCAACGCCGCCAGGGACCTGCCATGTCAAGCAATGATGCCGTACCCGAGAACGGGGCGCTGATTGCGCCGAGAAACGGTGTTTCCTATGTGCGAGGGGCGAGCGACGCGCCGTTGTCGGACGCGACGATCGGCGAGTTCCTTGGAGCTACCGTCGCACGGTTCCCCGATCGTCTCGCCGTGGTATTTCGCGAGCAGGGCATCCGTTGGACCTGGCGCGAATTCTCCGACGAAGTCGATGTGCTCGCCGCGGGGCTGCTGGCGTGCGGCATCGCGGCCGGTGATCGCGTTGGCATATGGTCGCCGAATCGCGTCGAATGGCTCATGACGCAATTCGCGACGGCGCGCATCGGCGCGATCCTCGTCAACATCAATCCGGCCTATCGATTGACGGAGCTCGAATATGCGCTGAATAAGTCGGGATGCACGGCAATCGTGGCGGCCGAGCGTTTCAAGACGTCGATGTACCTGGACATGCTCCGCACGCTGGCGCCGGAGTTGGAGAAGTCCGAGCCCGGCGAGTTGCACGCCGCACGCTTGCCGCAGCTACGCACGGTCGTGCGGATGGGCGATACGCCGACCCCCGGCATGTTGACTTTCTGCGAGCTGATCGAAAAAGGCCGCGTCTCGCTCGATCCGGCCGCGCTCGATGCCCGCGCGGCGCCGCTTTCCGCGGGCGACGCGATCAACATCCAGTTCACGAGCGGCACCACCGGCCACCCCAAGGGTGCGACGCTCTCGCACCGCAATGTGGTCAATAACGCGCGGTACATCGCCCGCGCGATGCGGTTGACCGAGAACGATTCACTTTGCATTCCCGTGCCGCTTTATCACTGCTTCGGCATGGTGCTTGCGGTGCTGGCGTGCGTTTCGGCGGGCGCCACCATGGTATTTCCGGCCGAGGCGTTCGATCCCGGCGCCACGCTCGCGGCTGTCTCGGAGGAGCGCTGCACCGCGCTGCATGGCGTACCGACCATGTTCATCGCCGAGCTCGATCACCCCGACTTCGACCGGTTCGATTTGACTGCGCTGCGTACGGGGATCATGGCCGGTTCCCCGTGTCCGATCGAGACGATGAAGCGTGTCGTGGCACGGATGCACCTGTCCGAAATCACGATCGCCTACGGCATGACCGAGACGAGCCCGGTCTCGTTCCAGAGCGCGACGACGGACCCGCTCGACAAGCGGACATCGACGGTGGGTCGCATCCAGCCGCATCTCGAGGCGAAGGTGGTCGATGCCGAGGGGCGGACGGTTCCGGTTGGCGCGATCGGCGAGCTTTGGACGCGCGGCTACTCCGTCATGCGCGGCTATTGGGACGACGATGCCCGCACACGCGAGGCGATTCAGGACGGCTGGATGCGCACCGGCGACTTGGCGACGATCGATGCCGAGGGCTATTGCAATATCGTCGGACGCCTGAAAGACATGCTGATTCGCGGCGGCGAGAACATCTATCCGCGCGAGATCGAGGAGTTCCTGTTCCAGCACCCGAAGATTCAGAGCGTACAGGTCTTCGGCGTACCGGACGCGAAGTATGGGGAGGAGGTTTGCGCCTGGGTCGTGTTGCGTCCCGGCGAGCAGATGACCGAGGACGAATTGCGCGAGTACTGCCAGGGCCGGATCGCGCACTACAAAGTGCCGCGCTACGTACGCTTTGTCGACGAAATGCCGATGACCGTGACAGGCAAGGTGCAGAAGTTCGTCATGCGTGAGCGCATGGTCGAGGAACTCGGGCTCGCCTTGCCGAAGACCTGCTGATGGCAGGCGGCGCAGCGAACCCGTCGGGCAAAAAAAAAGCGGGCCAGCGGCCCGCTAAAAACCACACGCTACGGGGTTAGCGCGAGGAGACCAATGAAGGAACCAATGAGGCGCTATGTATTGCGCCTCAACGATTCCAGCAAAGATGTACCCAAAAGGATTCGATCTGTCTGATCGGTTTTCGGCATCATTATTGCACGAAGACAGAAAGTGCAAATGTTGGGACGTCGAAACACATCTGTGTTGAAACCGTTGAGGGGCATTGTGGGCGAATTGACCGAGCGACGCGGTAACAAAGTGTTTCAGGATGTAACCTAGGCGGGGCAAGGCGCAGCGGGACTTTTTGCCGAAGTCTGCGCAAATTGGGTCATTATTTCCGACTGGCGAGAGCGTTGGTATCGATTACAGAATTGCGCGGCAATTGCAGGTGTGAGTCAATTACCGGATATTCCATTTCATGCAAACCAGCATAAAGATTATCAGCAAAATTTAGCTCGAAATGCTAAATCGCCATTTTAGAGCGATGTGCGAGCGGGACGTGTCGCGCGTTGCTTTTTTCTTTACGGCTCGCGAGACGATGAAGGAGCCATCGGTATTGCGACGCAGGTCGACGCGCAAACTCTGGGGTGGGACCGTCCTGGCGCCGGCGTCGTCCGAGCGACTCGGTGGCCGACCACATTCAATTGCGCGGCTGCCGAAATGGTCAAGATCGAGCGCGTGCGCCTGCTTGGCGCCACCCGCAGCACGACGGCGCCGGCGCCGCGCCTGCGGGGGTAGCGAGGAAACACTGCGCGGCCCGTCTTCACGCTGCTTCGAAGCGCGCGTTCATTTCAGCCATTTATCGGAAATGGCCTGAAACTCGCCCGTTGCGCGGGCAAGATGCAGCCATTGGTCGACATATTGCTGAAACGCGACATCGCCGCGCGGGACCATGTAGGCCTTCTCCCCGTATTGAAACGGCTTGTCGGGATGGATCGAGCACAGTCCCGGATTCAACTTTTGCTGCAGCAGCGTTTCCGATGCGTCGGTCACCATGACATCCGCCTTGCCAGCCAGGATCTGCTTGAAGATCGTCACGTTGTCCGGGTAGACCGTGACATTCGCATGCGGGAAATACTGCTTGGCGAAACGCTCGTTCGTGCCACCCGGATTGACGATCACACGCGTGGACGATTGGTCGATCTGAGCGACCGTCTGGTATTTGTCCGCGTCGGCGCAGCGCGCGATCGGCGCCTTTCCGTCGATCATGTACGGTTCCGTGAAAAACACATGCTTCTGGCGCTCGAGCGTCGTCGAAACGCCCCCGACGGCGATATCGCATTTTGCGATGAAGTCCTTCATCAGATTCGACCACGTCGTCTTCACGAACTCGGCCTTCGCGCCGAGCGACTTCGCGAGCGATTCGGCCATATCGATGTCGATTCCTTCGAAGGTGCCGTCGGACTTCAGGAACGAATAGGGTTTGTAGTCGCCGGTCGTGCACACACGCAGCGTGGTGCGCGCGGCGATCGTATCGAGGCGCGATGCCTGCGGCGAACCTGCGGGGTCCGCCGGCGTGTCGGCTAGCGCGGCGCCCGAGCAGGCAAGGCTGAGCAGGCAGGCAAGGGTGGCTTTTCTCATCGTGGTCTCCGATTGGACGTTTGCCCGCGATGGTAGCAGCATCAAAACTCTGCCTGCGCGCTTTTGTCGCGAGCGCGCCGGCCGCCCGCTCGCGTCCGGTAAAATGGGCGCTTTTCCAGCCCCGCGCCGCCTCGCAGACCCAACGTGCCCTCGACCCTGATCAACGACACCTTCTTGCGCGCGCTGCTGCGCGAGCCGACGGAGTACACGCCCATCTGGCTGATGCGCCAGGCCGGCCGTTATCTGCCCGAGTACAACGCCACGCGCGAGCGGGCTGGCAGCTTCCTCGGTCTCGCCAAAAACCCCGACTACGCGACCGAGGTCACGCTGCAACCGCTCGAACGCTACCCGCTCGATGCGGCGATCCTCTTTTCCGACATCCTGACGGTCCCGGACGCGATGGGGCTCGGTCTGTCGTTCGCGGCGGGCGAGGGACCGCGTTTTGCGCGTCCGGTGCGCGACGAGGCCGATGTCGCGCGCCTGACCGTTCCCGACATCGAAGCGACGCTCGGCTACGTGACCGATGCGGTGCGCGAAATCCGTCGTGCGTTGACCGACGCGCAAGGGCGCCAGCGCGTGCCGCTGATCGGGTTTTCCGGCAGCCCCTGGACGCTCGCCTGCTATATGGTCGAAGGCGCCGGCTCGGACGACTTCCGGACAGTGAAGTCGATGCTCTACAGCCGCCCCGATCTCATGCATCGGATCCTCGAAATCAACGCGCAGGCCGTAGCCGCCTACCTGAACGCTCAGATCGAGGCGGGTGCGCAGGCGGTCATGATTTTCGATACCTGGGGCGGTGCGCTCGCCGACGGCGTGTTTCAGCGTTTTTCGCTCCATTACACCGGCGAAGTCGTGCGTCGGTTGAGGCGTGAACACGACGGTGCGCGCGTGCCGGTCATTACGTTCACGAAAGGCGGCGGCCAGTGGCTCGAAGAGATCGCCGATGTCGGCGTCGATGCCATCGGGCTGGACTGGACGACTGATCTCTCTCGCGCGCGCGCGCGCCTCGGCGATCGCGTGGCGCTGCAAGGCAACCTCGATCCCTCCGTGCTGTTCGCCCCTCCCGCGACGATTCGCGCCGAGGCGCGAGCCGTGCTCGAGCGCTTCGGCCCGCACCCCGGCCACGTGTTCAATCTGGGGCATGGCATCTCGCAGTTCACCCCGCCCGAACACGTCGCCGAACTCGTGGACGAAGTGCATCGAGCAAGCCGCGCCCTGCACGCGCAGTCCCCTGCCACATAAGCATGTCGTTTTTATTGCGACGCAGCGAACTGGGCTCTCGCTCTAAGGACTGCGTTGGGCCGAAAACGGCGCCGACCGGCGGTTTCCAAGTTGTCAAGACTTGACTTATACACATTCTTCTCGTTGCGGCGCGGTAGAGCGAAAGCGAGTTGACTCGATCCTGCAAACGTTGTAGCGAACCCCCTGCGGCCTTGTTCGACAAGGGTTTCCGGGCGGTACGAAATATGTGCGGTCGCCCACGGAAGGCCGTCGCCGCGCCATTTGACGGCCTACGCCCGGGCACTTTTCAACAAAGTTATCCACAGGGGCGCGGCGAGTGTGGCAATCCTCAGCAAGATCCTCGACTTAGCGGCGAATGTAATGTTTTACTTTAAGTTCGATTCGGCAGCATGCCGGGCGCAGCGAGCTGGCCGCTACATGATCTCGCGGGCCTTTGCCGCATGACGCAACTCATCGCCCGGATCGCACTCGATCATCCCGTGCCGACCTTGTTCGACTATCGGTGTGAGTCCTCACTCGCGCCGCAAGCTGGCATGCTCGCGGCAGTGCCGTTCGGCAGACGCGAGATAGTGGGGTTGATCTGCGAAGTTGGGACGGCGACGGATGTGCCGCCCGAACGGCTGCGCGACGTCCGCCTGGTGTGCGCCGGCTGTGCGCCGCTCACCGATGAATGGCTGCGCCTCGTGGCGTTTGCCGCGGATTACTACCAGCGTTCGGTGGGCGAGGTTGCGCTACCCGCACTGCCCCAAGCGCTGCGCGATCCCGCGCGCTGGGAGCGGCTTTTCGCGCCCGGCGTCTCGTTCAGGCTCACGCCGGCCGGACGCCAAGCGTTGCCGACCTCGCTGCCGGCTCGCGCCAACGCGTTGCGGCGCCTCGCGGGCGCACTGGAGGCCGGGCCACTCGACGCTCGCGAGGCCAAATCGCATTTTTCGAAGGCGCGCGCGACGTTGGATGCGTGGCAGTCGCAGGGCTGGATCGAGGCGATCGAAACGGCCGCGGACGCTGCCCGTGGTACCGATGCTGCCGATGCCGGAGCCCGGGTGGGCGTGGCTGTGCCGCCTGCACAGGCGTGTGCGTCACGGCCCACGCTGACGCCCGAGCAGAGTCAGGCCGTGGAGGCCATCGGTGCGGCCGAAGGCTTTGCGCCGTTCCTGCTGCACGGCGTGACGGGCAGCGGCAAGACCGAGGTCTATCTGCATGCGCTCGCCGAGCTCTTCGCGCGCCATCCGGATGCGCAGGCGCTCGTGCTCGTTCCCGAGATCAACCTCACGCCGCAGTTCGAAGCCGTGTTTCGCGCGCGTTTCGCCGCCCGGCTCGGCGGCGAAGCCATTGTCACGCTGCATAGCGGCATGGCCGATGGCGAGCGCGCGCGGAGCTGGCTGGCCGCGCATCGTGGCCGCGCGCGTATCGTGCTTGGCACGCGCCTCGCCGTGCTGGCCTCGATGCCGCGGCTTGCGCTCGTCGTGGTCGACGAAGAGCACGATCCGGCCTACAAGCAACAAGAAGGGCTGCGTTACTCGGCTCGAGATCTCGCCGTGTGGCGCGCCAAACAGCTCGCGATTCCGGTCGTACTCGGCTCGGCCACGCCGTCGCTCGAAAGCTGGTGGCACGCGCAGCAGGGACATTATCGGCGGCTGACGCTGACGCGCCGGGCCGTGGCCGACTCCGCATTGCCGGCCGTACGGATGATCGATCTCGAGGAAGAACGCCGGCGCGGCCGGGCGAGCGTCGAGGGGTTTTCGACGCCGCTCGTCGCCGCACTCAAGGCGCGCCTGGAACGCGGCGAGCAAAGCCTCGTGTTCCTGAATCGGCGCGGCTACGCTCCGGTGCTCTCGTGCGATGCATGCGGCTGGTTGGCCGGCTGTCCGCGCTGCAGTGCCTATGTCGTCCTCCATAAACCCGAGCGCGCCTTGCGCTGCCATCATTGTGGCTGGGAGTCGCGGGTTCCGCGCGCTTGCCCGGAGTGCGGCAATGTCGATATCGCGCCGCTCGGCCGCGGCACGCAGCGTGTGGAGGAAACCCTCGCCACGCTGTTGCCCGGCGCGCGCGTGCTGCGCATCGACGCCGACAGCACGCGCCGCAAGGGCAGCGCGCAGGCGCTTTTCTCCGATGTCCATGCCGGCGAGGTCGACGTTCTCGTGGGCACGCAGATGATCGCCAAAGGGCATGACTTTCAGCGCGTATCGCTCGTCGCCGTGCTCAATGCCGATGCGGCGCTCTTTTCGCACGACTTTCGCGCCGGCGAGCGGCTGTTCGCGCAGCTCATGCAAGTGAGCGGGCGGGCCGGGCGAGCAGGACTATCGGGAGAAGTGCTGGTTCAAACGCGGTATGCGCGCCATGCGCTCTATCAGGCGCTGGCGCGTCACGATTACGGCGGTTTCGCCGATTCCACGCTCGGCGAGCGGCGCGAGGCGCACCTGCCGCCTTTTGTCTATCAAGCGCTGCTGCGGGCCGAAGCGCGTACGCTCGAGGCGGCGATCGGCTTCCTGAAGGCTGCCGCTGCCGCGCTCGGCGGCATGGAGGCGGCGGAACGTGTGACCGTCTACGATCCCGTGCCGATGACGATCGTCAAGGTGGCCAATGTGCATCGGGCTCAGTTGCTCGTCGAAAGCGGTTCGCGCGCGGCATTGCTTGCCACGTTGCGGGGCTGGCAGCCGGCGCTACGCTCGCTCAAAGGCGTACTGCGCTGGGCGCTGGAAGTCGATCCCGTCGATATCTGACGCGCGCGGACGCAGCGCCCGCCTAGCGCAATCGGCTGCGAGCCGAACGCGCGCGGGCGCGCACATCGATCGCGTAGCCGGGCTTCGCGGTCGCACGCGCGATCGTTCTGCCTCGAGCGGGGGCGGCCTGGCGCCGCTTGAGCGGTTGCCGGTATCTGGCCGATGAGCGGCATTCATGTGAGCAAAGCATGACAAAATCTCGCGTTGTTCGTCCCGGGGGCTGCGCATTGCGGGTGCCGCGTTTGTCGGCCGCACTCGGCCGCACTCGACCGTTCTCGGCCGTTCTCGGCCGTTCTCGGCCATCGGCCGGCGGCTCGCTTGGCCTGCTGCATGCCCGGTTGCCCGGGTCGCGACGGGCATGCTGCGCTTCGATAGGGTTGTCGTCAGATCCGTTGGGCGTCCTGTCGCGCCTCGCCTTCGCGTTGTGCCTGCTGCGCTTGCTCGGCGGCGAGCCGCGCGGTACGCACGCGGGCGATGGCCATCGCGCGATTCATCGCGGGCGAGGCACCTCGAACGAAAAGCGTCAGGCAGAAGACGGTCATGATCCAGATGCTGCCGAGTACGATCCACTTTTCCATTGCGCCTCCCCTTCCTGTCCGTTGCCCGCGCCCTGCCCGGGCGCTCACCTGTGTTTACGGCAGCCTCGAACGCTTCCGGAGGGCGCTGGTAACGATTTCGGCTCAGGGAAAACACTGAGCGCCGGAGTCGCGCCGCAGCCGGGCGCCGTTTCTGCTGAAACCCTTGCCTGGTAAGGGACAGCTCTAGGTGCAACCCTATCGTCAATTCGGTTGCACCTTTTTATTGGGAGGCGTACGATTCGGCCAACTTTTGATCATTGGCCGGCATCTGGCTGGCAAGCGAAGAATCATGGCGAGCACCACCCTTGGCGTCAAAGTCGACGATCTGCTCCGCGCCCGGCTCAAAGAGGCGGCGACGCGGCTCGACCGCACTCCGCACTGGCTCATCAAGCAGGCGATTTTTGCCTACCTCGAAAAGATCGAGCATGGCCACATGCCGCCCGAGCTGACGGGCGCAACCCCCTCTGCCGATTTCGCCGACGCCGCGCCCGGCGCCGAGCATGACGACGAAGGCGCACCGCACCCGTTCCTCGATTTCGCGCAGAGCGTGCAACCGCAATCGGTGTTGCGCGCGGCGATCACGGCGGCCTATCGGCGGCCGGAACCCGAATGCGTGCCATTCCTTCTGGGCGAGGCGCGGCTGCCTGCGGCGCTCTCGGCCGAGGCCCGCAAGATGGCGGCGGGGCTCGTCGAGGCATTGCGCGCCAAGCGCACGGGCGGTGGCGTCGAGGGCCTCATCCATGAGTTTTCGCTGTCGAGCCAGGAAGGCGTCGCGCTCATGTGCCTGGCCGAAGCACTCCTGCGTATTCCCGACCGCGCGACGCGCGATGCGCTCATTCGCGACAAGATCAGCAAGGGCGACTGGAAGTCGCATGTGGGCCATGCCCCGTCGTTGTTCGTCAACGCCGCGACCTGGGGCTTGATGATCACGGGCAAGCTCGTCACGACGAACAGCGAGGCGGGGTTGTCGTCCGCGCTGACGCGTCTCATCGGCAGGGGCGGCGAGCCGCTCATCCGAAAGGGCGTCGATATGGCGATGCGTCTCATGGGCGAGCAGTTCGTGACCGGGGAGACGATTTCCGAAGCGCTGGCCAACAGCCGCAAGTACGAAGCGCGCGGCTTTCGCTACTCGTACGACATGCTCGGCGAAGCCGCCACGACCGAAGAAGACGCACAACGCTATTACGCATCGTACGAACAGGCCATCCATGCGATCGGCAAGGCCGCGGGAGGCCGCGGCATCTATGAAGGCCCCGGCATATCGATCAAGCTGTCGGCGCTGCATCCGCGCTACTCGCGCGCACAGCAAGAGCGTGCGATGACCGAACTGCTGCCGCGCGTGCGTGCACTCGCGGTATTGGCGCGCCGCTATGACATCGGCCTGAACATCGACGCCGAAGAAGCCGATCGGCTCGAGCTCTCGCTCGATCTGCTCGAAGCGCTTTGCTTCGATCCCGAGCTTGCCGGCTGGAACGGCATCGGCTTTGTCGTGCAGGCTTATCAAAAGCGCTGCCCGTATGTGATCGACTACGTGATCGACCTTGCGCGCCGCAGCCGTCATCGCGTAATGGTCCGGCTCGTCAAGGGCGCCTATTGGGACAGCGAGATCAAGCGCGCGCAGCTCGACGGGCTCGAGGGCTACCCGGTCTACACGCGCAAGGTCTATACCGACGTCTCGTACCTCGCCTGCGCAAAGCGCTTGCTCGGTGCGCCCGATGCCGTCTATCCGCAGTTCGCCACGCACAATGCGCATACGTTGTCGGCGATCTATCATCTCGCGGGGCAGAACTACTACCCGGGCCAATACGAGTTCCAGTGCCTGCACGGCATGGGCGAGCCGCTCTACGAGGAAGTGACCGGACGGGACAAGCTCAATCGCCCGTGCCGTATTTATGCGCCCGTCGGCACGCACGAGACGCTGCTTGCCTACCTCGTGCGGCGGTTGCTCGAAAACGGCGCCAACACCTCGTTCGTGAACCGCATCGCCGATGAATCGGTGCCCGTCGCGGCGCTCGTGGGCGATCCGGTCGAAGAGGCATCGAAGATCGTCCCGCTCGGGGCGCCGCACGCAAAGATTCCGCTGCCGCGCGACCTCTATGGGTCGGAGCGCGTCAATTCGATGGGTCTCGACCTGTCGAACGAGCATCGTCTCGCATCGCTTTCGTCGGCGCTGCTGGCCAGCGCGCATCACCCGTGGCGAGCGGCGCCGATGCTCGGCGACGGCGAGGCCTCGCCCGGCGCGGGGCGCGAGGTTCGCAATCCGTCCGATCAGCGCGATGTCGTCGGTATCGTCGTCGAAGCCACGCGCGAGCATGTCGATGCGGCGCTCGTCCATGCCGTGGCCGCCGCGCCGATCTGGCAGGCGACGCCCGTCGAGGCGCGCGCCGATTGCCTCGCGCGCGCGGCCGATCTGCTCGAAGCGCAGATGCATACGCTGATGGGGCTCATCGTGCGCGAGGCCGGCAAGTCGCTCGCGAATGCGATTTCCGAAATTCGCGAGGCGGTGGATTTCCTGCGCTACTACTCGGCGCAGATTCGCGACGAATTCTCGAACGATACGCATCGCCCGCTCGGCCCCGTCGTGTGCATCAGCCCGTGGAACTTCCCGCTCGCGATCTTCATGGGACAGGTGGCCGCGGCGCTGGCCGCCGGCAACACGGTGCTCGCCAAACCGGCCGAGCAGACGCCGCTGATCGCCGCGCAGGCCGTGCGCATCCTGCGTGAAGCGGGCGTGCCCGCAGGCGCCGTGCAACTGCTGCCGGGCGACGGCGAAACGGTTGGCGCAACGCTCGTGGCCGACGCGCGTACGCGCGCCGTCATGTTCACGGGTTCCACCGAAGTCGCGCGCCTCATCAACAAGACGCTCGGCAAACGCCTCGATGCAGACGGGCGGCCGATTCCGCTGATTGCGGAAACGGGTGGACAAAATGCGATGATCGTCGACTCGTCGGCGCTTGCGGAGCAAGTCGTTGCCGACGTCATGCAGTCGTCGTTCGATTCGGCGGGCCAGCGGTGCTCGGCATTGCGAGTGCTTTGCGTGCAAGACGACGTCGCGGATCGCACGCTCGCGATGCTCAAGGGCGCGATGTTCGAGTTGACGGTCGGCAACCCCGACCGGTTGTCGACGGATGTCGGCCCCGTCATCGACCTCGAGGCGAAGCGCACGATCGATGCGCACGTCACCGCGATGCGCGAGAAGGGACGTGCAGTGACGCAACTGCCGCTGGCGGAGAGTTGTGCGCACGGTACGTTCGTGGCGCCGACGCTGATCGAAATCGACAGCATCGCCGAGCTCAAGCGCGAAGTGTTCGGGCCGGTACTGCACGTCGTGCGTTACCGCCGCAGCGAACTCGATCAATTGCTCGAGGAGATTCGCGCAACGGGCTACGGGTTGACGCTCGGCATCCATACGCGCATCGACGAGACGATCGCGCACGTGATTGCCCGTGCGCATGTCGGCAACATCTACGTCAACCGCAACGTCATCGGCGCGGTGGTGGGCGTGCAGCCGTTCGGCGGCGAAGGCCTCTCCGGCACGGGACCGAAAGCGGGCGGCGCGCTCTACTTGCAGCGCTTGTTGGCCAAGCGTCCGGCCGGCTTGCCGAAATCGCTTGCGTCTGTCCTCGTGGCCGACGCACAGCCGCGAGAAGCGAGCGGCAACGGTAGCGCAGACCCGCGCGCGGCACTGACGGCGCTGCGCGATTGGCTGATCGCCGAGCGCGAGCCGGCCCTCGCCGCACGGTGCGACAGCTACCTGGAGAACATGCCGGTCGGCGCGACGGCCGTTCTCCCCGGGCCGACGGGCGAGCGCAATACCTACACGCTCGGAGCGCGCGGCACGGTGAGCTGCGTGCCGACGACGCCGAGCGGCGCGCGCGCTCAACTGGCCGCCGTGTTGGCGACCGGCAATCGCGCGCTGTTCTCGGGCGCGGCGGGCGAGGCGCTCGTTGCGGCGCTGCCGCCGCAGCTGAAAGCGTACGCGAGCGTGCAACCGAGCGCCGATGCACAGTACGATGCCGTACTTTTCGAGGGCGACAGCGACGAGTTGCTCGCGCTTGTGAGAGACGTGGCGCAACGCCCGGGGCCGATCGTCTCGGTGCAGGGCGTCGCGACGAACGCGTTCGTCAATGGCAGCGATGAGGACTACGCGCTCGAGCGCCTCATGACCGAGCGTTCGGTGAGCGTGAACACGGCCGCGGCGGGCGGCAATGCGAATTTGATGACGATCGGCTGAGCGACCCTCGTCGATCGGTTCAAAGCCGGAAGCGGTACGGCCAACCCGAGCCGCTCCACACCTACCTGGTACCAAGGAGAAGATATGCAGCACAAAATGAAACAGATAGCGGGCGCAACGGTTGTTGCGGCAATGTCGCTGGTGGGGACCGCACACGCGCAGCAAGCCGAGGATGTGAAGCTTGGGTTTGCCGGCCCGATGACGGGTGCACAGGCGCACTATGGCGCCGACTTCCAGAACGGCATTACGCTGGCTGTAGAAGAAATGAACGCGACGAAGCCCGTGATCGCCGGCAAGCCGGTGCGCTTCGTGCTCGATTCGGCTGACGATCAGGCCGACCCGCGCACGGGTACGACGGTCGCGCAAAAGCTCGTCGACGACGGCATCAAGGGCATGCTCGGCCACTTCAACTCGGGCACGACGATTCCGGCCTCGCGCATCTACGCGAACGCGGGCATTCCGCAGATCGCGATGGCGACGGCGCCCGAGTACACGCAGCAAGGTTTCAAGACGACGTTCCGCATGATGACGTCCGACACCCAGCAAGGCTCGGTGGCCGGCACGTTCGCGGTGAAGAACCTCGGTATGAAGAAGATCGCGATCGTCGACGATCGCACGGCTTACGGCCAGGGTCTTGCCGATCAATTCGCGAAGGCAGCCAAGGCGGCGGGCGCGACGATCGTCGATCGCGAGTACACGAACGACAAGGCGGTCGACTTCAAGGCGATTTTGACGAAGCTGAAGGCGGTCAACCCTGATCTCGTCTATTACGGCGGAGCGGACTCGCAAGCGGGACCGATGGTCAAGCAGATGAAGTCGCTCGGTATCAAGGCGCCGCTGATGGGCGGCGAAATGGTGCATACGCCGACGTTCCTGAAGATCGCGGGCGACGCGGCGGAAGGGACGATCGCGTCGCTGGCGGGCCTGCCGCTCGACGACATGCCCGGCGGCAAGGACTATGTCGTGAAGTACAAGAAGCGCTTCGGCAAGGATGTCGAAACGTACTCGCCGTACGCTTACGATGGTGCGATGGCGATGATGAAGGCGATGGAAAAGGCCAACTCGACCGATCCGGTCAAGTACCTGCCTGTGCTGGCCAAGACCGATATGCAGGGCGTGACGACGAAGGACCTCGCATACGACGCGCGCGGCGATCTGAAGAACGGCGGCATCACGATCTACAAGGTCGAAGCCGGCCAGTGGAAGTCGCTGCAAAGCATCGGCGGGAAGTAAGCCGGCTCAGTTCGAGCGTCTAAGGTGATGGCCCCGCGGAATGAGCTTTCGTTCCGCGGGGTTTTTTGCGGTCAGGCGAAGCAAGTGGCGCGATGACAGTCAATCGGCGTCGCTGGCGACGAAAAGCAAGTCTGAGCTTGACGCAATGAGCGTTGCCACGTTGCATCGCTACGCGCCCGCGGTTTCTGCCGTATCGATGTTGCGTGACGACGGGCGCGGCGGCTTGGCGCCCGCGGTGATTACGCGGGCAACGCCGCGCGGCCAGCGGCGCGCGAAAGAGCGGGCCAATTTTGTCTCGTGATCCGGTTCATCGAATCCGCCGGGCGTCGCTAGCACCAAGGCCTTGAGTCGGTCCATTGCACGCGGGCGCTCGACCTTTGTTTCCCAGATGGTACCGGCCAACTTCGAAATGTTTTCCATGGGAGGCGCGCCGCCCATGAATACCATCTCCGCAACTTCCGGTGGAACGCCCAGCATGACTGAAGCCAATATCCCGCCGTTTATGAGTGGCGCCGCCGTGAAGGCCCTTGCGGACGAGCTGTTGCTCTGGCGGGAGACGAGCTCTTGAAGCGCTATATCGCGCGCATAGTGCATCTTTTCCGCTTCGTCGGCAAATCCGCGCTGCGGTACCGGGATCTTGCCCTCGTCCATTAACACGAGCACGGCAGACTGCACTTGCTTGATAGCAGAGCGGAAATCGAACGGAATCGACAGCGCGAATCCCGTGGACAAGATCCCCCCGAGCGGCGCTTGCATGACCGGGTCCATGCCATTGGTCGTGATGACGAATCCAGTAGCGGTGGCGAACGGAGCGCCGGTGGCGGCCCCCTTCAAACCTGCGGTGAGCGCTCGTTTGGCATAGATGCGCCCCTTACCGTTAAGCACGCCGTCGCCCTTCAATAGATTGATGGCCACTTCGCGCAGGCTCTCCGCGCCGGTGAAAGTCTTGAGCGAGGGCGTCATACCGCTCGCTAACAGATCGCCTCGAGCCGTCTCCAACTCGCCGATGGCGTTATCCCCGATATCCGTGAGGAGGAGTAGGAATACCTTTGCAGCGCTTTCTGCGATGTAGGCAACGGTATTGCCTGACACGTGTTCGGGAAAGATTCTGTGGATCAAGTAATCTCCGCCGGAGCCGATCATTGACGAAAGGCTCAGCGAGGTCGCGGTATCCTTCCAGTCGGCCCGCCCCGAGTACTGCAATTCGGCAAGATCGACGCTCAAGAGCCGCAGGCGCTGATCGGCTATATGGTCTTTCAGAGAATCGAGCGCGCGCTGGCCGATTTCAGGTGCGACGAGCTCATAACCCGGTAGCTCCAATATCCCTTCTGCGAGCGCGCTGTTAGCGGGCGCCGGCGCGTTGCCCGCGATGAGATCGTGGAAGAATGGCCAAGCCACTGTTTCCTGGAACTCGAAAACGCGCTCCTTTTTGTCGGGAATGTTTCCCGAGACCTTGAAGTGTCCGATGATTTTTTCGGTGAGGTATGTCTCATGAGCGTCAACGGTCCAAGGGTTCTTCGCCAATATCGCAATTGGCAAGCCTTCCTTGGGAATATGGAGAAGGCTAAGCCCATTTCATTACACACAAGTCCGCGTGAGCGGCTTGTAAACTGTCGCGACTTGCCGTTTACTCTTGCTTTTTGCGCGGCACGCGAATGGCACGATCAACGGAGAGCTGGGCGGCAATGGAATTCAAGG
>NZ_JAAAYE010000025.1 GCF_013282575.1 Paraburkholderia sp. NMBU_R16
TGCAACATGCGCCGCGCGTCAATCAACAAACGCTTGTCAGCGTCAATCAACATCGGCATCATCAACCTCGCCGCGACATTCTCATCTTGTTTGTCGCGCGTCTCTCATCCAGATTGTCGCGCCACAATCGCCCGCACGGGGGACGGCTGACCGCCGTCGGTCGGCGCTATGAGATGCGAGCCACCATGCCAGCCCAGGTTGAAACTGATCGGGTAGGCTCCATTCCCTGGCGCGCACTCGAGCATGTTCGTCGTGCACACATCGCCATCAGGTACAGCCGCGTTGGCTGTCGCGATCGCATCGTTCTGTTGTCGACGTGCCGCTGAGAGAAAAGGTGGGCTGATAATCACGAAACGCTCGCGGTCCGATCAGAGTGAATGGGAATAATCGTCAGTGGGCGTGCCGGATGGGAACGGCGCGAAACTTTGCACTTGGGCATCGGCTCCCTGTTTACTCCACCGCGGCGTTTTCTCGACAATGGGCCCCGACGACCCATTGACGATCCCGTTCGCGCTGATCTGGATATAGGACCCACCTGCCCCGATCCACACCTCCTTCGCCGCATTGAGGACGATCTTCCCGTCCGAGCTGGTGATCGTTAGGTCTTTGAACGATGCCAGCGCCATCTGATCGCCTTGCGCCTGGATTGCGACTGGCCCTTGCGCGGCAAACAGCTTGATTCCGGCCTTCTGCGCAAACAGGCTGATCTTCTCGGCGACGCTCGCAATCAGCGACTTCCCGGCCGCAAGATGCGTGCTCTGCCCGCTTACGAGATTCACCTGCTGACCGGCCTGAACATGGGCATTGTGCTGGCTCGACACGCCAATGTCCGCGGGACTCCCAAACACGAGAACCGGGGCCTTGAACGCATTGGCAGTGCCCAGTCCGCCGCCCGCCGTCACACCGCCTTTGGCTTCTCCCTTCACACTGTGATCGGTCGCATCGACCAACTGTCTAAGCGCATCGCGGCCGGCCGCCAACGTTTCAGCGTTATGTTTCGCACTGGCGTCGGACAGCGATTGCACGAGATCTCCGGCATCGTTCAGCTGCGCACGCGTTTGCCGAGCGTCCATCGGCGGACTATTCGCCGACGTCGGATACGTCGTCACATATAAGCCGCGATTCGCACGCACCGCACCGTGCCCATCGGTTTTCAAATCGAAACCACTGCCCAGGTAGGAGCCTCGTACATTGCCGCTGTGGTGAATCAGGTAGCCCAAATGCAGCATGCTGTTGGCGCTGCTGCTCATGAGTTGAGCGCGCGTCTGACCCGTCGAGTCATCCAGGACCAGTTGGTTATAACCGCTGCCCGAATACTCCTTCGACCGAAAGCCCGAGAGAATGCCGCTCGTGTGCCAGGCCGGCTGCACGGCTCCGTTGTACGCTCGTCCGATGACGATGGGTCGGTCGCAGTCTCCCCCATCCCAATCGACATACACCTCTTCGCCGACACGCGGCACGTGCGCGCCGCCGTATCCTCTTCCCGTGTCGGACTGCATCACCCGTATCCAGCATGACGACGTCTCGTCGCCGCTAGCATGCCGGTCCCAACGGAACTTCACCTTGATGCGATTGAGCGCGTCGGTATAGACCTCTTCACCGGGCGGCCCGACGACCGTCGCCGACTGCATGCGCATCTGCGGCTTGCGGTGCTCGCACGGGCTGCGAAACGGTATCGCCCGACGTTGCGCTTCAATCCGCGTCAGAAAGAACCCCTCGCTGCCGGCCGCCGCCGCTGTCGGCTCGCCATGATGGGTGGCTCGAGCGTGTTCGAGCTCCGCTTCCAAACTGCCCGGGAACCGGCGCGTATTACCCAGCGGCAGATTGTTCTCGATGAACCAGCGCGTCTCGATGATCAGGAAGCTGCGATCCTGCTGCTTGTCTTTCTGATGATCCGGGTGATCCGCGAGTTCGAACCAGCGGCCCGCGTCCACGCGACGCACACCGCCGCTCCCGAAAAACCGCTTCGCGCGCGATTCCCACTCCTCGAGCCGTATTCGATTCAAATGGTCGCCCCGATCGAAATCGAGGTGGCTGTAGGGGCCCGTATATTCGTAGACCTCCAGTTGCTCGGGCAGGCTTCCCTGGTTGGGCATCGTCTCACCGTAAGTAATCCGGTGATCCGCTGGAGACTTGTAGTCGCCCGTGACCGGCGTGTATTTCACGCTCTGCAAGGTCCGGGTACCGGCCCATTGCGTGAGCGCATCGATCTCGGCGCCCACCTCCGATCGCGAGAAGGCAATCGTCGATGGCTCGAGCGGCTCGCAGAAATGCGTCAGGTCAGTGATGACCAGCGTGTGGGACTGGCCATCCGGCGCCTGCTCGAAGTAACTCCATAGCCCCTCGGATTCCATGAGCCGGTGCACGAAATTCCAATCGTCCTCGTACTGCATGCAAAACGAGCGATCGGGCAGCATGTTATACAACGCAAAGCGATATCGGCCCCGCGCCTGCGGGTGCGCCTCGAATACATCGCAAAGAACGTCTTCGACCGTCTTGTCTTGCCAGATTCGCGCGTCCTTGCGGAACTTGAGAAAGTACAGCCAGGACGAGAATTCGAGCTGCGTGTACACCGCACTTCCATCCGCGCCCAATCTGCTCGCCGTATGCACATAGCCATGGTGCGCCAGGTAAGACCGATCGGCCTGCCGCATCCAGAGCGTGACAGGCTGCGCAATCAGTTGCTTCAGTTCGATCGGACTCGCCAGCGAGACGGTATCCACCCTGAAGCTGAAATTGCGGCCGATGCGTGAATGCCCCGCCACGCGCAGCGGCAGCAATACGTCCTTGCCCAGCGGGGTATCCAGTTTCAGTAGGCGCTCTTTCTGCGCCACGCCCAGGCTGACACCTTGGATCAAGTCGTAGAGGTTCATGCAGGTAATCCTGTCGCGGTCCGCACGCGATTAGACGAGAATCGATTCGCCACTGCGAGCCTTGCAGCGAATGATTTCCCGCCCCGTCTTCGCAGACACCACTGTCAGTTGCGTGAAATTATTGATGTGGACGTACAAGCCAAAGAACCGGTCCAGAACACTGATGAAGGTGGCGAGACTCGCCCCGACGAAATGTTCTTCATCCAGCTCGAGACGGATGCCGATACCTGGCACATAGATCGGAAACGGGTAGTTGCCTGTCTCCGGCGTCGGCGCCATCCGCTCGAGGGCCGAAGCTGTTTCGAGCGAGACGATACCGTCGATATGCAGGGCGGACACGGATGTGCGGCGCTGATCGTAGAGCCGCAGCATTTCCTTGAGCGTCTTCTCGCCGTTCCTTGCGAGCGAAAGATGGTTCAACGACAGGTGCGAGACGATCTGCCAATGAGCAGCGTTTCGCCGGTCGAAGCGCGCGGTCTGCGTCGGCCGCATCAGCAGCGCGACCCGCTGCCCGAGCGGCGCGCCGCCGATGAATAGATCGCCGCTCGGCTGGCCGATCGAAAGACGCTCCGGCAGATCCCGGTTCGTGGCGGTGATCTCGAGGCTGAGCGTGTCGATCCGCACCTCGGCCGGGTTGAAGTCCAGATCGACAATCGATAGCTCGGTTTCATAGCCGGGGCTGTGCTGCGCCACCCAGTCGCTGCGGCGCGCATACCAGTACAGCCCGGCCTGCGATGCCTCGCCATGACGCAGAGAAAAGAAAGGCCGGAGTTCGGCGATCTCTTCACCGCGGTCTTCCTTCTTGCGCACAAGGCGAACGGAATCGATCGAGTACACCTCATACGCAAAGGCTTTATGACTGTCACCCACGACCGGATAAGCCGCGGCCTGTTGGGTCAGCAGCACGGGCGTTGCGGGTTTTCTGAACAGGTTGATGACCGGCGTACAGAAAAGCCGCAGGTGATGCGCTGAGAGGGAGCCCAGTAATCCCGCAGCGTGCGAATCGCCCGTTTCCCTGACGGCGAGATGCAACGTGATGCGCTCGCATGGACCGGCTGCTCTCGCCATAGCCGCGAGGTCGAAGTCGATGAAGTTGAATTTGTCGGGAAAAGCGAAATACTCGGTCAGCAAGCGATAGGCCGGATGTGCATGACCCGGGAAGTCGATCAGCGCATCGGCCTCATCGAAGCCGACTTCGGCAATCGGAACGCTCGATAGACGTGTCCAACGCCCACCGGCCCCCTGTTCTACGTAGGCTTCCACAGTGCGGAGAAACAGCGCGTCGTTCAGCGATGCGACGAGCGGTTGATCGCCCGACAGATACACGCGCACCCGGTCAAGCTGCAGGCCGCCGAGGTCGAACTGAGGCGCGCTCGATTCGAACGCGATTGAAATCACGCCCGCCGTACTGGACGGCACGGCAGCCACGCTCGGACCGGGGCCGCCCGGCACATAGCGGGCGTCGAGCAAGCGAATCGGAGCAAGGGCTACATCGTAGGCCGTCCGGAACGTGCATCGAACGCCGCGCACGGGGTGGGACTTCGCCTCTGTACCTCGCGCAACGATGCGAGGCTTCGTGAGCTGGTCGATTTCGTCCCCACCGCTGAACTGTGCGATGGAACAGGCCGGAAACGGTCGCAGATAATGGGGATACTGGACCTCGAGCAGAGCGTCCGTCAATTCCGGGTAATCGTCTTCGATCTTCTTGCTGATCCGTGCATTCAGAAACGCCACCGACTCGATCAGACGTTCGACGTGAGGATCTTCGGCAAGCTCGCCGCGTATGCCCAGGCGGCCGGCAGTTTTTGGGTAGCGCTCGGCAAATTCCCGCGAGTACCTTCGCAGATACGCCAATTCCCGCTCATAGTAGGGCAGCAAATCGTCCATCCCGAATCCCCTTAAGCCTTGCGTCTCGTGCGGGTCACAGAGTACCGGTGTGTCGACGGTTGCAACTGCGCATCGAAATTAACCAGCTCTTGTGCCGGATGTAGAACCAGCAACGCTCTGATCGTGAAGTTCAGCGCGCTGACCGATCGCTCATGCAGCGCAAGCATCACCTCGACGTCTTTCAGTCGCGGCTCGTGACGCGCGATCGCGCACTGGATGGACTCGCAGATGAATTCGCGATCGTCGGAGCTTGCAAGACTGCAGGCCGAAAAATCGTTCAACCCGTAGGTCAGCATCGAACGGCCGCATTCCGGAAACGGCTCCATCTGCGCTTCAGAAAACGTCATGCGCGTGTTCAGCAGCGATTCCAGATCGCCAGCCATCGAATGCTTGAGTTCATCGAGCGACAAAGTGCGTACGGTCGCCGCACTCCCCTGCGGCGAATGGCACTCGAACAGCTTGTCGAATAAGCTCGGTCCAAAACGCATTTGAGATACATGCCATTTGAATATTTCGATACGGAGCAAGCCGATCGCTCCAGCCGAGCGCCGGAGAATACTACGGAGGGGAATGAGAAAATTAGAGTGTTATTTTGAATAGGACTTTCGGTCGATTAGCCGATCTATTCGAATTGGGTGAATTCCCCGATCTTTTAATGGCTGAAAATGATTTCAACCGCTTCAAGAATCTGCGCCGGCGCGCGCGCCTGTCAGGCCAGACGAAGTAGCCCGCCTTGCGGGCTCGACATGAAGTGCTCGACGGGCACGGCGGTCAGTCACGCGCCGCGCCCGTTGCCTGCTATCGGTAACGGTTGATCGTATCCCGCGTCTCGCGTGCCGCCGTCGCGGCTGCCTGCGCAAAATCGTCGCCCTTGCCCGCATAGAGGATCGCGCGCGAGGAATTGATCATCATCCCCGTGCCCGCCTGCGTGCGCCCGGCGCGCACGGTCGCTTCGACATCGCCACCTTGCGCCCCGATGCCCGGAATCAGCAGCGGCATATCGCCCACGATTGCGCGCACCGTTTCGATTTCCTTCGGGAACGTCGCACCGACGACGAGTGCAAGCTCGCCGCTCGCATTCCACTTCTGCGCGGCAAGCGTCGCTACCGTCTGATAGAGCGGTCGGCCACCGCAATCGAGGAACTGAAGATCCGAGCCGCCCGCGTTCGAGGTTCGGCAAAGCACGATGACCCCCTTGCCCGGGTGCGCGAGATAAGGCTCGATCGAATCGAAACCCATGTACGGGTTCACTGTCACCGCATCCGCGCGATACCGCTCGAATGCCTCCCGCGCATACTGCTCGGCCGTGCTGCCGATATCCCCTCGCTTTGCATCCAGAATGACCGGCAGGCCCGGGTGCGCCTCATGGATATGGGCGATCAGTGCCTCGAGCTGATCCTCGGCGCGATGCGCCGCGAAGTAGGCGATCTGCGGCTTGAAGGCGCTTGCAAACGGCGCCGTCGCGTCAACGATCGCGCGGCAGAAGTCGAAGATGGCATCGCCGCGGTTCGCCAGCGCGCCGGGAAAACGCGACGGTTCGGGGTCGAGCCCGACGCAAAGCAGGGAATCGGTGCGTTGCCACGCGTGGTCGAGTGTGCGGACGAAAGACGGGCTGGAAGACATGGATCGAGCGCCCGCGAGGGCCGGTTATCGAATGTGAGGTGCGTATTCTAACCGCCGTCATGCACAAGCCGGACCCGCGCGTGACCAGCATCGCGGGGCGGCACGGCTCGCGGCGTTATCTGCCGACGCGCTCGACCGTGAACCGGAACTCGCGCGAGAGCTTCTCTCCGGGCGCAAGCACGGTCATGCCGTTCGAATCGGGGCCGCCGGGCAGGTTGACCGCGTTGATCGGATGATCGACGGGCTCGAAGCAAAAGAACGCTTCACCCGGCGGCGTGTAAAGCACGTAGTAGTCGGCGTCCGCCGCGATCGTCAACGACAGGCGCTTTTCCGGCCAGACCACCGTGGCGTGTCCGCTCCAGCCTGTGAACGAGTGGTTCACGAGCGCGCCGGGCAGCGGATAGGCGACACCGAATTGCCAGGCCGGCGGCACCGGCACATGCCGCACGGGAAGCCAATCGTCGCCGGCCAACCACAGGCCGCTCGCCGCCGCGGCGAGATGCGTCTCGCCATTGCGCGGCAAAAACGGATGCAGACCGAGCCCGAACGGCAACGGCTCGCGCCCGGCATTTTCGACGGCGAGCGAGACGACAAGGCTGGCGCCGTCGAGCGCATAGGTCAGCGCCGCACGGTAGCCGTACGGCTTGCCGCGGCTGCGATCGAGCGCGAGCGTCGCACTCGTGGCGTCGTGCGCGACGAGTTCCCAGGCCTGCAGCCAGCCATCGCCATGGATGGGCAGCGGCTCGGCCGGACGGTTGCGCGGCACGTCGACCTGGCGCCCCGCGAACCTGAACGAGGCCCCCGCAATGCGATTCGAATACGGCACGAGCGGATAGCAGGCCAGCGCGTTGGGGTCTGCGCCCGCTGCGACGGACGGCGTGCGGCGAAATACCGGGACCGTTCCGTTGCCGCTGCCGCGCCAGTCGAAACGCGTAATCGCGCCGCCGAGCGCCGGCGCCACGTCGAGGCGCAATTGCGACGTCGAGAGCGTCACCGTGGCGCTTTCGCCGCCCGTGCCGAGCCCGCGCGCGAGCACCGCGGTGCTCGGCCCAGGCCGCACCGGCTGGCTCACCGCCGCGAGCTTGGCACGGCGCGCCGCGGACGGTGGCTCGCCCCGCGCGAGTCGGGCATCGGAATTCGCTGCGGTCATAGTCTGCTCCTCGAGAGGCGAGATGCGGTCCGGATCGGACGGGTCTTACTCGAAAGGCGGCGATACCTGCCGCCTTTGTCTCTTTATTTATCGTTCGGTTCCTGGCTGTTGGCCAGAACGTCAGGCGGGCAAACCCGCGAACACCGCCTCGGGCAGCCCGCGGCGCGCAACCGTCGCCGCGAACACGCCGCCCGTGTCGGGCTCGGCGGCAAGCCGGTCGGCATCGAGCCCGACTCGCGCCGTCGTGACGTAGAGCGTGCCCAGGTCGGCTCCACCCAATGCAACGCAGCTCGGCTGTCGCGCCGGAACCACCACGCGCTCGGTTTCGTGGCCGGCGGCGTCGTAGCGCACGACCCGCCCGGCGCCCCAATGCGCATTCCATAAGCCGCCCTCGGCGTCGACGGTCGATCCGTCCGGGTCGCCGTCGGGATCGGTGACGGCCGCGAACCGATGCGACGGTCCGACGCTGCCATCGGCGCCGTAGGCGCAGGCACGGATCTCGCGCGTCAACGAATCGCAAAAGTACATCGTCGCACCGTCGGGGCTGAATGCGATGCTATTCGCGATGGCCGGCGCAGGTAGGGGCAGCCTTTCAATGGACAGGTCCAGATTCAGACGATAAAAACCGCCGACAGGCTGCTGCTTGTCCGCTTCGTGCATGGTGCCGAAGACAAAGCGCCCCTGACGATCGCACTTGCCGTCGTTCAGACGCGTCCTCATGCCCGGCTCGACCTCGACGATGCGTGTGAATTCGTTCGTCGCGAGATCGAAAAACGCCAGATGCGAGGCCAGGCCAACCAGCAGCACGTGCGTGCGCGCGGTGAACGCGAACGTGGCCAGCCGTTCCGGCATGCGCCAGTCGGCGCGCTCGCCGGTGCCGGGGTTGTAACGAAAGAGCCGCTGGCCTTCGATGTCGGTCCAATACAGTTGCCCCGTGCGGGCGCACCAAAGCACACCTTCACCGAGCGTACATTTCGTATCGACGACAAGCGCTGCGCGATAGCTGCGCGGCGTATCGCCGTTCGTGTCGTGCCCCGTCATGCCCAACCTCCGTCAACGATGAACTCCTGCGCCGTGATCATCCGGCTGTCGTCCGCGGCGAGAAAAAGGGCCATGCGCGCGAGATCCTCGGGCAGCAATTCGCCATCGAGGCATTGGCCGGCCTTCAGCGCGCGCAAGCCGGCCTCGTCGAGCCACAGGCGCCGCTGCTTGTCGGTCATGACCCAGCCAGGCACGAGCGTATTGACGCGAATCCCGAACGGACCGAGATCGCGAGCCAGCGCATGCGTGAGCCCCGTGATCGCCGCCTTCGACGTCAGATAGACCGGCATGCCGCCCTGCTTCAGCATCCAGCTGATCGAGCCGAGATTGACGATCGAGCCGCCGCCGGATGCTTTCATATCGTCGGCGACGGCCTGTGCCGCAAAAAACTGGTGCCGCAGATTGACCGCGATGCCCGCGTCGAACGATTCGGGCGTGACTTCGGCGATCGTGTGACGCTTGTCGTTCGCCGCATTGTTGATCAGCGCCGCAATCGGTCCGAATGCGCCGCGCGCATCGGCAAGAGCGCCGCGCAGCGCCTCGATGTCGGTGATATCGCAAGCAAGAAACAACGGCTTCGTCCGCGAATCGCCCAGTGCGTCGGCCAAGGCCTCGCCCGCGCTCGCGTCGATATCGCAAAAGGCCACGCGAGCGCCCTGTGCCGCGAAATGCGCGACGAACGAGGCGCCGATGCCGGTTGCGCCGCCGGTGATGAAAACGGTGCGATCGACGAGGCTGGGATACCGCGCGTAGGGACCGGGTTGCGGATGATCGGGTAACGCCATCGTGGGGAATCTCCGTCGATTACATCGGCCGGCGCATCAATCGCGCGAGCCGCGGTTCTTCAGTTGGTCGAGCAGCACGGCGGCGAGCAGAATCGCGCCGCGCACGAGGTATTGGTAGAACGCGTCGATATTGAGCAGGTTCATGACGTTCTCGACCGTGCCCATGATGAGCACGCCGATCACGACGCCCGAGATCGTCGCGCGGCCGCCAAGCAGCGAGACGCCGCCGAGCACGCAAGCCGAGATCACGTTGAGTTCGAAGCCCTGTGCCGCATTCGGCTGACCCGATGTGATCCGCGAGGCAAGGATCACGCCCGCCAACGCCGTCACCGCGCCCTGGACGAGGAAAATGACGACGCGCGTGCGCTCGACGTTGATACCGGCCAGACGCGACGCTTCCGGATTGCCGCCGATGGCGAGCGTATTGCGGCCGTAGATCGTATGGTTGAGCATCACGCCGAAGACGATGAAGCAGATCAGCGTCACCCAGATCGGCAGCGAGACGCCACCCAACGTCATGCCGCCCAGCGCGATGAAGGTGTCGGACGACACGCCCACTGCTTGTCCGTGCGACACGATGAAACCGAGGCCCCGCACGATTTCCATCGTCGCGAGCGTCGTGATCAGTGCGTTGATGCGCAGGTAAGCAATGACGGCACCGTTCACGAAGCCGATGACGGCACCGGCCGCGACGGCCGCGACGATCGCAACGAACGTGTTGTCGGTCGCGTTGAGCACCATCGCGCACAACACGCCCGCGAATGCGACCGTCGAACCGACCGAGAGGTCGAAGTCACGCGAGGCAAGACAAAACATCATCGTGCAGGCGACCATGCCGATCTGCGAAATCGACAGCGCGAGACCCAGCATGTTGTCGATCGAGAAAAAGTGATCGACCGTCAGCGACGTCGTGATGAACATCACGGCGAAGATCAGGATGAGGCTGTATTCGGTGACCTGCTGCCACCATTTCTGCCGATCGTTCGTCTTCGGAATCAGCGCCTCGGCGGCCTGCTTGGCCGCCGAAGTCGCGAGGTTTTCTCTAGCTTGCATTTCGTCGCTCCTTCACCCGTTTCTTCGCCCGCTTCCCGGTCCGTTTGTTCGTCCGTCGTCCGCGGGCTACCGTGTTGTCCTGTCAAAACATGCCGCTTCGGGGGTCCATGCGCCTCCCGCGCGTGACTCGGATCGGCTACGCGGCCTCTTGCGCCGGGCCGGCTGCCTGCGACTCGCCGCTTTGCGGCAACGCGAGGCTCAAGAGGGCCGACTCGTTGGCCTGGCCGCGCTCGAGCGTGCCCGAGATGCGCCCCTCGCGCATGACCACGATGCGATCCGATACGCCAAGCACCTCGGGTAGCTCGGACGACACCATCACGACCGCGCAACCGCGCTCGGCCAGCTCGTAGATCACGTTGTAGATTTCATGCTTAGCGCCGACGTCGATGCCGCGCGTCGGCTCGTCGAGAATCACGACCTTCAGCCCGGGCTCGGCGAGCCAGCGCGAAAGAATCGCCTTTTGCTGATTGCCGCCCGAAAGCAACCGGATCCGCTGCCGGCGGTGCGGCGTCTTGATCTTGAGCAGCTTGATGAAACGCTCGGCCGTTTCCGCCTCTTTCGCGTGATTGAGAAAGAGGCCCGCGCGTAGACCATGTCGGCGGCAACTGATGTTGATGTTTTCGGCCACGGACGCGATGGCAAGAATGCCCTCTTCCTTGCGATCCTCGGGACACAGCACGATGCCGTGGCGAATCGCCTGTCCCGGGCTCCTGATGTCGATCTCGGCACCGTCGAGGGCAATGCGCCCGCCGCGTTTTTTCTCGGCACCGTAGACGAGCCGCATCAGTTCGCTGCGCCCGGCGCCCACGAGCCCGAAAAATCCGAGGATTTCTCCCGCGCGAATCTCGAAGCTCGCCGGTGCGGCGAGCCCGTGCCCCTCGATGCCATCGACGGCAAGGCGCACGTCCTTGAGTTCACGCGGCCGGTAATCGTAGATGTCCGTGATCTCCCGCCCGACCATTTCGGCGACGAGCGTCTCGCGCTTGACTTCGTGGAGATCGCGATGCGAACCCACCTTGCGGCCATCGCGGAAAATAGTGCAGGCATCGCAAAGCGAATAGATTTCGTCCATGCGATGCGAGATATAGATGAGCGCACGGCCATCGGCCTTCAGATCGCGCACGAGCTTGAACAGCACTTCGGTCTCGCGGTGCGAGAGCGAGCTCGTCGGCTCGTCGAGCGCGATGACGCGCGCATTGCGCATGAGCGCCTTGCAGATTTCGGCCATCTGGCGTTGCGCGATCGACAGTCGTCCGAGCTTCGCGTTCGGATCGAGATCGACGCCCATCGCGGCAAGCCGCTCGCGCACGAAGCGCTGCGCGCCGCGTTTGTCGACGAACCCGAGCGCATTCGGCAGCCGGCCCAGCAGCAGGTTTTCCGTGACCGTCAGATCGGGCACGTACTGGAGCTCCTGATGGATGATGGCGATGCCGGCGGCGATGGACGCGGCCGCGCTCGAGAAGTGCACCTCCTGCCCGTCGATCATGATGCGGCCCGAGTCCGGCTGGTACTCGCCGCCGAGCACTTTCAGCAGTGTCGACTTGCCCGCGCCGTTTTCGCCCATCAGGCCATGCACTTGCCCGGCCTCGACCTCGAACGAGACGCCATCGAGCGCGCGCACACCCGGAAAGACCTTGCCGATGTTGTCAAAACGCAGCGTTGCTGCCATGTCGCTTCACCTCGTACTGATTGAAGATCCCCGCCGACATGGGGCTTGGCCGCCCCATGCCTGCAGAGACTGCCGCCGAAGGTTACTTCGAGGCCAGGCCCATCTTCTCGCGCACCTGCGCGACGTTATCGCGCGTCGCGAGCATGCCCGTCGTCAGGGTGAGCTTGGGCGGCTCCTTGCCCGTCGTGATCCACGAGTACATCAGATCGGATGTTTCTTCGCCATGACGCTTCGGGCTGATGATGACCGTGCCGAAGAAGCCCGTCGGGTTCGGCTTCTTGAATTCATTCAAGGCCGAGTCGGAACCGCCGATGCCGACGCCGATCATGTTGTCGGCCTTGAAGCCGCGTCCTTCGGCTGCGCGCACGGCGCCGAGCACGGCTTCGTCGTTCAGGCCGTAGGCGACCCAGTGCTTGAACTGGGGATTCTTCGTGAGCGCGATGTTCGCGGCGTTGAAGGCGTTTTCCGTGTCCGTCTTCGCTTGCGGCGCGGCGATCACGTTGGCTTTCGGAAAGCCCGCGGCAACGAGCGCGTCGGTCGCGCCCGTCGTGCGATCGTGAGCCGTCGGCAGTTGCTCGTAGGTCACGTCGATGGCGCCGACGTCCTTCATGTCCCAGCCGCGCTTCTTGATTTCGGCCGCGATGCCGTCACCCACTTGCTTGCCGATGTTGTAGGCCGAGATGCCCATGTGCGGCACGGCTTCGATCGGCTTGCCGCTGCCATCGACGAGACGGTCGTCCACCGTCATCATCTTCAGGTTGTGCGCCTTCGCCTTCGCGACGATACCAGGTCCGAGCTTGACGTCCGGCGTGCAGATGATGAAGCCCTGCGCCTTTTGCGCCGCCAGGTTGTCGATCGCGCTCATGACCTTTTCACCGGAAGGCGCGCCGATCTTCACGAGCGTGAAGCCCTTTTCCTTCGCGGCGGTCTCGGCGAATTTCCATTCGTCCTGGAACCACGGCTCTTCGGGCTGCTTGACGAGAAAGCCGATTTTCACCGGGTCGGCCGCCTGGGCAGCCGGCGCCGCCGCGAACATCGCGCCTGCCGCTACCGCTGCGAGCGAAAGGAATATTCTGCGCTTCATGTGCGTGTCTCCTGTCTATTGAAGGTGTGGGCCGCGTTGTCTTGGTCGGATAACTCACGCGGCCGGTGCGTCATCCGATGTCGATGATTTGTTGTCGTGCTGCCTTCTTGCTGCCGTCTTGCTGCTTTCTTTGCTGCCGGATACCGTGTGCGAGTTGCATCGGAACCGCCGGCCCCGTCGCTCAATCGTGATAGAGCGCCGAGCGTCCCCCGTCCACCGTAATGCAGCTCGCATTGATGAAAGGCGCCTCGTCCGATGCGAGAAACACCGCCGTCATCGCCACCTCCTCCGGCTGGCCGATTCGCTTCATCGGCTGCAACGCGAGCGTCGCGCGACGCGCGGCCTCGGCGTCGGGCTGCGCGTTCCACCACTCGTGCGTCAACTGCGTCTCGATGTAGCCCGGCGCGATCGCATTCACCCGCACCTGTCTCGCCGCGTATTCGATACCGAGCGCACGTGTGAGCCCGATCACGCCGTGCTTGGCGACCGGGTACGGGAAACAACCGGGAATGATCTTGAACGCATGCGTCGAAGCGATATTGACGATGCTGCCGCGTCCGCGTTCGACCATGCCCGGCAACACCGCCCGGCAACCGTTCCAGACTCCGTCTAGATCGACCGCGAAGCACCGGCGCCAATCGTCGTCGGTCATCGTCAGCGGATCGCAGAACACATTGATGCCGGCGTTATTGACGAGCACGTCGATGGGGCCGAACGCGTCTTCTGCCGCCGCGACCGCGTCGCGCACGGAGGCCGCGTCGGTCACATCGGTTCGATGCGCCATGACGCGCGCCCCGGCGTGCTCGCGCTGGATCGCGTCGCGGCTCGCTTCACCGGCATCGGTATCGAGTTCGGCCAGCAGCACCGCCGCGCCTTCAGCCGCGAATGCCCGTGCAATGGCCGCGCCGATGCCCCGGCCGGCGCCGGTCACGAGCGCGACTTTGCCGGCCAGCCGGTTCATCGCGCGCCTCCCTCGCGGGCCGCGCGCAGTCCGTCGGCGAATGCGCGCGCGCGCAGGGCCGTTTCGTCAGGACCCTGACCCGGGCGATAAAGCGCCGAGCCAAGCCCGAATCCGTCCGCACCCGCCGCGAGGAACGGCTGCATGTTCTCGGGCGAGACGCCCCCCACCGGCACGATCGGTACGCGCTTGGGCACGACCGCCCGCCATGCTTTGACCACGTGCGCGCCGAGTTGCTCGGCGGGGAACATCTTCAACGCATCGGCACCGGCCGCGAGCGCCGCAAATGCCTCGGTCGGCGTGGCAACGCCGGGCGTGCATGCCAGTCCCGCGGCCTTCGCCGCGCGAATGACCGCCGCATCCGCATGCGGCATGACGACGAGCTCACCGCCCGCACCGGCCAGCGTGTCGACGAGTTCGGGCCGCAATACGGTCCCGGCCCCGACGATCGCATCGTGCGGCAGCGCCGCGCGTATGGCCGCGATGCTCTCGAATGGCGCAGGCGAATTCAGCGGTACTTCGATGACCCGAAACCCCGCGCGATAGAGCGCAAGGCCGTGCTCGCCCGCTTCGGCGGGTTCGATGCCGCGCAAGATCGCGATCAGCGGGCATGCGGCGAACGCAGCGGCAAAGCGTGGGTGCGGCCGGTACGGTGCGGGCAGGTCGAGATCGGTGGTGTGAGGGTCGGTCGTAACCATGTCGTGTTCCGTCGATGTCGTGATGCGCCGCTCAGCGGCTCAGGTCCGTGGTGCCGACCGCGTTCGCGGCCGGGGCTGCCGCGCCGCCGACGAGCCCGGCTTGCACGGCGATGCGCCACAATCCGCGCTCGGCCGCGTGCTCGACGATCGCGGCATTCGCGCAGCCGAATTCCGCCAGCGCGAGCCGGTACCGCTCGCACAGTGCCGGCTCCCCGATCAGCCGCAGGGCCTCGTTCTCGAGCCCCTCGCCTCGCGAGGCCAGCACCGCCCGAAGGCCGGCCAGTTCGTGCCCGATCAGGAGCCCGGATAGATAGTCGGGCTGCTGGTCCGCTTGCAACTGCGCGGTGAGGCCCAGCGTTCGCGTGCTGAAAATCGTCGCCAGCAGCCCCGCATGATCGGCGTTCTTCGCCACCGTGACGCCGCGCAGGAATGCTTCCGTGTCGGGCTTGGCCGGCTGCGTCATCGTGCGGCCGAGAATCGTGTGATCGCGCAACGCGGCAAAGAGCTCGCCCGTCATGAAGGTGTGAAAGCCTTCGATGCGCTCGCCGCGCACTACGGCCCACTTCGCGTGCGTGCCCGGCAATCCGACGAGCGCCGCCGCGCCGTTTGCACCGAGCGCGGCATCGCTTGCCAGCGCACCGACGATCTGCGTCTCCTCTCCGCGCATGACGTTCGGCAGCTCGCCGCGCTCGATCACGCCCGGCACGATGTGAAGCATGACTCCGCGCGCCGTCGCGACGTCGACGATGCCCGCAACGAGTTCCCGCGCCGTGGCAGGCGTATCGACATACGGCGCCTCGCGCCAACCTTGAGCGCTGCCGACCATGCCCGCGGCGATTGCCGGCAGATCGGGGAACGCCTCGAACCACTCTGCTGCGACGGCTTCGAATGCGACGTCGAAGCCGCCGGGCCGCGGCAAGTTCATGATTCCGGCAGTCGATGCGCGCGTGGCCAGTACGTTGCCTTGCGCATCGAAAAGATAGGCGCGCAGCGACGTCGTGCCCCAATCGAGCCCGATCAGTGCCGGCCCGGCAAATGTCGAATGCGAGCCGGTCATCGTTTGATCCGCCGTGTTCCCTGTGGCGCGCGCCACCCGAGTTCCTCGGAGATTCCGCGTGCCTCGCGATGCACGAGCGGCACGAGCTCGTCCATGCGTTCGAGCGACATGTACGGAACCGTGCTGGCCACCGAGACCGCCGCGACGATCGCACCCGACGCATCGCGCACCGGTCCCGCCACGCAGCGGATCGACGTCTCGTTTTCTTCGAGATCGAATGTGAATCCGCCCGCTGCGTAGCGCACCATGCGGTGCAGGAAGAGCGGCTTGTCGGGCCGATTCTCGGGTTTGAACGTCACGCCCGCGAGCGCCCGGCGCGAGACGTCGAATAGCCGCTCCCACTCGTCCGGCTTCAAATCGAGCATCAGTGCCTTGCCGATCCCTGTCGACGCCAGCGGCATCCGGTGTCCGACGCGCGAACGCATTTCGAGTCCGCGTTGGCCGGAAATCTTGTCGATATAGAGAACGTCGTCGCCATCGCGGACACCGAGATGGATCGTATCGAGCGTGGCTTGCGCGAGCCGCTCGAGGTGCGGGCGCGCCACCGCGGTCAGCGGCATTTGCTCGAGCGCGATGGTGCCGAGCTCGATCAGCTTCGGTCCCAACAAATAGCCGGCGGGCGTCTGACGCAGATACCGCGCCTGCACGAGGCTGTTCAACAGACGATGCGTTGTACTGCGCGAGGTGCCGAGCACCGCGGCGAATGCACGCATGTCGTGCGCGCCCGCGGCTGCGGCTTCGAGAATCGCCAGACCGCGCAGCAGTGTCTGCGTGCCGGCCTGCTGGCTCGCGATGTCGAGCGGGGTACCCGAAAGGCTGATTTCGTCCGCACCCGCGCGCGCGGAAAGCGCGGCGGCCAAGGCTGCGTCGTCCGGCGCTTCCGGTATATCCGACGTATCCGGCCCGTCGGGCGTATGCGCCGCTTGTTCGGGGGGGTTCATCGCTGTCTCCCATGTCATTTCGTCGAGATTGTAGGCGGCTGCCTTCGACTGTTCAACATATGAGTTCAACGTCCATATATTGGGATTTCTAGCGCATCGCGTCATGCCGGCGATCGCGCACCCTGAACGCACGACAGGAGTAGATGAGCGCCGGCCGCCCGTACGGTGTTCTATATTGAGCAGCTTCTCTCTTCCCCTGGCCTGCCCCTATCGAGGACCATGAAATGAAACCGATCATCAATCTTGCCGACGTCGAACTCTCACCGCGGCCCGCCGCCTTCGCACCGCCAGAGTCGATGAACGACCGTTACGGCGAGGTACGGATCGGCCAGATCGGGCGCGCGATCGGTGCGCGCAAGCTGGGCTACAACCTGACGGCTGTGCCGCCCGGCAAGCGGGCGTTTCCGTGTCACAGCCATTCGGTCAACGAGGAAATGTTTTTCGTGCTGGAAGGTACGGGAGAAATACGGATCGGCGAGGCGCGCTATCCGATCCGCGCCGGCGATGTCATCGCGTGCCCGCCCGGCGGCGAAGATGCTGCCCATCAGATCGTGAACACCGGCGAGTCGGAATTGCGGTATCTGGCGGTGAGCACGATGAGTCTGCCCGAAGTGGTGGAGTATCCCGACTCGGGCAAATTCGGCCTGCTCGCCGAACTACCCGGCCGCGCTGGCGAGCCCTCCACCGTGTTCCGTTTCGTCTCGCGCAAGGAAGCCGGCGTCGGCTACTGGGAAGGCAATTGAGTAGCGGAGCAGCGAAGCCGCGAAGCCGCGCAACTCCTCAGCGCGGCACTTCAGCGGCCCCCATGCGCCGAGCGATGACCGCGGCCCGCTGCGCCAGATAGCCCGACGACCGATGTTCGTCGAAATACTTCGGCCGCGGGAGCATGACGGCGAGCCGCGCCGCCTGCCAGGCGGTCAGCCGATCCGCGGAAACGCGGTAGTAGTAGCGTGCGGCTGCCTGCGCGCCGTAGACGCCATTGCCCCATTCCACCGAGTTCAGATAGATCTCGAAGATGCGCTGCTTGTCCATCAGCGTTTCGAGCATCCAGGTAATGATGAATTCCTGCGCTTTACGCACGTAGCTCTTCTCGCGCGAGAGAAAGAGGTTGCGCGCGAGCTGCTGGGTGATCGTCGAACCGCCCGCGACGATCTTGCCGCGCGACTTGTTGCGCTCCCAAGCCTGCAGGATCGCATCCGTCTCGTAGCCGCTGTTATTGACGAAGTTGGCGTCTTCGGACGCAATGATGGCTCGCTTCAGATTGCGCGAAACCTTGTCGTAGGGAACCCATTCATGCGCAATCGACAAGTCGGGGCGGTCTGCGGCAAGACGCCACGCATCGGCGCGCATGAACGCGGTCGATCGCGGATTGACGAACGTCCACACGGCAATCTGCGCGAAGTAATAGGCCTGCGTCCCAAGCCACGCGGCAACGGCAACCGAAACCGCATAGACGGCCCAGCGGGCCGGGCCCGGCGAGCCGCCCCCGCGCTTCATGCGCGCGCGGCGGCGAGCGTTGCGCGCAACTCGGCCAGCACGGGTGCGCTCGCCGGCCGCACCGCGCGCCAGACGAAGAAGGACTCGGCCGCCTGCTCGACCAGCATGCCGAGACCGTCCGCCGCGCGCGCGCCGAGCGATTCGGCATGGCGCATGAAGACAGTCGGTTGCGTGCCGTACATCATGTCGTAGGCGAGTGTGCCGGCGCCGAAAACGCGCGCATCGCATTCGGGCAGCGCCGCGTCGAGGCTGCCCGCCGTAGCATTGACGACGATATCATACGCGCGCGGGGCAGCCGCCTGCGGGCCGCCGCCGCCGAGCGCGCAACCCGCATCGTTCGCGGCAGTACGGAATCGGTCGACGAGCGCATCGGCCTTCGCGGCCGTGCGATTGACGATCGTCAATTCAGCCGGCGAGCGCGCCAGTATCGGCAGAATGACGCCGCGCGCCGCGCCGCCCGCGCCGAGCAGCAGAATGCGCGCACCCGCAAGACGGACTCCAAGGTTCGACTCGATATCGCGCACGAGGCCCACGCCGTCGGTGTTGTCCCCGTACAGGCCGTCGCTGTCGACCCGCAGCGTATTGACCGCGCCAGCCGCCTGCGCACGCGCGGACAGCCGGTCGGCCAGCCCATGCGCTTCGAGCTTGAACGGCACCGTCACATTGAGGCCACGTCCCCCAGCGGCGATGAATGCACGTACCGTGTCGGCAAATCCCCCGATCGGCGCAAGCAGATGGCGATATTCGACGGGCTCTCCCGTCTGCCCGGCAAAACGCGCGTGAATGAACGGCGACTTGCTGTGCGCAACAGGATTGCCCACGACGGCGTAGAGTTCGCGCCCCTCCGTAGCCGGAGCGATCGCTGGGAGTTCGATCGGTTCCATCGTGCTCACTCGGTCAGGTGGCTCGTTCGGCTCGACGGGCCCATCGACTGCCCCGCGCCCGAAACACGCGCGCCATCCGCGGCGGAGTCACCGTCGCCGTCACCGCCAGCGTCCGGCTCGCCTCGCTGCTCGCTCTGTACGCCCGCATCGCCCGCGTCACCCTCATCGCCTTCGGCTCGCGCCTCTTCTTCGCTCACGGCCGAAGCGTCCGATGCATCCGCCGGATCGACGACCTCGTCGAGCTGCTCGTCCTCGCCCGCGTCGAGCTCATCGCCTGCGCCCGCCGCCAATCCAGGCGCGTCGAGCACACGAATCGGGCGCACCGATGCTTCGACCGTCAACTCGTCGACCGACATCACTTCGAGCACCACCCGCGTACCGCGCGCATGTACACCGAGACCGGGTACGTGTAACAGCAGCGGCACTTCCTCCAGACGCACCAGGTCCCCCTTCACGACCACGGCGACGACTTCACGCTTGCCCTCCTGCGTGATCCAGCGCAGACACCAGAAGTACTCCATGCGCCGCTGGTGGTCGGCATAGGCGGAATACGTATCGTCGAAGCCCTGCACGATTGCAAAAAGATCGGCGTCCTTCGGCTTGAACGGCGCGACGAGCTTGGCCGTCACGCCGTGCTGCACGCAGGCCAGCAATTGCCATTGGTTGACGAGATCCACATACCGGCGCAGCGGCGACGTGCTCCATGCGTATTGCGCGACGCCGAGCCCCTCGTGCGGCGCGGCGCTCGTCTGCATACGCGTGCGTTTCGGCCCCGCGGCGGCGAACGTGCGCTGCGTGCGATAGATGCCGGGCACGCCGTGATCGTGCAAGAACGCGCCCCAGGTCGAGTTCGCGAGGATCGCCAGCTCGGCGACGATGAGATCGAGCGGCGAGCCGCGCCGGCGGGGCGTAATCGTCACATGTTCGCCGTCGACATAGAAGTTGTAGTCGGTGTTGCCGGGCACTTCGCGTCGGAGCCCGTAGCTCGCGCGCGCAGCCTGACGTTTTTCGAAGAGCGCCTGCGCGAGCGGCCAGAGAATCGCGATGTCCTCTTTGTGCACATAGTCGCCTTCGCCTTGAGCAAGCGTCTCTTCCGTCACCTGTGCATCGAGCGTGTTGTGCCGCAGATTGCTTTTGACGAACACGCGTTCGGCGCGCGTCTCCGTCGCGACGATATCCTGCGTCGCGCGATCGACGATGACGTAAAGGGACAAGGCCGGGCGCAGCCCGCCCTCCTTGAGCGTAAAAACGTCGACGACCTCGTCGGGCAGCATCGTGATCTTGTCGCCCGGCATGTAGACCGTAGACAGGCGCGCGCGCGCGATGGCGTCCACCGCGTCGCCGCGTGTGATGCCAAGCGCGGGCGCCGCGATATGGATGCCCACGCGCACGCGCGCATCGGCGAGAATCTCGACGGAAAACGCGTCGTCGATTTCCGTCGTCGTAATGTCGTCGATAGAGAACGCCTCGACCTGAGCCGTCGGCAAGTCGTCGGGCACCGACCCGGGCACGACGCTCGGGAAGCCCGTTCCGTGCGGAAAATATTCGGACAGAAATCGCGCTTCGTGCAGCGCCCGCGCCGATGCGACGCCGCCGCACTCGAGCATGAGCCGCGCCTGGGACACTCCGCGTGCCGCGGCGGCCGCTTCGAGCGCCTTGTATTCGATCGAATTCTTGTCGGGTTTCGTCAGCAGCGCGAGCGCCTTGCCATTGAATGCCGCGGGCAGGCGCCCCGCCTTGAGCTCCTCCTCGTAGCCGGCTTGGACGAGTGCCTGCTGACGTTTGCGCTCGAGCGCGGCGAGCGCCATCTTCAGCTGCTCCTCGGGCGCGCGCTGATAGAGTCCGCGCCCCTTGCGGCGGAAATATACCGGCGCGCCCTGAAGGCGCAAAACGAGCGCAGCGCGCTCGACAGGTCCAGCCGACGCGCCGAAATATTCGTCGGCGAGCGCCGCGAAAGGAAATTCATCAGGCGGAGCGCATTCCCACAGGAAATCGAGATCGATCTGCTGGGCCGCTGTGTCCGCCTTCTGCAACAACTCGCCGGCCGCGGGCTCGCCGAACTCGATCAGCACATCCTTGGCGCGCACTTTCGTGCGCCGGCCGCCCGGCAGTTCGACTTGCAGCGCATCGCCTTGCCGCGACAGCACGCTGCCCGCCTTCAATCCGCCCGATTCCTCAAAAAAAACGTTCACTCGATATTCTCGCTGGAGACTTGTTTTCGGCAGCGAGCAGGCGTTACGCAAATCGCGCGCCCGCTGCGGTGTCAATTCATCGGATAGCGCCGGGTACAGGCGCTTGGGCCCCGTTTAGCCGATCGGCCCTGCGCCCGCGCCTCGCGGCCGCGCGCCCGGAGTTCTTCTCGAACTCGGCTTCGAGCTCGCCTCGAGCGCAGCTCAATCGTTGCGAGCCGGCGCGCCCCCGCACAAGGCAAGCACGTCGTCCGCATGATCCGCAAAATCGCTGATCGCATGGTCGCCGCCTTCGATCAGCTTCGTTCGGACGTCCGGATAGTGCGCAAGCATGTCTCGATAGTCGAGCACCTCGTCGCCCGTGGCGGCGATCAGATAATAGCGTTCCGGCCGCGTCACGGACGCCACCCCGATCATTCCGAGCTCCTCGAGATGGCGCGGCGTGACGACGATACTGCCGCCGCCATGCCAAAGCGGCTGCTCGCCGAGGTAAGACGAGAGATCGCGCTGCGGCAACACGGCCGGGTTCAGCAATACCGCGCGCCAGCCGTGCTTTTCGGCGAGGTACGTCGCATAGTAGCCGCCCAGCGAGCTGCCGATCAGCGTGACGTCCTGGGCGCCCGCGAGCGTCTTTTCGACGAGCGCGATCGCGTCCAGCGGCGATACGGGCAACATCGGACAGCGCCACTCGTCGGCACGGCCCAGCTCCGCCAGGCGGGCCGCCAAAAGACGCGCCTTGAACGAATTCGGCGAAGAACGAAAGCCGTGCAGATAAAGAATCACGTGGCGCTCCGCTCGCGCCCATTCGCGCGACGCCCGAGCGCGTCGAGCAGCTTTTGGTGCACGCCGCCGAATCCGCCGTTGCTCATGACGAGGATATGATCGCCCGGCCGCGCCGCTGCCGTGACCGCGGCGACGAGCGCATCGAGATCGTCGAAGGCCTGGGCCTTGGCGCCGAGCGGCGCGAGCGCGGCGGCGAGATCCCAGCCCAACGCATCGCGCCCGGTTGGCGCGCCGTAGCCGAACACCTGATCCGCATCGGCGAGACTGATCGGCAATTGCGCCTTCATGACGCCGAGCTTCATCGTGTTCGAGCGCGGCTCGAGCACCGCCAGGATGCGCGCATGCTGCTCGCCGATGCGGGTGCGCAAGCCCGCGATCGTCGTCTCGATCGCGGTGGGGTGATGCGCAAAGTCGTCGTAGACCGTCACGCCATCGACGCTGCCGCGCACCTCCATCCGCCTTTTGACGTTGCGAAACGCCGAAAGCGAGCGCGCAGCCTGAGCGGCCGGCACGCCCACGTGGCGCGCCGCCGCGATGGCCGCCAGCGCGTTCAGGCGATTATGTTCGCCTTGCACCTGCCATTGCACGACGCCTTCGCGCTCGCCCTGCCGGTAGACGGCGAAACACTCGTCGACCTCGACGCCTTCGGCCGCCGGCCGCGCAAGCCATCCGCCGTCGACACCGAAGCGCTCGACCTCGCTCCATACGCCGCGGGCCAGTACGCGCTCGAGTGCGGCGTCCCGGCCATTGACGATGAGACGTCCGACGCCCGGCACCGTGCGCACCAGATGGTGGAATTGCGTCTCGATAGCGGCGAGATCGGGAAAGATATCGGCGTGATCGTATTCGAGATTGTTGAGCACGGCCGTGCGCGGACGATAGTGGACGAACTTCGAGCGCTTGTCGAAGAAAGCCGTGTCGTACTCGTCGGCCTCGATCACAAAGAAGCTCGAATCGGTCAGTCGCGCGGAGACGCCGAAATTGAGCGGCACGCCGCCGATGAGAAAGCCCGGATTCAGTCCGGCATCCTCGAGCAGCCAGGCGAGCATCGAGCTCGTCGTGGTCTTGCCGTGCGTGCCGGCCACGGCCAACACCCACTTGCCGGCCAATACGTGCTCGCCGAGCCACTGCGGCCCCGACACATAGGGCAAGCCGCGATCGAGAATCGCTTCCATGAGCGGGTTGCCGCGCGTCACGACGTTGCCGATGACGAAAAGATCGGGGGCGAGATCGATCTGCTCGGCGCCATACCCTTCGACGAGCTCGATGCCCTGCGCCTGGAGCTGGGTGCTCATCGGCGGATAGACGCCGGCGTCGCATCCCGTGACCGTATGGCCCGCGGCGCGCGCCAGTACCGCGAGACCGCCCATGAACGTGCCGCAGATGCCGAGAATATGGATGTGCATAACGATAAGGTGCCGCCGAGCGCGGATATGTCGCAAAAAAAGGAGGAGCGGCCGCCGGGCATCGACGCGGCGACCCTGCTCGGGCGCCGCGGCTCGCTCGAGCGCATCTCGGAAAAGGCGGTTATTGTACCCGACGCCTCTCGTGCGGCGGCGCGCCGGACGGCCCTCGCGCGCCGATCGGGTATGATTGCCTGATGGTTCGCCGATTTCATGCAGACCCGCAGCGGGTGCGGGAAGAAATCGCGATCGCCGCGGCGCGGCTGATCGCGGAGGAAGGGCTCGACTACGCGAGCGCGAAGCGCAAAGCGGCGCGGCAGGTGCTCGGGCAAACGCGCGTGGCGGGCGAATGGTTGCCCGACAACGATCAGATCGAAGAGGAAATCCGCGAGTATCAGTCGATCTTCCAGTCCGAGAGTCAGCCGGCCGTGCTGCGCCATCTGCGCGAAGTCGCACTCGATTGGATGGAGCGGCTCGCGGCATTCAACCCTTACCTGACGGGCGCGGTGTTGAACGGCACGGCGGGCGAACACTCCGATATCCATTTGCAGGTGTTTTGCGACAATCCGAAGGAAGTCGCGATTCACCTGCTCAATGCGAACGTCCAGTATGACGTTTCGGAGACGCGCCATTTCGGCGGTCGCGGCAGCGTGGAGACGCTGAGTTTTCTCGCACGCGCTACGGCCCACGAGCCGCCGGTCGGGATGCACATCGCGCTTTACGACACCGACGACCTGCGCGGCGCCGTCCGTGCCGACGCGCGCGGGCGGGCGCCGCGCGCCAACGCGGAGGCCGTCCGGGCCCTGCTCGATGACGCAGACCGGGACCGGGACGCACCGCTGGGGCGCTCCGGCGATTGACCGAATTTGAGATCGAAGACGATGAAGAATCGACTTGCCGGCGCGGCGCTCGCACTGATCGCGCTCGCCGCCATCGGCCTCATGGCATCCCACGCATTACGCGGCGGTACTCCCAGGCCTGACGCATCGGCGCCTCAAGCGCTTGCCGCACAAGCCCGGACCGAGCCGGGGGAGGCGCAACCCGATGCCGTATCGCAACTCTTTGCCAGCGCGCTCACCGCACCCGACGGCACTCCAGGGAACCTGGCGCCGTTCAAGGGGAAGGTGCTCGTGGTTAATTTCTGGGCGTCCTGGTGCGCCCCTTGCGTCCGAGAGATGCCGGCGCTGTCAGGCCTCGCGCGCCAGTACGCTGGCAAGGGCGTGAAGTTCGTCGGCATCGGCGTGGATTCGCAGAAGAACATCCAGAGCTTCTTGCAGAAAGTCCCAGTGGACTACCCGGTCTTCGTCAGTGGATTCGGCGGCGCCGACATCGCGCGCCGCTTCGGCAACACAGCCGGCGGGCTTCCCTTTACGGTCGTAATTGATGCGAACGGCGCCGTACGTTCGACAAAACTAGGGGAAGTCACACCCACCGAGCTGCGCCGCGCGCTCGATGCAATATAATGCGACACCGCGCTTTCCGCGCAATTTGCGGGAAGTTCGGCGCATCGGCGCGCGCGTTGCCGGAATTTAGCGAAAACCGGCAACGCCTGGCCTGCCCGGCACCCCGGGCTTTTCCGCCGCCAAAACCGTTGTTGCTGGACAAGTTTCGCTAAACAGCGCTAAAGTTCGCGCAATTCCGCGGAAAGACAAGCGACCATGACACGACTGCTGGTACTGCACGGCCCCAATTTGAACCTGCTCGGCACGCGAGAGCCGGGCGTATACGGCAATGTGACGTTGCAGCAGATCGATGATGCGCTCGTCGAGCGGGCCAAGCTTGCCGGGGTCGAGCTCGCCACCTTCCAGAGCAATCACGAAGGACAGATCGTCGATCGCATTCATGCGGCGCGCGCGGAGGGCGTCGAATTCGTGCTCATCAACCCGGCCGCCTACACCCATACGAGCGTCGCGATCCGCGATGCGCTCAAGGGCGTCGATATTCCATTCGTCGAGATTCACCTCTCGAACGTACACCGGCGCGAGCCGTTCAGACATCACTCCTATTTTTCGGATGTGGCCGAAGGCGTCGTCTGCGGCTTCGGGTGGAAGGGATATCTGTACGCGCTCGAGTTCGCGCTCGACCGGCTCGCCGGCGGCCAGCGCAGCTGACTCTCAACAACACCAATTCGGCGCTGGCTGCGGGCCGGCGCCTCATGCAACAAACAAGGGGATTCCCTATGGATCTACGTAAGCTGAAAACTTTGATCGACCTCGTCTCCGAATCGGGCATCTCCGAGCTCGAAGTGACCGAAGGCGAGGGCAAAGTCCGCATCGTCAAGAATGCGCCGCCGGTTTACGTTCAGCCTTCCACCTCCTACAGCCCGCAAATGGCCGCGGCGCCGGCAGCCAGCGCCGCCGCCATCGAAGCCGCCGCCGCTCCCGCGCCGGTCGCCGCCCAACCGCAAGGCCACGTCGTCACGTCGCCGATGGTGGGCACGTTTTACCGGGCGCCTTCGCCGGGCGCTGCCGAGTTCGTCAAGATCGGCGATACCGTCAAAGAAGGCCAGACCCTTTGCATCATCGAAGCGATGAAGCTCATGAACGAGATCGAAAGCGACAAGGACGGCATCGTCAAGGAAGTCCTCGTCGAAAACGGGCAGGCCGTCGAATACGGCCAACCGCTCTTCGTGATCGGCTGAAACCGGCAAGCCACGCGCGAGCCCACGCCCCGCCGGCTGACGTCGTGCGCCACGCTCGCCCCTGCGGCCGCCGCATTCCCCATGAGGCGCGCACGGCGCCCATTGAAGAGTCCAACCATCGCCATGTTTGAAAAAATTCTCATTGCCAATCGCGGCGAAATCGCTCTGCGCATCCAGCGCGCGTGCCGCGAACTGGGCATCAAGACGGTTGTCGCCTACTCCGAGGCGGACAGGGAAGCGAAGTACGTGAAGCTCGCCGACGAGGCCGTCTGCATCGGCCCCGCACCGTCGCCGCAGAGCTATCTGAATATGCCGGCACTCATCAGCGCGGCCGAGGTGACCGACGCAGAAGCCATCCACCCGGGGTACGGATTCCTGTCGGAGAACGCGGATTTCGCCGAGCGCGTCGAGCAATCGGGCTTCACTTTCATCGGCCCGCGCCCCGAAACGATCCGCATGATGGGCGACAAGGTCACCGCCAAACAAACGATGATCAAAACGGGGGTGCCCTGCGTGCCGGGATCGGAAGGCGCGCTGCCTGACGACCCGAAAGAGATCGTCAAGATCGCGCGCGCGGTCGGCTATCCCGTCATCATCAAGGCCGCGGGCGGCGGCGGCGGGCGCGGCATGCGCGTCGTGCACACCGAAGCCGCGCTGGTGAACGCAGTGAACACGACCCGCGAGGAAGCCGGCCGCGCGTTCGGCAACCCGCAGGTCTACATGGAGAAGTTTCTCGAGAATCCGCGTCACGTCGAAATCCAGGTGCTCGCCGATTCGTTCAGGAACGCCGTCTGGCTCGGCGAGCGCGACTGCTCCATGCAGCGCCGCCATCAAAAAGTGATCGAGGAAGCGCCGGCGCCGAACATCGCGCGCCGTCTCATCGATCGGATCGGCGATCGCTGCGCCGACGCCTGCAAAAAGATGGGCTATCTGGGCGCCGGTACGTTCGAGTTCCTTTATGAGAACGGCGAGTTTTACTTCATTGAAATGAATACGCGCGTTCAGGTCGAGCATCCGGTGACGGAACTGATCACCGGGATCGATATCGTTCAGGAACAGATTCGCGTCGCCGCGGGCGAGAAGCTCGCGTTCCGCCAGCGCGACATCGTGTTTCGCGGCCATGCGATCGAATGCCGGATCAATGCGGAAGACCCCTTCAAGTTCACGCCGTCGCCGGGCCGCATCACCTCGTGGCACGTGCCCGGCGGGCCGGGCATTCGCGTCGATTCGCATGCCTACAATGGCTATTTCGTTCCACCGAACTATGATTCGATGATCGGCAAGCTGATCGCCTATGGCGCAACCCGCGAGCAGGCCATTCGCCGCATGCGCATCGCGCTGTCGGAGATGGTCGTCGAGGGCATTCAGACGAATATTCCGCTGCATCGCGAACTGATGTTCGACCGCGGCTTCGTCGAAGGCGGCACGAGCATCCATTATCTCGAACACCGCCTCGCGGAAAAGCAGCAGGCTGCGCCGGAAGAAGCGTGAGAGGCGACGCCCTCATCGGGAATGATACTGAGATGAGCTACCGGGAACTGATCGTCGAGCTCGATCGCGCGCAAGCGGAGGCATACTCCGATGCGCTGATCGATTTCGGCGCGCTGTCGGTGTCGGTCGAAGACGCCCATGCCGATACGCCCGACGAGCAGCCGCTTTTCGGCGAACCGGGTCTCACCCCGCAGCGAACAGCGTGGCAGCGCTCACGCGTGATCGCGTTGCTTGCACCTGAACACGATCCAGCCGTGCTGGCTGCAGCCGCGGCGAATGCGCTCGCGCTGGCTACCGTGCCGCATTTCGATGTCCGTGAAGTCGAGGACCAGGATTGGGTACGGCTCACACAGTCGCAATTCGAACCGATCGCCATCGGCAAGCGCATCTGGGTCGTGCCGTCTTGGCACGCGGCGCCCGATCCGAACGCGCTGATACTCGAACTCGATCCCGGCCTTGCATTCGGCACGGGCAGCCACCCCACGACACGGCTTTGCATGGAATGGATCGAGCAATCGGTGACGCTCGGCCAGTCCTTGCTCGACTACGGTTGCGGCTCGGGTATTCTCGCGATCCTCGCCAAAAAATGCGGCGCGGATCCTGTCTTCGGCATCGATATCGATCCGCAAGCCGTCGAATCGGCGCGGGACAACAGCGCGCGCAATCGGGCCGATGTCACGTTCGCGTTGCCCGATGCCTGCCCCGCCCAAGCATTCGATATCGTCGTCGCGAATATTCTCTCCAACCCGCTCAAGCTGATGGCATCCATGCTTGCGTCGAAAGTCAAACCCGGTGGCCGGCTCGCGCTTTCGGGCGTGCTGGCGCGACAAGCCGATGAAGTCGCCGCCGCGTATGCGCCGTGGCTCGAACTCGGCGTCTGGCGCGAACTCGATGGCTGGGTTTGTCTGACGGGAACCCGCGACGTATCGGGGGTACGCCGGGAAAGTCTTTAGAATAGCGTATCGATCCACGCACCGGTCCTTGCGGCCGGCCACGATCCATTATGGTTCTTGCCACTCGCTGTCCCCACTGCGAAACGGTCTTCCGCGTACAGGACGCACAGCTCGCCCGCTCCCACGGACGCGTGCGTTGCGGGCATTGCCAGGAAGTATTCGACGCATCGCAGAACCTGCTCGGCCCCGCGGCCGGCTCAGAAACCACCGAGCACGCGCCCGCTGAGGCCATGCCCGAACGGCAATCGCAGGAGCCGCCGGCTGAGACGCCGGCTGCCGCCCAAGCAGCGCCCGCGCACGCCGCCGAACCCGAGGCCGGTTTCGAAGCGGCTGCCGTGGCACCCGAGATTCCATCGGCCGAGCCGCCGGCCGAAACGACGATCGAAGTCCCCACCGCACCGCACGCAGCTCACGAAACCCACGAAACGCCGGACCGTGGCCATCGAGTGAATTCCGTGCCACATGAGCTGCCGTTGGGCGAGCATCGTGAACCGACGCTCTCGCCTCTGTCCGAATCCTTTGCCGAGCCGCTGCATGAACCGCTGCCGGACGAAGCCGCGCCCGACGAGCCCCATCGGGAACCGCCGCATCGCGCCGGGACCGCATCGCCCAAGCCCCTGCCCGATGACGAGCCGCAATTCGCACCCCACGAGCCGGCCGTCCCGCGATGGGAGGCCGACCCGGAACCGCGCTTTCGCATCCCGCCGCATGCCGAGCCCGGGCCGCCGCACACCGCGTCCGCTGCCGAGGGCCTCGGGATACCGCCCGCGACGCCAGCCGGTGGAGGCCCGCATTTCCCCGTGACGCGGGAAAGGCGCGCGAATGCGCCGCGGCACTTGCTGCGCGGCGTCCTCGGTACGTTGCTCTCTCTCGCACTCGCGGTGCTGCTCGTCGCGCAACTTGCCTGGTGGCAACGCGAAACCGTGATGGTCTATTGGCCCGGATCGCAGCCGCTGTTCGTCCGCGTATGCGCGCAGTTCGGCTGCCTGATTTCGCCGCCGCGCGACATCGATGGCCTGCAAGTCGAGGCCTCCGACCTGCGTCAGATCGATGGCCCGCACAAACTCGAGTTGCGCGTGCCTTTGCGCAACCGTTACAGCGTCGCGCTAGCGTATCCGGCCATCGAGCTGACGCTCTTCGACGCGAAGAACGAGGTCGCGATTCGGCGCGTATTGTGGCCGCAAGACTATCTGCCGCCCGGCACGACGCTCGCGAACGGCTTGCCGCCGCGCACCTCGCAAACGATGATCGTGCGGCTCGATAGCGGCAACGCCGTCGCCACGAACTTCCGCGTGCAGATTTTCTACCCGTAGTGGGACAACCGCGGGCCAGCCGGCGCGAGGCCGGTCGGCCCTTTAGTCGCAATCGCGATAACCCGAGTCGAATTTCCGGAGCACAACATGAGTCAAGTTACGCTGGGCGGCAACGCCATCGAAGTCGGCGGCACGTTTCCGTCGGTGGGCCAAAAGGCGCCCGAATTCTCGCTGGTCGGCAAGGACCTGAAGCCGGTCACGCTGGGCGATTTCGCCGGCAAGCGCAAAGTGCTGAACATCGTCCCGAGCCTCGACACGCCCACCTGCGCGACCTCCACCCGCAAGTTCAACGAAGCCGCGGCGAAGCTCGCCAATACTGCGGTGATCGTCGTGTCGGGCGATCTGCCATTCGCAGCAACGCGCTTTTGCACGACCGAAGGCATCGAGAATGTCGTCACCGCATCGACGTTCCGCTCGCCGGCGTTCGCACAGGCGTACGGGGTCGATATCAAGAGCGGACCGCTTGCCGGATTGACGGCGCGCGCGGTCGTCGTCATCGACGAGAACGACAAGGTCGTGCACGCGCAGCTGGTCGAGGAAATCAAGAACGAGCCGAACTACGACGCGGCCCTCGGTGCTTTGAAGTAACAGGCCCGTGCATTGATCGACGCAGCGCCGCGCAATAAAAGCGCGGCGCTTTGTCATGGTGCACTGCCGACAGACCCATCTTTTTGACCCGACGAGGAACTTCTGCCTTGGCTACGCTGATCTGCGGCTCGCTCGCCTACGACAACATCATGACTTTCCAGGGGCGATTTCGCGAGCACATCCTCCCCGAGCAGGTCCATATTCTAAACGTCAGCTTTCTCGTGCCCACGATGCGCCGGGAATTCGGCGGCTGCGCCGGCAATATCGCCTATGCGCTCAATCTCCTGGGCGGTGACGCCCGCATCATGGCGACGCTCGGCGCAATGGATGCGCAACCGTATCTCGATCGCTTCGCGAGCCTCGGCCTTGCAACGGATCATGTCCGTATCGTGCCGGACGCCTACTGCGCGCAGGCGATGATTACGACGGACCTGGACAACAACCAGATCACCGCGTTTCATCCGGGCGCGATGATGCAATCGCACCTGAATCGCGCCGACGAAGCGCCCGGCGTCCGCCTTGCGATCGTCGCACCGGACGGCTTCGAGGGGATGGTCCAGCACACGGAGAAACTGGCGGCCGCCGGCATCCCGTTCATCTTCGACCCAGGTCAGGGGCTGCCGCTCTTCACGGGCGACGCACTGCGGCGCGCCATTGAACTCGCGACATACGTCGCAGTCAATGACTACGAAGCCAAACTCGTCTGCAACAAGACGGGCTGGACGCTCGACGACATTGCCAGCCGCGTTGATGCGCTCATCGTGACCTACGGTGAAAACGGCGCGCACATCCATCATTCCGGAACCTGTGAAACCATTCCGGTCGTCGCGGCGGCACGCGTCGTCGATCCGACCGGCTGCGGGGATGCGTTTCGCGGCGGCTTGCTATACGGCATCGAACGTGGCTTCGATTGGGCCACGACGGGCCGCTTGGCAAGTCTCATGGGCTCGCTCAAAATTGAACATTCGGGCCCGCAAACCTACGCGCCATCGCGCGATGAGATCGGTGAGCGGTTCGAGCAGGCGTTCGGTTACCGCCTGCCGTAATACTTCGAGGAGCAGCACAAAATGAAAACATCGGCTCGTGTGACATTCGCCACAGTGCTCGCCAGCGCGCTGGCGATGACGGGGTGTGCCTATAACAGCAGCTCGGCGGACGTCTATAGCGCCGGCCAGGCACAGCGTGAGCAAACGGTGCGCATGGGGACCGTCGAAAGCGTGAGAGGCGTGACGATCAGCTCGAACAACGGTCAGCCGAGCGGAATCGGCGCGCTCGGCGGCGGCGCTGCCGGCGCGGTCGCCGGCAGCACGATCGGCGGCGGAAAAGGCTCGATTCTCACCGCCATCGCCGGCGGCCTCATCGGTGCAGTCGCGGGCAACGCAGTCGAGAACGGCGTTGCCAAGCGCTCTGGCGTAGAGATCACCGTTCGGCTCGACAACGGCGACTTGCGCGCCATCACGCAAAGCGCGACCGGCGAAATCTTCCAAGCGGGAGATCGCGTGCGGCTGCTTTCGAGCGGCGGCGTAACGCGCGTCACGCATTGAGCCGCGCGCGGCGGCGGCGCAGCTGAGCTGTCGCGGAGGGCGACGGGCGGACGCGATGCTCAGGCGCTCCATAAAAAAACCCGTCACCGGTACGCTGGTGACGGGTTTTTAACTGCATGGCCGCGACAACCATACCGCGGCCGAGCTTTCCTGCGACGACGCTTACGGACGCGAACCCGTCGGGAACGGCCAAGCCGCAGCCGGGTTCAGTGCCGTCTTGACGCTGGGCGCAGCCGGCGAGGCAGCGGGCGCCGCAGGGGCAGCAGGCGTGGCAGGCGCAGCCTTCTTCGCGGCCGCCTTCTTCGCAGGGGCAGCCTTCTTCGCAGCGGCCTTCTTCGCAGGGGCAGCCTTCTTGGCGGCGGTCTTTTTCGCAGCGGCCTTCTTCGCAGGCGCGGCCTTCTTCGCAGCGGTTTTCTTGGCGGCAGCCTTCTTCGCAGGCGCAGCCTTCTTCGCCGCGGTCTTCTTTGCTGCGGCCTTCTTCGCCGGAGCTGCCTTCTTCGCAGCGGCCTTCTTCGCCGGAGCTGCCTTCTTCGCTACCGTCTTCTTCGCCGCGACTTTCTTCGCTGCAGCCTTCTTGGCCGGAGCCGCCCTCTTCGCAGCGGCCTTCTTCGCCGGAGCAGCCTTCTTCGCTACGGTCTTCTTCGCCGCGACCTTCTTCACTGCAACCTTCTTGGCCGGAGCCGCCTTCTTCGCAGCGGCCTTCTTCGCCGGAGCAGCTTTCTTTGCAGCGGGTTTCTTCTTGGCAGTTGCCATTGTTTTCTCCTTCAGGTTTCGAGAGTCAATTTGAACTACACCTCATCAAAACCCGCTTCCCGCTGCGCGCCGGTCAGGGCGCGCGCTGCGAAGCGGGCTATTCATCGGCGTACGCGAATGCAGCGCGCTTACGCTAATGAATACGGCAAGGCGTGCCGTGCCCGACGGCACAGCACGCCCAATCAAGTCGGCAACGCGGCGCATTGCGCTCGCGCCTGCCGGCAATCGCTTGAGTCGAGCTGGCGGCCGCGCGGCCGCCAGCTTTTTCGAGGGGTAGTTCGCCCGTCCCACTGAAGGGTTCGCAAAGTGCCTATCATGTTTGTGGGCGGACCTGCCGCCGGGCACGCTCTGCATCAGGCGTTCTTGCTCCTAACCATATCCGCCGCGGTTCGCGCCGCGGCCACCCCAGCCAATCGTTTCGCGAGCGTTTCCTGTCATTCCCAGGAAAGCGCTCCGCCAGTTTGATATTCGATGACACGCGTCTCGAAGAAGTTGCGCTCCTTCTTCAAGTCGATCATCTCGCTCATCCACGGGAACGGGTTCTCCTCATTCGGGAACAGCGGATCGAGGCCGATCTGCTGGCACCGCCGATTGCAGATGAAGCGCAAGTAACTCTTGAACATCGAGGCGTTCAGTCCCAGCACGCCGCGCGGCATCGTGTCTTCCGCGTAGCGATACTCGAGATCGACCGCATGCCGGAACACCGCGCGGATCTCCTCGCGGAATGCCGGAGTCCACAAGTGCGGGTTCTCGAGCTTGATCTGGTTGATGAGGTCGATACCGAAGTTGCAGTGCATCGACTCGTCACGCAGGATGTACTGGTATTGCTCCGCAGCACCCGTCATCTTGTTCTGCCGGCCGAGCGCAAGAATTTGCGTAAACCCGACGTAGAAGAAGAGCCCTTCCATCACACAGGCAAAGACGATCAGCGACTTGAGCAGTTGCTGATCCGCTTCGAGGGTGCCCGTCTTGAAGGCCGGATCGGTCAGCGTATGGATGAACGGGATCAGGAATTCGTCCTTGTCCCGGATCGACTGAACCTCGTGGTAGGCATTGAAGATTTCGCCTTCATCGAGACCCAGCGATTCGACGATGTACTGGTACGCGTGGGTGTGGATCGCTTCTTCGAACGCCTGGCGCAGCAGGAACTGCCGGCACTCCGGTGCCGTGATGTGCCGGTAGGTGCCGAGCACGATGTTGTTCGCTGCAAGCGAGTCCGCCGTCACGAAGAAGCCGAGATTGCGCTTGACGATGCGGCGCTCGTCCTCGGTCAACCCGTTTGGATCCTTCCACAGGGCGATGTCGCGGGACATGTTGATTTCCTGCGGCATCCAATGATTCGCGCAGCCGGCCAGGTACTTCTCCCAAGCCCACTTGTACTTGAACGGCACGAGCTGATTGACGTCTGTCTTGCCGTTGATGATGCGCTTGTCGGCCACGTTCACCCGCGCTTCGGGCTGAGGAGCCGGCGCGGCTTCGGCCGTCGCATAGGGGGCGACCGCGATGTCGCCCGCGAAGATGTCTTGCGCCAACGGAGCCTGCGTCGCGCGATGCGACGCCGCTTGCGTTCCGACAACCGGCCCTGCGGGGTTGCGCAACGCATTCGCTTGCGAACCGCTCGAGGGAGTTACGGCAGTCGTCTCGTCATCCCAGTTGAGCATAAATTCTCACCATCAATTTAGAACGGTTTGTACCATCTTTTCACGAGCGATAAAAGGGTTCGCTCACGAAAATTCCTGTTTTCGATTCACGCTGCGACCTGCATACAACACTTTGATCGATGCATCGGACAGTCGAGCACTTCTTGATGACTCGACGATGCATGCGCTCGGTTCGATTTCTTCTCTTTCAGATGTGCAGCATCGTCGATGCCCGCTCTCGATTCGCGCCGCTCGCCAAGCCGAGCGAGCAGCGCGTCGATGCCGGTCGTTATCCTTGCTACTGGCAAGCCTCGCACTCATCGAAGCCCGGGTCGCCCGGACGCATCATGCATACGGGACCATCGGCTTGAGGCTCTACCGCCACTGCCGCCGCATCGAGACCGCCCGAGGTCGAACCCGTCGCGCCGCCCATGGCACCGCCGCTCGCACCGAAGCCGCCCGCCGCGCCACCGCCGCCGAGGCCACCGTCGTTCGACGGCACCGCGTTGAGCGCGCCATGCGCGACCGTCGACTTCTCGACGTGCGTTGCTGCCATCGTTCGCAGGTAATAAGTCGTCTTGAGACCCCTCAACCACGCCAGCTTGTAGACCTCGTCGAGTTTCTTGCCCGACGCGCCGGCCATGTAAATGTTGAGCGACTGCGCCTGGTCGATCCACTTCTGCCGGCGCGCCGCCGCCTCGACGAGCCACTTCGGATCGACCTCGAACGCCGTCGCATAGATGGCGCGCAGATCGGCCGGGACGCGATCGATGCGTGACAGCGTGCCGTCGAAGTACTTCAGATCGGCGACCATGACCTCGTCCCAGAGGTTGCGCGCCTTCAGATCGCGCACGAGATAGTCGTTCACGACCGTGAATTCGCCCGACAGATTCGACTTCACGTAAAGATTCTGGAAAGTCGGCTCGATACAGGCCGACACGCCGATGATGTTGGAGATCGTCGCCGTCGGCGCGATCGCCACGCAGTTCGAGTTGCGCATGCCATGGGTAGCGATGCGCGAGCGCAGCGTCGCCCAATCCATCGATTCGCTCGAATCGATCTCGACATAGCCGCCGCGCGCCTCGGCCAGCAGCTTCAACGTATCCTGCGGAAGAATGCCGCGGTCCCAGAGCGAGCCGCGGTAGCTCGAGTAGCGGCCGCGCTCCTCGGCGAGCTCCGTCGACGCGTAGTAGGCGTAGTAACAGACGGCTTCCATCGAGCGGTCGGCAAACTCGACCGCGGCGTCGGACGCGTACGGCGTACGCAGCAGGTGCAGGCAGTCCTGGAAACCCATGATGCCGAGACCGACCGGCCGGTGCTTGAGGTTCGAATTGCGCGCCTTCGGCACCGCGTAATAATTGATGTCGATGACGTTGTCGAGCATGCGCATCGCCACACTCACCGTCCGCTTGAGCTTGTCATGGTCGAGCAGATAGCTGCCGTCAGGCTGCCGGGTCATGTGCGCGACGAGGTTCACCGAGCCGAGGTTGCACACGGCGATCTCGGTGTCGCTCGTGTTCAACGTGATCTCGGTGCACAGGTTCGACGAATGGACGACACCGACGTGCTGCTGCGGCGAGCGCAGATTGCAAGGGTCCTTGAACGTAATCCAGGGATGCCCGGTCTCGAACAGCATGCCGAGCATCTTGCGCCAGAGTTGCGCCGCCGGGATCCGCTTGAAGAGCTTGATCTCGCCGCGCGCGACCTTGTCTTCGTAAGCCGTATAAGCCGCCTCGAAGTCGGTGCCGAATTTGTCGTGCAGATCGGGGCAGGTGGACGGCGAAAAGAGCGTCCAGTCGCCGCCTTCCATGACCCGCTTCATGAACAGGTCGGGAATCCAGTTCGCCGTGTTCATATCATGCGTGCGGCGGCGGTCGTCGCCGGTGTTCTTGCGCAGCTCCAGGAATTCTTCGATGTCGAGGTGCCACGACTCCAGATAGGCGCACACCGCACCCTTGCGCTTGCCACCCTGGTTGACCGCCACTGCCGTATCGTTGACGACCTTCAGGAACGGCACGACGCCCTGCGACTTGCCGTTGGTACCCTTGATATGCGAGCCGAGCGCGCGCACGCGCGTCCAGTCATTGCCGAGGCCGCCGGCGAACTTCGAGAGCAGCGCGTTTTCCTTGAGCGCCTCATAGATGCCGTCGAGGTCGTCCGCAACCGTCGTCAGATAGCACGACGAAAGCTGCGAGCGGCGCGTGCCCGAGTTGAAGAGCGTCGGCGTCGAGCTCATGAAGTCGAACGTCGAGAGTACGTCGTAGAACTCGATGGCGCGCGCTTCGCGATCGATCTCGTTCAGGGCCAGGCCCATCGCCACGCGCATAAAGAATGCCTGCGGCATTTCGATTCGCGTGCCATCGACGTGCAGGAAGTAGCGGTCGTACAGCGTTTGCAAGCCCAGGTAGCCGAACTGCAGGTCGCGGTTCGCGTCGAGCGCCGCGCCGAGGCGCTTCAGATCGAACTGCTGCAGCTTTTCGTCGAGCAGTTCGGCCTCTATGCCGCGCTTGATGAACTGCGGGAAATATTCGGCGTAGCGCTCGCTCATTTCGCGCTGCGTCACTTCCTCGCTGAGAATTTCGCGGCGGATCGTGTGCAGCAGGATGCGTGCCGTGACTTGGCTGTAGGCCGGGTCCTTTTCGATCATCGTGCGCGCCGCGAGAATCGCCGAGTCGTAGACTTGGCTCATCGGCACGCCGTCATAGAGGTTCTTGACCGTCTCGGCCACGATCGGCTCGGCGCTCACCGCATCGCCGAGATGCTCGCAGGCCGACTCGATGAGGCCCGTCAGCGCCTTCATGTCGAGCGGGCGGCTGATGCCGTTGTCGACGACGTTGAGCCCCGACGATTGGACGGCCTCTTCGTGCTCTTGCGCGCGTTCCTGAGTCCGCTTTTCGCGATAAAGGACGTAGGCTCGGGCGACGTTGTGCTCGCCGCCGCGCATGAGGGCCAGTTCGACCTGGTCCTGGATGTCCTCGATATGGAACGTGCCGCCGTTCGGACGGCTGCGCAGCAACGCGCGCACCACGCTCTGCGTGAGCTGCTCGACGAGTTCGCGCACGCGCGCCGATGCGGCGCCCTGCCCACCGTTGACGGCGAGGAAGGCTTTCGTCACGGCGATCGCGATTTTGGACGGCTCGAACGACACGACGCTGCCATTGCGGCGGATCACCTTGTAATCGGCGAACGTCGCCTGAGGCGCAAGCGGCTGCGGATGGCCTGCCTGTCCACCGACGGGGCGGCCCGTTGCCGCGCCCTGCTGGCTCGTCATGTTGTCGGTCGTTTGCATGTGCAAAGCTCCTGATCTTCGATGTGCGGACATGCCGCGGATTGGAACAACCGCCGCGCTACCCCGAGCGCGAACGATGAGGTGCGGGAATGGAAGAGACGCAATTCGGCTGCCGAGAGCCGATACGACGTGCAATGGACGATGGCCTTCTTCATTGTTCTAGCCATGTAACGCCTCTATCCCCGAAAGGGTGGCGGGCCTCGAACCGATGTCCGGCACCCACCGCCCGCGTCTTTTGCAACGCTTCGAGCGCTGCGGCGCTTTACCCCGATCAAAAGCACCGCCAGCGCGCCGACACAACATATTGTGAATTTCAGCGTCGGCCACACCAAGTATAGTAGACCGATGGGCCAACTCAAAAAGGTTTATTTGGCGCCCGATACTTGACTTTTGATTATTCGAGACAGGGCAAGGACTTGGGCAAAACGCAAGAGGGGCGCGGGTTTCGACACTATCGGAAGACGCTTTGTCCGCCCACGCTCAGCGATGCCGGTAGGGGAAATACCGATCGGCGAGACCCGTCTCGCGAGCCAGTCGGTCCCAATCGAAATACGGTCCCGGGTCCGTCTTTCGGCCTGGCGCGATGTCGGCATGACCGGCCAGCGCATCGATGGGATAGCGCGCCACGAGCGCCCTCACCAGTTCGGCGAGCGTCTCGTACTGCGGCGGCTCGAAGCAGAGATCGTCCGTGCCTTCCAGCTCGATGCCGATGGAAAAATCGTTGCAGCGCGGTCGCCCGAAAAATTCGGACGCCCCCGCATGCCATGCGCGCGCCTCGCAGGATACGAACTGCTCGAGCGCGCCATTGCGCGCGATCAGGAAATGGGAGGACACGCGCAACCCGCGCAGATGTTCGTCGAAATACGGGTGCGCAGAGCATTCGAGCCGGTTCTGAAACAGCTCGGTTATGGCGCTGCCGCCGAACTCGCCGGGCGGCAGACTGATGTTATGGATGACGATCAGCGAAGGTGCGACGCCATCGGGCCGCACCTCGCAATTAGGCGACGGCGATATATGCGCCGTGCTGACCCAACCGTCCGTGTCGACGGCGAGACGCTCACCGCGCATCGGCGTTCACCGTGTCCCCGCCGCGCGCGCAGTGTAGGGACGCGCATGTTCCGCACAGCAAAAGTACTGCTGGCCGACGAGGACCGACTCGCTCCTCGGCGCATGGACGCCGCAGGCCGCGCACCGCTCCACGGGCTCGGCGAGGGACGGTGTGTTCCGAGGCCGCGCGCGGCGAGCCGAGGACGACGCGCCGCGCCCCGCATCGGCGCGCGCATTGCCGCGCGCCTGCCCCGCCCGCTGCAGTTTGACGAGCCAGCGAGCCGCCAGCACGAAGACAATGAGAAGTAGAAGTTGTCGCATCGGTCAGACCACCGGGCGATGCAAAAGCACCTCGAAAACGAAACGGCTGCCGACATAGGCGAGCAGCAAAGCCGCGAACGACGCCAGCACCCACCGCAGCGCAGCACGTCCGCGCCACCCCGAGACACGCCGCGCCGTCAACAGCGCACCGAACATCACCCACGAGAGCAACGCGAAGACGGTCTTGTGGTCGAGCGTGAGCGCGCGGTCGACGAGCTGCTCGCTGAACAGAATGCCCGACAGCAGCGTCAGCGTGAGCAGCACGAACCCCGCTGCGATCAGCCTGAACAGCAGCTTTTCGAGTGTCAGCAGCGCAGGCAAGGTGTCGAGCCAGCTCGCAAGCCAGCCACCGGCCGCATGCCGTTCGATGGAGCCGCGCAAGGCGTGCAGCCGCCGTTCGGCAAACAGCATCAGGACCGCGTGCAGCGCGGCGATTGCGAACAGGCCATAGGCAACGTTCGCGATGATGAAATGTAATTTGAACAGCGGCGCCGCAGCATACGGAAGCACGCGCACGCCGCCGAAAAAGAGCGGCAGCAAGGACGCACCGGCGGCCAGCGGCAGCACCAGCAGGCGCAATCCGTCGAGCGGAAAGAAAAAGCTTTCGATCCAGTAAATGCCGGCGCCGAGCCAGAACATCGCCGACAGCGCGAATGCGAAGCCGAACACCATCGCGTCGCGCGGGAAAATCGTCGTATGCAGCAGCACCCCGTGCACCACGAGCGCCACGCAAAGCAGGCCCCGTTCCGTCGGCGTCATACCGGATGCCGCGGCGCGCAGCGAGCGGGCCTCCACGTGCGCGACGTTCGGGAACATCGCGGGAGCGCCGCCACGCCCGCCTGCCGCAACGGTGCGGTAAGCGCGCCAACCCGTTACGGCGAGGCCGCCGTACAAGAGTGCGGTGAGGGCATACAGTACAATGTCCATGTTCCGCAGTTTACACTAGCGGCCGCACCGGCTCGACCGGCCCGCACCGTTCACGTTCCGTTTTCCCGCCTCCCATGCTCGACACTCTCACTCAACGGATGGCGCGCGTCGTCAAGACGCTGCGCGGAGAAGCCCGCCTCACCGAAGCCAATACGCAGGACATGCTGCGCGAGGTGCGCCTGGCGCTGCTCGAAGCCGACGTCGCACTGCCTGTCGTGCGCGATTTCGTCGCCAAGGTGAAAGAAAAGGCGCTCGGCGAAGAAGTGGTCGGCAGTCTGTCGCCGGGCCAGGCGCTCGTCGGTGTCGTGCAGCGCGAGCTGACCGCCGTCATCGGCGGCGATTACGCGGGGCAGGCCGCCGAGCTCGACCTCGCCGTCACGCCGCCCGCCGTCATTCTGATGGCCGGCCTGCAAGGCGCCGGCAAGACCACGACCGTCGGCAAGCTCGCCAAGCTGCTGCGCGAGCAGTACAAGAAGAAAGTGCTGACCGTCTCCTGCGACGTCTATCGGCCGGCCGCTATCGCTCAGTTGAAAACGGTCACCGAGCAAGTCGGCGCCGAATTCTTTCCCTCGCAACCGGACCAAAAACCCGTCGACATCGCCGTTGCCGCGGTCGATTGGGCCAAGCGCCACTATCACGACGTCCTGATCGTCGACACAGCGGGCCGTCTCGGCATCGACGAAGCGATGATGCAGGAAATCTCCGCGCTGCACGCCGCGCTCAAGCCGGCAGAAACGCTTTTCGTCGTCGATGCGATGCTGGGCCAGGACGCCGTCAACACGGCGAAGGCGTTCAACGACGCGCTGCCGCTGACTGGTGTCGTCCTCACGAAGCTGGACGGCGACTCACGCGGCGGCGCCGCGCTTTCGGTGCGCCACATCACCGGCAAGCCGATCAAGTTCGTCGGCGTAGCCGAGAAGCTGGACGGGCTCGAGATTTTCTACCCGGAGCGGATGGCGAACCGGATCCTCGGCATGGGCGACATTCTTGCGCTCGTGGAAGAGGCGCAGCGCAACGTCGACGTAAAAGCCGCCCAGAAGTTGGCGGACAAGGTCAAAAAAGGCGGTGACTTCGACCTCAACGATTTTCGCGCCCAGCTCTCGCAGATGAAGAACATGGGCGGGCTTTCCACGCTGATGGACAAGCTGCCGGCCCAGTTCCAGCAGGCGGCTGCCGGCGCCGACATGAGCCAGGCCGAAAAACAGATGCGCCGGATGGAAGGCATCATCAACTCGATGACCCCGCGCGAGCGCGCCAAGCCCGAGCTCATCAAGGCTACGCGCAAACGCCGCATCGCCGCGGGCGCGGGCGTCCAGGTGCAGGAGGTCAACCGCATGCTGAATCAATACGAGCAGATGCGCACGATGATGAAAAAGCTCAAAGGCGGCAACCTGCAGAAGATGATGCGCGGCATGAAGGGTATGCTGCCGGGTATGCGCTGAAGCTAGCGCTATGGGCAAACAGGTGGCATAGGCCGCCATGCCGCACTATATATAGACGATAGACACCGCTCGTTCGACGCCACCATGAATCGCGAAGAAGCTTTCCATATCTTCAGCCACTCCGAAGAAATCGTCCCGGCCGACGAAGTGAGCGCCTCGATTGCGCGCATGGCCGAGGAGATGCGGGCCCAGATGAGCGACGATTTCCCGCTCGTGCTGTCGGTGATGGGCGGTGCAGCCGTCTTTACCGGCATGCTGCTGCCCCATCTCGACTTTCCCCTCGAGTTCGATTACATCCATCTCACGCGCTACCGCAACACCACGAAGGGCAGTGCCGAGATGCAATGGCGCGTCGCGCCGGCCGAATCGGTCAAAGACCGCGTCGTGCTCGTGCTCGACGACATCCTCGACGAAGGCGAAACGATGGCCGCGATCCGCGACCGCATCCTCGCGATGGGCGCGAAGCGGTTCCTGAGCGCGGTGCTCTGCGAGAAGACCCTGCAAAAGAGCAAGCCGCTCTACCCTGACTTCTGTGGATTCAAAGTGCCCGATCGGTATGTGTTCGGCTGCGGCATGGATGCGCGCGGCTACTGGCGCAATCTGCCGGCCATTCGGGCGCTGACGGAAGGCGCCTGACACGCTCGGCGCTCCTCGCCAGCACGCACGGGCCCGAGAGCGGGCCCGTGCTTTTTTCAGCGAACCGCCATTGCCGAGCGCACTCGCGCGGTGGCGAAGGCCGCCGCTTCATCGGCAGGCACGAGCGTCGGCTCGGTGTCGCGCCGACCCTGATATTCGATCTTCCCGTCTTTCAAGCCACGCTCGCCGATGACGAGCCGATGCGGCACGCCGATCAATTCCCAATCGGCAAACATGACACCGGGCCGCTCGCCGCGATCGTCGAGAATCACGTCGACACCGGCTTCGGTCAGCTGTGCGTAGAGCTTGTCCGCCGCCTCGCGCACGACCTCGCTGCGCTCATAGCCCATCGGGCACAGCACGATTTCGAACGGCGCGATCGCCTCGGGCCAGATGATGCCGCGCTCGTCGTTGTTCTGTTCGATGGCGGCGCCGAGGATCCGCGTGATACCGATGCCGTAGCAACCCATCACCATGGATTGCGGCTTGCCGGTCTCGTCGAGAAAGCTCGCGCCCATCGCGTCGGAGTACTTCGTGCCAAGCTGGAAGACGTGACCGACCTCGATCCCGCGGCAAATCTCGAGCGTGCCTTGGCCGTCGGGCGACGGATCGCCCGGTTTGACGTTGCGGATATCGGCCACCTCGGGTTCGGGCAGATCGCGGCCCCAGTTGACGCCCGTCGTGTGGTAGTCGATCTCGTTTGAGCCGACGACGAAATCGCTCATCCGCGCAACCGTCCGGTCCGCAATGACTTTCACAGGCTTTTTCGTGCCGATCGGGCCGAGATAGCCGGGCGGCGTACCGAACCACTGAACGATCTCCTCTTCGGTCGCGAAACGAAAATCCTTGAGCCCGGGCAGCTTGGCGGTCTTGATTTCGTTGAGATCGTGATCGCCGCGCAACATCAGCAGCCAGATCGTGGGTTCGGCGCCTTCGTTGTCCGTCGCAAGCACGATCGACTTGATCGTCCGCTCGAGCGGAATGCCAAGGAACTCCGCCACCGCCTCGCATTTCGCCTTGCCCGGCGTAGCGGTCTTCGTCATCGCCTCGCGCGGCGCGGCGCGCTCCGCGATGAGCGGCAGGGCCTCGGCGGCCTCGACATTCGCTGCGAAATCGGAATTCGGACAGTAGGCGATATCATCTTCGCCCGTCGAAGCGATCACGTGGAACTCCTGCGACTTGTTGCCGCCGATCGCCCCGCTATCGGCCGCGACCGCGCGAAACTCGAGGCCGATGCGCGTGAAGATGCGCACATAGGCCTCGTACATCTTGCGATACGACTCGTCGAGCCCGGCTTGATCCTTGTCGAACGAATACGCGTCCTTCATCGTGAATTCGCGCCCGCGCATCACTCCAAAGCGAGGACGGATCTCATCGCGGAATTTCGTCTGGACCTGATAGAAGTTCACCGGCAATTGCCGATAGCTCTTGATCTGATTACGCGCGATATCGGTGACGACTTCCTCGTGCGTCGGCCCCATCACGAAATCCCCGTCCTTGCGGTCCTTGAAGCGAAGCAATTCCGGTCCGTATTGCTTCCATCGCCCCGACTCCTGCCAAAGCTCGGCGGGTTGGACAGCGGGCATCAGCAGCTCGAGCGCCCCTGCGCGGTTCATCTCCTCGCGCACGATCGCTTCCACCTTGCGGATCGAGCGCAGCCCGATCGGCAGATAGCTGTAAATGCCGCCGGCAACTCGGCGGATCATGCCCGCGCGGACCATCAATTTATGGCTGACGACTTCCGCGTCGGCCGGAGCTTCCTTCAGGGTGCCGATAAAAAAACGGGACGCTTTCATTCAGTTTTCCAAAAGCGGCGGCCCAAGGCGGGCTGCCAAAAGAAGGGAACGAGCGGATTCGGGGCCGTGCAGGCCCGTCGCGCCGCACGCGAGCCACCTGCCCATACCCCAGATGACGATTCGTCCGGCACGCGGCCGGAACGGGCGGGGCGGTAAGCCTAGCCAAACGTCCGGCCCGTGCTGGTACTTGCCGATGCGGAACACTCGTTATCTGTTTATAATCAAAGCAATTTTAAAGGATTCGAAGGTGGTTGTATGCTGGATCGCGAAGGCTTTCGCCCGAACGTCGGCATCATCCTCTTGAACGCGCACAACGAGGTGTTTTGGGGCAAGCGGCTGCGTGAACATTCCTGGCAGTTTCCGCAAGGCGGCATCAAATATGGTGAGACGCCCTTGCAAGCGATGTATCGGGAGTTACACGAAGAAACCGGCCTGCGTCCGGAACACGTCAAAATCATCGGTCGCACGCGCGACTGGCTGCGTTACGAGGTGCCGGACAAGTTCATCAAGCGCGAAGTACGCGGGCACTATCGCGGCCAGAAGCAGATCTGGTTCTTGCTCCGCATGGTCGGCCGCGATTGCGACATCTGCCTGCGCGCCACCGACCATCCGGAATTCGATGCTTGGCGTTGGAACGAATACTGGGTGCCGCTCGATGCCGTCATCGAGTTCAAGCGGGATGTTTATCATTTGGCGTTGACCGAGCTGTCGCGGTTTTTGCGTCGCCCGGCGCCAAGGCATGACAAGCCGCGCGGCAAGAATGGACACTCGAAGCAGCCGCGTGCCTGCTCCGAATCCGAGCCGGCCCTCGCCGCAGTGCTCTCGGCGGGCGCGGGTGTCGTCATGATCGAAGCGACAGTCGACGCGTCGGCCGACCTGCCCTGTCCATCGAGCCCGTCCGCCGTCACTACCCCCGAGTAGCGCGCGGCGGTAGTGGAATAGCCGGAAAGTCGCGAACGGGCGCTATCATTCGGTTCTCCGAATCATCGTGCCCGTTTTTCGAGGAACCCATATTGAAAGCGACGACTCTCGCCATGGCCGCGCTGGCGGCCTGCGCCGTACTGGCCGGCTGCTCGCACACTCCCAAGTCCCAAACCGAAGCTTCGGACAAGGACGAGAGCACATTCACCTACCTGCTCGAACGCCAGTCGAAATGGACTGAGAACAAGCTCGACGCCCTGCCGCCGTTGCCGCAATCGGCCAATTTGTTGCCTTTCGAGGTTTCGCAAAATACGCCGCTGCACTTCGCGGTCGACGCTAAATCGATCGATGTCGGCTCGGACGGCGTCGTGCGCTACACAATCGTAGTCACGAGCCCCTCTGGCGCGCAGAATATCAACTACGAGGGCATTCGCTGTGACAACTACGAGTGGCGACAATACGCGGGGCTGAACGCAGAGCACAACGGTTGGGACAGCAGCGTTGCCACGCGCTGGCGCCGTATCGAAAACGGCGATCTCAACGCCTATCAGGCCGCGCTCTACAAGGATTATTTCTGCGCGAACAAGTTGCCGGCGGCCTCGGCGAAAACCATCGTCAACAATATCCGCTATGGGCGTACGGCAGCGTCGCTGATTCATTGACGCAAGACACCTGCGGCGCACGCAAACCACGATTGCGCGGCCATCAGTCTCTCTAGACCAGCACCAAATTGTCGCGGTGAATCAGCTCGGGCTCGAGCATGTAGCCGAGGATCGACTCGATTTCGGCACTGGGCTTGCGATGGATCAGCTTCGCTTCCGCGCTGCTGTAGTTGGTGATGCCGCGCGCGATTTCGCGTCCAGCCGTGTTGAGACACGCGATGACTTCGCCACGCGCGAACGCGCCATGCACATCGACGATACCGATCGGCAAAAGACTCTTGCCGCCGGCGGTTAGTTTTTCGACCGCGCCGTCGTCGATGACGACATGCCCACGCACTTGCAGATGATCGGCCATCCACTGCTTGCGTGCGGCGAGCCGGGCCGTGCGCGCGACGAGTTGCGTGCCGATGGCCTCGCCGGCTGCCAGCCGCACGAGAACATCGGTCTCCCGCCCGCTTGCAATCACGGTATTGGCGCCGCTGCCTGCCGCCCGTTTCGCCGCGAGAATCTTGGTGAGCATGCCGCCCCGACCGATACTGGAGCCGGCGCCGCCCGCCATTGCCTCCAACTCCGGCGCTCCGGCATCGGCCTCGCGCACTAGTTCGGCGGCGGGGTCCTTGCGTGGGTCCGCGGTGAAAAGCCCGAGTTGATCGGTGAGAATGATCAGCGCATCGCCCTCGATCAGGTTGGCGACGAGCGCGCCGAGCGTGTCGTTGTCGCCAAACTTGATCTCGTCGGTGACGACGGTGTCGTTCTCATTGATGATCGGCACGACCCCGAGTGCAAGGAGCGTCAACAGCGTCGAGCGCGCATTCAGATATCGCTCGCGGTCGGCGAGGTCGGCGTGCGTGAGCAGTATCTGCGCGGTCCGGATGCCGTGTTCGGCAAACCGGCTTTCGTAGACCTGAGCGAGGCCCATCTGGCCCACCGCGGCAGCGGCCTGGAGCTCGTCGATTTCCCTGGGACGTTTCGCCCAGCCCAGTCGCTGCATGCCCTCGGCAATAGCACCGGAGCTCACGAGGACCACCTCTTTGCCAAGCCCGCGCAATTGCGCGATCTGTGCGGCCCAGCGTCCGATGGCGGCTTGGTCGAGTCCCCGCCCGTCATTCGTGACGAGGCTCGAGCCCACTTTGACTACCAGGCGTTTCGAATCGGCGATGACAGAGCGCATCGTGCGAAAGTCTCCAATTGAATAGCGCGGGTAAAGCGGCCCGCGCAACGCTGCAGCGCGCGATCCCCGCCACGCCGCCGGCCGCCGATCGTGAGGCGACCGCTATGCGCTTGGCGCGCCGCCCTCCGGTTCAGTCGACGAAGGTCCGTCGCGAAATCGTACGTCGGCCGCGAGATCTTCGGCTTGCTCCGCGCGATGCGCGTCTGAGTGGGCGGCAAGGTAATCGTAGATGGCGTAGCAAAGGTTTTCGCAACCGAAACCGGTGAGCGCCGAAATCTCGAAAACGGGGCCGGTCCATTCGAAGCGCGCGAGAAAATCCGCGACGCGCGCCTGCCGCTCGTCCTCCGGCACCATATCGAGCTTGTTGAGCACGAGCCAGCGCGGTTTTTGAAAGAGCGCTTCGTCGTACTTGCGCAGCTCGCCCACGATGGCACGCGCGTCCACCACGGGATCGACGCTTTCATCGAAGGGCGCGAGATCGACGAGATGCAGCAGCAAGCCGGTGCGCTGCAAGTGACGCAAAAACTGGTGACCGAGGCCCGCACCTTCGGCCGCGCCCTCGATCAAGCCGGGAATGTCGGCAATCACGAAGCTCTTGCTGGGACCCACCCGCACCACGCCGAGATTCGGCGCGAGCGTCGTGAACGGATAATCCGCGATCTTCGGCCTGGCGTTCGATACGGAAGAAATGAATGTCGACTTGCCGGCGTTCGGCATGCCGAGCAGACCCACGTCGGCCAGCACTTTGAGTTCGAGCCGCAACATACGCCGGTCGCCGGGCTTGCCCTCGGTTTTTTGCCGCGGCGCGCGATTGGTACTCGATTTGAAGTGGAGATTGCCGAGGCCGCCGGCGCCGCCCTTGGCGACGAGGACCGTCTGCTCGTGTTCGGTGAGATCCGCGATGAGTTCGCCGGTGTCCTGATCGGTGATGACCGTCCCCACCGGCATACGCAGGACGATATCGTCGCCGCCCTTGCCGTAGCAGTCCGAGCCGCGCCCGTTCTCGCCGTTGCGCGCCTGATGCTTCTTCGCGTAGCGGTAGTCGATCAGCGTGTTGATATTGCGATCCGCGACGGCATAGACGCTGCCGCCTCGGCCACCGTCGCCACCGTCGGGTCCGCCGAATGGAACGAACTTCTCACGGCGCATCGACGCGCTGCCGTCGCCGCCGTCGCCGGCGATCACCTCGATCCGCGCTTCGTCAATGAACTTCATCTATTGCTCCGTCCCGTGTTTTCGATATTGTGCCGCGCCGGCCGACGATGACCAAGCCGGCCAACGCCATGCCAGCGGGACAGGGACGCCACTTCGCGTGGGCTTGCAGCCCTGCCTGAGCCCAAGCGCAAACTGCGCTTGCAACAAAAAAGCCCCGCCATTTCGCGGGGCCTTCTCGGTTTGTCGCACCCGTGTCCGGTCGAACTCAGACCGCAGCCGGGATGACGTTGACCATGTGCTTCTTGGCTGCGCCTTTCGTCGTGAACTTGACGTGGCCGTCGACCAGCGCGAACAGCGTATGGTCCTTGCCGAGACCGACGTTGTCGCCCGGGTGCATACGCGTGCCGCGTTGGCGAACGATGATGCCGCCTGCGTTGATCGCCTGGCCGCCGTACACCTTCACACCGAGGCGTTTCGACTCGGAGTCGCGGCCGTTGCGGGAAGACCCGCCTGCTTTCTTGTGTGCCATCTGATTGCTCCTTGACCGGTGCGCTTACGCGTTGATCGCGTCAATGCGCAGTTCGGTGTAATTCTGGCGGTGACCAGCGTGCTTCTGGTAGTGCTTCCGGCGACGCATCTTGAAGATGGTCACTTTCGGATGCCGACCGTGCGATACGACGGTAGCCTTGACGGAAGCCCCACTGACCAGCGGCGAACCGAATTGAATCGATTCACCTTCGCCCACTGCGAGCACCTGGTCCAGCGTGATTTCAGCGTCAATGTCTGCCGGTATCTGTTCTACTTTCAATTTTTCGCCGACGGCAACTTTGTACTGCTTGCCACCGGTTTTTATGACCGCGTACATTGATAACCTCACTCTGTATTCCGCCGTCGCACCGATTCCGCCCGTCGTTCCGCCGCCTGAACATCCAGGACGCGTGCCGGGGACGTCGCCCGCACAACAGCATTCCTCTTTCACGCACCGCGCGTGAAAACGCGTGATTATACATGGGGTTAGCGGCGAGGTCAAAACTTCCGGCGTACCCCTCCTTTCAGCGGTCCCGATCCTCTTTCCGTCCCGCCGTGCTTTCGATGTGGCCCCAATGATGCCGGCGCGGCGGCTCGATTCGCCGGCGGGCGAGCACATCGCATGCGCTTCGGAAGCGTTGATAACCCTTTATAATCCGCGGCACTACCCATTTTTCTCATCATGTCGTCGACCGCCACCTCCACTCCCAGCGCAGCCAACCTGCTTGCCCGTATCACCGAAGATATGGAGCAGGTCAATCGCGTCATCAGGCAACGTTTGGCCTCCGAGGTGTTCCTGATCAACCAGATCTCGGAATACATCATCGGCGCGGGCGGCAAAAGACTGCGTCCAGCGCTGCTGTTGCTCGTCGCGCGCGCGCTCGGCGATACCACCGGTCACCGGCACGAACTCGCGGCCGTCGTCGAATTCATTCATACGGCCACCCTGCTGCACGACGATGTCGTCGACGAATCGGACCTGCGCCGCGGCCGCAAGACGGCCAATGCGCTGTTCGGCAACGCGGCCAGTGTGCTCGTCGGCGACTTTCTCTACTCCCGATCGTTCCAGATGATGGTCGGCGTCGGCAAGATGCGCGTCATGGAAATCCTCTCGGAAGCGACGAACATCATTTCCGAGGGCGAAGTCCTGCAGTTGCTCAATATGCATGACGCCGATGTCGACGAGACCCGCTATATGCAGGTCATTCGATACAAGACGGCCAAGCTGTTCGAGGCCGCTGCCCAACTCGGCGCGGTGCTCGCGGGAGTGGACGCCACCACGGAAGCGGCCGCCGCTGAGTTTGGCCGCCGCATCGGCACGGCCTTCCAGATCATGGACGATTGGCTCGATTACACCGGCACGGCCGAATCGATGGGCAAGAATGCCGGCGACGATTTGCGCGAAGGCAAACCGACGCTGCCGCTCATCTATCTGATCGAGCGCGGCACGCCCGAGCAATCGGCGCTTGCCCGTCAAGCGATCGAACACGGCGGCACCGATCGCTTCGAAACGATCTTCGATGCCATTACCCGCTCGGGTGCGCTCGACCATACGCTCGAGTGCGCGAAGCGCGAGGCGCAAGCAGCGGCCGCGGCGATTTCGTCGTTCCCGGATTCCCATTACAAGGAAAGCCTGATAGAATTATGTTCTTACTCGACGGCGAGGCAGTCCTGAAAGCGACTGATCTGCTTGAGTAGTCAAATTCGGGGTGTAGCTTAGCCTGGTAGAGCGCTACGTTCGGGACGTAGAGGCCGGAGGTTCGAATCCTCTCACCCCGACCAGGTTTCTATAAAACAGCGGGTGCATACCCGCTGTTTTATTTTGTACTCCTGTACACGCCACCTCGGCATTCTCGCGGCAAATCGTCTTGCGACCTGGCGCCGTTCGAGGCAGTGGCCTGCGGCCCGCCTAGGCACGAACAACGCTCTGCTATATTGTCGCCATCCCCTTTTCGGCCTGTTCGCTACGCGTGGAACACCTTCCCTTATGGGCGCAAGTCGGCGCCGTCTTCGTACTCCTCTTCGTTTCGGGCTTCTTCTCGATCTCGGAAACCGCGATGATGGCGCTCAATCGCCATCGTCTCAAACATCTGGTCACCAAGGGCGCGTTCGGCGCCAAGACAACGCAGGGCCTGCTCGCGCGCACCGATGAACTGCTCGGCGTCATCCTGATCGGCAACAATCTGCTCAACACGGTCATCCCGGTGCTGACCACCTCGATCGCGCTGCGCACGTTCGGCAGCAACAACCTCGTGCTGTCCGTCGCGACCGGCATCGTCGCGTTCCTCATCATCGTATTCGCCGAAATCACGCCGAAGATCGTCGGCGCGACCTACCCCGAGAAGATCGCGCTGCCTGCCGGCTTCATCATCGCGCCGCTGATGCGCGCGCTGAAACCGGTCATCTGGTTCGTCAATCTTTTTTCGAACGCGATTCTGGCGCTCTTGCACATCAACACCAAGGGCGGACGCGATCAGCGCCTCTCGACCGAAGAGCTGCGCACCATCGTACTGGAATCGGGCAGTTTCATGCCGACCAAGCACCGCAGCATTCTGCTGAACCTGTTCGATCTCGAAAACATCTCCGTCGACGACGTGATGATTCCGCGTCGTCGCATTGAATCGCTCGATTTCGACGCCCCGTTCGAAGACATCATGCGGCAACTCGAAACCTGCTATCACAACAAGCTGATCGTCTATCAGGGCGATATCGATCGTGTACTCGGCGTATTGCACGTCCGCAAGACGCTCGCCGCGCTGCATAAGCAGGAACTCGAACGCGAAACGCTGCGCGAGCTGCTCACCGAGCCGTACTTCGTTCCATCGGGCACCCCCGTATTCCAGCAACTCCAGTACTTTCAGGAAACGCGGCAACGTACGGCGCTCGTCGTCGACGAGTACGGCGAGTTGCAAGGGATGGTCACGCCGGAGGACATCCTGGAGGAGCTCATCGGCGAATTCACGACATCCATTCCACGCAGCGCCGGCTCGCGGCGAGGCTGGAACGAGCAAGGCGAATGCATCGTCGCGGGCAGCATGCCGCTGCGCGAACTCAACCGCTGGCTGCAGCTGAACCTGCCGACAGACGGGCCGAAGACGCTCAACGGTCTCATTCTGGAAACGCTCGAGGAAATTCCCGAAGGCGACGTCTGCGTGCGCATCGGCGACATTCCGCTGGAAGTGATGCAAAGCGACGACCAAGCCATCCGCACGGTGAAGGTCTTCAAACCGAGAGCACTTGCGGCGGCGAAACCGGCACGCGATTGACGCACTGCGCTCCGATGACGGACAGCCCCTGACCGATCGGCCGAATGTCGGCGGCGAGCCGTTCACGCGATGATGACTTCATCGCTTTCGAACGACTGCATCCCGCACTGATCCGACATTCGATGTCTTCCCAGCTTCCCTTCCCTCTTCCCGCTGCCGCGCCGCTTCCGCCCGACGGGGACGACGCGCCGGCTGTCCGTCTTCTGGCCGACACGCTGGCGCGCGCCTCGCAACTCGGTGCATCCGATATCCACGTGGAACCGGGCGATGGCACCTGGCGCATTCGCTTGCGCATCGACGGCGTGCTGCACGAGGCATCGGCACCGCCCCCGCATCTGCGCGACGCGTTCGTGACACGCGTGAAGGTGCTCGCGAAGCTCGATATCGCCGAACGCCGCCTGCCACAGGACGGGCGGCTGCGGCTCGCATTCGCCGCCAATGCGGCGCAAGACTATCGCGTCAGTTCGCTGCCGACGATATTCGGCGAAAAACTCGTGCTCCGCCGCATGCAAGCTCTGCCTGCGGATCTATCGCTCGCGGCACTCGGCTTCGACGCGCGGCAAAGACCGGCCGTCGAAGCGGCCATCCGCGCGCCGCATGGGCTGATCCTCGTGACGGGCCCGACAGGCAGCGGAAAGACGCTGTCGCTCTACTGCTTCTTGCAGATGCTCAACACCGCGTCGCGCAACATCTGTACCGTGGAGGACCCAGTCGAAATCGAACTCGCCGGCATCAATCAGCTCAACGTGCGCGACAAGACCGGTTTGACGTTCGCTACCGCGCTGCGCGCATTGCTGCGCCAAGACCCCGATGTAATCATGATCGGTGAAATCCGCGATGGCGAAACGGCCGATGTCGCGGTGAAAGCGGCTCAAACAGGCCATCTGGTGCTGTCGACCCTGCATACGAACGATGCACCGAGCGCCATCGCGCGCCTCGTCGATATCGGCGTCGCGCCGCTGAACGTCGCCACCGCGTTGCGGCTCGTCACGGCGCAGCGGCTCGTCCGCCGCCTATGCCCCATTTGCGCCACGCCCACGATCGCGTCACCCGACGAGCTGCGCGCGGCCGGCTTCGACGAGGCCGAAACAGGCGCCTGGGCTCCGACGTCCGCGTCCGGTTGCGATGCCTGTCATGGCATCGGTTATCGCGGGCGCGTCGGCGTGCATCAGATCATGCCGATATCCGCAGCGATGCGCGAGTCGATCGTCTCGCGCACGAGCCACGACACGCTCGCGCGGCAAGCACGCTCCGAAGGCATCGCGTCACTGCGCCGCGCCGCGCTCGACCGTGTACGGGAGGGCGTCACCTCGCTCGCCGAAGCTGTCGCATCGACGGAGGCGCAATGAAGCAGGCGCACAGCGACAGCGGCGAAGGGCAAGCCGCGCCCGCATTCGCGGAGCGGCGCTTCGCCTGGCGTGGCATGAAACTCGACGGCACGCAGTGCCGCGGCAAGATCGTTGCGCCGCATTTGGCTGCGGCTCGCGCCGCACTCAGGGAACGCGGCATCCTGGCCGGTTCGCTCGAGGTGCGCGGACCTGCGGCGCCGCCGCGGGCCACCGCGCGCGAGATCACGGCATTCACACGCCATCTGGCCGGTCTCCTCGGCGCGGGCGTGCCGCTCGCGCAGGCGCTCCAGTTGATCGCGCACACCCCGACGCGCGGCGGCGTGGCGCGCATTGCCGCCACCCTCGCGCATCAGCTTGCCAACGGTCACGGTTTTGCTGCCGGCCTCGGCGCGTTTGCCCAACACTTCGATCCGTTTTATCGGCAGCTCGCCGCCGTCGGCGAAGCCTCAGGCACGCTGGCCCATGTTCTTGCCCGGCTTGCGCAAGAGCGCGAACGCATGGCGGCACAACGTGCCAGGATGCGCGCGGCGCTCGTGTACCCCGCCGCCGTGCTGTTGCTCGCCGTAGCGATTGCCGCGGCGCTCCTGGTGTGGGTCGTCCCGGCGTTTCAGCTCGCCTTCGAAAGCTTCGGTGCGCCATTGCCTCCGCTCACCCGCGCCGTCGTCGCGCTGTCCGACGCCATGGTGCATCGAGGCCCGGCATGTCTCGCAGTCACCGGCGCACTGCATCTCATGGCAACACGCGTGCTTCGCCGTTCGTCGGCCGCCCGCCTCACCCTCGGGCGGTTCGCGCTTGCCGTTCCGTTCGTCGGGCGGATCTCTCGCTTGGTGGCAGCGGCGCGCTGGTGCCGGGCGCTCGGCACGCTACTGGGGGCAGGCACGCCGCTCGCCGACGCGCTGGCGTCGTTGGCGCATGCGACGGGCCATGTGATATTCGACGCCGCCAGCGCCGATATCGCCGCGCGGCTCGATCGGGGAGAACGGCTCGCGGCGGCGATGCGGGCCGCCGCGTGTTTTCCACCCGCGCTCATACAGCCGGTGGCGATCGCGGAAGAATCAGGCTCGCTCGATACGATGCTGCTCGACGTCGCGGCGTTGGCCGAACGCGAGGTCGAGGAGGCCGCCGGCCTAATGGCGAGCCTTGCGGAGCCGGCGGTCGTCATCGTATTGGGGTTGCTCGTCGGGGTGCTCGTCGTCGCGCTCTACCTTCCCGTGATCGAGCTTGGCAACGTGGTGTAGCATCCAGCCCAACCGGACTTGTCAACGGAGCGACTTCACCCGTGTACGCCCACCCCCTGGTCGGACCGTTTTCGCAAGCTTCGATGCACTTCGGCGCGGCATTCGGCGCACTACCGGCCGCGTGGCAACTCGCGTTCGCGGCAGCGTTCGGACTGGCGATCGGCAGCTTTCTCAATGTCGTCATCCATCGATTGCCCATCATGCTCGAACGCGCGTGGCGCGCGGAAGTGAACGAGGCAAGCGAGAACGGCGATCGAGCGGCCGTCGACGATGGAATGCCCGAGCGCTATAACTTATGGTTCCCACACAGCGGCTGCCCACAATGCGGCCACGTGCTGCGCGCCTGGGAAAACATTCCGGTGCTGAGCTACCTGCTGCTGCGCGGGCGCTGCTCGGCCTGCCGGGCGCCGATCGGTCTTCGCTATCCGCTCGTCGAGCTCGCGAGCGCCGCGCTCGCCTCGCTATCGCTCGTCACGTTCGGCCCCACCGGCACAGCGCTCGCGGCATTCGTTCTCTGCGCAACGCTGCTCGCGACAAGCGCAATCGATATCGATACACGGCTGCTTCCCGATTCGCTCACGCAGCCGCTGTTGTGGGCGGGACTGATCGTCAATTTCGGCGATACGTTCGCGAGCCTGCGGACCGCCGTCGCGGGCGCGATCGCCGGCTATGTGTTCCTCTGGTGCATTTACTGGTTGTTCCGACTCGTGCGCGGCATCGAAGGCATGGGTTACGGCGACTTCAAACTGCTGGCCGCGCTCGGTGCGTGGCTCGGTTGGACGGCCCTGCCGCAGATCGTTTTGATCTCGGCGGTGACCGGAGCCATCGTCGGGCTCGTCGCCACCGGGTTCGGACGCATGCGCTTCGAAGAACCGCTGCCGTTCGGACCGTTCCTGGCCGCGGGCGGCGTGGTGACGCTCTTTCTCGGTACGCCGCTTTTTCATGTCTTCGGAGGTTGAATCATGTACCTCGTCGGAATGACCGGCGGCATCGGCAGCGGCAAGACGTTCGTCGCCGATCTCTTCGAGGCGCGGGGGGTGGCCATCGTCGATACGGACCGCATCGCGCATCGCATCACGGCACCGCACGGCGCCGCCATGCCGCTCATCGCGCGCGAGTTTGGCGAAGCGTTCGTTGCCGCCGACGGCTCACTCGATCGCGCTCGCATGCGTGCGCTCGTCTTCGCCGACGATACGGCGCGCGCTCGCCTCGAAGCTCTCACGCATCCCTTGATCCGGGCCGAAACCGAACGGGAAATAAAGGCGGCGCGCGCAGCCTATGTGATCGTGGTAGTGCCGCTTCTCGTCGAATCCGGGGTGTGGCGCTCCCGCGTCGACCGCGTGCTCGTCGTCGACTGCAGCGTCGAAACGCAAGTTGCCCGGGTGATGCGGCGTAGCGGATTCTCGCGCGAGCAGGTCCTTGCGATCGTGCAACGTCAGGCCCCGCGCGAGGCGCGGCTCGCTGCCGCCGACGATGTCCTGGTCAACGAAAACATCGGCGTTGAGCGCCTGAATGAGGAAATCGGCCATCTCCACACCCGCTATCTGTCGCTCGCGGCGGGCGCCGGGTCCTCGGATTGAGCGGAGCAAACGGCATGTCCGTTGACACCACGCCGAGACGCACGTGTCGAACAATCCGCGGACGCGGCGAAAAAGCTGCGCGTCGTATCCCATTGAGCGATTGCGGGGGGGCATTTGCAGCATTAGAATGTCCTGCAATCCCTATTCTTGACGCCTGAGGCGAGCGCGCTTGATTCTTTACGAGTATCCGTTCAACGAGCGAATTCGCACGCTGCTGCGTCTCGAAGACCTATTCGAGCGCTTCACGTTTTTTCTCAATCAAGACGACGCGAGAGAACATCACGTCGCATTGACCACACTGTTCGAAATTGCCGAAGTCACCGGCCGGGCAGATCTGAAGTCCGATCTGATGAAGGAACTCGAGCGCCAGCGTCAGACCCTGGCCCCGTTCCGGGGTAACCCTGGTATCGAACAGAACGCGCTCGAAGTCGTGCTGGGCGAAATCGAGCAAACGCTCAACGGGCTCGCACAGATGCAGGGTAAGACCGGCCAACACCTCACGGACAACGAGTGGTTAGCCAGCATTCGCAGCCGGGCGATCATTCCCGGCGGAACTTGCAAGTTCGATCTGCCGTCGTATTTCGCATGGCAACAGACACATCCTGACCAGCGCCGTCAGGACATCGCCAAATGGATCATGCCGTTATTGCCGCTGCGCGACGCGGCCGCAATCGTATTGCGACTCGCCCGCGAATCGGGGCAGGCTTCGAAGGTCATGGCGATGCAAGGCAGCTATCAGCAGATGCTGTCGGGCCGCACTTATCAATTGATGCAGGTGCGCGTTGCGCCGGATTTGCGCGTCATCCCGGAAGCAAGCGCCAACAAGTACATGCTGTGGGTGCGTTTCACGGTACAGGATGGCGATATGCGGCCCCGCGCTGTCGATGTCGACGTGCCGTTCCAACTGACGCTCTGCAGCTTGTAGCCCCCGCGCGCGCCGCGCCGCAAGGGCCGCCGCGCATCATGACCATTGCTCCGAACGTATGATCGCTGTCGTCAAATGTCCGACCTGTGGCAAGGCTGTCCGCTGGGTCCCCGAAAACCGCTTCCGCCCCTTCTGCTCCGAGCGCTGCAAGCAGATTGACCTTGGCGCCTGGGCGACCGAGAAATACCGGATCGAGGGCGGGGAACCCCCGCCGTCCGCCGACGATTCGCCCGGCGAAGACATCAAGAACTGATTCGCCGCCCGGTGGAGCGCCCTTTCAGACTGCGCTGTCTGCCGCCAGCAACTCCAAGACGGGAATGGCGGCAGGCAGCAGCGGGTCCACGTTCACAGGCAGGCTCTGCCAACTGAACGCCTGCCCTTCGCGGCCATGCGGCTCGCCGGTCCAGTCCGTCACCTTGCAAAAATAAAGGCGCACGTACGCGTGCGGATAGTCGTGTTCGAGCGTGTGCCAGAGATGGCATGCGGTGACGACGATACCAAGCTCCTCGTGCAACTCGCGCGCCAGCGCCGCTTCGACCGTCTCGCCGGCCTCCAGCTTGCCTCCCGGAAACTCCCAATAGCCCTCGTAGGGTTTGCCGGCCGGACGCTGCGCCAGCAGATAGCGGCCGTCGGGTTGCACGAGCACGCCCACCGCCACTTCCGTCACGGGCCGCCGCGGCCGCGTATCTGTCGTTGCGGGGGAAAACCCGCTTGCTTCGTTCATTGCCGGCCCCGCTTGCCCGACCAATCGCGGGCGAACTGCCAGGCGACACGCCCCGAGCGCGAGCCGCGCTCGAGTGCCCAAACAAGCGCATCGCCGCGCGCGTCGCCAACCTCCGTCTCGTTGCAGCCAAAATGGCGCAGCCAGTGGCCGACGATCGTCAGGTAATCATCCTGCTTGAACGGGTAAAAACTGACCCACAGCCCGAACCGCTCGGACAACGAGATTTTTTCCTCGACGACCTCACCGGGATGGATTTCGCCATCCGGCATGTGCTTGTAGGTCTCGTTGTCGCTCATGTACTCGGGCAACAAATGGCGGCGGTTGGACGTTGCGTAGATGAGCACGTTGTCCGATTGCGCCGAAATGGACCCGTCCAGCGCAACTTTGAGTGCCTTGTAGCCCGACTCCCCCTCTTCGAACGAAAGATCGTCGCAAAACACGATAAAGCGTTCCGGCCGCTGCGCGATCAGGTCGGTAATATCGCCGAGATCGTGCAGGTCGTCCTTGTCGACTTCGATGAGGCGCAGCCCCCGGTCCGCATAGGCATTCAGGCACGCCTTGATCAGCGAGGATTTGCCTGTCCCACGCGCGCCCGTCAACAGCACGTTGTTCGCGGGAAGCTGGTTCACGAACTGCCGCGTGTTCTGTTCGATGAGCGCTTTCTGGCGATCGATGTTTTGCAAGTCATCGAGCGAAATGGCAGGGATTGCCTTGATGGGCTGCAGATAGCCGCGCCCCTGGCGTTTGCGCCAACGAAACGCAACGGCGGACGACCAATCGACATCGGGCATCGCAGGCGGCAGCATCGTCTCGAGGCGCGTCAGCACAGCTTCGGCGCGGGTCAGAAAACGGTCGAGTTTATCCATGGCAAAAGAGGCTTCCGGAGCGCTCGCCGCTGGGGGCGGCGAGCGGCCCAATGTCACGAGCGGTAATCGGCGTTGATGCTCACGTACTCGTGCGACAGATCGCAGGTCCAGATGATTGCATTGGCGTCGCCGCGTCCGAGCACGACACGAATCACGATCTCGCTTTGCTTCATGACGCGCTGACCGTCCTCTTCGCGGTACGCGGGATGGCGGCCTCCCGCTTGCGCGACATGAACATCGTCGAGATACAGGTCGATCTTCGCGACATCGAGATCGCTGACCCCCGCGTAGCCAATCGCGGCGAGGATACGGCCGAGATTCGGATCGGACGCATAAAACGCGGTTTTCACGAGCGGCGAGTGGCCGATCGCATAACCGATCTGCCGGCACTCGCTCACGCTCGCGCCACCTTCGACACGGATCGTGATGAACTTCGTCGCCCCTTCGCCGTCGCGCACGATCATCTGCGCCAGGCGTTCGGCCACTTCGGTAACGGCTTGGCGCAGCGCGGCGTAAGCCGGAGTATCTGTCGAGGCGATGGGCGGCAGGCTGGACTTGCCCGTGGCGACAAGGATGAATGAATCGTTCGTCGACGTATCGCCATCGACGGTGATGCAGTTGAACGACCGGTCCGCCACCTCCTTCACCAGCACGTCGAGCACAGGCTGGGCAACGGTGGCGTCGCAAGCCAGGAAGCCAAGCATCGTCGCCATGTTCGGCTTGATCATGCCGGCACCCTTGCTGATACCGCTTAGCGTCACTGTGTGACCGTCGATCGTCACTTGCCGCGATGCCGCCTTCGGCTGCGTGTCGGTGGTCATGATGGCCTGGGCGGCTTCGTACCAATGCGCGGCGCGAAGATTGGAGAGCGCGGCGGGCAGCCCGGATTTGAGGCGCTCGATGGGCAGCGGTTCGAGAATGACGCCAGTCGAAAATGGCAAGACCTGCTCGGCCTCGATACCAGCAAGGCGCGCAAGCTCGGCACAGGTTTCACGAGCATGCGCGAGGCCGGACTCGCCGGTGCCCGCGTTTGCATTGCCCGTATTGACGACGAGCGCCCGGATGCCCCGGCCGCGTGCAAGGTGCTCGCGGCAAACGGTCACCGGTGCGGCGCAGAAGCGATTCGAAGTGAACACGCCCGCCACGGTGGCCCCCTCGTCGACCGACATCACGAGGACGTCCTTGCGATTGGGCTTACGAATGTTCGCCTCGGCCCAGCCTAGCGTCACGCCTGGAACCGGATGGAGTTGCGAAGGATCGATCGAAGGAAAGTTGACTGCCATCGTCTGAGAACCTGTCGGGAATATAAAAACGGCGCGCATCGCGCGCGCCGTATCCGGTTTCAAGCAAGCCTGCCGTGGCACTGCTTGTATTTCTTGCCGCTGCCGCAAGGGCATGGGTCGTTGCGCCCCACCTTCGGTATGCCGGCTTCCGCGCTCGCCGCGCCAGCGCCGCCGTGGGCGCCGCGACTCATCGCCTGATCGACCATCTGCGTCGCGGCGTCGACCGCCATCGCCGCGGGGGCCGCGGACGCCGCCTCGGCAAACTCGGCGTGGCGGAACTCCACGTTCTCCACGTGGCTGCCCTGCTCTTCGTACTGCTCGGCCGCTTCCTCCAGTTGCTCGGGCGACTGGATCCGCACATTCATGACGATGCGGGTGACTTCGGTCTTGATGATGTTGAGTAGCGCTTCGAAGAGCTCGAACGCCTCGCGCTTGTATTCCTGCTTCGGGTTTTTCTGCGCATAGCCGCGCAGGTGAATGCCTTGGCGAAGATGATCGAGCGCGGCGAGATGCTCGCGCCACGAGCGATCGAGCGTTTGCAGCATGATCGAGCGCTCGAATGCACTGAACGATTCCCGTCCGACGAGCGCAACCTTGGTTTCATAGCTTTCGTCGGCAGCCGCCAGAACGGCGTCGAGAATGTCGTCGGCATCGAGCGACTGCGACTCGTTGATCATTTCCTGAACCGCGAGATCGAGCTGCCAATCGGTACGCAAGGCTTCCTCGAGCTCGGGCGCCTGCCATTGTTCTTCGATGCTGCCGGACGGAATGAACTGGTGCACGACGTCGGTGATGACCGCATGACGCATCGCGGTGATCGTCTCCGTGATGTCGTGCGCTTCGAGTAATTCATTGCGCTGCTGATAGATCACCTTGCGTTGATCGTTGGCAACGTCGTCGTATTCGAGCAATTGCTTGCGAATATCGAAGTTGCGCGCCTCGACCTTGCGCTGCGCCGATTCGATCGACCGCGTGACGATGCCGGCTTCGATCGCCTCGCCTTCGGGCATGCGAAGCCGGTCCATGATGGCGCGCACGCGATCGCCCGCGAAAATGCGCAATAGCGGGTCTTCGAGAGACAGATAAAAGCGCGACGAGCCCGGGTCGCCCTGGCGGCCCGCGCGGCCTCGCAGCTGGTTGTCGATACGGCGCGACTCGTGACGCTCGGTACCGATGATGTGCAAGCCGCCCGCGGCCTTCACCTGATCGTGCAACGCCTGCCATTCATCGTGCAAGGCCTGGATTCGGCGCGCCTTCTCGTCGGGCGGAACCGACTCGTCAGCCTCGATCAGCGATGCCTGCTTCTCGGCATTGCCGCCCAGCACGATATCGGTTCCGCGGCCCGCCATGTTCGTGGCGATCGTGATGCGCCTCGGGCGCCCCGCTTCGGCGACGATGGCGGCTTCGCGCGCATGCTGCTTGGCGTTGAGCACCTCGTGCGACAAACCGGCCTTGGTCAGCAGATTCGAGAGCAACTCCGAGTTTTCGATCGAAGTCGTGCCGACGAGCACCGGCTGGCCGCGCTCGTAGCATTCGCGAATGTCGCGAATGACCGCGTCGTAGCGCTCGCGCGCCGTCTTGTAGATCTGGTCCTGGAGGTCGATTCGCTTCGGCGGTCGGTTCGTCGGAATGACAACCGTCTCGAGCCCATAGATCTCGTTGAATTCGTACGCCTCCGTATCGGCCGTACCGGTCATGCCGGACAGCTTCACGTACATACGGAAGTAGTTCTGGAACGTGATCGAAGCAAGCGTCTGGTTCTCGCTTTGAATCTTCACGTGTTCCTTGGCTTCCACTGCCTGATGCAGGCCGTCCGACCAGCGGCGTCCCGGCATGAGGCGGCCCGTGAATTCATCGACGATGATGACCTCGCCGTTTTGCACCACGTAGTGTTGATCGCGGAAAAACAGCGTATGCGCGCGCAATGCGGCATAGACGTGGTGCATCAACGTGATGTTCTGCGGCGCGTAGAGGCTCTCGCCCTCGCCGATCAAGCCCCACTCGGCCAACATGCGTTCGGCCTTCTCGTGCCCCGATTCGGTCAGAAAAACCTGGCGCCCTTTTTCGTCGAGCGTGTAGTCGCCCGGCTTTTCCACACCGGTGCCGTCCGCGCGCTCCTCGCCGATCTGGCGCTCGAGCAGCGGCGGCAGTGCGTTCATGCGAACGTAGAGATCGGTATGGTCTTCCGCCTGGCCCGAGATGATGAGCGGCGTGCGCGCCTCGTCGATCAGGATCGAGTCGACTTCGTCGACGATCGCGAAATTGAGCGAACGCTGCACGCGCGCGTCCGTCTCATAGACCATGTTGTCACGCAGATAATCGAACCCGAATTCGTTGTTCGTGCCGTACGTAATATCGGCAGCATAAGCGGCCTGCTTCGTGGCATGGTCCATCTGCGAGAGATTCACGCCGACGGTGAGGCCGAGGAAGTTGTACAGCTTGCCCATCCACTCGGCGTCGCGTTGTGCGAGATAGTCGTTCACCGTGACGACATGCACGCCCCGCCCCGACAGTGCGTTCAGGTAGGCCGCGAGTGTCGCGACGAGCGTCTTGCCCTCGCCCGTGCGCATTTCCGCGATCTTGCCGTAGTGCAGAACCATCCCGCCGATCAACTGGACATCGAAGTGCCGCATTTTCAGCACGCGGCGACTCGCCTCGCGGCACACCGCGAACGCCTCGGGCATCAGCTTGTCGAGCGACTCGCCGCTCGCCACGCGCTGGCGAAACTCCTCCGTTTTGGCGCGCAGCTGGTCGTCGGTCAACTGCTCGATCTGCGGCTCGAGCGCATTGATCACCGCGACGGTCTTTTGATACTGCTTGATCAGACGCTGGTTGCGGCTGCCAAAGATCTTTTGGAGAAAACCGGTGGTCATCGGGTCGGGTGTGCGCCGCGGCTGAGGCCGGTACCGCGCGCGTCGCGCGTCGCGCCTGCGGGAGGGCCCGCGGGCGTACCGGATCCGAGTGCCTCGGCGGCTTATTCCATGAGTGAATTCGAATCGCGCATTTTAGCACGCGAGCCTTAATCCACCGTGTCGCGCAAGTGCGCATCGGACCGCCGCCGCGGGCGGCCCGGGTACAATGTGGCCATTCAGTCCCGCGTGCCGCCGCACACGTTCCCTCAGACTACGAATGAGCCGCTTTTCGTCCCGCTTTTCGCCCTCGTCCAAGCCGCTAGGCGCGCCCGTCCCGCGGCCTGTGGCCGAAGTGCTTGGGCGCACCGACGCGTTTGCGGCGTTGCGCGCGGGCGTCGAGCAAACCGCGGCGCTCGAGCGTGCGCTGAGCGAGCTTTTGCCGGCCTATCTCGCGTCGAGCGTCGAGCCGGGCTTCGTGAGGGATGGCGCGCTGACCTTGTTCGCCGCGCATAGCGCGCTGGCGGCCCGTCTGCGGCATCTCGAGCCGCGGCTCATCGCGGATTTGCAGCAGCGGGGATGGAATATCCGCACACTTGCCGTGAAGGTACGACCCCGGGCTGCAGCCGAACCGCCGAGACCCAAGGCGGCGCGCATGACACCCCAAGGGGCGCAAGCACTGCAAGCGCTGAGCGAGACCTTGCCACCTTCCCCGCTCCAGGCGGCGCTCGCGCGGATGGCCGCTCGCCATGGCAAAGCACAGTCGGACGCTGCGCCGCAGGGCGCTGAACCACCGGCTCCCATCGACACAAAAAAATAAGCGGCTCGAAAGCCGCTTATTTTTTGTGTCCGCGAGGCGGGTAACCGCCGCCGCGGTCAGGCGCTTCTCGTCAGGCAAATGCCGTCTGCGCGTCGTAACCGAAGCCGCGCGGCGCATGTTGCGCGTCTTCGAACGTGACGATCTCGTACGCGTCCTCGTGAGCAAGCAATTCACGCAACAGCACGTTGTTCAGGCCATGCCCCGATTTATACGCCGTGTACGAAGCGAGCAGCGGATGGCCCACGACATAAAGATCGCCGATGGCGTCGAGCATTTTGTGCTTCACGAATTCGTCGTCGTAGCGCAGGCCGTCGTTGTTCAGAATGCGGTATTCGTCGAGCACGATCGCGTTATCCATACTGCCGCCGCGAGCGAGGCCCAGTTCGCGCATCGTTTCGACTTCATGCGCAAAGCCGAACGTACGCGCGCGCGCGATCTCGCGCACGTACGAGGTAGTCGCGAAATCGACTTCCAGCGCCTGCCCCGTCTTGTCGACCGCGGGGTGCCGAAAATCGATGGTGAATTGCAGCTTGAAGCCGAAGTACGGCTCGAGGCGTGCGAACTTGTCGCCATCGCGCACCTCGACCGGCTGCGTAACCTTGATGAATTTCTTCGCCGCGTTCTGCTCGAGAACGCCGGCCGACTGCATCAGAAACACGAATGAAGCCGCACTGCCGTCCATGATCGGGATTTCCTCGGCCGTCACGTCGACATACAAATTATCGATACCGAGGCCGGCACAGGCCGACATCAAATGCTCCACCGTCGAAACGCGCGCACCGTCTTTTTGCAGTACCGACGCAAGACGCGTGTCGCCGATGGACATCGCGGAGGCCGGAATGTCGACAGGCGTAGCAAGATCGACGCGTGAAAACACGATACCGGTGTTTTCAGCGGCCGGGCGGAGCGTCAATTCGACCTTGCGGCCCGAATGGAGGCCGATGCCAACGGTCTTGACGATCGATTTGATGGTGCGTTGCTTCAGCATAGTGGTTTGTCGATTGCTAAATTCAATCGAGCTTCTTATTTCATAGTAGGGATTATACTCCATCCCGGACAGGCTGACAGGGCGTGGAACGTTTCAGTCTGTTTCCCGGCGTTACCCGCTTAAACCGCTGTGCACGCAAAACGTGGGCCAACGTCCGGAATGGAGGCATTCCCGGTCGTCGGCCCATTACTGCTTGTTACCGACCATCACAAACGCTGCGCATGCGTTGTTGCTGCGACGCAACGCATCGATGCCGATGGCGAATGACTACCCGGCGCCCTGAGCAGGCGCCGATTCGGCACTCATATCCCGGCGTCTTGACTACGCCGAAACGCGAATGCGGTTGCCGCAGTGCGCAAAAACCGACCGCCGCACGCCAGCGGTCACAACCGTCGACGTGCGCTGCCCGTTCAGCGCAGGCGTTCCCAGCCGCAATCGGCCTGCGAAACCGCGCATCTTGCCCGCGATGCGCCGGCGTCGCCCGAAAGACATGCGTCAGCGCGCAAGGCGCCGCTGTCCCTCATCTGGCCGCTCGCTGCCATATACGCCTGTCGCAGAGCGACTCGCAAACCCGCGTGCGCCGCACGGTGCCCATCCGTGCCGCCGCCACCGACCCCGTGCGCGTCGATAACCGCTCGACACGTTTGGGCGATGCGCCGCGCACGACCGCTCCGAGCGCGCGCCCCAGGGGACGCGGCCGCCTTGCGCCGTTGCCGTTCAACATGCTCAGCCCTTCTTGTGCGCTTCATCGCGCCGAAAAAACGTGCGACGCGCGAGGCGTCGCACGTCTTAATCGGCCTGTTTGCGCAAAAACGCCGGAATGTCGTACGTCTCGACGCCCTTTTCCTGGAGCGCCTGGACATGCGAAGCAGCCGTCTCGCGCGAATTGCGCCACACGGCCGGTGCATCGAACGCACCGTAGTCGCCCGACGCCGTGCGCGAACTCGCGTAGCCGTTTTGCGCGGCCGCGACCGGCTGGTTGTCGGTACCGGTACGCAAAAGCGTCATCGGCGCCGGCTGCTGCTTCTTCGCCGCGCTCGCCGCTGTACGGCCCAGGCCCGTGGCGACGACCGTCACGCGCAGCGCATCGCCCATGGCGTCGTCGTAGACCGCACCGAAAATCACCGTTGCGTCTTCCGCCGCATAGCTCTTGATGGTGTTCATCACCTCGCGCGTTTCGGACAGGCGCAGCGAACGGCTCGACGTGATGTTCACGAGCACGCCGCGCGCGCCCGAGAGATCCACGCCTTCGAGCAGCGGACTCGCCACGGCCTGCTCCGCCGCAAGACGGGCGCGATCGACGCCGGCGACGGTCGCCGTGCCCATCATGGCCTTGCCCTGCTCGCCCATGACCGTCTTCACGTCTTCGAAGTCGACGTTGACGAGACCGTCCACGTTGATGATTTCGGCAATGCCGGCCACCGCGTTGTTCAGAACGTCGTCCGCGCACTGGAAGCACTTGTCCATCTCGGCGTCATCGCCCATCACCTCGAACAGCTTGTCGTTCAGGACGACGATCAGCGAGTCGACGTGATCCTCCAGTTGCTGCGAACCTGCTTCTGCCACGCGCATGCGCTTGCCGCCTTCGAACTCGAACGGCTTGCTGACGACACCGACGGTCAGAATGCCCATCTCTTTCGCGATTTGCGCGACGACCGGTGCCGCACCCGTACCCGTTCCGCCGCCCATGCCGGCCGTGATGAAGACCATGTGCGCGCCGCGCAGCGCGTCGGCAATCCGCTCGCGGGCTTCTTCCGCCGCGGCGCGCCCCATTTCCGGTTTGGCGCCCGCACCGAGACCCGTGCTGCCGAGCTGAATCACGCTCGGCGAACGCGAGCGCGAGAGGGCCTGTGCGTCGGTGTTCATGACGACGAAATCGACGCCCTGCACACCCTTGTTGATCATGTGTTGCACAGCGTTGCCGCCGGCCCCGCCAACGCCCACCACCTTGATGATGGTGCCGCTGGTTTCCGTTTCCAACATCTGGAATTCCATATTGCCTCCGTCAAGAAAAAGATCCCGCTCTTCGGCCGTTATTCGGCAGGGAATCGGGCAACCCCCTGTCGCGCGCAAGCCGCCGGCACCGGCGCGAATTCAAAAAGACTTCAAAAATTGCCCAGGAACCAATCCTTCATGCGAGTGAAGACCTGCCCCATCGAGCCCGACTGGACAGCGACCTTGCGTCCGCGCATCCGCTGCGACGAGCCCTCGACGAGCAGCCCCATCGCCGTCGAATAGCGTGGATTGCGCACGACGTCGGCGAGTCCGCCCGCATACTCCGGCACGCCGATGCGCACCGGTTTGAGAAAAATGTCCTCGCCGAGCTCGACCATGCCCGGCATCATCGATGCACCGCCCGTCAAGACGACGCCCGAACTCAAGAGCTCCTCGTAACCGGACTCGCGCACGACCTGATGCACGAGCGAGAAGAGCTCCTCGACGCGCGGCTCGATCACGGCCGCGAGTGCTTGGCGCGACAGCGTGCGCGGCCCGCGCTCGCCGAGCCCCGGCACTTCGATCATCTCGTCCGGATCGGCCAGTGCCTGCTTCGCAATGCCGTAGCCGACCTTGATGTCCTCGGCGTCGGGCGTCGGCGTGCGCAGCGCCATGGCGATGTCGCTCGTCACCTGATCTCCGGCAATCGGAATGACCGCCGTATGGCGAATCGCGCCTTCGCTGAAGATCGCGATGTCCGTCGTGCCGCCGCCGATGTCGACGAGCACCACGCCGAGTTCCTTCTCGTCCTCGGTCAGCACAGCCAGCGATGACGCGAGCGGCTGCAGAATCAGGTCGTTGACTTCGAGCCCGCAGCGCCGCACGCACTTCACGATGTTTTGCGCCGCCGACACCGCACCGGTCACGATGTGAACCTTCACTTCCAGACGGATGCCGCTCATTCCGATGGGCTCGCGCACGTCCTCCTGCCCGTCGATGATGAATTCCTGTGTGAGGATGTGCAGCACCTGCTGGTCCGTCGGGATGTTGATCGCCTTGGCCGTTTCGATGACGCGCGCCACGTCGGCCTGCGTCACCTCCTTGTCCTTGATCGCCACCATTCCGCTCGAATTGAAGCTGCGGATGTGACTCCCGGCGATGCCGGTGAACACGTTAGTGATCTTGCAATCGGCCATCAGTTCCGCTTCTTCGAGCGCGCGCTGAATCGATTGCACGGTGGCCTCGATGTTCACCACCACGCCTTTTTTGAGCCCCTTCGATTCGCTCTGCCCGAGACCGATCACCTCGTAATGGCCTTCGCCCCTCAGCTCGGCGACGACCGCCACGACCTTGGCGGTACCGATGTCGAGGGAGACCAGCAGATCCTTATAGTCTTTACTCATAGCGTGCTCGTGCGTGTGATGTCTTGTCGTGCTTCATGTGTTACTTCTTGGCCTTGCCCTTCGTGCCGCCATCGTCGAGAAACCGCATCCCCGCAGCGCGGATCGCGAAGCCATTCGGATAGCGCAAGTCCGCATATTCGATATCGTTGCCCCAGCGCGCCGTGACAGCTTTCCATGCAGCGCTGAGCCGATTGGAGCGTTCCGCGAGCGTCGACGGATTGCGCTCCCGGCCGTATTCGATCTGCATACCGTTCGACAGTTTCACTGTCCACGCATAACGCGGCGAAAGCGTGACCTCGTCGGGCACGGCGCCGAGCGGCGCGAGCCATTTCTTGAAATCGAAATAGCGGGCGACGACCTCTTTCGAGGTACCGGCAGGGCCGTCGAACGCAGGCAGTTCCTCGTCGAGTTCGCCCTGGTTCGCGGTGAAGAGATCCCCGTCCACACTGACGAGCTGATCGCTGCCCCAGGTCCCGAGCGGCTTGTATTCCTCGAGCGTCACGGCCAGCGCGTTGGGCCAGACACGGCGCACGCTCGCGCGGCGTACCCACGGCATTTGCTCGAACGCCTGGCGCGCCGCATCGAGATCGACGGTGAAGAAGTTGCCCCGCAGATGACCGACGACACCCGCACGCACGATCGGCGTGTTGATGTGCTCCGTATCGCCGTCGATGCGAATCGCCGCGAGCGCGAACGACGGGCGTTGCGCGAGCCAGATCCCGCCCGCCGCGACGAGCGCGACGAGCACCAGCGCGAACAGCACGTTGGCGGCGAGATTGAGCTGGCGAACGTTGCTCCACATGATCGTTGTCTCAGTCCTCGAGAGTCAGCGCCAGCACGGCGACGACCAGTTCCGGATAACTGATGCCGACGGCGCGCGCCGCTTTCGGCGGCAGCGAGTGATCGGTCATACCCGGGGCCGTATTCACTTCGAGAAAAAACGGGTTGCCGGCCGCATCGAGCATGAAGTCGGCTCGGCCCCAATCGGAGCAGCCGAGCACGTCGAACGCGCGGCGCGAGAGAGCCTTCAGCCGCGCCTCCTCGCTCGCGGGCAAACCGCACGGAATCAGGTACTGCGTGTCGTTCGCGATGTACTTCGCGTGATAGTCGTAAAACTCGCCCGCCGGTACGATGCGAATGATCGGCAGATCGAGGTCGCCCGCAATGCAGGCCGTGTATTCGCCCCCGCCTTCGATGCTCTTCTCGACGAGCACGATCTTGTCGAATTTGGCCGCCTCCTCGAGCGCGGCCGCTAGTGCGTCGGCACGAGCGACCTTCGTCACGGCGACGCTCGATCCCTCGCTCGCCGGCTTCACGAAGAGCGGCAGCCCGAGCTTCGCGACGATCTCGGGTGCGCGAGCCGCATAATCGTCGCCGCGCAGTACGGTCTCGAACGGCGGTGTCGGCACGCCCGTTTGTTGCCAGACGAGCTTCGTGCGGAATTTGTCGAGCCCAAGCGCCGAGCCCAGTACACCGCTGCCCGTATAGCGGATGCCGTAAAAGTCCAGCGCGCCCTGCAGCTGGCCGTTCTCGCCGTAGCCGCCGTGCAGCGCGATGAACGCACGCTCGAAGCCCTCCGCCTTCAGCTCCGAGAGCTCGCGCTCGGCTGGATCGAACGGATGAGCATCGATGCCCGCGTTGCGCAGCCCTTCGAGCACGAGCCGCCCCGAGTTGAGCGAAACCTCGCGCTCGGCCGACACGCCGCCCATCAACACGGCAACCTTGCCGAAACGTTTTGGATCGATAGTCATGCTGCCACTCATGCCAGCCTCCCTCGGGAGCAGCGGACGATAGTGAGCTTGCGGGTCATGTCTTCACCTCTTGCGCGAGTCGTCCCGGCACGGTACCGATCGATCCCGCGCCCATCGTGATCACTACATCGCCGTCGCGCACGAGCGTCGACAGCGCCTCCGGTACGTCGTCGACCGTTTCGACGAATACCGGTTCAACCTTGCCTGCCACGCGAACCGCGCGCGCGAGCGAGCGCCCGTCCGCCGCGACGATCGGCGCTTCTCCGGCCGCGTAGACTTCGGTCAGCACGAGGGCGTCGACGCTCGACAGAACGTTGACGAAATCCTCGAAACAATCGCGTGTGCGTGTATACCGGTGCGGCTGGAACGCGAGCACGAGCCGCTTGTCGGGAAAAGCGCCGCGCGCTGCCGCGATCGTCGCGGCCATCTCCACGGGGTGATGTCCGTAGTCATCGATGAGCGCGAAGTGCCCGCCTGCCGCGATGGCCACGTCGCCGTAGCGCTGAAAACGCCGCCCTACGCCGGTGAACTCCGCGAGCGCGCGCTGAATGTCGGCGTCCGACACCTCGAGCTCGGTCGCAATCGCAATCGCCGCGAGCGCGTTTTGCACGTTGTGCAAGCCCGGCATGTTGAGGACGATATCGAGCGGCGGCGTATCCTCGCGCATTGCCGTGAAGTACATCTTGCCTTCGCGTGGGACGACGTTGACGCCGCGCACCTGCGCATCGGCCGCGAAACCGTAGCGGATGACCGGCTTCGAGACAAATGGCAAAATCTCGCGCACGTTCGGATCGTCGACGCAGAGCACCGCAATGCCATAAAACGGCAACCGGTGCGTGAATTCGATGAACGCCTGCTTGAGCCGGGCAAAGTCATGCCCGTAGGTGTCCATGTGATCCGCATCGATGTTGGTCACGACTTCGATCACGGGCAGCAGGTTCAAGAACGATGCGTCGGACTCGTCGGCCTCCGCCACGATGAAGTCACCCGTGCCGAGCCGCGCATTGGCACCGGCGCTCGTGAGGCGCCCTCCGATGACGAATGTCGGATCGAGCCCGCCTGCCGCCAGCACACTGGCCACGAGGCTGGTGGTCGTCGTCTTGCCGTGCGTGCCGGCGATCGCAATGCCCTGCTTCAGGCGCATCAATTCGGCCAGCATGACTGCGCGCGGCACGATCGGCACGCGCAGCCGCCGAGCGGCAAGCACTTCGGGGTTGTCGCTGCGCACGGCGGTCGACACGACGACGGCGTCCGCGCCATCGATGTTCGAGGCGTCATGCCCGATTGAAATACGCGCACCGAGCGAAGCGAGACGCTCGGTCGTCGCGCTCTTCGCGAGGTCCGAACCGCTCACCTGATAGCCGAGATTGGCGAGTACTTCCGCGATACCGCTCATGCCGGCGCCACCGACGCCGACGAAATGAATATGTTTGACGATGTGTTTCATTGCTTTCCTTCCTGACGCGCAAGCGCCACGGCCGCGCAGACTTGCGCGACACGATCGGTGGCGTCGGGCTTGGCGAGCGCGCGCGCGCGCTCAGCCATTTCGGCGAGCGTTTCCCGCGTAAGCGTGCCCAGCCAATCGGCCAACGCCTGCGGCGACAAATCGCGTTGCTGCACCAGCACGGCCGCGCCGTGCTTCGATAAAAATTCGGCGTTCGTGGTCTGGTGATCGTCCACGGCATAGGGGAACGGCACGAACAGGGCCGCGACGCCGATCGCCGCGATTTCCGCGACAGTCATCGCGCCCGAGCGGCAAATCACGACGTCCGCGTCGGCGTAGGCCGCCGCCATATCGTCGATGAACGGCACGAGCGCGAGCGTTCCTCCCTCCGTCAATCCCGCCGCGGCATAGTTCGCCTGCAACGCCTCGATGTGTTTCGCGCCCGCCTGGTGCACGACGTGCGGACGCGCCTCGGGGGCGAGCAACGCAAGCGCGCATGGCACCACTTCGTTGAGCGCGGCGGCGCCGAGGCTGCCGCCCACGACGAGCAGCTTGAGCGGGCCGCTGCGGCGCGCATACCGCAGCTTCGGCTCGTCGGCCTGCGTGACGGTGTCGCGCAACGGGTTGCCGGTCCACTCGGCACCGGGCAGCGCATCCGGAAACGCCACGAGCACACGCCGCGCCAGCTTGGCGAGCACCCGGTTCGCCAGCCCCGCTACCGAATTCTGCTCGTGCAGCACGAGCGGCCGCCGCGCCAGCGCCGTCATGACACCGGCAGGAAATGTGATGTATCCGCCCATGCCGAGCACGACGTCGGGACGCACGCGGTTCAACGCACGACGGCTTTCGAGGCAGGCCCGCAACAGATTCAAGGGCAGCGAAAGCTTCGTCTTGAGCCCCTTGCCGCGCAATCCGCCAAAGCGCACATACTCCATCGGAATGCCATGCTTCGGCACGAGCGAGGCTTCCATGCCAGCCGGATTGCCGAGCCAGACGACGCGCCACCCCCACGCACGCATCCGATGCGCGACGGCGAGGCCGGGGAACACGTGCCCCCCGGTTCCTCCCGCCATCACCATCAACGTACGTTGCGGAGTCGTGCTCATACTTTCCCTCCGCGCATGAGCACACGATTCTCGTAGTCCACGCGCATCAGCACCGCGAGCGCGACGCAGTTGAGCACGATGCCGGAGCCGCCATAGCTGACGAGCGGCAGCGTCAGCCCCTTCGTCGGCAAGATGCCGAGGTTGACGCCGATATTGATGAACGTTTGCACGCCGAACCACAGTCCGACGCCTTTCGCGACGAGTCCCGCAAAGGTGCGATCGAGCGCGAGCGCCTGCCGACCGATCTCGAACGAGCGCCGCACGATCCAGTAAAACAGCAGAATGACGATGAGCACGCCGACAAAGCCGAGTTCCTCGCCGATCACGGCGAGAATGAAGTCGGTATGCGCTTCCGGCAGATAGTTGAGCTTCTCGACGCTGCCGCCGAGTCCCACGCCAAACCATTCCCCGCGCCCGAATGCGATCAGCGAGTGTGTCAGCTGATAGGCCTTGCCCTGCGCGTAGCGATCGTCCCACGGGTCGAGATAGGCGAAGATCCGCTCGCGCCGCCAGGGCGATGCCCAGACGAGCAATCCGAACGTCGCGATGGCCGTGGCCACGAGCCCGCCGAAGAGCTTGCCGTTCACGCCACCGAGGAACAGCACACCCATCGCAATGGCGGCGATGACCATGAACGCCCCCATATCCGGCTCGAGCAGCAGCAGTGCGCCTACGAAGCCGACGGCCAGCGCCATCGGCAAAAAGCCTTTGGCAAAGCTATGCATGTATTCCTGCTTGCGCACCGTGTAATTCGCCGCGTAGATCGTGACGGCCAGCTTCATGATCTCGGACGGCTGCATGTTCATGATGCCGAGCGGCAGCCAACGACGCGCGCCGTTCACGCCCTTGCCGATATGCGGTATGAGCACGATCACGAGCGCCACGAGCGCGACGAGAAAGAACTTTGGCGCGTACTTGTCCCATACCGAGATCGGAATGCGGAATACGACCGCCGCGGCGATCGTCGCGACGACGAGCGAGGCGATGTGCCGCACCAGGAACGCGTAGTCGCGATAAGCGGCATATTTCGGCGAATCGGGCATGGCGATCGACGCCGAATAAACCATGACGACGCCCAGGCCGATCAGCGCAATCGCGGCCCACAAAAGCGAGTGGTCGTAATCGAGCATGCGCGAGCGCAGCGGACGGATTCCGCTGACCGCGCTCGCAAGCCCGCCCGCAGCCGTGCGGGCCGCCGTTTCCTTGCGCGTGCCGGAGCCCGCGCCGCGTTCCGTGAAAAACCGTTGGGTGAGGCGATCCGACCAGCTCATAGCATGGTCCCCCGTTGCGCCGCAATGTCTTGCACCGTGCCGCGGAATACATCCGCGCGATGCGAATAGTTCTTGAACATGTCGAAACTCGCGCAGGCCGGCGAAAGCAGTACCGCATCGCCTGGTTGCGCGATCGCACTGGCCTCGAGCGTCGCCGCTTCGAGCGTCGGATGCTCGGTGAGCACAACGCCCGTGTCGGCCAGGGCGGCACGGATAGCCGGCGCATCGCGCCCGATCAGCATGACCGCGCGGCACCACCGCGCGACGGGGCGCGCGAGCGGCGCGAAGTCCTGCCCTTTGCCGTCGCCGCCGAGGATCAATACGGCGCGCTGTGCAAGACCATCGAGCGCGGCGACGGTCGCGCCCACGTTCGTGCCCTTGCTGTCATCGACATAGTCGACGCCGTCGATCGAAGCGATGAGTTCGACGCGATGCGGCTCGCCGCGATATTCGCGCAGTCCATGCAGCAGCGGGGCGGCGGCGAGACCGATCGCGCGAGCCAGTGCCAACGCGGCCAGCGCATTCGCCGCATTGTGCAGTCCGCGAATGCGCAAGGCGTCGGCCGGCATCAATCGCTTCATCGTCAGTTCGACCGGAGCCGCCGCTTCCTGTCGACGGCGGCGCGACGACGATGTTTCATCCGCCGGGTCGCGCTCTTCAGCCTGAACGAGCCAGTTGATGTCCGCCTCTCGCAAGAGCCCATAGTCTCCCGCGCGCTGCGGCTCGTTGAGCCCGAATGTGACGACCTGCACACGGTGCGGCGCATCTGGCGCCGTATCGGCGGATGCGAACGCCATCGTTCTGGCGTCGTCGCGATTGAGCACACGCACCGTATGGGGACCGAAAGCTCGACCTTTGGCCGCCGCGTAGGCTTCGAAGCTGCCGTGCCAGTCGAGATGATCCTGAGTGATGTTGAGCACCGCAGCGGCATCGGGATCGAACGTGTGTGCCGTCTCGAGCTGAAAGCTCGACAGCTCGAGCACCCACACCTCGGGCAACGCGGTGCGGTCGATCGCGTCGGACAACGTATCGAGCATCGTCGGACCGATATTGCCGGCCACCGCGACCGCCTTGCCCGCACGCTCGCAGAGCAGGCCCGTGAGGCTCGTGGTCGTGGTCTTGCCATTGGTGCCCGTCACGGCGATGACCTTCGGCGCATAACCGCTCTCGCCGAGATGCGCAAGCGCCCGCGCGAACAGTTCGAGTTCGCCCCAGACCGGCACGCCGCGCTCGTGCGCGCTGGCGAAAAGCGGGGCGAGTTCCGGCGAAAGCGGTGAAAGCCCCGGACTCACGACGACGAGCTCGATCCCGCCCTCGAGCAGCGCAGGTGAAAACGCGCCGCCGACGAACTCGGCATCGATGCGCTCGGCCTCGAGCAGCGGCAGATTCGGCGGTGCCTCGCGCGAATCGGCAATGCGCAGCCGGCACCCATGGCGCGCGCACCAGCGCGCCATCGCCAGGCCCGAAGCGCCGAGCCCCAGCACGAGCACCATCGGATGCCGATCTCGAAACATCTCGCCAAACATCGCTTGCTTTTCCTTTCCTTTACCGCAGTTTCAGTGTGGACAGACCGAACAGGCACAACATCAACGTCACGATCCAAAAGCGCACGACAACTTGCGTCTCCTTCCAGCCGGACAGTTCGAAGTGGTGGTGCAGCGGCGCCATCTTGAAAATGCGCCGCCCCTCACCGAACCGGCGCTTCGTGTATTTGAACCAGACCACCTGGAGCATCACCGAAAGGGTTTCCGCCACAAAAATGCCGCCCATGATGAACAGGACGATCTCCTGGCGCACGATGACCGCGATCGTGCCGAGCGCGCCGCCGAGCGCCAGCGCGCCGACGTCGCCCATGAACACCTGTGCGGGGTGCGTGTTGTACCAGAGAAACGCGAGTCCGGCGCCGCCCATCGCCGAACAAAAGATCAGCAGCTCGCCGGCGCCGGGAATATGCGGAAACAGCAGATATTTGGAATAGATCGAGCTGCCCATCACGTAGGCGAAAACGCCGAGCGAGCCGCCCACGAGGACGACGGGCATGATGACGAGACCGTCCAGGCCGTCCGTCAGGTTGACGGCGTTACTCGCGCCGACGATCACGAAATAGGTGAGCGCGATGAAGCCCCATACGCCGAGCGGATAGGTGATCGACTTCAAGAACGGCAACATCAGGTCCGCGCGCGCCGGCAATCCCATCGACAAGCCGCTGCGCACCCAGGCCATGAACAGGTCGAAAACGCGCACGTTATTGGCCTCGGACACGCTGAACGCCAGGTAGACCGCGGCGAACAAGCCGATGACCGATTGCCAGAAGTACTTCTCGCGCGAGGACATGCCGCGCGGGTCCTTGTAGACGACCTTGCGATAGTCGTCGACCCAGCCAATCACGCCAAACCCGAACGTGACGAGTATCACGATCCAGATGAAGCGATTGGTGAGATCGGCCCACAGCAGCGTCGAAACGGCGATGCCGAGCAAAATGAGCACGCCGCCCATCGTCGGCGTACCCGATTTCACCAAGTGCGTTTGCGGGCCGTCGGTGCGCACGGCCTGCCCCACTTTCATGGAGGTCAGCTTGCGGATCACCCACGGACCGCAGACGAGGCCGATCACGAGCGCGGTGATGGAAGCCATCACCGCGCGAAACGTCAGATAGCCGATTACACGCAAAAAGCTTGCATCGTTCTGCAGCCATTGCGCCAGCGCCAGCAGCATGCTTGTCCTTCTTTTTCAGTGCGCGCCGGGCGCGGCGCCCGGTGCGCAGGGTTGCAATTGCGTCAGCGCGTCGACGACGCGCTCCATACGCATGAAACGCGAGCCCTTCACGAGCAGCGTGGCGCCGGCGCCGAATCCGGCTTCCAGCAGATGGGCGAGGAGCGTATCCACATCGTCGAAGTGGTGCGCGAGGCGCTCGCGCGCCGCAGCGTGCGGCTCGTTGGCGGCAGCAAACGCCGCACAGCTCGCACGGGCCGCATCGCCGAGCGCATACAGCGCATCGATGCCGCGCTCGCGCGCGTACGCCCCGACCTCGCGGTGAAACTCGGGGCCGTGATCGCCCACTTCGCCCATGTCACCCATCACGAGCACACGCGGCGCCGGCATCGAGGCAAGCACGTCGATCGCGGCGCGCATCGAATCGGGGTTGGCGTTGTAGGTGTCGTCGACGACGGTCGCGCCGGCCAGCGCGCCTGCCGCGGCACGCTTGACCTGCAAACGCCCTTTGACCGGCGAAAACGCTTCGAGCCCGCGGCGGATCGCATCGAGCGGAACATTCGCGGCAAGCGCCGCGGCCGTCGCGGCAAGCGCATTGCGCGCGTTGTGCGCGCCAAGCACTTGCAATGTGGCTTCGAATGCACCGGCGGGCGAGTCCACCTTCAGTCGATTGCCGATGAATTCACCCGCCACCGCCGCGGCGCGCGCCGCCGTGGCACCCTTAGCCGCCCCCGTTACCGCCGCGCCGCGATCGTGAAGCGCGAAGTCGATCACGCGATTCCCGGTGGCCGCGACACGCCAGATACCGGCATAGGCGTCGTCCGCGGGAAACACGGCGACGCCATCAGGACCGAGCGCGTGAATCGCACTGGCGTGCTCGAGCGCGACAGCCTCGACCGTCGCCATGAATTCCTGATGCTCGCGCTGCGCGTTGTTGACGAGCGCTATGGTCGGCTCGGCGATCTTGGCGAGCGTGGACGTTTCGCCCGGATGGTTCATGCCGAGTTCCACGACGGCGAGCTTGTGCACAGCGCTCAGACGCAACAGCGTCAACGGCAAACCGACGTCATTGTTGAAATTGCCGGCCGTCGCGAGCCGCCCGTCTTCGCCGCATGCAGCGGCAAAGATCGAGGCGATCATTTCCTTGACCGTCGTCTTTCCGTTGCTGCCGGTCACCGCGACGAGCGGGATCGCGAACTGCCGGCGCCAGCCGCGCGCGAGTGCACCGAGCGCAACGCGTGTATCGCCGTCGCCGGCTATGACGATCGCCGGCACGCCGAGCCCCTCCGGCAGCCGCGCAACCAGTACGGCGCTCACCCCGCGGCGCGCCACATCGGCCAGAAAATCGTGCGCGTCGAACCGCTCGCCTTTCAGCGCGACGAAGAGATCTCCGGGGCCCGCCGTCCGGCTGTCCGTGCTGATGCGGTCGAACGCAACGGCGCCGTCGCCGGACACGGTCGCGCCCGGAATCAGCGAAGCGGCTCGAGCGAGCGAAAGCATCGTCATTCGCCGCCCCCGCGTGCCTGTGCAGCGCGCGATGCCAATGCAAGGCGCGCGTGATCCTGGTCTGAAAAGACTCGCTTCTTACCCATGATTTCCTGTGTGGCTTCGTGCCCTTTGCCAGCCAGCACGACGACGTCCTCGCGGGCGGCCCCTCGCACCGCTTGCAGAATCGCGCTCGCACGATCCTCGATGGCGCGAGCGCGGCCCGGTTCCGTCATGCCGGCGAGGATCTGCTCGATGATCGACTGGGGCGCCTCGCTGCGCGGGTTATCGCTCGTCACGACGACCGCATCCGCGAGTCGCTCGGCGATCGCACCCATGAGCGGGCGTTTCGTCGCATCGCGGTCCCCGCCGCAGCCGAACATGCAAACGAGCTTGCCGCCGCGTGCTTGTGCGATCGGCCGCAGCGCGTCGAGCGTCTTTTCGAGCGCGTCAGGCGTATGCGCATAGTCGACGACGACGAGCGGCTCGTCGTTCGCGATCCGCCCGCCGAGCCGCTGCATGCGGCCATTGACGGGTTCGAGTTTGGCAAGCTGCGTGAGCGCGGCGGCGAGCGGCACGCCGCTGGCAAGCAACGCCCCCAGCACCGCGAGCAGATTGCTGACGTTGAACAAACCCAGCGTGCCGACTTCGACCTCGTTCGCGCCCCAATCGGACGACAGATGAAAGGCGGTGCCGGTGGCAGTGGCGCGCACGTTGGTCGCGCAAATCGACGCATCGCCGTGTCCGGCGGGCGGCGCGGCGCCGATACCGTACGAGATCGTGCGCACACGGCCCATCGTGCGCGCGATGAAACGCTGACCGGCCGCATCGTCGCGATTGACGATAGCCGCTTGCAGCGTGGGCCAGTCGAACAACCGGGCCTTCGCCGCCTCGTAGGCTTTGAAGGTCTTGTGATAGTCGAGATGGTCCTGCGTGAGATTCGTGAAGACGGCAATGTCGAAGGCGGTTCCGTTCACTCGTCCCTGATGCAGCGCATGCGAGGACACCTCCATGGCGACGCTCTTGGCGCCCGCCGCGGCCAGCGCAGCAAGACTGCGCTGCAGTTGCGGCGCATCGGGTGTGGTGAAGCCCGTTTGCGCGAGCCGTCCCGGCATGCCCGTACCGAGCGTGCCGATGACGGCGCAGGGGGCCTCGAGCGAGCTCAGCGCCGCTGCGATCCATTGCGTACAGGAGGTCTTGCCGTTCGTACCCGTCACGCCAATCAAGCGCATCGACTGGCTCGGCTCGCCATACCAGACGCTCGCGATTTCGCCCGCCAGTTCGTTCAATGCGGGTACCGCTAGCGCGTGGGCCGCGTCGACTTCGCCCGCGAATCCCTCCGGCTGATAGAGCACGGCAGCAGCCCCGCGTTCGAAAGCGCGCGCGATATGCGGCCGGTTGTCCGCACCGTCGACGGCATAGGCCAAAAACACGTCCCCCGGCGCAAGGGTGCGGGTGTCAGCGTGCAGATGCGCGCCCGAGCGCGCCTGCAAACGCAGCCATGCGATCGCATCGGCGACGTGACGGTTGACGGCGGCGCTCATCGCACCACTCCCGGACGGCTGCGAGGATCGTTGGAGACGGCTACCGTGCGCTCCTGCGCGGCGGCCGGCGACTTCGTTACATCGTCGGAGACGACGAGTTGCTTCACCGGCATGTCCGGCGGCACGTTGAGCGTGCGCAGCGTATCGCCGACGATGGAGGCGAAGACCGGCCCGGAGACATAGCCGCCGAAGTGACTGCCCGCGGTCGGCTCGTCGATCGATACCGCGACGACGATACGCGGGTTGGGCATCGGCGCCATGCCAACGAACGACGCGCGGTATTTCGAGTGATCGTAGCCATGCGCGCCGTGCTTATAGGCCGTGCCGCTCTTGCCGCCCACGCGATAGCCCGGCACCGCTGCCTCGGGCGACGTACCTTGCGTCGAGACGACGCTCTCGAGCATCGTGCGCACTTCGCGGGCCGTGGTCGGCGAGAAGATCTGCGTGCCGGCGACGGGTTGATCGGGATTCGTCTTGAAGATCGACACTGGCATCAGTCGGCCATCGTGCGCGATGGCCGTGTAGGCGCGCGCGAGCTGAAAGAGCGACGCGGAAAGGCCATAGCCGTATGACATGGTGGCCTGCTCGATGCGCCGCCAACTCTTCCACGGCCGCAAACGGCCTGCGGCGGCGCCCGGGAATCCAACCTTGGGCGCCTGACCGAGTCCGATGCCCGTATACATATTCCACATCTCTTCGGGCTTGAGCGTCATGGCGATCTTCGTGGCCCCGATGTTGCTCGATTTCTGAATCACGCCGCCGACCGTCAGCACGCCGAAACCGCTGTCGTCCGTGATCTGCGCACCGTCCAGCACGAAATGGCCGTTGCCCGTATCGACGAGCGTGTTAGGCGTGACGCGATGCAAGTCGAGCGCAAGCGAAACCGTGAACGGCTTCATGATCGAGCCCGGCTCGAAAACGTCGGTGAGAATCCGGTTGCGCAACTGCTCGCCGGTCAGGTGCGACCGGTCGTTCGGGTTATAGGTCGGATAGTTGACGAGTGCGAGGACTTCGCCGGTGCGCACATCGATGACCATCGCCGCGCCCGCCTTCGCTTTCGATTTTTCGACGGCGGCCTTCAGGTCCGCATAGGCGATGTACTGGATCTTGCTGTCGATCGAAAGATCGACGTCCTTGCCGTTGTGCGGCGGCACTTGCTGATCGACATCCTCGATGATCCGGCCCATGCGGTCTTTGATGACGTGGCGCATGCCCGTCACGCCCGCGAGGAGCTTCTGATCGCCGAGCTCGATGCCTTCCTGGCCCTCGTCTTCGACATTGGTGAAGCCCACCAGGTGGGCCGTAATTTCGCCTTCGGGATAAAAGCGCTTGTATTCCTCGCGCTGATAGATGCCCGGAATGCCGAGCGCCATCACCTTGTCCGCGGTTTCGACAGGTACTTGGCGCTTCACGTATACGAAAGTTTTGTCGCCCGAAAGCTTCGTGCGCAGTTCCTTGCGCGTAAGGCCGAGCAGCGAGCTGAGCGCCGCGAGCTTCTCGTTGTCGATGTTTTCGGGCACCGACTCGGGAATCGCCCAGATAGCGCGCACAGGCAAGCTCGTGGCGAGCACGAGGCCATTGCGATCGAGAATCTTCCCGCGCGTGGCAGCCAATTCGATCGTGCGCTGGTAGCGGCTTTCACCCTGCTTCTGATAGAACGCGTTGCCGGGCCCCTGGATCCAGAACGCGCGCGCGACGAGCGCCACGAAAGCAACGAACAGCAGAAATACGACCAGCTTCGAGCGCCACATCGGCAAGCGCACCGAGAGTACGGGACTCGCGGAAAACGTTACACCCTTGCGACGGCTGCCTTGCTTCATCGCGCGCCTCCGCGGTTGGCCGCCGCAACGCGTGCTTTCGGCGCACGCGCGGTCGCCACGCCGGCACTGGCCGCAACGCTCGGAATGGCGACTTCCTTCGCCTCGGACGCACCGGCGGCCAACGTCAGGTATTGGGTACCGCCGCTTACGACGGAGCGCATCTTGAGCGAATCGGTGGCGACTTGCTCGATGCGCGAGGTCTTCGAGAGCGCGCTTTGCTCGTACTGCAACTGCGCGTAGTCCTGCTGCAGCTGACGCTCCTCGGCCTGTGCACGCTCCAGTTGCACGAACAGCCGCCGCTGCTGGTTCGTCGCATTGACGACCGACAAGGCGCAACCGAGAACGATGATGAGCAGGAAGATATTGAGGCGGCTCATGGCGCGACGCGCTCCGCGACGCGCATCACCGCCGAGCGGGCGCGGGCATTCGCCTGCACCTCTTCAGGGCTGGCAAACACCCGACCGACTATCTTGAGCGGAGGGCTCGGCAAATCGACGGCGCGAATCGGCAAGCGACGATCGACAGCAGGCGCACTCGCGTGCGCCTGCATGAATCGCTTCACGATTCTGTCTTCGAGCGAATGAAAGCTGATGACCACCAGCCGCCCCCCTTGCTCCAACAACGACAATGCAGCCTCTAAAACGACTTGCAACTCCGCAAGCTCTTGATTGACGTGAATCCGTATAGCTTGAAAGGTGCGGGTTGCCGGGTCCTTACCCTTCTCACGTGTCTTGACGGCGTGAGCCACGATTTCGGCAAGCTCGCCCGTGCTGTCGAGAGGCCCGAGACGACTGGACTCTGCCCGGCGAGCAACAATCGCCTTTGCAATCTGAACAGCAAACCGTTCTTCCCCATAATCTCGAATGACCTCCGTCAGTTCCTGCTGCGTTGCCCGGGCCAGCCACTCGGCCGCGGATTCTCCTTGCGTCGGGTCCATTCGCATATCGAGCGGACCGTCGGCGCGGAAGCTGAAACCTCGCTCGGGATCGTCGAGCTGTGGCGACGACACACCCAAATCCAGCAATACTCCAGACAGCCGCGCGATACCGCGCGCGACCATCGCCTCGCGAAGGCCGGCAAAACTGTCGTGCACGATTTCGAACCGCTTGTCTTCGATCGCACGCGCCGTTTCGATCGCTTGCGGATCCTTGTCGAACGCAATCAAGCGCCCCGCCTCACCCAGCTTTGCCAACACCGCCCGGCTATGCCCGCCACGCCCGAACGTACCGTCCACATAGATGCCGTCCACTCGCGTCACGAGCGCATTTACCGCTTCATCCAGCAACACCGTCTGATGCTGCAGCGTATTTCCCATCGCAGCGTCCAAGTTCCAAGAAAACGCCGGGCCGTCCCATGCTTCCGCCCCGCAGGAATTCCCTCGGGGAATGCGCCCCTCGAGCGGACCTGACGCGAGGCGGCAAGTCCCAGGGCACTCACAACAGCGATCAGAAAGTGAAATTCTTCAACGCTTCGGGCATGCCCTGAGCCATCGCCGCCTGCTCCTTGGCTGCGTATGTCTGGGCGTCCCAGAGTTCGAAATGGCTTCCCATGCCCAACAACATGACTTCCTTTTCCAGTGCCGCCGCCATGCGCAATTCCGGCGAAACCAGAATCCGTCCAGCGCTATCGAGATCGACATCCGAGGCGTTGCCGAGAAAGATTCGCCGCCACCAGTGCGCGTCCATCGGCAACGCGGCGATCTTGGCGCGAAACACTTCCCACTCGGGGCGCGGAAAAAGCAAAAGGCACCCGTCCGGGTGCTTCGTCAGCGTCACCCGTCCTTGTGCCTCGCCTTGCAGCGCTTCGCGATAACGAGAGGGCACCGACATCCGGCCCTTCGCATCGAGCGTCAGCGCCGACGCCCCTTGGAACACGTCCTCTTCCCCTCGGGGCGCGCGCCCCGTCCGTCACACTCGAAATCCGATCGAAAAAGGTCCGATCAATCCACAAAAATACACTTTCTCACACTGTCTCCCACTTTAGAGTAAGGGCATGGGACGGTCAAGGGACAAGACCGTTTTTTGCACTAATTTTGTTTGTAAGAACAAGGACTTACGTGTCACCGTTCACGTGGGCACTTAAAATGGAAAAGCGTTATAAATGAATGAACTACTGCATCTTGTGAAGGTGATACCTGAGAAGCTCGCAATAAGCGTCGGGCCGAAAAGCGCTGAGAGGTGGCGGAAGACGGGGAGAACGGCGCGGAAATTGGAGAGGTAGTGCTCATTCGATGCGGGCGGCGGAGCTGGCGCCGCCCGATCGGGATCGCTAACGTTTCAGGTGCGTCAAATGTAGTATGCGGTGCTCGTCATGACTTTGGATGCGGCGCGCATCAGTGCCCGTACCGGGAAAGGCAGTTCGACGCCGCCCGCGTCCGTAGCGGCTTTGGCGTGCTTCATTTCGTCGGCACGCATCTGGTCGACTATGGCGCGAGAGGCGAGATCCGCTTCGGGCAACGATTGCAGGTGGCCATCCAGATGGTGTTCGACCTGCCGTTCAGTCTCCGCCATGAACCCGAGGCTCGCTTTATCGCCGAGCGCACCCGCCGCCAATCCGATCGCAAGCGAACCGGCATACCAAAGCGGATTGAGCAGGCTCGGACGTGAGTCGAGCTCCTTGAGGCGATGCGAGGTCCAGGCGAGATGATCTTCCTCTTCGCGGGCCGCCTGCTCGAACGCGTCTTTCAGCGCAGGCGAGCGCGTGGCCAGTTTTTGAGCCTGATAAAGCGCCTGGGCGCAGATTTCGCCGACATGGTTGACGCGCATGAGGCCGGCCGCGTGCGCGCGCTCTGCAAGCGTCATTTCCGCGCCGCCGGCGGGGGCGATCGGCACAGGCCGGCTCATCCGGCTGACTCCCGCGATCGAACGCAGCCCACGGTCGAATTCCGTGACCCACTCGTCCAATATCATCCGATTCTCCGTTGCGTAGTCACCGGCGCAAGACGCGCGTGGTGACTTCATTGCGCCCCAGCTTTCGCAAAGATCAGTGCAAAAGAGCGGCTAACCGGACATTTTAGACGATGTTCGCAAAGGTGTGCTACGCGAGGCGTAAGCCCTCACCCGTGACGTTCGGCCGCAACGGGGGTACGCGGCGTGGCCGTCGACGTGAGCGCAATATTGCCCCTCAGTTCGCGGCGCAAGATTTTGCCGACGTTGGTTTTCGGCAATTCGCTGCGGAACTCGACGATCTTCGGCCGCTTGTACCCGGTCAATTGCGTCTTGCAGAAAGCCAGGATATCGGCTTCGGTGAGCGCGGGATCCTTCTTGACGATAACGAGTTTGACGGCCTCGCCCGAATGCTCGTCCGGCACGCCGACGGCTGCGACCTCGAAAACACCGGGATGCTGCGCCACCACATCTTCGATCTCGTTCGGGTAGACGTTGAAGCCGGAAACCAGAATCATGTCCTTCTTGCGGTCGATGATTTTGAAATAGCCTCGCTCATCCATGACGCCGATATCGCCCGACTTGAAAAACCCGTCGGCCGTCATGACCTTGGCCGTCTCGTCGGGCCGATTCCAATAGCCTGCCATCACCTGCGGACCGCGAATGCAAATCTCGCCGGGCTGCCCGACGGGCACGGGGTTGTCGTTGTCGTCGCGAATCGACACCTCGGTGGACGGCAGCGGCACACCGATCGTGCCGCTGTACTCCGTGGCGGTAACCGGATTGCACACCGCCGAAGGCGAAGTTTCCGACAGACCGTAGCCTTCGATAATCGGCACGTGGGTACGCTCGAACCAACGCCGCGCGACCGCGTCCTGAACAGCCATCCCTCCCGCATTCGCGACGAGCAGCTTCGAGAAATCGAGCTTGCCGAAATCGGGATGATTGAGCATTGCGTTGTAGAGCGTGTTGACGGCCGGGAAGGTATTGATCGGATACCCCTGCAATTGCTTGATCATGCCGCCGATATCGCGCGGGTTCGGGATCAGGATGCCGAGGCCTCCGCTTCGCACCGTCAGCAAGAAGCAGACGGTCAGCGCATAAATATGGTAAAGCGGCAACGCGAAAACGTTGATGATCTGCTCGACGTCCGCATGCAGTGCATGGGCCGGTTCATGCCAGGCGGCCGATTGCAACACGTTCGCCACGATATTGCCGTGCGTCAGCGTCGCGCCTTTTGCGACCCCGGTCGTACCGCCCGTATATTGTAGGAACGCGATGTCCGAGCGGCTTAGCCGGGCGGGTGCAAATGGCTGTCGTGCCCCCGCGGCCAACGCCTCGTTGAATTTGACGTGCCCGGGCAGATTCCACGCAGGCACCATCTTCTTCACCCGTCGCACGACGAAATTGACGATCACACCCTTTGCGCCCATGAGATCGCCCATCGACGCGACGATCACATGTTTGATTGCAGTGCGGCTCACCACCGCTTGCAGCGTTGCGGCGAAGTTTTCGAGCAGGACGATGGCTTCGGCGCCGCTGTCCTTGAGCTGGTGCTCGAGTTCGCGGGGGGTGTAAAGCGGGTTGACGTTCACGACGACATAGCCGGCCCGCAAAATGGCAGCGATGACGACGGGATATTGAAGGACGTTCGGCATCATGATCGCGATGCGCGCACCGCTGGCCAGCCCTCTCGATTGGAACCATGCGCCGAGTCCGCGCGACATCGCGTCGAGCTCGCCATAGGTCAACGACTTGCCCATGCACACAAAAGCGCGTTTGCCGCTGTGCTCGCGAAAGCTTTCTTCGAGCATCTGGCTCACCGAGTCGTAGCTTGTCGCATCGATTTCGGCGGGGACGCCGGGCGGATACGACTTCAACCAGATCTTTTCCATGCGGCGTCTCCCTGTTTTTCGAATGATCGTGCGAAAAAGCGCATCCTATCCGGTCGCCCCCCGCGAAACAACCGGATTAGACATCGACTTCCAACTCGAAGTGGGTAGCTGAGCGTCAGACTCGGACGCGTTCCACCTCGACCAGGCAGTCATAAAAAGTCGCCGATCCCCCGAGATCGGTCAGCGCCTGACTCGTCACCTGGTTGGCATTGCAGCCGTCGGGCGAGAGCTTTTTCCACCAGATCGAAAGGCCCACCACGACGCCCGTGCGTGCGCGGTCGGCCACGCGCGCCCGAGCCTTCATCGAGCCACGGTCGTTGTATACCCGCACGATATCGCCATCCGCTATGCCGCGCGGTGCTGCATCGCACGGATGAATGTCGAGATGCGGCTCGCCCTCCGTCGCACGCAGGCTATCGATGTTCACGAAGCTGCTGTTCAGGAAGTTACGCGCCGGCGGCGAAATCATCGCCAACGGATAGCGGGCCGCCAGTTGCGGCGCGGCCTCGACCGATTCGTAGGGCGGCAGGTAGTCGGGCAGCGGATCACGCCCTTCCTGGGCGAGCAACGTACTGGCGAATTCGCACTTGCCCGAGGGCGTCGGAAAGGCGCCCTCGGCAAACGGTGCCTCGGGAATGTCGAGTTTGAGCCAGCCCTGCTTTTCGAGCGCCTCCCATGAGGCGCCGCGCAACGATGCGTCGTCCCACCGCAAAGCGGCGCGTGCGATGGTTTCGTCGCTTTCATAAAGCGCCGGCTCGTCGATTTCCATGCGGCGCGCAATGCCGCGGAATATCTCGCTGTTCGGCCGGGCTTGTCCGACAGGGGCAATCGCGGGCTGGTTCAGCATGACGTAGGTGTGGCCGTACGACTTGTGAATGTCGAGGTGCTCGAGCTGCGTGGTCGCGGGCAGAACGAGGTCGGCATAATCGACGGTGTCAGTCTGAAAGTGCTCGAGCACGATCGTAAATAGATCTTCCCGTGCAAAGCCTGCCGCCACGCGCTCCGAATCGGGCGCAACCGCAACCGGATTCGAGTTGTAGACCACGATGGCTTCGACTTTCGGGCCGAAGACAGCATCCCCCGGATTAAGCAGAGCATCGCCGATAGCATTCATATTGATGGCGCGCGGTAGCGTCGTCGGCCAGCCCGGCAACAGATCGGGACGTTGCAGCGCCTGCTGGTTGACCGGAGCCCAATTGGATGCCGACAACAGCAGGCCACCGGCGGGCTCGCGCCAGGCTCCGGTCAGCGCTGGCAAACAAGCGATGGCGCGCGTCGCGTTTCCACCGCCACGCACGCGCTGCATGCCGTAGTTGAGCCGGATAGCCGCCTTGCGCGTTTTTCCGTAGAGACGCGCGAGTTCGACGACTTCGTCTTCTTCGATGCCACAGATCTGCGCGACGCGCGATGGCGGGTAAGCGAGCGCGCGTTCACGCAGCCCGTCGAAGCCGATCGTATAAGCGTCCACATAGTCGCGGTCGATCAGATTCTCGGCGATGAGAACGTTGATCATACCGAGCGCGAGTGCGGCGTCGGTACCGGGACGCAGCGCAATATGACGATGACACTTCTCAGCCGTTAGCGAGCGGTAAGGGTCGATGGCAACGAGCATCGCGCCGCGGCGCTTCGCCTCCTGTGCGCGGGTCCAGAAATGGAGGCTCGAGGCGATCGGATTGCCGCCCCAAATCAGAATGAGTTCGCTTTGCTCGAAGAACTCGAGGTGCATGCCCACGCTCGCACCGTAGGTGTAGCGCAGGCCCGCCGCGCCGGCTGCCGAGCAAATCGTCCGCTCGAGCCGCGACGCGCCGAGCTTATGAAAGAACCGTTGTGCGACGCTCTCGCCCTGGACCAATCCCATGGTGCCGGCATAGCTATACGGCACCAGGGCTTCGGGCTCACGGCGGACGACTTCGGTCAGCCTGCTGGCCGCCAGCGTCAGCGCTTCATCCCAGCCGATGGGTGCAAATCGTCCCTCACCCTTTTTCCCGATTCGCTTGAGCGGAGTCGTCAATCGTGCAGGATGGTGTACGCGTTCGGGATACCGGCTCACTTTCGTGCAGAGCACACCCTGTGTGGGCGGATGATCGGGATCGCCCACCACTTTGACGGCCTTCCCCTCCTTGACTGTCACGCGCATCGCACAGGTGTCGGGGCAATCGTGGGGGCAAACCGCGCGGGCAAACTCGAGGGGAGCGTTCATGAGGAAGGTCCTTGGCGATGCAATGAGCCGGTGCCGCCAATTCTATTACTTCCGCCGCGCTGGCCGGGCCGAATCGGCCGCGATCGAGTTCGGCGTAGAATGGATCGGACTGCGGCTAGTCAGTCTCGAACCACTTACCGAAGTCGACCGTATCATGAAACTCCTTCCTGAAGTCCTCGCTGCGCGCGAGGAAATCCAGTCGTTGCGACGAACGATCCATGCCCATCCGGAGTTGCGCTATGAGGAAGTCCGCACCTCCGAGCTTGTTGCGCGGCAGCTCGAACAATTGGGCATCGAAGTTCACCGGGGGCTCGGCAAAACAGGCGTGGTAGGGGTGTTGAAGCGCGGCACGGGGACGCGCTCCGTCGGCCTGCGCGCCGACATGGACGCCCTGCCGATCCACGAACTCAACAGCTTCGGCCACCGTTCCCAAAACGAGGGGAAGATGCACGCCTGCGGGCATGACGGACACACCGCAATGCTGCTGGGCGCGGCGCAGTATTTGGCGAAACACGGTGAGTTCGACGGTACGATCGTTTTTATTTTTCAGCCGGCAGAAGAAGGCGGAGCCGGGGCACGAGCGATGATCGAGGACGGCCTCTTTTCCAGGTTTCCCGTCGACGCAGTCTTCGGCATTCACAATTGGCCTGGTTTAGCCGAAGGCTCGTTCGGTGTGACCGAGGGGCCGATCATGGCGTCGAGCAACGAATTCCGAATCGACATACGCGGCGTGGGCGCCCATGCGGCGCTGCCACATAACGGCCGCGATCCTGTTTTTGCCGCGGTCCAGCTCGCGAACGGGCTTCAGAGCATCATCACGCGGAACAAGAAGCCTATCGACACAGCGGTGCTTTCGATCACGCAGATCCATGCCGGAGATGCCGTCAACGTCATTCCCGATGAAGCGTGGCTCGCAGGAACGGTTCGCACGTTTACGACGGCAACGCTCGATCTGATTGAATCGCGGATGCGCAAGATCGCTGAAGCGACAGCTGCCGCTTACGATTGCTCCGCTGCCGTGACATTCCATCGCAACTATCCGCCGACGATCAACAGCGCCGAGGAAACGCGCTTTGCAGCCGAGGTCATGCGCGAGGTGGTGGGCGTCGAACGTGTCGATACGTCGATCGAGCCAACCATGGGTGCCGAGGATTTTTCGTTCATGCTGCAGGCGAAGCCCGGTTGCTATGCGTTTTTGGGCAACGGCGACGGCATGCACCGCGAGATGGGACATGGCGCGGGTCCATGCATGCTTCACAACGCAAGTTACGATTTCAACGATGCGTTGTTGCCGATTGGCTCGACGTATTGGGTGCGACTCGCGCAGCGATTCCTGGCGCCGGGCAGAAACGGTTAGCTGGGATAGGGGCAGACGGCGCTCGGCGCGGTCCGTCCCGTCGGTTTGCGCAAAGCAAAAACCCCCGGTTCGCATGTTGCGAACCGGGGGTTTTCAATGGGGAGCCTGACGATTACCTACTTTCACACGGGCAATCCGCACTATCATCGGCGTGGAGTCGTTTCACGGTCCTGT
>NZ_JAAAYE010000026.1 GCF_013282575.1 Paraburkholderia sp. NMBU_R16
ATGCAACATGCGCCGCGCGTCAATCAACAAACGCTTGTCAGCGTCAATCAACATCGGCATCATCAACCTCGCCGCGACATTCTCATCTTGTTTGTCGCGCGTCTCTCATCCAGATTGTCGCGCCACAGCCAAAGCGCGTATCCGGTGGTCGAGCGCAGCGGCATCCTGTTCGCCTACATCGGGACCGGCGAACCGCCGGCGTTCCCGAACTTCGATTGCTTCGCCGCGCCGGGCGAATACACGTTCGCCTTCAAAGGGCTGTTCGAATGCAACTGGCTGCAAGCGCTCGAAGTAGGCATCGATCCGGCGCACGCATCGTTCCTGCATCGTTTTTTCGAAGACGAGGACGTGAGCGACAGCTACGGCAAGCAGTTTCGCGGCGCGTCGGCGGATTCGGACTTGCCGATCACGAAGGTGCTGCGCGAATACGAGTCGCCCGAGATTCTCGTCAGTCCGGCTGACTATGGGCTTCGGCTGATCGCGAAGCGTCCGCTCGACGACACGCGCACGCACGTTCGCGTGACCAATGTCGTGTTTCCCCAGGCGTTCGTGATTCCAATGAGCGCGGAGATGACGATCACGCAATGGCATGTGCCCGTGGACGACGAGAACTGTTACTGGTACGCGATCTTCACGAGCTTCGGCGCGCCGACCGACAAGGCACAGATGCGCGCGCAACGGCTCGAGCTGTACGAGCTGCCCGATTACACATCGCGCAAGAACAAACGCAATCACTACGGCTTCGACATCGACGAGCAACAGACCCAGACCTACACGGGCATGGGCTTCGACATCAATGTCCACGACCAGTGGGCCGTCGAATCGCAGGGGCCGATCCAAGACCGCACGCGTGAGCATCTGGGCACGACCGACAAGGGGATCATCGCCTACCGGCGTCTGCTCGTCGACGCGATCGAGAAGACGCGCGCCGGCGAGAAGACGCTGATGATGATCGACGAACAGGAGGCGGCCCACCTGACGGGACCCGCATCGATCGACGGTATTGGCCCTGCCGATGGCTGGGACGACTATTGGAAGGCATCCGACGCGAAACGCCGCGATGCCGCACCGTGGCCCGCGCCGAAAGCTTGAGGACGGTCTGCTCAATCACGATGGAGGGCGCGGCCATTCAACTGCCGCGTGAAGCACGATGTCTTTCATTGAAAACCACGGTTTGTGGACGGATGCGCAGCATGCCGCATACGCCGAACTGCTCGACCGGCTGAAAAAAAGCGACGTGCAAGTGGTCCGCTTCTCGTTTCCCGATCAGCATGGACTGCTGCGCGGCAAGACGCTCGTCGTCGACGAGGCGATCAGCGCATTCAAGAGCGGTGTCACGCTGACTAGCACGCTGCTCGCCAAAGATACTTCGCACCGCACGGTGTTTCCCGTTTTCACCGCTGGCGGCGGCTTCGACATGCCTGAAATGCAAGGTGCGTGCGATACGTTGATGGTCGCCGATCCGGAAACCTTCCGGATTCTGCCGTGGGCACCGCATACCGGATGGGTGCTCTGCGATGTCTATTTCCCGAACGGCAGGCCGGTGCCGTTCGGCACGCGTCATCTGTTTCGCCATGCGCTGGAGCGGCTCGGCAATCACGGGTTCGAATTCGTGTCCGGTCTCGAAGTCGAGTTTCATGTCTTCAAGGTCACCGATCCGAACATGAGGCCCGAGCATTCCGGGCAACCAGGCATCCCGCCCGATGTCGAGCTGCTCTCGCATGGGTATCAGTATCTGACGGAACTGCGCTACGACGCCGTCGATCACGTGATGGAAATGCTCAGGCGCGGCATCGACGGGCTCGAGTTGCCCGTGCGCTCGCTCGAAGTCGAATACGGCCCGAGCCAGTTCGAGTTTACGTTCGCGCCGACCCGGGGCATCAAGAGTGCCGACGACATGATTCTGTTTCGCAGCGCCGTCAAGCAGATCTGTCAGCGTAACGGTTATCACGCGACGTTCATGTGTCGCCCGCGCATCCCGAATGTCGTGTCGAGTGGATGGCATCTGCATCAGTCTCTCGTGCATAGCGCGGACTGCAACAACGCGTTCATGCCGACGAATGCGGACGCGCCGCTCTCGATAGTCGGGCAGCGGTATCTCGCAGGCCTGCTCGCGCATGCACAAGGGGCAGCCGCACTGTCGACGCCGACCATCAACGGCTATCGCCGCTATCGGCCGTATTCGAATGCGCCCGATCGCGCGAACTGGGGATGCGATAACCGCGGCGTCATGCTGCGCGTACTAGGCGGACAAAACGACCCTGCGACGCGCATCGAGAACCGCATAGGCGAACCGGCCGCGAATCCCTATTTGTACTTCGGCTCGCAGGTGCTCTCGGGACTGGACGGACTCGGACGCAAGCTGGAACTGCCCGCGTCCGCCGATACCCCTTACGAAACGCAGGCCGATGCGTTGCCGCGCACGTTGAGCGATGCGATCGCGGCGCTGCGTGCCGACGAATCGCTGCGCGAAGGATTCGGCAGCGCATTCATCGATTACTTCTGCAAGCTGAAGGAAGCGGAGATCGACCGCTTCAATTTGGAAGTCACCGAGTGGGAACACCGCGAGTATTTCGAAACGTTCTGATGGCGTTCCCATCGAGGAGAAATGTCATGCCTATCGTTACCTATATCCTGCGCGACGGCGAGCGCCGCGAGATCGACGTACCCGCCGGCACGAGCGTGATGGAAGCCGCGATTCACGGCAACGTGCGCGGCATCGACGCGGAGTGCGGCGGCTGCCTGTCGTGCGCGACATGTCACGTTTATATCGATGCCGCCTCGACGGCGGCTTTGCCGTTGCCCGATGATTCCGAACTGGCATTGCTCGACGGCGTCGCCGGAGAGCGGCGTCCCGAAAGCCGCCTGAGCTGCCAACTCGTCGTCACGGCCGCGATGGAAGGGCTCGTCGTCCGCATTCCTCCGAGGCAAGGGTGACATCATGAATAGCACGCTTGTGGTAGTCGGGGCGTCGTATGCGGGCGTGCAGCTCGCGGCGTCAGCGCGCGAGCTCGGCTTTGACGGCCGTATCGTGCTGCTCGGCGACGAGCCCGATGCGCCTTACCAACGTCCGCCCTTATCGAAGGGCTTTTTGATGGGCAGCTTTGCGGAGCAGCGTTTACCGCTGCGTTCGCAGGCGTTTTTCGATGAAGAGAAGATCGAATGGATGCCGTCGATGCGCGCCACGCAGATCGACCGCGTGCGTCGCGAGATCGAACTGCACGACGGGTCGCGCATTGCGTACCGGCACCTTGCGCTGACGACGGGCGCGCGCGTGCGCAAGCTCGACTGTCCCGGCGCGACGCTTGACGCCGTCCATTACTTGCGCGATCTGCGCGACGCAAGGCGTCTCGCGCAGGCTGCGCGCGCGGCGCAGCGCGCGGTCGTGATCGGCGGCGGCTATATCGGTCTCGAAGCGGCGGCGGCACTTCGTCAGCAAGGGCTCGACGTGACGGTCGTCGAAACGCAGCCGCGTCTGCTTGCACGTGTGGCGTCGCCGTCGTTGTCCGCGTTCATGCTGCGTGCTCACACGGAGCAGGGCGTCGCGTTCGAGTTCGGATGCAAGGTGGTGGCGCTGCAGGAGACGGGTGAGGGCGTATCGGTCGAACTCGATGATCGTCAGCCGCTCGTTTGCGACCTCGTAGTGGTCGGTATCGGTGTGGTTCCAAATGCGGAGCTCGCCGCCGAGTGCGGGCTGAGCGTGGCGGACGGTGTCATGGTGGACGCGTGCGCTCGTACCAGCGATCCGTCGATCGTCGCCGCAGGCGATTGCGCTTCGTACGTTCCTCATTGGGCGCCGCCTGGCGCGCGCCCATGCCGAATCGAATCCGTGCAGAACGCGAACGACATGGCGAAAACGGCGGCGGCAACGATTGTCGGGCGGCCGCAGCCGTATCGCGCGCTGCCCTGGTTTTGGTCCGATCAATACGACCTGAAGCTGCAGATGGCCGGCGTGAATATGGGTTTCACCGACTACGCGATGCTCGGTTCCGTCGAAGAGAGACGTTTCTCGCTGTTCTATTTTCGCGATGACACGCTGATCGCCGTCGATAGCATCAACCGGCCGCAGGACCATATGTTCGCGCGAAAGCTTCTCGCAAACGGCGCGCGAGTCACGCCGGAGGCGGTACGCGATCCCGCATTCGATCTGAAAACGCTCGCGAGCGGCGACGCGTATGCAAGCAACCGCAATGAAGTTTAGGACGATGCCAGCGGATGGCATCGACCCGAACAGGAAGCGCTGACGTGGCAACGCCGGCAATTCAATTCCATCAGTGAGGATGCAATGCAAGAGACCCGGACTGTCGATATACAAACGCTCATCAACGAGCACCCTTTCTCCTTGTTTCAGTGGCTCGTATTTGCAATGTGCTTCGTCGTCGTGCTGATGGATGGCTTCGATACGGCCGCGATCGGTTTTATCGCCCCTTCGTTGTTGTCGGAGTGGCATATCGGCAAGGCGGCGCTTGGGCCTGTGCTGAGCGCCGCGCTGTTCGGGCTCGCTTGCGGCGCTCTGCTTTCGGGGCCGGTGTCGGACAGGTACGGACGGCGCCTCGTGCTCACGTTGTCCGTACTGCTGTTCGGCGCGGCATGTCTTGCTTCGGCGTACGCTGGGAACTTGACCGCACTGACGACGCTGCGTTTCGTCACAGGCGTCGGACTCGGCGCCGCGATGCCGAACGCCGTCACGCTGATGAGCGAATATTGCCCTGACGGCCGGCGCGCCACGATCGTCAATCTGATGTTCTGCGGATTCCCCGTGGGCGCCGCCGTGGGTGGATTTCTCGCTGCCTGGATGATTCCGCAGTTCGGCTGGCGCAGCGTTCTGCTGCTCGGCGGTGCAGTGCCGTTGCTGCTCGCCATTGTGCTCGCGTTCAGGTTGCCGGAGTCGATCCGTTACATGGTGGTGCGGCAGCAACGGGTCGAAAAAATTCGCAATGTGATGGCTCGCATCAGTGCGAACGCGCGCTTTGCCGATGCTTTCGTCATGCATGAACCGTTCAGCCGTGCAGCGGGACACGGCGGCATGCGTATCGTTCTGTCGCGTTCATTCATTCTCGGCACCGTGATGTTGTGGCTGTGCTACTTCATGGGGCTCGTCATCTTCTACGGACTGATCAACTGGATGCCAGTTTTGCTCAAGGAGGCGGGACTGAGCCCACAGCGCGCTGCGCTGGTGTCCGCACTGTTTCCGCTGGGCGGCTTGGGTACGGTGCTGTGCGGCATGCTGATGGACCGCTTCGATGCCAATCGTGTCGTGGCCGCCGCTTATGCATTCACTGCGATCAGCGTATGTGCGATCGGCCAGGCAGTTGGGAATATCGGCCTGTTGGTGTGCGCGGTATTTATCGCGGGCGTGCTGATGAATACGGCGCAGGCGTCGATGCCCGCTCTCGCGGCTGCGTTCTATCCAACGGCGGGACGCGGCACGGGCGTCGCGTGGATGCTCGGCGTCGGGCGCTTCGGTGGCATCGCGGGATCGTTTCTCGTCGCGGAGTTGGCGCGGCGGCAGGTCGGTCTTCCTGGCATTTTCGCGATCGTTGCCGTTGCAGGCGCGCTAGCGTGTGTGGCCCTGGTGATCAAGCAAGCGGCCTGTTCGAGCGCCGGCGCACAGGTTAACGCGGAGAGCGAATCGCTCGCGCACTAAAGGCGAACATGCGGATCACTGGCAAGCATCGTTGCGCATTGGAGGGGATTGCTTCGCAGTGGATTGCGATCGTCGTCACGACGTTTCCTATAGTCGCGTCATCGTCGTATTTGTATAGGAGGGGCGTCTTATGAGGGGTGTCAGTGATAGCACACCGGCCGGTTCGGGAGGTTTGCCGGATCCGCTCGGCGCGAACGGTGAAGGGGAAGCGCCTCGACCTCCCGCTCCCGTCGTTCGCGCGCAATCTCCGCTGACAGATGGCTTGCTGCCGCGGGGGGAATCCGATGGACCTCGGACCGCATCGTTTGGAACGACCGATCGCGCCGCGCGGTCAGTCAGCGCGGGCAAGATGCGCGAGATTATCGATACTCTCGAATCGGAGCGAGCCGAACTCCGCTACGTTAAGCAACGCGTGAGCGAGATGATATCCGACTTGCTTTCGGACGGCTTTTCCACGGATGAGATCGCCGACATTGTCGAAACCCGTCCAAACGACGCATTGGCGACGCTACGCGTGCTGGCGTCGGGCGACCTCGATTTCGACGCATTCACGCGTGAACAGTGGTTCATGATCGCAAAAAACTGCGGCGCGGCGGCAGTTAGGGGAATAGTGGCGCACAGCGATGGGTTCGAGCGCTGGCCCGACGAACGCAAAGAGCGATTGGTGGCTGAACTGGCGAGAGGCGCGAACGACGAGGGGCCGATACCGTACAGGCCCGCAAAGCTCGTCGTAATCGCACGAATGCATGGCATCGAAGCGCTGGAGGTACTGCACACCCATGCCGAGGCACTCGAGGGATGGGGCCATACACCGTATCAAATCTCTGAGATCGTAAAACACCATGGCGCGGAGGGATTGCAGGCACTGACCGATTTCTACAACTCGGAAACGGGGCAGCAGACGCGCGCTGTATTGACGCCCGAGATGATGACCGAAATCGTTAATTCTGAGAGCGGCCTTTTTAACCTGGAAACGCTCATCAGGGATTGGGAAAAGCTGAGGAGCTTGCACCCCAACGCAATTTGTACGAGAGTTTTGGGAGATGCCCTGCCTCCTCCATCCGGTTGGCAGTGAAATCAGGCGCTGGGCCGCAGCGCGTGATCATAGCTTGTCCACGTCACATCGAACCGAGGGCGAAGCTGGACAGCGCGGCCACGTAGGCCCACGGAAAGATACCCCGCGCATGATTGTCGCTGAATACCAGCTGCATGCCGTAACCGGCCGACCGAATCTCCAGAACGGCTATATCGCGCGACACGACAGGCGTCGCTCCGCGTAGGCGAAGTCGTCGGCACTCGGCGCATGGGCACTGCATCCGCAGCGCATGCGCCGAGATCTGTTGTGCCGGTTCGTCGTTCCAATGCAGTGTCAACGCGTGTGCATTGAGCTCGATCGACCGTGGGTTCTTCATGGCTCGCTAGCGCAACAAATACGGAATATCGACCTTGACCGCGCCGGTTGGGCAGTCCTGTTCGCACGGCATGCAGTACCAGCATTCGTCGAATTGCATATATGCCTTGCCCTTGCTGACGTCTATCGCGAGCAAATCGAGTGGGCAGACATCGACGCAGACCGTGCAGCCTTTATCGGCGATGCATTTGCTTTCGTCGATCGTGACGGGCGCCGTGCTTCGGTGAAGAATGTCATGCGGGGTATACGACATAGGACTTTTCTCCGTTCAGGCGCAGGCGTCTGCCAACGCGCCCGTGTGCGTCCGTTGGCTCTTGTCATCCGCATGGATGCGAAGGTTGCGGTATGAACCGATGTCCCGCTCGTCGAGCGGGACGATATAGGGTTCGACGGCGCGCTTCTCGCTGACCATGCGGCCCCACGCGTCCTTGCGCAGATGCGTGTGGCAGAACCAATGCGCGTCGTCTCGCTGCGGGTAGTCGACACGATGGTGATAGAGTCCCCAGCGGCTTTCCGTGCGAAACAGCGACGCGCGCGCGGCCATTTCCGCGCAATCGCGGATCGCGCGCACTTCGGCCGCGCGCATCAGTTCATGTGGATGCGTGGCCTTGATCGACGCGATGTCCGTAGCGATTTCCTCGAAGCGTTGCAGGCCGATTTCCATTTTGCGCGTGACCTTCGGCGGCTGCAGATAATCGTTGACCATGCGGCGCAGCTTGTATTCGACTTGCGCGGGCGCCAGCCCGTGTTCGCGTTCGAGCGGTGCAAACACGCGTGCGCGCTCGGCATCGATTTGCTGCTGATCGAGCGGTGCGTGCTCGCGGCCCGCGACGAAGGCCGCCGCATGCTGCCCCGCAAACCAGCCATACGTGAAGGCGCCGAGCATATAGTTGTGCGGCACGGCGGCCATGTCGCCCGCGGCATAAAGGCCGCCAACCGTGGTTTCAGCGCGTTCGTTGACATACACGCCCGAGGCGCTGTGTCCGCTGCAAAAGCCGATCTCGGAGATGTGCATCTCGACCATCTGATGCCGATAGTCGGTTCCGCGGCCCGCATGAAAGCGTCCGCGGCTCGGGCGTTCGTTGGTGTGCAGAATCTGTTCGATGGTCTGGATCGTTTCCTCGGCGAGATGATCGAGTTTGAGAAACACGGGACCATTGCCGCTTTGGAGTTCCTGGTAGAACTCCCACATCATCTGTCCGCTCCAGTAATCGCATTCGATGAACCGTTCGCCCTTGCCATTCGCCGTATAGCCGCCGAGCGGCCCCGTCACATAGGCGCAAGCGGGGCCGTTGTAGTCCTTGATCAGAGGATTGATCTGAAAGCATTCGAGATTCGCGAGCGCGGCGCCCGCGTGATAGGCCATGGCGTAGCCATCGCCCGCGTTCGTCGGGTTCTCGTAGGTGCCCATCAGATAGCCGGAAGCGGGTAAGCCCAGTCGTCCCGCCGCGCCGCATGACAGGATCACGGCCTTCGCGCGAACGACGTAGAAATCGGCCGTCCGGCAATCGAAGCCCAACACGCCGCTGACGTTGCCATGTGCATCCATCAAAAGACGCGTGGCGACGATGCGGTTCGTGATCGCGATGCGAGCGCGTTTGAGCTGCCGATACAGCATCTTCTTGATGTCATGACCTTCGGGCATCGGCAGCACGTAAGAGCCCATGTGATGGACTTTCTTGACCGCGTAATCGCCGTTGCCGTCCTTTTCGAATTTCACGCCCCAACGGTCGAGTTCCTCGATCGTCTTGAAGCTGTGCCTGGCGTACGCATAGACGGCCGACTGATCGACGATGCCGTCGTTGGCGATCGTGATCTCGCGCGTATATTGCTCGGGTGTCGCGTGGCCCGGGATGACGGCGTTGTTCAAGCCGTCCATCCCCATCGAAATGGCGCCGCTGCGTTTGACGTTGGCCTTTTCGAGCAGCAGGACCTTCAGGCCAGGGTCGTGTTCCTTCGCCTTGACGGCAGCCATTGGGCCGGCTGTGCCGCCGCCGACCACGACGATGTCGTATTCGAGTACATGCGTGTTCATCCTGCGTTCCTACTCGTTATGACAAGATGAGTCGAAGTCTAACGAGCGGCTACATGAGATCCAACCAACGATTTCTGCTTTGTATTTTCCTGCGCAAGCGACACTCGAGCGCACCTAGACCTCGGTGCGCCTGAGCAGGTAATCGAGTCCGCCGACCCTGAACCACCTGTACCCATAAGGCTCGAGCACGACCGCGTGCCGGCCGTCGTTGCCGGCCTGGCTGTGGTCATCCGAGAGGAGGTTGATCAGGCGGTCGTCGCCGGGCCTGTCACAGCCGGAACGAAATCTCACGGTGCACGCCTCGGCGCTGAAGTTGTGCAGGCATAGGACCGAGTTGTTGCGCCAGTCATAACGCAGCCCAAGCACATCGTTTCGCGATGTGCGCAGCACCTCGAAATCGCCCCAGCCGATTTCGGGCATCTCGCGACGCATGCGGATCATCCGTTCCGTCCAGTTCAGAAACGACTCGGGATCGCGGCGCTGCTGCGCCACATTGACGCGCTCGAAACCATAAGCTCCGCCTGAAATGACTGGCACAGGCGGCTTGGGATGTTTCGTGAATCCGCCTTGGGGCTCGACCGACCATTGCATCGGCGTACGCATGCTTTCGCGCTCGGGCCGGCGTAGGTCGTCGCCCATGCCGATCTCATCGCCGTAACGGATGACCGGTGTGCCCGGCAACGTCAACATCAGACTGTAGGCGAGTTCGAGCCGGCGTCTATCGCCCGACAGCATCGGCGCCAGCCGGCGGCGAATGCCGCGCTCGTACAGCTGCATGTCGGGTTCCGGGCCGAATGCCGCGAACACCGCATCGCGCATTTCAGGTGGCAGCCGACCCAGATCGAGCTCGTCGTGATTGCGCAGGAATACGCCCCATTGCGCGCTCGCGGGGCGCGGCTTCGTTGCGATCAGTGCCTGCTTCAGCGGTTTGGTGTCGCCCGTCGCAAGGGTGTAAAACGTATTCTGGTTCAGTTGGAAATTGAACATCATCGGCAAGCGCTCGCCCGCATCGCCGAAATACTGGAAATCCGTATCGGGCAGGACGTTCGCCTCCGCGAGAATGATTGCGTTGCCCTCGCGCCATTGCAAAAATTCTCGAAAGGCGCGCAACATCCCGTATTGCTCGATATGTTCGCGCACCTCGGCACCCTTAGCGGCAATCACGAACGGGACGGCATCCATCCGAAACCCCGATACGCCGAGTTGAACCCAGAAGCCCATGATTTTCAGGAGCTCGGCATGAACCCAGGGATTGGATGTATTCAGGTCCGGTTGAAAATCGTAGAAGCGGTGAAAATACCAGCGCTTTGCCTGCTTGTCGAAACTCCATGTCGATTTTTGCACGCCGGGAAACACCACGCCGTCTTTCGCATGGGGGGGCTTCCTGTCGGACCACACGTACCAGTCCCGATAGCGGGAACCGGGATCGCTACGTGCTGACTGGAACCAGGGATGCTGGTCGGACGTGTGATTCACCACCAGGTCGATGATGACGCGCAAGCCCCGCTCGTCGCATGCATGCGTGAATTCGGAGAAGTCCCCGAGCGTGCCGTATTTCGGATCGACGTTGTAATAGTCCGTGATGTCGTACCCGTTATCGCGTCCCGGCGACGGCTGAAACGGCATGAGCCAGATCGTCGTCACGCCCAGTCCCTGCAGGTAATCGAGCCGCCGCATGAGACCCTGGAAGTCGCCGATGCCGTCGCCATTGGCGTCGAGGAACCGGCCTACCGAAAGGCAATAGATGATGGCATTTTTATACCAGAGGTCGTTGAACATGCGGGGTGTCGAAACGATGAATCGTTGAGAGGAACGGCTATGTCGGAGCTGAAATGGTGGCAACGTGGTGTCATTTACCAGATTTATCCGCGCTCGTTTCAAGACAGCAACGGCGACGGCATAGGCGATCTGCCGGGCATCGCCGCGCGCCTCGGATATATCACCGCGCTCGGGGCCGATGCTGTATGGATTTCGCCCATCTATCCGTCTCCCATGGCCGACTTCGGTTACGACGTCGCCAACTACTGCGATATCGACCCCATCTTCGGCACGCTTGCCGAATTCCAGCAATTGGTGGACCACGCCCATCGGCTCGGCCTCAAGGTCCTGCTCGACTTCGTGCCCAACCACACCTCCGACCAGCATCCCTGGTTCGAGCTGAGCCGCTCGTCGCGGGACAATCCGAAGCGCGACTGGTACCTGTGGCGCGATCCGGCACCCGACGGAGGGCCGCCAAACAACTGGATGAGCAGAATGGGCGGCTCGGCGTGGGAGTGGGACGAAGCGACCGGGCAGTACTACTATCACGCGTTTTTACGCGAGCAACCCGATCTGAATTGGCGCAATCCGCAAGTGCGCCGCGCCATGGACGACGTGCTGCGTTTCTGGCTGGATCGCGGCGTGGACGGATTCCGTGTCGATGTACTTTGGTTGCTGATCAAGGACGCGCAGTTTCGCGACAATCCTCCGAACCCCGCTTATCGGCCCGGTGAGCCAGGACATCACCGTCTATTGCAGACTTACACCGAGGATCAGCCGGAAGTGCACGAGATCGTGCGCTCGATGCGTGCCACGCTCAGCGAATATGGCGAAAAGGTGTTGATTGGCGAAATCTATCTGCCCATCGCTCGACTCATGACTTATTACGGGCCGAACGGCGACGGTGCCGATATGCCTTTCAACTTTCAGTTGCTCAACGCGGCGTGGCGCGCGGGCGATATCGCCCGCTTGATACGGGATTACAACAGTGCATTGCCCGAACATGCCTGGCCGAACTGGGTGCTCGGCAATCACGACAATCCCCGTGTCGCATCGCGCATCGGTGCGGACCAGGCGCGCGTGGCGGCCGTGTTGCTGCTGACATTGCGCGGCACCCCGACGCTCTATTACGGTGACGAAATCGGCATGACCGACGGCCATATTCCGCCCGATGCGATTCGCGATCCGGCGGAGTTGAGACAACCCGGAATCGGGCAGGGGCGAGATCCGGAGCGTACGCCGATGCAGTGGGACGGTTCGCTGCCGAACGGCGGCTTCACGACCGGTCAGCCCTGGCTGCCGGTTGGCACGGCGACGAGTGTTCGAACGCAGGAGGACGACGCGTCGAGCCTGTTGTCGCTCTATCGTCGGCTGCTCGAGTTGCGGCGCAGCCACGCCGCGCTTGTGCGGGGCACGATAGCGAACGTCGGTGCCGAGGGCGACGTGCTGACTTACGAACGGTGCCACGACGATGAGCGGCTCTTGATTGCGTTGAATATGGGCCGCGAAGATGCCACGGTATCTGCACATGGTGGCGTCGTGTTGCTATCGACGCTTGCCGGCCGAGACGGTCAGCCGCTTCGAGAAGGCGTCAATCGACTCTCGGCCGGCGAAGCACTTGTCGCGGCTGTATGAACGCTCGAATTGCAACCGTTATCCGCCTCCACCTATCATTCGTCATTCGCTAGCCGTCCTGTGAGGGTGGTCGACCCATGGAAAAAAGAGAAACCTGATGCCGAGCCTCGAGCGAACGCGATCGACCCTGCTCGTCGATGCTGTCTGGCGCGTGGTACTTCGCCTCGGATTCCGGCTGGCTCGTATCTGGTGGCACGTTCGACGGCCTCATCACGAGGGGGCGCTCGTAGCGATCTACGTCGGCAGGGCGCTCCTGCTCGTGAAGCCATCGTACCGGCCCGAGTGGGGCTTTCCCGGCGGCAGTCTCGACCCGGGCGAAGCGCCCGATGCGGCGGCGCGGCGCGAAATGCAGGAGGAACTCGGCCTCTCGGTGGCCGCATTGTCGCCCGCGGGCACCGTCCGAGGCACGTGGGACGGGCGAATAGATCACGTGCATTTTTTTGAACTGCACCTCGATTGTCTACCCGCGCTGCGGCTCGATAACCGTGAGATCGTCGCCGCGCAACTGGCGTCCCCGGAGGAATTGACTGGCATGGCGCTGACAGGGGCAGTCGCGGCGTTCATTAGCAGCAGCCGATGAAGATGCTTTCGAACCGTGTTCAGGCCGCAATGTCGCAATTCCGCGAAGCCGGAGCGGCCTGTGAACACGGTACGGGCTTACATCATTTCAACCAACCCTTGATGCGTTCAACCATGACGTTCGCCGATATCCCATAGCGATCATGCAGCGTCGGCAGCGCCCCGGCATCGAGGAACGCGTCCGGGAGCGCGATCTGCCGGAACGCACACGATACGCCGGCTCGCATCAGTTCCGCCGCCACCGCTTCCCCAAGTCCGCCGACGACGGTATGGTTCTCAGCCACGACAACCATGCGTCCGCTGCGCCGGGCCTCCCGCACGATGGTCTCGGTGTCGAGCGGCTTGATCGTCGGCACATGCAGCACAGCGGCCCCGATGTTGTCCTTCTCGAGTGCGCGAGCGACTTCCAGCGAGCGCATCGTTAGAATGCCCGAGGCGATCAGCAGCACATCGTTGCCGTCACGTAGCATCTTCGCCTTGCCGAGTTCGAACCGGTAATCGTATTCGTCGAGCACGGCCGGCACGTTGCCTCGTAGCAGACGCGCATAGACAGGCCCCTTGTGCGCGGCGATCGCGGGCACCATTTGCTCGATATCCAGCGCGTCGCAAGGATCGATGACCGTCATATTGGGCATCGCGCGCATGAGTGCGAGATCTTCCGCTGCCTGATGACTCGGACCGTAGCCCGTGGTCAAACCCGGCAGGGCGCAGACGAGCTTCACATCGAGGTTGTCCTCGGCGATCGTCTGATGGATGAAGTCGTAGGCGCGGCGCGTCGCGAAGACCGCATACGTCGTCACGAACGGCTGTGCGCCTTCGTGCGCGAACCCCGCGGCCGCCCCCATCAGCAACTGTTCCGCCATCCCCATTTGGTAATAGCGCTCGGGAAACGCCTTGGCGAAGAGATGCAGATCGGTGTATTTGCCGAGATCGGCCGTCATACCGATCACATTCGCTTTGTCGCCCGCGAGTTCGACGAGCGCATGCCCGAACGGCGCCGAGCGCGTCACCTGTCCCTCGCCCGCGATCGAGGCGATCATCGCCGACGTTTTCAGGCGCGGCTTGTCTGTCACTGTGTTCATACCGGCCTCCCAGCGTCGAGTGCCTGGAGCGCGAGCTGCCATTCATGCTCGTCGACGCGAATGAAATGGTTCTTTTCCCGTTGCTCGAGGAACGGTACGCCGCAACCCATACGCGTATCGCAGACGATGATGCGCGGTTGCGGTTGGGCATGCGAGCGGGCGTTGTCGAATGCGCGCTTCACGGCGTCGATGTCGTTGCCGTCGATTCGTTGCACATACCAACCGAACGCCTCCAGTTTGTCGACGAGCGGCTCGAATGCCATGATCTGCGTGGACGGCCCGTCTGCCTGCTGGTTGTTGACGTCGACGATCGCGATCAGGTTGTCGAGCTTCCAGTGTGCGGCGGACATGATGCCTTCCCAGATCGCGCCTTCATCGAGTTCGCCATCCGAGAAAAGCGTATAGACGACGGCATCCGAACCCTTGCGCTTCAACCCGAGGCAGCGTCCGACCGCAATCGTCAGGCCTTGTCCGAGCGAACCGCCCGACATTTCCATGCCGGGCGTATAGCTCGCCATTCCCGACATCGGCAGGCGGCTGTCGTCGCTGCCGTAGCTCTCGAGCTCATGAGCGGGCAAGATGCCGGCTTCGAAAAGCGCAGCGTAGAGCGCGATCGCATAGTGCCCGTTGGAAAGCAGAAAGCGGTCTCGTCCGTCCCAATCGGGATCGTCGGCGCGGTAGCGCATCGCGCCGAAGTAGGCGACTGCGAGGACATCGGCGATATCGAGTGCCTGGCCGATGTAGCCTTGACCCTGAACCTCGCCCATCAACAGCGCATTTCTGCGGATCCGCCAGGCCCGCTCAGCGAGCGGCACGGCCTCCGGTGTAGTTTGACTGCTCATCTTTTCTCCTGTGATCAGCCGATGAAATGAATGACGAGATGGCTCAGCGGTTGACGGATCGGGGCACGAGGAAAACCAGCAAGGCGCCGAGCGTCACGGCCAGCGAAATGAACACGAGGCCAGCCGTGGACTTGCCTGTCAAATCGTTGAGCCATCCTACGATCGCAGGCGAAAAGAAGCCTGCGAGATTGGCGAAGCAGTTGACCGCGGCGATCCCCGCGGCGGCGGATACGCCGCCCAGCATCGCGGTGGGCAACGACCAGAATTGGGACGACGACGCGAGAATGCCGGCGGATGCAACGCACAGGCAGACGATCGACGCGCCCACACTGCCGAGCAGCGGCAGCGATGCGAAGCCGGCCGCCGCGATCAGCATCGGGACCGCGAGATGAAAGCGGCGTTCTTTGAAACGATCCGCGCTGGCGCCGATCAACGGCAACGCGACGATCGCGCAGAGGTAGGGCACCGCGGTGAACAGACCCACCCACAGCGGATCGGCCACGCCGGCTTTGCGAATGATGGTCGGCAGCCAGAACGTGAGCCCGTACTGGCCGAGCACGACGCAGAAGTAAATCGCAGCCATCAGCCACAAGCGGCGATCGCGAATGAATGCGTGGATCGAGAGGTGGGCGATCTTTTGGGCGTTATCGCTCGACACATTGCGGGCGAGCAAGGCCTTTTCCGTGTCGGTCAGCCACTTCGCTTGCTGGATACCATCGTCGAGATAGAAGAGGATCGCGATCCCCAGCACGAGCGACGGCAGTGCCTCGAGCAGGAACAGCCATTTCCAGCCGGACATCGCGAGCGAGCCCTGCAACGAATGCATGATCCAGCCCGAAAGCGGGCCGCCGAGAATACCGGCCAGCGGGATCGCCATGAAGAACAACGACAGTGCCTTCGCACGCCGCTCGGACGGGAACCAGTACGTCATATAGAGAATGACGCCGGGTGCGAACCCCGCCTCTGCAACGCCGAGCAGGAAACGGAGCCCGTAGAACGCCGCGGGCGACTTCACGAAGACGAAACTCGCGGAAATGACCGCCCAGGTCAGCATGATGCGTGCGAGCCATTTGCGGGCCCCGACGCGGTGAAGGATCAGATTGCTCGGCACTTCGAACAGAAAGTATCCGAGGAAGAAGATTCCCGCACCCATGCCGTAGATCGTTTCGCTGAAGCGCAGCTCGTTGAGCATCTGCAGTTTGGCGAATCCTACATTGACGCGATCCAGGTACGCACCGAGATAGCACAGCATCAGGAACGGTATCAGGCGACGACCCACTTTCGCGTAGGTCTTCGCTTCGAAATTTCGCGCGTCATAACGCGGCGCTACGCCGTCCGTGACGGACGCGTCGGTGTACTTCATTCTCATGTTCTGTCTCCTGCCATGGCTCCGGTTCATCCGGATGTCCGCGGTTCGATATAGGCTTGGCTCAGTGAATCAGCATGCCGCCGTTCACGTCGAGGGTGATGCCCGTCAAGTAGCTCGACAGGTCGCTGATCAGAAAAAGGCACGCATTGGCGACGTCCGCTGCGTCGCCGAGCCGGCCCAACGGAATGCCCTTGATGATCTCCGTGCGCATATCGGCCGTGAGCTTGTCGCCCGTGATGTCGGTCTGGATCAGGCCAGGCGTGATCGAATTGACGCGAATGCGGTCCCCACCAAATTCGCGGGCCATCGCTTTGGCGAGACCGAGCACGCCCGCTTTGGCCGCGCTGTAGTGAGGGCCGCCGAAGATGCCGCCGCCGCGTTGCGCGGACACGGACGACATGCAGACGATGCTGCCGCCGCCTTGTTCCTTCATTGCGGGAATAACGGCCTGCGACATGAAGAGCGTGCCGCGCAGATTGACGTCCACGATTGTGTCGAAGTTCTCGGATGAGATATCGAGCGTGCGTACCGGCTGCGTGATGCCCGCGTTGTTCACGAGCCCGTCGATCCGGCCGTAATGTTCGAGCGTCGCACGCGCGGCCGATACACACGCCGCCTTGTCCGTCACATCGCATGCCAGGCCGAGATGTCCGTCACCGAGTTCGCGCGCCGCGGATTTCGCATCTTCCTCGCGCAGATCCAGTATGACGATGTGTGCCCCTTGCGCCGCGAGCGCGCGCGCAGTGGCTTTGCCGATGCCGCGCGGAGAGGCCGCACCGGTCACCATGACGATCTTGTTCTCGAGCAACATCGTTTGTCTCCGATTGATTAGTGGCTCGAGTGTCGGGGTTGGCGCCGCTCGCATCAACGCGGTATCGCTCAACATCGATTGAGAAAAATTCAGGCGGGGCGATGGTGCGCCGCGTCAGGCGTGCGCAGCATCACGAGGGGACAGTACGCGCGGTTACGGGGACGTATGGCGCGTGCCGCGATCGACGGCACGCTCGGCTTCCATCCACGTCAGAAACCGTTCGACGCGCGGCAGATCCGCATTCTGCGCGGGATAGACGAGATGATGCGCGCCGACTTCGACGGCGAAGCTATCGTCGAATACCGGCACGAGTGCGCCTTCCCTGATTCGCGCCGATGCAAGCATCAGCGATTCGAGCGCGATGCCGAGACCCATAGCGGCGGTCTCGAGCGACATGTACGAACGGTCATACGAAAAGTCGAAAGTCTTGTGCGCAGCGGAGACGCCGGTTCTCCCGAACCATTGGTTCCATTGCACGAGCGGCGTTTCGGAAAAGATCAGTCTGCACTTCAAAAGATCGTCCGGCGTGGATACGGCGTGTTGTTCGAGATATCGGGGCGACGCCAGCGGCGCGATGAATTCCCCGCGCAATGTCTTGATCTCGAGGTTGGTCCAATTGCCGTATCCATGCCGGATGTCGACATCGTAGTAACCGTTCGAGAACGAGACGTTCTCATACGAGCATGCGAGATTCAGCTGGATATCGCCGTTGGCTTCCTGGAACGATGCAAGCCGGGGCAGCAGCCACATCAGCCCGAAGCTCGGGCTCGAATGAACGCGTAAGATCTCGACCCCCTTGACGTTCGATGCTCGTTCCGTCGCTCGGCTGAGATCGGCGAGCGAGCCAGTGACGTCGGACAGATAGCGTTTGCCCGTAGGGGTCAATACCAAGCCTCGCCCCGACCTGACGAAAAGGTCGCGGCCGATGATCGATTCGAGATTGCCGATCTGATGGCTGACGGCCGACGCGGTCAGTCCGAGCTCTTCGGCGGCGCGATTGACGCTGCCCGTGCGCGCGACGCTTTCGAAGGCAAGGATGGCCTTCAGAGGTGGGATACGCATAGTCAAATTTTTTTCAGTCGCAGTTGAACGAAACCGCCTTGTCCGGGCCGCATTGGCACTGCCATGCTGCCGACGAATCGCATCGATTAACGCAGCCTCGCGATCCCCGGATGTCGGCCGCACCGAATCGGCAGTTACGACGAATATAGCGCGCTCGAGGGACGGCCGGATGCATGACTGCGAAAACAAAAGAAGTTACGGAGACACGCATGCCGGAATACCTGCTGTCCGCACGTTCGATCGCGAAGCGCTTCGGACCGACGAACGTCCTGCGCGGGTTCGATTTGTCGATAGCGCGTGGCGAGGTCCATGCATTCCTCGGTGGTAACGGCGCCGGCAAGTCGACCTTCATCAAGATCGTCTCGGGCCAACATGAACGCGATGACGGCGCAATCGAGTTCGAAGGCAAAGCCATCGGGACATCGATCGCCTCGGATGTCGATCTGGGCGCGATTGCGGTCGTCAATCAGGAACTGGCCTTGTTGCCGCACCTTTCCGTCGCGGAAAACATTGCGATGCCGCGCCTGCGACACGGCATGCAAACGTATAACAGCCGCTTGGCGAGGGCGATGGCGGTGGATGCGTTATCGCTCATCGATCCGCAATTCGCCGATCGATCCGTCGGCCGTCTCGTGGGCGATCTGACGCTGCACGAGCGCCAACTCGTGGAGATAGCGCGCGCGCTGGGCTCGGGTGCCAAGCTGCTGCTGCTCGACGAACCCACGGCGAACTTGACGGCTGCGGAGACCGCTCGGCTCTTCGCGGTCGTGCGTCGCCTCGTTGCCGATTCCGGACTCGCTGTGTTGTTCGTGTCGCACCGCATGCGCGAGATCCGGCAAGTCGCCGATGTTTGCACCATCATCCGCGATGGCAAGACGGCCGTCGACCGTGCCCGGATCGAGTCGATCAGCGATCGTGAAATCGTCGAGCACATGGGCCAGAGCGCCGCAATGGACGACCCAGCGCACACCGCCGGCGCACTGGGGTCACATACCCGTTCAGGTGCACGCCGGACGCCGGCAAGTGAGCGCGCCGATCTACCGAAGCTCAGCGTGAGAAGGGCGGGTATCCATATCGACGTGGAGCCCGGCATGATCCTCGGTCTGGCCGGTGCGCCGACCGGCCCGTCAGCATTGATCGAAACATTGACAGGCCTTGCCGCTCGAGGCGAATGGGAATTGTCGCGCGGTGGAAAGCCGCTGCGATATGCAACTACCGCTGCGGCCGCGCGCGATGGGGTCGGCTTCATTTCGGGCGACCGCGCCGAGAAGGGGATTTTGCATAGCCTGTCCATCCTCGACAATCTGAGCGCAGCGGAGCGCGTGGTGCGCCGCCGATATGTAGCGCGGCAAGCGGAAGCCGCTCACGCTGCCCACCTTCTCAAAGCGTTGGATATCCGCGTCGGCTCCCTTTCGGACCTTCCCGCCACCCTGAGCGGCGGCACGCAGCAAAAGCTGCTCGTCGCCCGCTGGCTCGCGCTCGATCCGCAACTCCTGGTTCTCGAAGAGCCGACCCGTGGCGTGGACATCCGCACCAAGCGGGAGATCTACGGGCTGGTCCGTCAATTGGCCGAACGCGGCTGCGCCATCGTATGGTGGTCGACCGAGTATTGGGAGCTCGTCGAGCTGTGCGACGCAGTACTTGCATTCGATCTCGGCGGAGAGCCGACGAGGGTACTTCAACGCGCCGAGATCGACGAATCGACGCTCGCCGACGCCACCGGCATGGCCGCCTGAGATCGAACCGCAAGCACCGCATTTCCAATCCGGAGACATTGATGAAGACCCTGCCACAAGCGATCGCGAGCGAACGCGAATCGCCTTCCAAAGCCAAGCGATGGATGCTTTCCAGCTACCGGACGGAAATCGCGATTGCGATTGCGATCGTGATCATCGAACTGGCGGTCGGCATGGTCGTCCCCGCCGCGCTGTCCGTCGGCAACCTCGCGAACGTCACGCAGGCCGCTGCGCCGCTCGCGATCATGTCGTTCGGCGTGCTGCTCGTGATCATCACGGGCGGCATCGACCTTTCCGTGGGCTCAGTCTTCTCGTTGACCGGGATGGTCACGGGGCTAGCCATGGCGCACGGGTACGGCGCGGTCCTCAGCAGTCTCGCCGGTCTTGGCGTTGGCGCGAGCGTGGGGCTCGTCAATGGTGCGCTGGTGACATTCGTCGGCCTTGCTCCATTCGTCGTGACGCTGAGCACCTATGCGATCGCGGGCAGCTTGTCGTTCATCGTCACTGACGGCCATTCGTTGCCAATTACCGATCCCAACTACTGGCTCCTGAATTCGGGAACGTTGATTCCAGGCATCCCGAACTACGCGCTGTGGTGCGTGTTGCTACTGGCACTCATCGAACTGGGACTGAACAAGCTCGTTGCTGGCCGCTGGCTCTACGCAATCGGCAGAAGCAGCTCGTCCGCGCGCGCGATCGGCATTCCCGTCAAACGCGTGCGTCTTTGTGCCTATTTGCTCTCCGGCGTGCTTGCGTCGTGCGCCGGCATCGTCAGCATTTCATACATCAGCAACGCCGAGGCGACGGCCGGATCGAGCCTCATGCTGCAAGCGATCGCCGCGGTGGTGATCGGCGGAGCGAGCCTTTTCGGCGGAACGGGCTCGGCGATCGGCGCGTTGCTGGGCTCGTTGATGATCACGATCATCCAGAACGGCGCCAATCTGATCGGCGTCAATAGCTTTTGGCAGGGCACCGTCACTGGAATCGTGATTCTCGTTGCAGTCCTCGTCGACCGGGTGACCAAAGCCCGGCGCTAAGCCCAACAGCATTAATCGAAGGAGACATGATGTATACACCTGACCGCAATTCGAAGATGGCGGACCGCGCCCCTCGGTTCGTCAAGCACCTGATGCTGGCTGCATCGATCGCCTTGGCATCCGCCTGGTCGTACTCGGCCATTGCTCAGAGCAAGCCGACAGTTGCCTATATCGCACCGTCGCTCGATATTTCGTATTGGCAATGGGTCGCATATGGCGTGAAGCAGCGCGCGCAGGAGCTCGGCATGAACTACGTCGAGTTCACGTCGGAAAACTCGCCCGCGAAACAGATGGACAATGTTCGCACTGCATTGACGCGCGGCGTCAGTGCAATCGTGATGGGCCCGGTCAGCTCCACCAGTACGCCGCCCGTGCTGCGCCTGCTCAAGTCTCGATCGGTGCCGGTGGCGTTTGCAGGTATCGGACCGCAGTCTGGACAGACCGACTATACGTCGGCCGTCACCGCGAACAACTTCGAGACTGGCAAGGCGCAGGGGGCTTATGTATGCAAGCTCGCAAAGGAGCGCGGCGGCAACAAAATCGCCATGCTCTCGTTGCCGCAGGACCGCGAAAACGCGCAGAAATACATGAAAGGTGCGCAGCTCTCGTTCAAGGCCGACGGATGCGAACTCGTGCAGGTGCTCGAAACGCACGGCCTCACGGTCAACGAGGCGGTGGCCCAGGCCAACGATATTCTGACCGCGCATCCTGACGTCAAAGCGATCTACGGGATGTACGACGAAGCGGCGACCGGTGCGGCAAAGGCCTTGCAAACCCGAGGTTTGACGGGCAAGGTCGCCGTGGTGACCGCGGACGGCAGTCCGACCACGATCCGCCTGCTGCGCGACGGCGCCATCCAGGGAATCTTCCTGCAGGAGGCGGTGGGCCAGGGCATCGACGCAACCTCTCAGGTATTCAATGCGCTCAACCACAAACCGACGACGCAGGACCTCGCGCTGAAGGAGCCGCTCGTGACGCGCGAGACGATCGACGATCCCGATGTTCGAGCGACGGTGAAACGCGTGTACCCACCGTCCGCGGGAAACTATTAGGCTCCGAAGCTCGATCGCCTGCCGGCCGATGCAGGGTGGGCGGGCGAAATGCTTTCAACGATTCTTTACATCGGAATGCGCCATGGACGATCTGCCCATCATCGATCCGCATCATCATCTCTACGATCTCAAAACCGGCAACTATCCCTGGTTGCAGGGCCCGATGCTCAAACGTGTTTTCGGCGACTACTCGGCAATCCGGCGGGACTACCTGATCGAAGATTTTCTCGCCGATATCCGGAATCAGAATGTCGTGAAGAGCGTACATCTCCAGGTGGAGTACGACCATAACGACCCCGTCGCCGAAACGCGCTGGTTGCAGAGCGTCGCCGACCGATACGGATACCCGCACGGGATCGTCGGCTTCGCCGATCTCTCTTCGCCGGACGTCGAGTCGGTCATCGCGGCGCACTGCGCGTTCGAGAACATCCGAGGTATTCGCCAATGCTTGAATTTTCATCGCGACCCGGTCAAAACCTTCATCGATAGCCCGCATTTGATGAGCGACAGTCAATGGCGCCGCGGATACGGCTTGCTCAGGCAGTACGGGCTCTCTTTCGATCTGCAGTTGTATTACACGCAGATGGAGGAAGCGACGGCGCTCGCACGCGATTTTCCCGATACACCCATCGTGCTGAATCACACCGGCATGCCGGTAGACCGCGAGCGAGAGGAAATCGAAGCGTGGAAGAAGGCGATGAAGATGCTGGCGTCGGCGCCGAACGTCTCTTGTAAGATCTCGGGGCTGGGCATGGGCGACTGGAGGTGGACCGTGGATTCCATTCGCCCGTTCGTGCTCGATGCAATCGAGGCATTCGGCGTGGAGCGCTGCATGTTTGCGTCTAACTTCCCAGTGGACAAGCTGTTCAGCAGTTATGACGAGCTGTTCAATGCCTTCAAGGCGATTACGCGTGACTTCTCTGCGGCCGAGCGTGCAGCGCTGTTCCATGACAACGCTGCACGCGTATACCGTCTCTGACCACTGATCGCGCAAGCATACGGTCGTGCCAACAGCCAATCGCGAAACGTGGCAACCGATGGCTGCTCCGCTGAAAGCCGCTCGGTAATGGCGCCCCGCAGGAGTACATGAAGCGAGTAAGATGTATCTACGCGAAAGTGCGGACGGTAACCATTGCCGAAAAACGGACCATCGCGCCGACTTCGGCGAAGAAAGATTTCGCCCCGAGATTCCGAGACGAAAGAGACCGCATGGCAGCCGGCAGCGTCTGTCCCCGATAGCTCGCCGCCAGCGAAGTGCAGCAGACCGACGTCAAGGGATCCATCATGATGCATGTTTTCCTGGCCAACAATCGCGACGAACTCATCGAGCGATGCCAGGCCAAGGTCGCGCAGCGGCCCGCTCGGGCAGCAACCGCCCAGCAGCTCCAGAACGGAGTGCCGATGTTCCTGGATCAGCTCATCAGAACGCTGCGAATGGAACAAACGTCGAAGCCGATGGGTAGCCGCCGGATTTCGGGGCCTTCGGGCGGCGGGCCGTCGTTATCCGAGATTGGCGCAACTGCTGCCCAACACGGACGGGCCCTATTGGCGCTCGGGTTTTCGGTCGATCAGGTCGTCCATGTCTATGGCGATCTGTGTCAGGCCATCACGGACCTCGCGTATGAGCGCGATGCGCCGTTTCAGATCGACGAATTTCGTACCCTCAATCGCTGTCTGGACAACGCGATTGCCGATGCGGTAACCGAATTCAGCTACCAGCGGGATTTTGTCATGGCAGACCGACAGGCCGTCGAGCTGCATGAGCGCCTCGGATTTTTCGCCCATGAACTCCGCAACCTGCTGCACACTGCCACGCTCGCGTTTACCGCCGCCAAAACCGGAAGCTTGAGTCTGTCGGGGGCAACAGGGGCCGTGCTCGAGCGAAGCCTTGGCGGGCTGCGCGATCTGATCGCGCAATCGCTGGAAGATGTCCGGGAAGCAACGGGCCTTTCCGCGCAATCCAGAATGATTCCGGTTGCCGACCTCATTGCGGAAGTCAAACAGGCTGCCGATCTCGCGGCTCAGGTTCGTGGATGCGTATTGACGGTGTCCGCAGTGGACCCGCGGCTGGCTATCTGTGGAGATCGCGACCAACTTTACTCGGCATTGGCCAACCTGCTGCAGAACGCCTTCAAGTTTACGCATCTCCACGGCGAGGTGACGCTCGACACGTATGCCGTGTCGGATCGCATCCTGATCGACGTGAGGGACGAGTGCGGCGGTCTTCCGCCTGGCGACGCGGAACGGATGTTTCTGCCGTTTACACAAAGCGGGAAGGACCGAACTGGCCTTGGGCTGGGTCTATCCATTGCGCGGCGCAGCGTAGAGGCGAACAACGGGACTCTGAGCGTGCGCGACGTGCCTGGCACAGGCTGCGTGTTCACGATCAGCCTGCCCCGGCATGCGGCGCCAGGACACGCCCGCTAGCGGCCGTCGCGCCCCGGGCACGGGTTGCCGGCTGTCGATCCGCCTCGGTTTTGCATCAACGATGACAGCACTGTCAACGTTGCGTACCTGTATCGTTTCTAACCACTCATCGCGCAAGCTTACGGCCGTGCCAACAGCCAATCTCGAAACGTGGCGACCGATGGCAGCTCCGCTTTCTGAGCGGGGTAGCCAAAGTAATAGCTCATCCCGCTGGCATAGGGCAAATCGAAGGGCATGACGAGTTTGCCCGAGGCCAGCTCTTCCTCGATCAGGCATCGAGGAACGAGGCCGACCCCGATGCCGGTCGCCACGGCCTGGATCAGGTGCGACGTCAATTCGAAAATGGGTCCCGGATAGACCCCGCGCAGCGGGACTTCGTAGGCATCGGACCATTCGCGCCAAACATTGGGCCGTGTCGCGACGCGCAGCAGCAACAACGAACCGAGATCCCGCGGCGATTCGACCGGATGCCGACGCAACAAATCGGGACTCGCGATCAGCACGAGCACCTCTTCGAGCAGACGGTGGCAGATGAGACCGGGCAACTCGGCGTTGCCGACGCCGATGACCGCATCCATGCCCGCCGCTTCGAGATCGAGGTGGCCGATTCGCGAATGCATATTGACGACGACGCTCGGGTTCGCGGCGTAAAACGAATGCAGGCGCGGCATCAACCAACGCGCGCCGAAAGTCGGCAATACCGCGAGATTCAGGTTGCCGCCTCCGGAGCGATAGGCAATGGCCTGCAGCGTTGCATTGCGTATGGATGCAATCGCCGCGCCCACCTCGCGCATGTACAGGCGCCCCGCATCGGTCAATTCGATTCGCCGCCCCTTACGCAGAAAAAGCCGCACGTCGAGTAGCTCCTCGAGCGCCTGCACTTGGCGGCTGACCGCGCTCTGCGTCAACGAAAGCTCTTCCGCAGCCCGCGTATAGCTTTGGTGCCTGGCCGAGGCCTCAAACGCGAGGAGCAGCGACATAGACGGAGTCAGGGTTCTCGGATTCATTCATAAAACTCATGTAAGAGCGCAAAACAATACACTTTTTGCCTGACGGGAAGCAACCTAGACTCGCTATCCATGAGTTATACGCCGCAAGGGAGCCCTCATGATTCCGCGTCTCGATCGATTGCCGGAAGTCGGCAACCTTTATCTGGCGTTCGCTACCGAACTGCGGATGCATGGCTTCGAAGGCGACATCCGCGATGGCTATGCCGATCGCACCGCGCTCGCTACGGACAACTCCATCTATCAGGTGGTGCCCCGACTTGCGGTGTTCCCACGAACACAGCAGGACTTGGTGAGAATTGCGCGTCTCGCATCGAATCCGCGTTTCCATGGGGTTCGTCTTTTTCCGCGTGGCGGAGGCACCGGCACGAACGGTCAATCGCTCGGAGAGGGTGTCGCAGTCGATCTCTCGCGCCACATGAATCGCATTCTCGAGATCAACGTCGAGGAGCGCTGGGCGCGTGTTCAGGCGGGTGTCGTGAAGGACCAGTTGGAAGCCGCGCTGGAGCCGCACGGCCTTTTTTTCGCGCCCGAGCTCTCGACGTCCAACCGCGCCACGATCGGCGGCATGATCAACACCGATGCGAGCGGGCAGGGCTCGTGCCGGTACGGCAAGACGCGCGATCATGTGCTCGAGCTGGTCACGGTGCTCACCGGCGGAACCGTCTGGACCTCCGCGCCGATCGACGACGAGACCCTCGCCGGCATCCGGTCGCGCGAGGACTTGATCGGATGTGTGCATCGCACGGTCGACGACATCCAGCAGTGCGACGCCGAGCTGATTCAACGGCACTTTCCGAAGCTGAACCGCAGCTTGACCGGATACGACCTCGCTCACATTCGCGACAGCCGAGGCCGATTCGATTTGAACAGTATTCTCTGCGGCTCGGAGGGCACGCTAGGCTTCATCTCTGAAGCGAAGGTCGGCTTGTTGCCCATTCCGAAGTTCACGGCGCTCATCGTGGTGGGCTACGCCAGTTTCGACGCCGCGTTGCGCGATGCGCCGCGGCTTTTGAAGGTCGATGCGGCGTCGATCGAGACGATCGATTCAGTCGTTCTCGGTCTTGCACGTGAGGACAATACTTGGCCTGCCATCCGTCGATTCTTTCCCGATACCACGTCCCCACTGGAAGGCGTCAATCTCATCGAGTTTGCAGCTGACGAACCGGAAACACTGGAAACGTCGCTGAGCGCGGCCTTCGCTTTGCTTGCCACAGCAAATGACGCACGCGGCATGCTGGGGCATTCGGTGGCCCGCGGCCACGTGGAAGTCGGAAAGGTCTGGGAGATGCGCAAGCGTGCGGTCGGCCTGCTTGGACGCCTTCGAGGGGAGGCGCGCCCGATTCCGTTCGTGGAAGACACGGCGGTGCCCGCCGAGCACCTCGCCGACTACATCGCCGAGTTCCGCGCGCTGCTGGACCGCCGGGGCTTGACGTACGGCATGTTCGGTCATGCCGACGCCGGCGTACTGCACGTTCGCCCGGTTCTCGACATGAAGGACCCCGAGCAGGAGGGCCTCGTGCGTTCGATCACCGACGAGGTGGCGGCATTGACCCGCCAATATGGCGGCGTGCTATGGGGCGAGCATGGCAAGGGTTTGCGCTCGGAGTACGCCCCGGCGTTTTTCGGGCCTTTATATGGACGTCTGCAGCAGATCAAGGCCGCGTTCGATCCGAACAATCAGCTCAACCCCGGCAAAATCGCCACGCCGCCGGGACAGGCGCTCACGCGTGTCGACGAAGTCCCGACGCGGGGACAGCGCGATCGCATCATTCCGGTCGCGTTGCGCCGAACGTTCGCGGATTCGCTGCATTGCAACGGCAACGGTGCCTGTTTCAATTTCGCGCCCGACGATGCCATGTGTCCGTCCTGGAAAGCGCTGCGCGAGCGCCGCTTTTCGCCGAAGGGCCGCGCATCGCTGCTGCGCGAATGGTTGTATCTGATCAGCGAGGCTGGGTACGCCCGACATCTCGACGGTCGGGAGCAAGGCTTCGTGCAGCGCATCGCTTCGCTCCCGCGAAGAATCCGTAACACGCTTGCGAAGCGAAAAGGCGAGTACGACTTTTCGCACGAAGTCAAAGAGGCGATGGACACGTGTCTCGCGTGCAAGTCCTGCGCGGGGCAGTGCCCGGTCAAAGTCGACGTGCCTGCGTTTCGTGCCCGGTTCCTGGCCGTTTACCACACCCGCTATCTACGTCCCGCCAGAGATTGGGTGTTGGCTTGTCTGGAGCCGGCGTTGCCATGGATGGCCAAGGCTCCTCGCTGGGTCAACGCGGTACTGGCTAGCCATATGGGACAGTGGGGGCTGCGACGCATCGGCCTGGTCGGCATCCCGATGCTGAGCGGCATGGATGCGGTCCTCGAGGCGCGCCGTGGCGGCGTTGCGATGGCGACGCCCGAGACCATCGCCGCCGCGCAAGCCGAGGGACGGCAGGTTGTCGTCGTCGTACAGGATGCGTTCACGAGCCATTTCGAAGCCGGCCTGGTGCTCGACGCGCTGCGCCTGCTGGACAAGCTCGGCTTTCACCCGTTGCTTGCGCCGCTTCTGCCCAGTGGGAAACCGTTGCATGTGCATGGGTTCCTCGATCGGTTTCGTCGCACCGCGCAGCGAAACGCCCGGATGCTCGGGCGCCTGGCAGCGGCCGGCGTGCCCCTGGTCGGTATCGATCCGGCGATGACATTGGTCTATCGCTCGGAGTACAGAGAAGCGCTGGGCGAAGCCGGCGCGCCCCGCGTCCATCTGCTGCAGGAATGGCTGGCCGAGGCGCTCGGGTCCGCGACTCAGCGTGTTGCCGACGATGCCGAAACCTATGTCCTGCTCGCGCATTGCACCGAGCGGACGAACGCGGCGAGCGCAATCGATGACTGGAAACGCGTTTTCACGGCTTTCGGCGCACGATTGAACGTTCCGCGCGCGGCCTGCTGCGGCATGTCGGGCACCTACGGGCACGAGGCACGAAACCGCGCGACGTCGGAGACGATTTACGGCATGAGCTGGGCGCCGGCTGTGGCGCGACATCGCGACCGGGGCAGGTTGATGGCGAGCGGCTACTCCTGCCGCTGCCAGGTCAGGGCGATCGATGCAGCGGATTTACCGCACCCGCTGCAAGTATTGCTCAGCTTGCTCGACAGAAAATCGAGCCCTGTCAGTTCAACGTCTTCGATTTCTTGCCTGCGCGCGACGGCGGCTGACACATGACGCACGCGCGGGCGCGGGGCAGATCGTGCTTATAAGAGACGAACTTGCCTTTGCACCGGCAGCATGGATGCATGTCGAGGATGCCGCCCTTGAAAAAGCGTACGAGCGTCCAGGCGCGCGTCAAGTCGAGATGCACATCGAGTCCGCCGCGCGTGCAATGCTCGCGATAGAGGCGGTAGCCCTTGGTGAGCGCGTCGACGTGCGAACAGCTCGCTTCGTTTCTCAGAAACGTGTACGTGTGATAGAAGAGCGACGAGTGAATATTGGCCTGCCAGGTCATGTACCAATCCGCAGAGGAGGGCAGCATGCCCTTCGGCGGCGACTCGTCTTTGACCTCGCGATAAATGCGAATCAGCCTGTCGCGCGAGAGCGTCAGTTCCGATTCGAGCACCTGCATGCGGGCGCCCAGCTCAATCAACGCGACGGCGCGCGACACTTCCCGCGCTTCTTCGATCAGGCTCATCTTCGGCATGGCGTGCTCCGTTGGTCGGTCAGCTGAACTGCCTGGCAGGTTGTGCGGCCAGCAAAATGGCTGCGTGCATCGCGCTCAGATCGCGGCCCGTATCGGTCGTTGCCAGGGCCGACAGCATCGCGGCGTCATCGAACCGGATGTCGCAGACCAGGTCTTCGCTCTGGGCAAGCCTGACCGTTTGAGAAGGCGACAGCATCTGGATCAGGTTGGCCATCTGCGCCGACAAGCCCAGCCGGAACATGCCCTCGGCAAAATCGTCGTTGAGCATGTGCTGCGCGAGCATCAGATACGAGATGTTGAATTCGCGCATCGATTCGAGCGTTTCGCGATCGTTCACTGTTTGCCTCTTCAGCGGGAGTCGGGTCGCACGACGTTTGCGTTGCACTGCTTGGCTAGAACTTCGGGACGGGCGTGCGGTGAACGGAAGTATTGTTCAGATCGTTGGCGCTACCAATCAGCGGCGGCGGAAGATTCTGTCGTCCGGACTACACACGCTGTCGGCGTTTTCCTACGAGGGCCGCTGCTCAGTGCGTGAGCACGCGCAGCCCATGCGCCAGCTGTCCAATGGGCGCGGCCAGGAGCGGCCGGGCGACCCAACAGGCCGCTCCCCACGCCAGTGCGACCACGAGCAGATCGCAGCGCCCGCTTTTCCACCAGTTCAGCGAATGACGCCTGAATATCCACGGCACGCCGAGCGGGTTGGGCCAGTCGGCAACGAGATGCATGATGCCGCCGCAGGCGAACCCGAACAGCGGCGCGGCGAAGGGATGCGCATGGCCCAGCGAGCGATAGGCGAGAACGAGGGCAGCGATCCATCCGACGCCCCAATGTGTGGCGCTGCGATGCGCGATCCAAAGCCGCCGGCTGCGACTCCACCACGCGATCTCGAGCCAATCGGGCGCTGTGCCGCCCACGACGCCCGCCAGGCACGCGCCTAAGCTGCCGATATACCAGTGGCCCGCCGCGCTCGCTTGCGCGACGAGCACCGCTGCGATCACACCAGCTGCCCAACCGGTCAGATGGTGCGCACTGCGAGATGCCATAACGAGGACCTGCTCGAAAGCCAAAAGGAATGGGACGCTATCACGGATGGGACGCAGCCGTCGACCGGTGCGCGGCGGGGCGCCCTCCAAGCGAAGGATGCAAAACCGCGGGCGCAGGCATGCGCGATGCTCAGCCGCCAGCATGCCGCCGCCGGAGTCCCTACCATGCGTATCGCCCAGATCGCGCCTTTGTACGAAAGCGTTCCGCCTTACGCGTATGGCGCGACCGAGCGCATCGTCCATTACCTGACCGAATCGCTCGTCGCGCGCGGCCACGATGTGACCCTTTTCGCGAGCGGCGACTCGCGCACGTCTGGCCGCCTCGTGCCGAGCTGCGAGCGCGCGTTATGGCGCGATCGCAATGTCTGGGATACGCAGGCTCACCATCTTCATCAACTCGGGCAATTGGCCCGACGCGCGCATGAGTTCGATATCGTGCATTTTCATGGCGAGCCGCTACACTTTCCGCTCGCGCATTATCTGCCTTGCCGCCATATCACGACGCTGCACGGCTTACTGTTGCCCGACGACCACGGCCCGCTGCTGCGTACGTTCGCCGACGTTCCGCTGGTCTCCATTTCGCGTTCGCAGCGCACTCCGTTGCCCTGGGCTCGTTGGCAGCGCACGGTCCACCATGGCATACCGCCGGACGAACTGCCGTACGCGGAGCGTGCCGGCGAATATCTGCTGTTCATGGGCCGCATCACGCCCGGCAAACGTCCCGACCTCGCGATCGAGATCGCCCGTCGGGCGAATGTCCCGCTCAAAATCGCCGCGGTCGTCCATGAAGGCGAACGACACTATTTTCGCGAAACGATCGAACCGCTCATCTCACGATATCGCCGCCATGTCGAATTCCTTGGCGAAGTCGGTGGCGAAGCGCGCGCCCGTCTGCTTTCCGAAGCCCGCGCGCTACTGATGCCGATCGATTGGGAGGAGCCGTTCGGTCTCGTGATCGTGGAGGCGATGGCCTGCGGCACACCGACGATCGCGTTTCGTCGTGGGGCCATCCCGGAGATTATCGAAGATGGCCTGAACGGCCGCGTGGTCGACGACGTCGAAAGCGCCGTCGCCGCGGTTCACGCGATAGGCGACATCAATCGCCGCACGTGCCGTCGCCTATTCGACGAGCGTTTTACGGCGCAGCGGATGACCGACGATTATCTGAGCGTCTATGACAGCCTGCTCGCCCCGCAGCCTTACGCTCCGGCGAGCCCCGACTACGCCTGAGCGAGCGAGACGAGTGCCCGCCGGGTAGGCGGACCTCCGGTTATTTTTTCTGGCTACCGAGTTCCGCACCCGTGGTGGGATCCACGGCGCGGTCCGACTGCTGGCGCTGCGCCATGGCCTCGAGCGCGGTGCGCTCCGCATGGGACAGGACGACCGATGCCGTGCCATCGCCCCCGTCCGCGGCCGCGGGCGGATTGGCGACGAGCCGCAGGCCGTCGCCCCGATTCCATGGGCCTTCGATAGGCGCATCGCCTTGCGACATCTTGTAGTAGACCTGCGCGAACTCGCTGGCGGGCGGCCGTTTTCCCGGCGGGAAATTGCCTGTAATCGAATACAGTGCTTTCTCGAACGACTTCTGATGCGACACTTCGCGCGTCATGAGAAAGCCCAGAGCATCGCGCACGCCCGGGTCGTCGGTCACGTTCATGAGGCGTTCGTAGATAATTTTTGCGCGCGCCTCGGCGGCGATGTTCGAGCGAAGATCGGCGGTCGGTTCTCCGATCGTGTCGATGTAGGCTGCACTCCAGGGCACGCCGCCCGAGTTCGTGAGCGCCGGACCACCGCCGTAAAGCAGTTGCGTCACGTGGCTGTCATTGCCGGCGCCGTGGAGCTTGCGATAAGTCTCGGCCTGCGCATCGATGTTCTCGGCGAGCTCGCCTTTCGCGCCGCGGTTCAGCATCGCGACGATCGAACCGATGATTTCGAGGTGGCTCAGCTCTTCGGTCGCGATGTCGTAAAGCATATCCTTTCGCCCCGAATCCTCTTCGCCAACGGCTTGCGTGAAATAGCGCATGGCGGCAGCGAGCTCGCCTTGCGGCCCGCCGAATTGTTCAAGCAGCAGATTGGCGAGACCGGGGTCGGTCGCGCCGACGCGCACGGTGTATTGCAGACGCTTGTTGTGGATGAACATGGGTGGGATCTCCTTCGAGAAGACGAGAATGGATGCCTCCGGCCAGGTATCGATGCCCGCTCGGCCTGTCCGGATACGCAACGGCTATTCCCGCGCGGCCTCGTCGGGCCATGGCCGGTGTGGCAGGTAAATTGCTCGCGTGCAGGCGCACAGGAGGGAGGGCGCCATGAGCGACGATCAGCAAGGACCGTTGAAGGAACGGCGCCGTCTCGGCAGCTGGATGCCGGCGCAGGAAGAACGCATGGCGGCGTTTCGTTGCGAGATCGCCGCGCGCTCGCGCGCAAGGGCCGAACGCGCGGGGCAAGCATGGTCACCCGCAAGTGTGGTTCGCGACCTGTCGAATCTCGTGCACGGCGATCCCGTGCTTCGGATGAATCTGACCCGCGCAATCGACGATGCGCGCGACGCCGGCTATGAGCTGGGCTACGGATCGATCGATGAGTTGATTCGCATCGTCGACTATCTGATGACTTTCGCGCCGCCGTTCGACGCGTCCGCACCGGTGGCGACGCCGCTGAATGCGGTCCTCGATTGGCCGATGTGCATGCCGTCGGGGTATGCCGCGTTTCGCGATCCGGCCTTCAATGCGCAGATGAGGCGCGTACTCGATTACTGGTGCGGGTTCCTGAGCGGTCCGCATTCGCGTACGCACCTGAACGCCGATTCGCCGGATGGATGGTTCTGCGAAGAGGCTCGCCGCAAGATCGATATGGATGCATTCCTTTGCGATCCCGCCAAGCCGTATTGGGGCTTCGCTTCATGGAACGCATTCTTCACGCGCGAACTCCGCCCCGGCGCGAGACCCGTGGCGCATCCCGACGATCACCGCATCATCGTCAGTGCTTGCGAAGCGTCTCCATACAACGTGCGAGAGGACGCGCAGCTCTACGACCATTTTTGGCTCAAGGCACAGCCGTATTCACTGCGTGAAATGCTGGTTTGCACACCGGACGAACGTGTGCAGCGCTTCGTCGGTGGGTCCGTCTATCAGGGCTATTTGAGCGCGTTCAATTACCACCGCTGGCATGCGCCCGTCGCGGGACGGATCTGCGAAGCGTACAACGTCGACGGAACGTATTACTCGAATACCGAGGCACAGGGTGCCGACCCTGGCGGGCTCAATCATTCCCAGGGCTACACGACAGCGGTGGCGGCGCGCGCAGTCATCGTCATCGATTGCGACGATCCGGCGATCGGGGAGGTGGCCTGCGTCTTCGTGGGTATGGCGGAGGTGTCCTCGTGCCGGATCGTGGCGCTGCCCGGACAGCACGTCGACAAAGGTGACGAGCTCGGTTACTTCCAGTACGGCGGCAGCACGTGGTGCGCGGTATTCCGGCCGGGCGTCATCGATACGTTCGTGCCGCAGCCGCCGTATCGCGACGATGGCCCGCCGATCCGCGTCAATGCGCATCTTGCGACGGCGAAGGGTTCGAAACGTTGATCGAAGCGAAACTCTTGGCGGGTGGTTTGCCCAGTGCCTGCTACCTAATTACACGACCTTTCGCGGACGTTGCGTGCGGCGGCGCAAGCACACCGGGTGGACGTGAGCGCGCAGCGGGTATATAAGAACCCACGGGGTCTCGATCGGCGGCGCGTTTGCGCAGCGCGGCGACCGGCGCAGGACCCGCCGAATGTGAGGAAATGACCGCCATGATGTCCGATCCGTCGAACAAACCCAGCGAAGACCGACCCTCCAAACCGCTCGAACTCGGCGAGTTCGAATCGGCGCTCAGTCACGTCGACAAGCAGCTCAGTACCGGCAACATCGCCGTCAGCGCCGCAAAAGGCATCGTATACAGCTTGATCGAGACGCTTGGCGCGCTCGTGGGCGATCCCGACCTCCCCGAGCACAGCCGGGCAGGCTATGAAGGATTGCTCGAGACGGCCCGTGAACTGCGAGCGAAGATCGGCATGTAGCGCGGCGCCGAGTGGCCAGCATCAGCCGTCGGCCTGACCCACCGAGGATGGCGTCTAACGCCGAATCGGCGAGGCCCGGCTGCGGCCTGCTAAAATGCCCGCGCCGCCATGTAGTGGATCGCAGATGAAATTGCTTGATGCTTTGGTCGAACAGCGCATCGCCGCCGCAGCAGCGCGTGGGGAGTTCGACGATTTGCCCGGCGCCGGGGCGCCGCAGGAACTCGACGACGACTTGCTCGTGCCCGAGGAAGTTCGCGTCGCCCATCGGATACTGAAGAACGCAGGTTTCGTGCCGCCGGCCGTGGAGCAACTGCGCTCCCTGCGTCATTTGCAAGACGAACTGAACGCCGCGGGCGACCAGGCAGCGCGTTGCCGCCTGCAAGCCAAGCTGCTCGCCCTCGATATGGCGCTGGAATCGTTGCGCGGCGAGCCAACGGTCGTGCCGCGCGAATACTGCCGGCGCATTGCCGAGCGGCTCTCCGAGCGCGTCCAGAGCGACGCGCAAGATGCGGCCGAGCCGCAGCGGGCTGGACTTTCGTGAACGAACCCGGTGCGCGCCCCGTTGCGCCCGATTCCGAACAGAACGGTGCGCGCGCCAATGCACAGACCGCGGCGGAGCGCGATCGCCGTTACATGGAACAAGCGCTGCAAGCCGCCGAATCCGCGCGCGCAGCGGGCGAGGTGCCGGTCGGCGCAGTGCTGGTGCAAGGCGAACGCGTGCTGGCAACCGGCTTCAACCATCCCATCGGCGGTCACGACCCGTCGGCTCATGCCGAAATGGTTGCGTTGCGCGCGGCCGCCCAAACGTTGCAAAACTATCGGCTACCGGGCTGCGAGCTTTATGTGACGCTCGAGCCTTGTCTGATGTGCGCGGGCGCCATCATGCATGCGCGGATTGCTCGCGTCGTGTTCGGCGCGCACGACCCTAAGACGGGGGCGTGCGGCAGTGTCGTCGATGCGTTCGCCAATTCCCAGCTCAACCACCATACCCACGTTATTGGCGGCGTGCTCGAAACCGAGTGCAGCGACGCGCTGAAGTCATTTTTTGCGCATCGGCGCAGGGCGATTCGCGCCGCGCGTGCCGCGGCAAGCGCGCATGTCGCCGGTGCGGCCGGTGCGGCCGGTGCGGCCGGTGCGGCTGGTGCGGCTGGTGCGGCTGGTGCTACCGATGCCGTCGATGAGCAGCCTGCACGCCCCGTCAGCCCGTGCTGAGTGACATTGACGAGCCGGCAACGTTCACCCCGTTTCGAAATCGACCATGACCCGTACGCACACCATCGAGATCGTCGCTCCCTCCGGCTACCCGCCCGATATGGCCGCCGTCGAGCGCGGCGTTGCGCGACTGCGCGCGCAAGGTCACCGCGTGAGCGGCGAGGACGTGGCGCAGCGCCGCTACCTGCGCTTTGGCGGCACGGACGCGCAACGCGCGGGCGATCTCAATCGGCTTGCCGATCCGGCCCATCCGCTGCCCGACATCGTGCTGGCCTTGCGCGGCAGCTACGGGGCGGTGCGCATTCTCGACCTGCTCGATTACGCGGGGCTCGCGGGGCGTCTTGCAGGGGCCCCGATCGCGATCTGCGGGCACAGCGATTTCACCGCGATCCAATTGGCGCTCTTTGCTCGCGCAGGTCTCGTGACGTTCGGCGCGCCAATGCTTACGGCCAATTTCGGCGCCGAGACCGTCAGCGCCTTCACCGACGCGTGTTTCTGGACGGCGCTCGAATCGAGCGAATTCACCGTGCGCGAACCCGTCGCGCAATGTGTCGAAATCGACGTGGGCGGCACGCTCTGGGGCGGCAATCTCGCGATGATCGCCGCGCTCGTCGGCACGCCCTATATGCCGCACATCGACGGCGGGATTTTGTTCGTCGAAGACGTGAACGAGCATCCGTACCGCGTCGAGCGAATGCTCTATCAGCTTCATCACGCCGGCGTTCTCGCGCGCCAGCGGGCGCTGATACTCGGCGATTTCATCGGCGGCAAGCTGGCGCCCCTCGACAACGGTTACGACTTTTCCGCCATGGTCGAGCACATCCGCACCGTCACGGGCATACCGATCGTAACCGGCCTGCGCTTCGGCCATGGCAGCGACCTCGTTACGCTCCCGTTCGGCGCTCGGGCGCGGCTCCAAGCCGACGGCGAGGGGTTCTCGCTGACCGTCAGCGGGCATCCCACGCTCGCCTGAACCGCACTTCTCGTAGCGCACGGCGCGCGCTAAATTGTTGACAATCTGATGCTCGATTTCTCGCCCGGATGCGGTGCGCACCTTTCCCGGGCATGCACGTGGCTGGCGCGTTTATGCACCAAATAGCGGATTTTTCAGTAGAAACCCGCAATGATGGGCGCCGTTCGTGGTCGATAAAATTGTTGACAATCTTTATGTCCAACCTACTATACCCATCATGCCGACGCCGAAATCATCCGACGCTGCAATACCCTCGGCGATTGCCGAGCGCATTCGCGACGCGATCCTCGAACACCGGTTGAAGCCCGGCGCGAAGCTCACCGAGGCTCAGCTGTGCGAGGTGTTCGATGTCAAGCGCGGAACGGTGCGGCAAGCGCTCTCGCAGCTCGCCGGCGAGCATCTCGTCGATCTCGAGCCGAATCGCGGCGCCTTCGTGGCCAGCCCATCGCTACGCGAGGTGCATGAGGTGTTCGAGATGCGCCGCATCATCGAGGCAGCGGTGATCGAGCGCGTTTGCGGCAATCAAGACGGGAAGGGGGCGGCGCATTTGAAGGTGATCGCCAAGATGATCGAGCGCGAACGCGCTGCGTTCGAGCATCGCGATTTCCGTTCGTGGATCCGTCTATCGGGCGAGTTTCACACGGCGCTCGCGGAGCTCACCGGTAATCGCGTGCTCTGCAATTGTCTCGCCGGGCTCGTTGCGCGCTCGACGTTGATCTCGGCGCTCTATGAATCGCTGGGGCGTAGTCCGTGCTCGTTCGACGAACACGCACAAATCGTCGATGCAATCGGCGCCGGCGACACCGCGCGCGCCTCGGAGTTGATGGTGCGTCATTTGCAGACGGTCGAACTGAAGATGCTCGATCGGCCCGCGCGCGGGGCGGCCGATTTGCGCGAGGTATTCGGCTAACACGCGCATGCGCCGAGGGTCCCCGAAAGGCGGGTCCTCTTCAACTGTTTAGTACAACTAAATAACTTTCAGCCGCGAATCGCGCCGACCGCGGCTGCCGTTCGACAGGCGCTCGGTCTTGCGCGGGTATCCGACACGCCGCGCAGCAACGTTGTTCCTTTACCGGAGACGCTTATGCCTGACCTGACCGTACCCACCGATGCCGGCGCTGTCGGCCCATCGTCCGCCCATGCCGATACGGGTGTGCCCGCAGGCTATAGCGAACGTCTGTGCAACGCGGATCTCGCGCCGCTGCGCGATCAACACTGGGGCGCCTATAACATTTTCGCGTTCTGGATGTCGGACGTGCATAGCGTGGGGGGCTATGTGTTCGCGGGAAGCTTGTTCGCGCTCGGCTTGACGAGTTGGCAAGTGCTGGTTGCACTTTTGGTCGGCATCGGAATCGTCAATGTCTTCGCGAATCTGATCGCGAAGTCGAGCCAGCAAAACGGCGTGCCTTACCCGGTCATTTGCCGCGCCACGTTCGGCGTGCTCGGCGCCAACATCCCGGCCGTGATTCGCGGGCTCATCGCCGTTGCCTGGTACGGGATTCAGACCTATCTCGCATCGAGCGCGTTCGTCATCGTTCTGCTGAAGTTCGCCCCGCAGCTGATGCCCTATGCCGACGTTCATCATCATGGCTGGCTCGGATTGTCGACGCTGGGCTGGGCCGGCTTCATGGTGCTCTGGGTATTGCAGGCACTCGTGTTCTGGAACGGGATGGAGACGATCAAGAAGTTCATCGATTTCGCGGGCCCCGCGGTGTACGTGGTCATGTTCATCCTGGCCGGGTACATGGTTGCGCGCGCAGGCATATCGAACATCCATCTGAATCTTGGAACCGTGAAGTACCACGGCTGGGAGGCATTACCTGTCACGATCACGGCGATTTCGCTCGTCGTCTCGTACTTCTCCGGGCCGATGCTGAACTTCGGCGACTTTTCGCGCTACTGCAAGAGCTACGCGAGCGTCAAACGCGGCAATTTCTGGGGGCTCCCGGTCAACTTCCTGGCGTTCTCGCTGGTCACGGTCGTGACGACCTCGGCGACGCTGCCCGTATTCGGCGAGCTCATCACGGACCCGGTCTCCACGGTCGGGCGCATCGATCAGCCGTTCGCCGTCGTGCTTGGCGCGCTGACGTTCATGATCGCGACGATCGGCATCAATATCGTCGCGAATTTCGTCTCGCCGGCATTCGACTTCTCGAACGTGGCGCCGAAACATATCAGCTGGCGCGCGGGCGGCATGCTGGCCGCGACGGCGTCGGTGTTCATCACGCCGTGGAACCTGTTCAACAACCCGGCCGTGATCCACTACACGCTCGATGTGCTCGGCTCGTTCATCGGCCCGTTGTATGGCGTCTTGATCGTCGATTACTTCATCGTGAAGCGGCAGCATGTCGTGCTCGACGATCTCTATTCGATGTCCGAGCACGGAACCTACTGGTACCGAGGCGGTGTGAACTGGCGCGCCGTCGCGGCCGTGTTGCCGGCTGCGGCGCTTGCCGTGGCCTGCGTCATGACGCCCGCACTCGCAACGCTTGCGAACTTTTCGTGGTTCATCGGCGTTGGGCTTGCCGCCTTGTTCTATTGGCTCGCCACACGCGGGCTGCGCGGCTGATCGTCCGACGACATGCTCAACGCTCGCGGGAACCACCAGGCGATGAAGATCAAACTCATCAATCCGAATACGACTGCGCGCATGACCGATACGATGGCGGCATGCGCACGAAGCATCGCGGCGCCGGGCACCGAGATCATTTCCGCCACGTCGAGCATGGGGCCGCCATCGATCGAGAGCTGGTACGACGAGTCGCTCGCGCTGCCGGGATTGCTGGCCGAAGTGGCGGCCGGCGAGCGCGAGGGAATCGATGCTTACGTCATCGGCTGTTTCGGCGATCCGGGCTTGTTCGCGGCGCGCGAGCTTGCACGCGGACCCGTCATTGGCATTGCCGAGGCCGCGATGCATGCGGCGAGCGTCATCGCGCCGGGATTTACGGTCGTCACGACGCTCGCCCGTACGACGGGCATGGCGTGGCATCTGGCCGAGCGCTACGGGATGAAGCGGTTTTGCCGCAACGTGCGCGCGACCGAGGTTGCCGTGCTCGATCTGGACCGCCCGGGCAGCGGGGCGCGTCGACTCATCGTCGATGAGTGCCGCCGTGCGCTCGCGGACGATGGCGCCGACGCCATCGTGCTCGGCTGCGCCGGCATGGTCGACCTTTGTCGCGCGATCGAGGACGCGATCGGCGCACCCGTCGTCGAAGGTGTCACCGCGGCGCTCAAATGGGCCGAGGCGCTCGTTTCGCTCGGGCTCGCCACGGCCAAACGTGGCGAGTATGCGCGTCCGCTCGCGAAGCGCTATGACGGTCCATTGGCCGAGTTCAGCCCGCGCGAGACGCCGTAGCGCAGCGCAAAGCCGGTTCGCGGCAGCCGCGCTGCCCGCGCGGGACATATGCGCGCGGTGAGCTTCGCTATCGGCGCGCCCGTATGGGCGCCCGAGGGCGTTTTCTATACACTGATCCGACCGATTCGAACCGTTGCCGTGCCTCGCACGCATGCCGCTGCGCCGCACGGACGGTCAACTTCTTTTTGGCAGGGACTTTGCCATGACATCCGAGCCCCGCTATCCGCGCGACCTGATCGGCTATGGCCGGCAACCCGTTCAGGCCGATTGGCCCGACGGGGCGCGTATCGCCGTGCAGTTCGTTCTCAATTACGAGGAGGGCGGCGAGAACTGCGTACTGCACGGCGATCCCGCTTCCGAGCAGTTTCTGTCCGAAATAGTCGGCGCGGCCGCTTATCCGGCGCGACACATGAGCATGGAGTCGATCTACGAGTACGGCTCCCGTGCCGGCGTCTGGCGCATCTTGCGCGAGTTCGACAAACGCGGCCTGCCGCTCACGGTCTTCGGCGTCGGCATGGCGATCGAGCGCAACCCCGAAGTGGCGCGCGCGTTCGTCGAAGCGGGGCACGAGATTGCCTGTCACGGATGGCGCTGGATCCACTATCAGGACATGCCGCCCGAGCGTGAAGCCGAGCATATGCGGCTCGGCATGGAGGCGATCGAGCGTGTCACGGGCGTGCGGCCGCTCGGCTGGTATACCGGGCGCGACAGCCCGAACACGCGGCGGCTCGTGGCGGAGTACGGCGGCTTCCTTTACGACTCCGACTACTACGGCGACGATTTGCCGTTTTGGACCGAAGTCGAGGTGACAGGCGGCGAAAAGCGGCCGCAACTGATCGTTCCGTATACGCTCGATACGAACGACATGCGGTTTGCGACGCCGCAAGGCTTCAATACGGCCGATCATTTCTTCACCTACCTGCGCGATGCCTTCGACGTGCTTTACGAGGAAGGCGGCGAAGTACCGAAAATGCTGTCGATCGGCATGCATTGCCGTCTGCTCGGTCGGCCCGGCCGCTTTCGCGCGTTGCAGCGGTTTCTCGACCATATCGAAGGCAGGGATCGCGTGTGGGTGGCGCGCCGCGTCGACATTGCGCGCCATTGGCATACGCGTCATCCCTATCGGCAAAACGAGAATGGCGCGCGCGCGTGAAGCCCATGCACTACCGATACACGCTGGAACAACTGAACACGATGCCGCGCGACGCATTCGAGGCGGCGCTATCGGGCATCTTCGAGCATTCTCCCTGGGTGGCGCGGCAGGCGGCCGATGCAAGACCGTTTTCGAGCGTCGATGCGCTTCATGCGGCGATGTGCGGCATCGTGGCGAAGGCGGCCCCGGCGCGGCAGCTCGCGCTCATCGATGCCCACCCGGAACTCGCCGGCAAAGCTGCGGTGCGCGGCGAGCTGACGGAGGAATCGACACGCGAGCAAAGCGGTGCGGGTCTTGCACAATGCACGCAGGAAGAGTTCGATAAACTGCAGCGCCTGAATCGAGCCTATCGCGAGAAGTTCGGTTTTCCGTTCATTCTCGCCGTGCGCGGCTACGACCGGGCGGGCATCATCGCGAATTTCGAAGCGCGTTTGAACAACGCGCGCGACGAGGAGCTGCGCACGAGCCTGGAGCAGATCTATCGCATCGCGCGGTTTCGGATCGACGATCTCGTGAAGGCATGAGCGCATTGATGCATTGATAGATCGACATTTCGAAAGATACAAAGGACGACGACGATGGCCCACCCGATTCTCGACCCGAACGCGCCCGAGTTCACGCGACGCTACGTCAATCTGGCCGATCCACGGCTGGGCGCGCAGGCACTGGTAGCAAGCGACGAATTTTTCGCGCCCAAGGATCGCATGCTGAGCCCGGAGCCTGCCGTATTCATTCCCGGAAAGTACGACGACCACGGCAAATGGATGGACGGGTGGGAAACGCGCCGTAAGCGCACGACGGGGTACGACTGGTGCATCGTGAAACTGGCGCGGGCCGGTATCGTCAAGGGCGTCGACATCGACACGAGCCATTTCACCGGCAACTTTCCTCCGGCGGCCTCGATCGAGGCCGCGTACGTGCCCGGCGGCGGTCAGCCCGACGATGCAACGCAATGGGCGCAGATCGTGCCTTCCACGACGTTGCAGGGCAATAGCCATCACTACCTGGAGACGAACGACACGCAGCCATACACGCACGTGCGCCTGAATCTGTATCCCGACGGCGGCGTCGCGCGCCTTCGCGTGTACGGGCAGCCGCAGGTCGATTGGGCCAATGTGAGCCGAGGCGCGGCGCTCGATCTGGCCGCGATGGAAAACGGCGCATATATCGTCGCGGCGAACAACGAACATTTCGGCGCGGCCTCGACTCTATTGATGCCGGGCCGCGGTATCGATATGGGCGATGGCTGGGAGACGCGGCGGCGCCGCGAACCGGGCAACGATTGGGCCATCGTCGCGCTTGCGCATGCGGGCACTATCGAGCGAATCGAAGTCGACACCGCGCACTTCAAGGGCAACTTCCCCGATCGCTGCTCGCTGCAAGCGGCTTGCGTCTCCGGGGGGACCGATCGCTCGATCGTCACGCAATCGATGTTCTGGCCGGTGCTGCTCGACGAGCAAAAGCTGCGCATGGATGCCCAGCATGTCTTCGACAACGGTCTCGCCGCGCTCGGACCCGTGACCCACGTGCGCTTCAACATCTTCCCGGATGGCGGCGTATCGCGCTTGCGCGTCTGGGGCCGCATCGAGTGAGCGCGGCATGAGAGAGCTTCTTATCGAACCGCTCACGCGCGCCGCGTTCGCGCCGTTCGGCGATGTCATCGAGCTCGAAGGTGCGCGCCAAATCCCGATCAACCTCGGCACGACGATGCGCTACCACGATCTCGCCCATATCGATGTCACCGAAGGTGGAGGGCGGCCGCTCCTCAATGTGTTTCGCGGCGAACCGCGTGCGTTGCCGTTCGAAGTGCGGATGCTCGAGCGGCATCCGCTCGGCAGCCAGGCGTTCGTTCCGCTGACGGACGCACCCTATCTGATCGTTGTGGCCCCGAAAGGCGAACTCGTGCCGGCCTCGATGCGCGCTTTCGTGTCGCGCGGCTGGCAGGGCATCAACTACGCCAAGGGCGTCTGGCACCATCCGCTGATTGCGCTCGATCGATTCAGCGATTTCATCGTCATCGACCGCGGCGGCGAAGGCCACAACTGCGACGAACAGATGCTGCCCGAACCCGTATGGCTCACCCAGGACGGCATGCGGCGGGCGCTGTCATGAGCGTTCGAGCCCGGTCTTGCCCTAAATGGCGAGCCGGGCAAGCACAGTATTGCACCGCCGCAATCATCGAATACCCTGCCCAAGTTTCGGCTTTTCCTCGCTAAAGGCGACGAAATTCGTGTCGTTATCAGAGCTAACGGATTAGAAGCTCGAAGCGCTGCCGACGAGAAGCAGCGCAACCGTCGAAGAGCGAATACAAACGGGGTGTGTCGTGAATCAAAAACGATCGACCTGGACGCGCACGGCCGCGCCGGGAGAAGTCATCTATTCGGAAGGTTTCGCGGGCGAGCCCGTCATCTATGTGATTACGGAAGGCCGAGTCGAGATTTCCACACACTGCGACGAAAAGAAGGTCGTTCTTGCGACGGTCGGCAAAGGCGAATTCTTCGGCGAAGCGGCGCTGTTGCCGAGCGAGCCCCGCGCGCAGACAGCCAAGGCGTTGAGTTTTTGCCAATTGACCGTCGTGCCGGCGAGCATGGTGGATGACGAGCTCGAGCGTGCTTCGCCGCTTCTGAAGCATTTGCTCAGAACGACCATTCGCCGCGGGAAAAAGAAAGACGATCTGCTCGCTACCTACACCCATGCCGATTTCCTGCCGGGCGTGGTCTCGTACGCCCATGTACTGGCCCTGATGGCGAGTGGCGAAGGCATGGAAGCCTCGGATGGCTGGGGACGACGTTCACAGCCGGACGAGGTCGCGGTGACCTTGCCCAGCGTCATCGCGAAATGCCGCGCGATCGCCGGGCATTCTCGCCCGCACGTGATGACGATGCTCCGGCGCATGGAAAAGCTCAATCTCGTTGCCATGGAGTTGGGGCGGACGGAGCATCTGAGCAACAGCGGCCGCCACTCGACGAACGATGGCGCGACGGCTCGCCAGGTCGTGCGGTTCGATCCGGCTCGGATTATCGAGCGTGCACAACAGGTTGCCGACCACGATCTCGATGTCGCGATCAACAGCGAGCTTGAACTGATCGAGCTCTCGGATCTCGAAGCGTTGATCGGCGTCGAGCGCAAGGTACTCATGAACAAGCTGTCGCATTCGGAGATTGCGGAGGACCTGTTCGCGTTTCGCAAGACGAACGTGCTCAGCTACGTCGAGCAAAAGGGCATCAGCTATTTCACGAAGCGCAACGCTCGGCCGGGCGGCGAGGTGGCCTCGCTCGAGGATCTCGAGTATGTCGATCAACGCACGCTGTTCGAAGCGGTCAGCGCGACCGACACATACGATCTGGCCAAGATGCTTGCCGCGATGACGGACGAGGCTGTCGCCGAGCGGCTCCAATCGGTCATGACCGAAGCGCGCAAGAAAGAGGTCTCCTGGGTGATGCGCCGCGAGATCAAACTTGATCCGCTCGAAGTGAGCGATATCGAGCAGCGGTTCATCGAATCCGTCAGAGCGATCAGGATGGCGGCGGCGGGTGCGCCGGCCGAGCCGGTCAGACGCGAAGCCTGAATGCCCCCCCCCGGCATGACGAGTCGGCCGCGACGGTCATGCCGCGCATGAAGCGGCGAAGCGAGCCGCGCGGCGCGCAAAGGAACACACTATGGACTTGCTGACGATATTCGGCGCGCTGCTGGGCACAGCCGCAATTGCGACGGGTTTTTGGCTGGAAGGCGGGCATTTTTCGACGCTCTTTCAACTCGAGGCCTTTGTCATCGTGCTCGGCGGTACGCTGAGCGCAGTGATGATCCAGAATACCTGGGCCCGCTTTTTCGACGGCATCAAGCAACTGCATCTCGCGTTCATGAAACCGCGGACTGTCGATCGCGAGAGCCTGTCGGTCCTGCTCGAATGGGGGGATCGGGCCAAGCTCAACGGCATGCTGGCTTTCGAGTCGCTCGATACGAGCGGCATCAATCCGTTCGCGCGGCGCGGCCTCGAGCTGTTGGCGAACGGTGTCTCGACCGCGGTGCTCGAAGACGCGTTGCAACGCGAACTCGCGGCCTACGAGCGTAATCGGATGGCCGCCGCACGCATCTGGCAGCAGGCCGGCGGTTATGCGCCGACGTTCGGCATTCTGGGTGCCGTGCTCGGGCTGGTGCATGTCACCGGCCATATCCTCGAACCCGCTCAGCTCGGGGCCGGCATTGCCGCGGCCTTTACCGCGACGCTTTACGGACTGGCGATCGCCAATATCGTGTTCCTGCCGCTTTACGGCAAGATCAAGGCGCAAGTCGAAAGCGAGCTGCGCTTCAGGCGGCTCTACCTCGATGGTTTGCTAGCGATCTCGCGCAAGGAGTCGCCTCAGACGATCGAAACGCGTCTTGCCGGCGAAGTCCGCGAGCGCTCCGCCGAGCTTTTGGCCTGATCGGCCGTCCGCGCCGGCTTTTCCCGGTTGTCGGGCAGCCGGACCGCTTTGACGAGGTTTTCGTGCCATGAATATTTTCGCGGGGGGCAAGCGCCTGGCGTCCGACATCGGCGGACGCGAGCGCGAGGAGGATAGCGACGAGCACTCGGAGCGCTGGCTCATTTCCTATGCCGATCTCATCACCACGTTGATGGTTTTTTTCCTGGCGCTGTACGTGCTGCAGCTTGCCCGGTACCGTGAGCTCGAGAGCAAGGCGTTCGAACAGCGCATCGTGAAACAACACGAGCAGGCGGCTGCGGCCAGTGCGGCGAATGCCCGCGACGGCGTGCGCGAGGGCGCAAAAAAGACGTTGATGGCATTGCTCGAGCCTTTCCGCGATAGCGGTCAGATCGCCATGGTCGATACACCGCAAGGGCTCGAAATCGCAATCAACGCCCGGGTTCTGTTCAATTCGGGCGATGCGCGGTTGTTGCCCGATTCTTTCGCGGTGCTGACCGAGGTTGCCCAGGTGCTGGCCGATCATTCCACCCGCAACGTGCTCGTCGAGGGGCACAGCGACAGCATTCCGATTTCGAACGCGAAGTACGCGTCGAATTGGGAGCTGTCATCGGCTCGCGCGGGGGCCGTCGTGCGTTTTCTCGTCGACAAGGGCGTCGCCCCGCATCGATTGTCCGCCGTCGGCCGGGCCGACAACGATCCCCTCGTGCTCGGCGGCGACGAGGCGGCCCGCGCGGCGAATCGGCGCGTGACGATTCTCGTTCAATACTGAGGCGGGCACGCACGGTAGTTTTTGCCGCTTCCGTCGATCCGGCCCCATTCGGTGCCCGCGCTTTTGGTCAGGCGCCGTAGTTCTGGCGGCCCGCGCGCGTAGGAAAGCGCTGACAAGCCTACCTCCACGTATTACGTGCGGTTCAGCGTCGGCTGATTTGCTTCGGCGTTCGTCTGGCCGATACTTTGGTCACAGGAATCCGGTTTTATTTGCAGCCGATCCGATTTGAAGGCTCCACCGCAGGAGATTGAAATGAGCCGCATAGCGCAAGACCTGCTCGAACTCAAGCGCCTTACGCAGGATGGCGCCGGTGCACTGACGCAGCATCTGCTGCGCGAAGTGGCTGCGAATCTGATCGCATTTGGGGTAGCTGACCAACGCAGCGGTGGCTGACACGCGCAGGTCGATGACGCAAACGTTTGCGTGGCGTGCGAAGGAGATTGAAAACATCCCGCGTAAGGCGGAGAAGACCCAGGCAATCAGGGATCTAACAATAGAGCAGCAAACTCGGATAGAAGCAGAGGAAAGCTATGAACGCCTTTAATAACCACGAATCGATCCGCGAAATCAACTTGTCGTATCTGACACTCGTGCAGCGGTTGCTGCGCGAAGACCGTAACGAAGGAATGGCGAAGCTGGGCTTGACGGCTTCATTGGCGGAAGTGCTGTCGGGTCTTTCGCCGGAGCAAACCTTGAAGCTTGCGTCGCGCGATCAACTCGTGTGCTTCTTCCGCCTGAACGGAGATGCCATGCTGGGCGCCCTCGGTACGCCCGCGGCGGCACAGCCCGTCGCTCAGGAGCCAGCGCAAGCGCTCGCTGCCTGACGAGCCGGTGTAAATCCTCTGGTCCGTCGTCGAGGCTGGGAGCCGAGCACTTCAGCGCTCGCTCGGAAACCGCGGTACCGCGCGACGGACTCTACCTGCCCGCCCTTCCCGGCGGGTTTTTTTTCGGACGCTCACTGTTGCGCGCCGGCCTCGAACCACGCCGCGAGCTTCGCTCGCTCGTCGTCGGTCATATGGGTGACATTGCCGAGCGGCATCGACTTCAACTGCACTGCCTGTTGGTAGATACGCTGCGCGTTTTGCTCGATCTGCTCGTGGGTATCGAACACGACGCCCGCTGGGGCGCTGCCCATCAGACTCGGATGCGCCGAGTGGCAGGCCACGCACCGGCCCTGCAAGATGGGGGCGATATCGGCGACGTGCAGCGCGCTCGCCTGAGCAGCCTGAGCTTGCGGCGCGACCGATCGTGGCATCGTCCATACGAGCGCGACCAGTACGAGCGCGATGCCGGAGGCCGGCAGATACCAGCGTGCCTCGCCGCGATGACGCATCACGAAGAACTGCCGGATCAATGCACCCGCGAGCATGATCAGTGCGAGCACGGCCCAGTTGTAAGGATGGGCGTAGGTCATCGCGTAGTGGTTCGACAGCATCGCGAAAACGACGGGCAGCGTGAAATAGGTGTTGTGCACCGAGCGCTGTTTGCCGCGCTTGCCGTAGATCGGGTCGGGGGTCTGCCGCTTCAGCATGGCGTCGACCATTTTGCGTTGCCCTGGAATGATCACGAAGAAGACGTTGGCCGACATGATCGTCGCCAGCATCGCGCCGACGATGAGATAGGCGGCGCGGCCGGCGAAGACGTGGCAAGCGAGCCAGATCGCCGCGAGCACATATGCGCCTACGCATAGGCCGAGCAGCCGATCGTTGGAGCCGAATACACGGCAGAGCGCATCGTAGACGATCCAGCCGGCGGCGAGAAAACCGAGCGCCGACGCGATCGCTACGACAGGCCCCATGTCGAGCACATTGCGATCGATCAGATAGGTGTCCGGTGCAAACAGATAGAGCACGGTAAAAAGCGCGAAGCCTGACATCCACGTGGTGTAGGACGGCCACTTCGACCAATGCAGATGGTCGGGCAACGCCGGGGGGGCGACCATGTATTTCTGCATGTTGTAGAAACCGCCGCCATGCACGTGCCAGAGCTCGCCCGATACGCCGCGTGCGGCGAGGGGTGCGTCTTTCGGTTTTTTAAGGCTGTTGTCGAGTGCCACGAAGTAAAACGACTCGCCGATCCATGCGATCGCGGCAACGACATGAAACCAGCGGATCGCGAGGTTGAGCCAGTCGGTTACGAAACCTGCCATGAAGTGTCTCCAGCGTTCGATTGCGATCTTCGCGGCGCGTCAACTGCCGCGATAGGTGCTGTACGCCCACGGCGAAACGAGGAGCGGCACGTGATAATGGGCCGCCGCGTCCGCCACGCCGAAGCGCAGCACGACGCGATCGACGAAGCGTGGTTGCGGTAGGGCAACGCCGGCCGCGGCGAAGTAATCGCCCGCATGAAAGACGAGTTCGTACTCGCCTTGCGCGAACGCGCTGCCCTCGACGAGCGGCGCATCGCAGCGGCCATCCGCATTGGTGACAGCGGTGGCGACGAGCGCACGGCTATCGTCGCGGCCGAGCGCGAACAGTTCGATCCTGATGCCCGCGCCGGGCCGGCCGTGCGCGGTGTCGAGCACGTGGGTGGTGAGTTTTCCCATCGCATGCGGTCCTGGGTTCGTATGTCGGCATTCTAGAAAGTCGAAACGCTGCGTGCGCGACCGATAGGAAAGATAATGGCGCTCGCATGACGCGCGGGGGGGGGGCGGAGCCGACTCGCGCCGGCGAGGAGGACTATATCGTAGCCGTGAAGGTGGGTATCGCAGGCGGACCTATTGCCACCGCTATTTTGGCCCTCGATCGTTAGGGCCTGTCTACACAGGGAGCGTACATGCCCGATCAGTCAGGCGCGGGAGTACCTGTGCCGCGGCCCCGAACGCTGCTCGTCAAGCATGCCGACGTGCTCGTGACGATGGACGGGGCGCGCCGCGAGCTGCGCGATGCGGGGCTTTTCGTCGAAGGCAACCGGATCGCCGCCGTCGGGCCGATGAGCGAATTGCCGGGTGGCGCGGACGAAGTGCTCGATTTGGCCGGCCACCTCGTGATGCCCGGTCTCGTCAACACTCACCACCACATGTATCAGAGCTTGACCCGAGCAGTCCCCGCGGCGCAAAACGCGGATCTGTTCGGTTGGCTCAGGAGCCTTTATCGCATCTGGGCGCATCTGACACCGGAGATGATCGAAGTCTCGGCGCTGACGGCAATGGCGGAGCTCGTGCTCTCGGGCTGCACGACATCGAGCGATCATCTTTATTTGTACCCGAACGGCAGCCGGCTCGACGACAGCATTGCGGCGGCCACACGCATCGGCATGCGATTTCACGCGAGCCGGGGCAGCATGAGCGTGGGCGAGAAGGACGGGGGCTTGCCACCCGATGCGCTCGTCGAGGACGAGCGCGCAATTCTGACGGACACGCAGCGCCTCATCGAGACCTATCACGACGCCCGCCGTTACGCGATGCTGCGCGTCGCGGTCGCCCCGTGCTCGCCGTTTTCGGTGAGCCGCGATCTGATGCGCGAATCGGCGGCGCTTGCGCGGGCATACGGCGTTTCGCTGCATACGCATCTGGCCGAAAACGTCGACGACGTGGCTTTTACACGCGAACGCTTCGGCATGACGCCCGCAGAGTATGCCGAGGACCTCGGCTGGGTTGGCCCGGACGTCTGGCATGCGCACTGCGTGCAACTCGACGAGGCAGGTATCGGGCGCTTCGCGCACACACGCACGGGGGTTGCCCATTGCCCGTGCTCGAACATGCGGCTTGCATCGGGTATCGCCCCGATCCGGGCCATGCGTGACGCTGGCGTGCCGGTGGGACTGGGCGTCGATGGCTCGGCCTCGAACGACGGCGCACAGATGGTGGCCGAGGCCCGGCAGGCCATGCTGCTACAGCGCGTGGGCTTCGGCCCCGATGCGATGAGCGCACGCGAGGCGCTGGAACTCGCCACGCTCGGTGGGGCCGCGGTGCTCGGGCGAGACGATATTGGCGCACTCGCCCCCGGCATGGCGGCGGATTTCGTGGCGTTCGATCTGCGCCAACCGAGCTTCGCGGGCGGACTGCACGACCCCGTGGCCGCGCTGGTTTTTTGCGCTCCGTCTCAGGCTGCCTGGAGCGTGATCGACGGGAAGGTGGTCGTGCGCGAAGGCCGGCTCGGAACGCTCGAACTGGCGCCGCTTATCGAGCGGCATAACGCGCTCGCGCGCCAGCTTGCGCAAGCGGCGCGTTGAACCGCACGGTGCGCGGTGCGAAGCGGCGCCAGGCCTACGCCGCCTCGCCCACGAGCGCGCGGGTGGCATCGGCGACTACGCTGCGCAACCAGCGCACTTCGTCGGAGTAGTGCGAGCGTTCGTGCCAGAGCTGGTAGTACTGCATCGGCGGAAAGTCGAGCGGCGCCGGCAGCACGGTGAGCGGCAGAAACTTCGCGTAGTGATCGGCGAAGAGCCGCGTGGTCGTGAAGATCAGATCGGACTTCACGAGCACGTAAGGCGCGAGATTGAAGTAAGGCAGCGTGACGACGACGTGGCGTTTGAGCCGTTCGCGCGCTAGATGCACGTCGATGGCGCCGCGCTGTCCGACCGAGTAGGGCGAGGGTGCGAGGTGCGGGGCGTTCAGGTATTGATCGAGTGTCAGCGCGCCGCGCTTGGCAAACGGATGGGTCTTGCTCATGACGCAGACGATCTCGTCGATGAACAGATTCGAGAGATGCAATTGCTCGGGCGGCTCGGGCCAGTTGCCGACCACGACGTCGAGTTTGCCTTCCTCGAGCGCGAGTTCGTAATCGAAAGCGGGGCCGAGCGAATGGAACTCGAGTTGCGCGTTCGGCGCGGCTTGCCGGAAGCGCTCGACGACGGTCGGGACGAACAGCACGTTCAGGTAGTCGGGACAGCCGATGCGGTAGCAGCGAATGGAGGTGGCCGGGTCGAAATTATGTTGCTGAAAGCGGATCCGCTCGATTTCGCGCAGCGCGTTCTGCACGGGCTCGAGCAGCTTCAGACCGTATTCGGTGGGCACCATACCGGATTTGCCGCGCACGAGCAGCGGATCGCCGGTGATGTCGCGCAAGCGGCGCAGCGCGGCGCTGATCGCGGGCTGGGACTGATTGAGCTTGACGGCGGCGCGCGTCACGCTGCGCTCCATCAAGAGGGTATGCAGGACGCGCAGCAGGTAAGTGTCGATCGCCTCGCGTTGCTGACTCATGTTCTCTCCGTTTTCCGTATATTGAGCGGCTGATCGATCGGGGGCGGGGATATCAGGCTTTTAATATGTGCATAAATTCGCGTCAAGCGAGGAATGCGTCGGGTCCGCCTTCGATTTTGTCGGCTCGACGGTACGCCGGGATTTGGGTATCGTCGGACCACGGCGATGCGCGCGGGCCGCGGCGGCCAGGCGATTAACTTATGAACGATCTTTCCTTTTCAGAGAACGGATTCGACGATGCCGCGGCGCCGCGCACACCGCGCCTCGCACTTCACGGTATCAGCAAGCAGTATCCGGGCGTGCGTGCCAACGACGGCGTCGATCTCGTCGTCGCGCCGGGCGAGATCCATGCGGTGCTCGGCGAAAACGGCGCGGGCAAGAGCACGCTGATGAAAATCATCTACGGAGCGGTGCGGCCCGACGCCGGGGAAATCCGCTGGGAGGGTGCGGCGGTCGAGATCGCGAGCCCTGCGGCGGCGCGCAAACTTGGCATCGGGATGGTGTTCCAGCACTTCTCGCTGTTCGAAACGCTGACCGTGGCCGAAAACATCGCGCTCGCGCTCGACGAGCCGTTCGACCTCGCCGCGCTCGCGAAACGGATTCGCGACGTATCGCGCGAGTACGGGCTCGACATCGATCCCGCACGGCATGTGGCGAGCCTGGCAGTCGGCGAGCGGCAACGCGTCGAAATCGTCCGCTGTCTGCTGCAGCATCCGCGCCTGCTGATCATGGACGAGCCGACCTCGGTGCTGACTCCGCAGGCCGTCCAGAGGCTGTTTGAAACGCTGCGGCGTCTTGCCGCTCAGGGCTGCAGCATTCTCTATATCAGCCACAAACTCGACGAAATCCAGGCACTGTGCGATACCGCGACCGTGATGCGCGGCGGCCGCGTGACCGGCCGCGTCAGGCCGCGCGACGAAACACATGCGTCGCTCGCGCAGTTGATGGTCGGCCACTCGCTGCCCGACTACACGCGCCGGCCCCATACGCCGGGAGCAGTGCTGCTCTCGGTCAGAAACCTGTCGGTCGCGAGCAACGATCCGTTCGGCACGTCGCTCGCCGGCGTCTCGCTCGACGTGCACGAGGGCGAGATTTTCGGCATCGCGGGCGTGTCGGGCAACGGGCAGGCCGAGCTGCTCGCGGCGCTGTCCGGCGAGGGCGATGGCGAAGTCGCTGCCGATGCTGTGATGCTGTGCGGCAAGCCCGCGGGGCGGCTTTCGCCGGCGGCGCGCCGGCGGCTCGGTTTCGCGTTCGTCCCGGAAGAGCGGCTCGGGCGCGGCGCGGTCCCCGCCATGTCGTTGGCGGAAAACGCGTTGCTGACGGCCCATCGCGAAGCGCGCATGGTGCGGCAAGGCTGGATTCGCGCCCGGACGATGCGCGCCTTCGCCAAGCGGTGCATCGAGATGTTCGACGTCCGATGCGGCGGGCCCGATGCGCTCGCCCAATCGCTCTCGGGCGGCAACCTGCAAAAGTTCATCGTCGGACGCGAGATTCTGCTTGCGCCGAAGGTGCTCGTCGTGGCGCAGCCGACCTGGGGCGTCGACGTCGGCGCGTCGGCGTTCATCCGTCAACAGTTGCTCGATCTGTCGGCGAGAGGCGTCGCCGTGCTCGTCGTATCGGAGGAACTCGACGAGCTCTTCGATATCTGCGATCGCATCGCCGTGTTGGCGGGCGGGCGGCTGTCGCCCGCGCGCAAATCCGACGAGACGCATCCCGAAGAGATCGGCCGCTGGATGGCGGGCCTGTTCGGCGATCGGGGCGCAACGCCGTCGGAGCCGCAACCGGCGCATGGCTGAGTCCAATAGCCGTTGCCGGCGCATCGCGCTCGCAACCGATACGACAAACGATACCGACCACGACCGTTCCACCATGCCATTTCCTTACCGACTCGAAGCCCGCACAGCGCCTTCCCATACGATGCGGCTTGCGGTGCCGCTCATCGCGGCGGCACTGACGCTCGTTATCGGATTCGCCATCTTTGGACTCGTCGGCCGCGATCCGGCCGTCGCCATGCGCGCCTTTTTCATCGATCCGCTCTCGAGCGTCAACGGCTGGTCCGAACTCTTGCTCAAAGCGTCGCCGCTTTGTCTGATCGGCCTGGGACTCGCGCTCGGCTACCGAGCCAACGTCTGGAACATCGGCGCGGAAGGGCAAATGCTGGCGGGCGGCATCGCCGCAAGCGGCGTGGCGATCCATTTCGATCAGGCGAGCGGCGCATGGATCCTGCCTCTCATGATGGCGGCAGGCGTGCTGGGCGGCATGGCGTGGGCGGCGATACCGGCGTTCCTCAAAAGCCGGTTCAACACGAGCGAAATCCTCACGAGCCTCATGCTGACTTACGTCGCCACCCAGTTGCTGATCTTCCTGGTCAGCGGTCCCTGGCGCGACCCGCAAGGCATGAACTTTCCGATCTCGGAGATGTTCTCGGGCGATGCGCTCTATCCGACCTTCGGCGGGGATTGGCATTGGAAGTTCATGCGCGGCACGCGCCTGAATGCGTCGATCTTCATTACGGCCGCGGCGGTGCCGCTCGTCTGGTTGTTCATGCGCAAGAGCTTTGCGGGGTTCCGCATGAACGTGGGCGGGCTTGCGCCGCTGGCGGCGCGCTATGCCGGGTTTTCGGAGGGTCGCACGATCTGGACCTCGCTGCTCGTGAGCGGCGCGCTTGCCGGCCTGGCCGGTATGGGTGAAATCGCCGGACCGATCGGTCAATTGCAGGCGAGCTGGTCGCCGGGCTACGGGTTCACGGCCATCATCGTCGTCTTCGTCGGGCGGCTTCATCCGGTCGGCATCGTTTTCGCAAGCCTCTTGATGGCGCTGCTTTATCTCGGCGGCGAGGCAGTCCAGACCTCACTTCAACTGCCGCAGGCGCTCAGCGGCGTGTTTCAGGGGCTGTTGCTCTTTTGTCTGCTCGGGGCCGATTTGTTCGTGAACTACCGCGTGCGGCGCGTCGCGTTTGCCGGGCAAGCCTGAGCCCCGCGCCAACCCGTCAGCCCATCAACCGATCAACCATTCAACGATGAACATCGATCAAATCAGTAATCTCGCCGCGAGCGCGGTCGTGGCCGCAATTCCGTTGATGTATGCGGGGCTCGGCGAGCTCGTGACCGAGAAGTCGGGGGTCCTCAACCTCGGCGTGGAAGGCATGATGCTGATGGGCGCGGTGAGCGGTTATGCCGTGGCGACGACGACGGGCAACGCGTGGCTCGGGGTGGCCGCGGCGATCGGTGCCGGCGCCGCCATGGCACTGCTGTTCGCCTTTCTCACGCTGACGATGCTCGCCAATCAAGTGGCGACGGGACTCTCGCTGACGATCTTCGGTATCGGGCTGTCGGCCTACGTCGGCAAACCCTACACTTCGGCGGCGGCGCACTCGACGATCGCGGCGTGGCCGATTCCCGGCCTCGCGCATGTGCCGGTGCTGGGGCCCGCGGTCTTTTCACTGACGCCCCTCGGCTACCTTGCATTCGCCCTGTTCGGCGTCATTGCGTGGTTCCTTTACCGCACGCGTGCGGGGCTCGTATTGCGCTCGGTCGGGGAGTCGCCGCAAGTGGCCCATTCGGTCGGCTTTTCGGTCGTTGGCGTGCGCTACGGCGCGACGGTTTTCGGCGGCGGCATGGCCGGACTCGCGGGCGGCTATTACTCGATCGTCTATCTGCAGCTCTGGCAGGAGCAATTGACATCGGGGCGCGGCTGGATCGCGCTTGCACTCGTGGTGTTCGCCACCTGGCGGCCTTGGCGGCTACTGGTCGGCGCGCTGCTCTTCGGCGCCGTGACCGGTCTTCAGTTTTACGCGCAAGGCGCGGGCGTACCGGTGCCCACACAGTTTCTCGCGATGTTGCCCTACCTGGCGACGATCGTCGTGCTCGCCGTGATCTCGCGCAATCCGAACACGATCAGGCTCAATGCGCCAGCGTCGCTCGGCAAGCCGTTCTTCGCCGCGGGCTGAAGGCCGCGCGTTTCGCCGGCACACGAACCGATCGCATGAAAACCGCTTCAATCCATACAAACGGAGAAAGACGATGAGAAGAAAAATATCGACCACGCTCGCCGGTGCATTCGCGCTCGCGCTGGTCTGTGCATTCGGTGCAACTGCCCAGGCCGCGGATGCGCCCGGCGTGGCGTTCGTCTACCTCGGCAATCCGGGCGACGCGGGCTGGACCTATGCGCACGATCAAGGTTCGAAGGAAGCCGAAGCCAAGTTCGGAAGCAAGATCAAAGTGACGCGTGTCGAGAACGTGCCTGAATCGGCCGATTCCGAACGCGTCTTTCGCGACCTGGCGAACAAAGGCAACAAGATCATCATCGGCACGAGCTTCGGCTATCAGGACTTCGAGCTGAAAGTCGCGAAAGATTTCCCCGATACTGTCTTTCTCCACGCCACCGGTTACAAAAAGGCGCCTAATTTCGGCACCTATGACGTGCGGATGTATCAGGGGGCCTACCTGGCCGGCGTGGTTGCCGGCTATGTGACCAAAACGAATACGCTCGGCTTCGTCGCCTCCGTGCCGATTCCAGAAGTGGTCCGCAACATCAATGCTTACACGCTCGGTGCCCGCTCGGTGAATCCGAAGATCCATACGAAAGTCATCTGGATCAACAGCTGGTTCGATCCGGGCAAGGAAAAGCAGGCGGCCGAAACGCTGATCGGTCAAGGGGCCGATGTGCTGCTGCAAAACACGGATTCGAGCGCGACGCTTGCAACGGCGGAGGCTCGGAAAGTTCATGCATTCGGTTGGGACTCCGACATGAAGAAGTTCGGACCCGATGCGCATCTGGGTTCCGTGGTGGGGCACTGGGGTGTCTATTACTCGGCCGCGATTGCGCAGGTTCTCGACGGCAAGTGGAAGAACGATCCTGTGTGGTGGGGCATTCCGCAAAAGGCCGTCAATCTCGAAGACCTCAACACGGCGGCGATTCCGGCCGAGGCGCAAAAGAAAGTCGAGGCCAAGCGCGGCGAAATTGCCGGCGGCAAATGGGACGTCTTCACCGGGCCGATCAAGGATCAGTCCGGGGCGGTGAAAGTCCCGGCGGGCAAGGCGCTTGCCGATACCGAACTGCAGCGGCTCAATTGGTACGTCGAAGGCGTCGAGGGTGCGCTGCCGAAATAAGACGGCTCACCGAGGGCCGTGCCGTTGCGGCGCGGCCCCGCGGCGACCCGCCGGTAGTCGGCGCAGAAACCGTGCGTCAATCGTCCAGACGCATGCCGACCTTGAGCGAGACTTGCCAGTGCGCAATGGCGCCATTCGACAGGTGCCCACGGATCTCGGTTACCTGAAACCAGTCGAGGTTACGCAGGGTCTTCGTGGCGCGTTCGAGGGCGCAACGGATCGCATCGTCGCTCGATTTCGTCGACGAGCCCGTGAGCTCGATCTGCTTGTAGACGTGGTCGTTCATGAGAGACTCCGTTCTTGGCGGGAAAAGAAAGTATAGGCAGCGCTTAAGCGCGCCATGCGACTGAATCCGGCGGCAGCGCGCAAGCGAACACATGGTGCAGGCACCACGCGAAAGCGCGAGACGAGACGCGGCCACCGTGGCCGAAGGCGCAGGGTTCGTTCCAAGGCGACGGAGGAAAAAGGGGGAACGATGGATATCGGATTTTGCGGTGCGGGTCTCATGGGAGGCCCGATGGTGCGCCGCCTGTTGCAGGCGGGTCACCGGGTCTGGGTCTGGAATCGCACGCCCGGGAAGGCGCAGGCGCTGCTGGCTGCCGGCGCGCACCGTGTGGAGACACCGCGCGAATTGACGGATCGCGTGGATGCCGCCTTCCTGTGCGTATCGGACACGCACGCTGTCGGCGAAGTCGTCTTCGGTCTCGGCGGCATACTCGGCGAAGACTGCGCCGACGCTGGGGCGGGCCGGATCCGGCATATCGTCGACCATTCGAGCATCGCACCGGCGGCCACGCGCGACTACGCTGCGCGCGCGGCCCGGCTCGGCGTGGCCTGGGTCGACGCACCGGTCTCAGGCGGCGTGCCCGGTGCCGAAGCGGGAACACTCGCCGTCATGGCGGGAGGCGCGGCGGACGACATCGATTTCCTGACGCCCGTGATCGGTGCCTATGCGGCACGCATGACGCGGATGGGCGAGGTCGGCGCCGGACAGACGACGAAGCTCTGCAACCAGGCCATCGTCTGCGCAACCGTCGCGGCGATCGCGGAAGCCGTGGGGTTGGCCGAGCGCTGCGGCATCGATGCGGCGCGGCTGCCGGAAGCGCTCGCGGGGGGCTGGGCCGATTCGGTGCTGCTGCGCACGTTCGTGCCGCGCATGACCGAGGCGGGACACGCGCCGCTCGGTTCGCTGAAAACCTTTCAGAAAGATATCGACACCATAGCCGATGCCGCCCGCGACGCCGGCGCCGTGATGCCGGTGGTAAGCGAAGTGCAGCAGATCGTGCGACTCGGTGCCGCGATGGGGCTCGCGAACGCCGATCTCGCGGCGTTCATCGACGTGGTCCACCCACGCCGGGCGTAAGCCGCGAGCGCCGCGAGCGTCGGCGCCGTCAGCGCAGCGATCGCGGGGTGGCGTCCCCGGCGTTCTGGCGGCGCGGACCGCGCTCCGTCACGCCGGCGCCGAACTCGGGAAGAATGCGAGCACGGGCACGGCTCGCGAACACGAGAAAGCCGAAGCCGTTGGCTTCATACCAGTAGCCACCGTTCTCGAGACCGTCGAGCGGCTGTTCGAGCGCGTTTGCAATCGATTCGATGCAGCGGCGCCGCAAATCGTCGACTGCGGGATAGGGCGGTTGCGCGCCGCGGACGCTGCAAAGCAGTACGTCGAGGCCGGGCAGCACATGCGCATAGAGCACGGGCTCGTCCTGGGCGCGCGCGCGTGCGATCTTCGTGTCGAGCTGACAGAAAGGTTTGAACTGCCGCAACACGGCAAGAAAGGACTCCTCGCTCGGGGCGCTCGCGCGCCGGCGCTTTCTCGGGAAGGACATAAACATTCGCCTGAAAAAGAATTGCAAGAAACACAGCGTCCTCATGCGACCACTCCCGGCTCTCGCGCGCCGCACGTCGATCTTTTATAGCATACGGATACGGCGTCTTCACGATCGGCGCATGCTTCATGCAAATCGTGCCCCGTATGCAGTCGGGCAAGCGTGCGAGACTTGCGTCCACACACTCGCCCGACATCTATGCCAATAATAGGCCCGTGTTTCGTGCGCGTGCTCATCGAATCGAGAAAAAATGGCGATTTTGCGTACGCTCGCGCCTCTTCGGGCGCGTTGAAATATCGAACGGCAGCGACGATAATGGGTCGGTTCACGTTCCTCTCGGCCGCAAGGGTCGTGCCGCGGCGCAGCCACGATCGATCCACGGCGCGCGGTTCGGAGCAAGAAGAGACAGGAGAGGGCCGCTAAGGACACATGAAACTGTTCACCAAGGGGCTGCTGCTGATCGCGGTGCCGAGCGTCGTCGAACTGGCATTGCTCGGCATGTTGTCGAAGACTCAGGAGCAGACGTCGCAGGCCGCGCAGTGGGCAGCGCACAGCAAGCAGGTTCTCTATCAGGCGTCGGTGATCGCCGATCCGCTCTTGCGCGCGGCGTCCCGCGTGCGCGCAGGGCTCATCGCAGGCGACCCCGCCTTCATCGATCGTCGCATGGTCTGGGTCGACCTGGGCGATCGGCTGGCGCAACTCGAGCGGTTCGTCGCGGACGATCCGCTTCAGGTGGAGCGCGTGCGGCGCATGCGCGAAGCGGTCAATGCCTATCGCGCGCAGACCGATGCAGTCTACGCCGCACTTCGCAGCGGGCAGCGGATCCGGCTGGCTTCGGTCGAAGACTCGCCGCTGCCAGAGCCCATCCGGGTTTTTCGCGACGAACTCGATGCGTTCGTCGATGCCGAATCGCGGCTGGATGGGCAGCGTAGCGCCGAGCTTGCCGCCACGCGCGACGAGCAGCGTCGTGCGCTCGTGGCCGCGATTGCCGGCTCGATGCTGATTTGGGCTGTCGCGGCGCTGGGCTTCGCGGGCAATATTGGCCGCCGGCTGGCCACGTTGACCGCCAACGCCGAGCGGCTGGGCCGCGCGCAGTCGCTCGGCGCGCCGCTCGCGGGTAACGACGAACTGGCGGAGCTCGACGTCGTGCTCCATCGGACGAGCGCCCGGCTGGCCGCCGCGGACCAGGAACAGGCCGCGTTGCAGCGCACGCTGGAGGCGCGCGCGCGGGAATTGACCGAGGTGAACGACAACCTGCGCCAACAAAAGCAGGACAACGATATGTTCATCTATAGCGTCTCGCACGATTTGCGCTCGCCGCTCGTCAATCTGCAGGGCTTTTCGCGGGAGCTGCAGGTATCGTGCGATGAATTGCGCGGGATGCTGGACGACGCGCGTTTGCCCGGACCCGAGCGGGCGCGCATCTCGCACGTGCTGGATGGTAATTTGAGCGAGGCATTGCACTTTTTGCGGACCGCCGTCTCGCGCTCGGCGTCGATCATCGACGCACTGTTGCGCATTTCGCGAGCGGGGCGCCTCGAGTATCAGTGGCAGCGGGTCAGCGTGGCGCGGGCCGTGGCGCGTGTGGTGGAATCGCTGCATGCGCAGATCAGTGAGCGCGGTATCGTGATCTCGGTCGGTGAGTTGCCCCCGGTGTGGGGCGACCCGACGGCGATCGAGCAGATTTTCGGCAACCTCATCGGTAACGCCGTCAATTACTTGGACCCGACGCGAACGGGCCGCATTGAAATCGGTGCGCTCGAGCAGCCGCCCGCCGAGCCGGGCGAGCGCGTGGCACGCATGCGCACTTATTATGTGCGTGACAACGGGCTTGGTATTCCCAAGGCCTATATGTCGAAGATGTTCAGTGCGTTTCAGCGGCTGCATGGCGATCGAACCAAGGGCGACGGCATCGGGCTCGCGCTCGTGCGGCGCGTGACCGAACGGCACGGCGGCCGCACATGGGTGGAATCGGAGGAAGGCGTGGGGTCCACGTTTTTTGTGACATTGCCCGAACAACCAGTCCGATCATAATCTGTCAAAGAAAACGACAAACCAACCGAGAGGCGAACACCCGTATGAACGACGCCGCGCCTGGCCCGGCAACTGCCCGCGTGCTCGTCGTCGACGACGACGAGGGCATCTTGCGCCTCGCGCGAAAATCACTCGAGCGCGCGGGTTGTCGCGTGTTTTCGAGTTCGAACGTCGTGGCGGCGCGCGCGAGCATCGAGGGCGACCGGCCCGATCTGCTCGTGCTCGACTATCAACTCGAGTGCGCCGAAACGGGGCTGGATTTCTTTCGCCGGCTGCGGCGGGAGGGCATCGCGCTGCCGGCCATCCTCGTTACCGGGTTCACCGACGAATCGCGGGTCATCGAGGCACTGCGCGCCGGCATATCGGACGTGGTGCCGAAGTCGGAAGGCTACCTCGACTATCTGCCGGAAGCCGTCGAACGCGTGCTCGCACAGGTTCGCCTGCAGCGTGCGTCGGCAGAGGCCCTGCTGCTGCGCGACCGCGAGGCACATTACCGGAGTCTGTCGGAGACCTTGCCGCACCTCGTTTTCACGAGCAACTCGCGCGGCGAGTGCGATTTCTTCTCCAAACAGTGGTACGCCTATACCGGGCTCGACGAGGCGGCGTCGCGAGGCCTCGGCTGGCTCGACGCGGTGCATCCAGACGATCGGGAAGCGCTGCGCCGCAACTGGCTCGACGCGGTCCGAGGCGATGCGGCCGATCATCGGCACGAGCTGCGCATTCGGGGCAGCGATGGCAGCTACCGCTGGTTCGACATGCGCATCGCACCGGTGCGCGACGCAAGTGGCGGCATCGCCAAATGGTTCGCGAGCTGTACAGACATCCAATCGCAACGCGAGGCGATCGACGAGCGCGAGCGCTTGCTCGCTGCCGAACAAAGCGCGCGCCAAACGGCCGAGGAAGCGAATCGCGCGAAGGATCGTTTTCTCGCCATGCTCTCGCACGAGCTGCGCACGCCGTTGACCCCGGTGCTGGCGGGGACGCGCGTGCTCGAAGTGATGCCAGGCCTGCCCGATGCCGCGCAAGCAACCGTCAAGATGATCCGGCGCAACATCGAACTGGAGGCACGGCTCATCGACGACCTCCTCGATCTCACGCGCGTTGCCAACGGAAAATTGCGCCTTTCGCTCGAAGCGGTCGACGTACACGAAGTGATCGACAGTGTGCTCGAACTCTTTCACAGCGAGATCCAGGTCAAACAGCTCGACGTCAATGTCGAAAAAATGGCGACCAACCGCTATGTGCTGGCGGATCGTGCCCGGCTGCAGCAGATGCTCTGGAATCTCGTACGCAACGCGGCGAAGTTCACGCCGGACGGCGGCCATATCTATGTGCGCACGCGCGATGCGCGCATGCAGATCGAAATCTCGATCGAGGATACGGGGATCGGCATTGCGCCCGATCAGATCGGCAAGCTTTTCAATGCGTTCGAACAGGGCAGTCAACGGATGACCCAGCAGTTCGGCGGGTTGGGTCTGGGGCTGGCCATCACCAAGGCGCTGACCGACGCTCATGGCGGCACTGTCAGCGCCCACAGCCCCGGGCCGCATTGCGGTGCGACCTTCACGATTGCGCTGCCGACCGTTGACGCGCCCGCCGCGACGCCCGAAGTGACCGACGCCGCCGCGGGCGGCGCCGACGAGCGGTTGGCGATACTGCTCGTCGAGGATCACGCCGATACGGCAGAAGTCATGGCGCAGCTGATGCGCGGGCTCGGCCATGAGGTGACGGTCGCGTCCTCAGTGGCAAGCGCGCTGTCCGCGTCGCAGGGGTCTTCGTTCGACCTCATCGTCAGCGACATCGGCTTGCCCGATGGCACGGGAATCGATTTCATCGGTGCTTTCCGTCAGCGCTCGCAAGTCCCGGCCGTCGCGCTGACGGGCTTTGGCACGGACGAGGATGTGCGGCGCTGTCTGGCGGCTGGGTTCACTTCGCACCTCACGAAACCCGTCAATTTCGCTCAGCTCGAAGAGCTCATCCAGCGCACCGCGGCGGAAAAAGCCGGCGGGGATGGTGGCCCGCGCGCGGCGGTGGGGTGAGGCGACGCCCGACTGCGTGTACAAGACGTTCTTCGCGCGTCGCCCGCGATCGGCCTCCGAGCGCTCGGCCGCTCAGCGCTTGAGCGAATCGCGAATCTCGCGCAGCAGTACGATCTCTTCGGGCGGGGGGGGCGGCTCCGCCGGCGCGGCGGGCTCTGCGGCTTCGAGTTGGCGTAGCTTGTTGATGAACTTGACCATTCCGAAAACGATGATCGCCAGGATCAGGAAGTTGATGACCACGGTGATGAACGAGCCGTAACCGAATACGGCGACGCCTGCCGTCTGCAGATCCTTGAACGAATCGGGGTTGCCCTTGAACGAGGGAGGGATGTCGCCCAGGCGAATGAATTTGTTCGAGAAATCGAGCCCGCCCGTTGCCACGCCCACGAGCGGCATGATCAGATCCTTGACGATCGAATTGACGATCGTCGAGAAGGCGCCCCCGATGATGACGCCGATCGCGAGATCCATCACATTGCCCTTGACGGCGAATTCCTTGAACTCCTTCACGATGCTCATGTTTTCTTCCCTCCTTGTGAAGGGCGCGCGGCAATGAATGTTGGCGCCCGCGGCCATGATAGCAACGGGCGGGCCGAGCGCGCGTTTTTTCGTTCGGTGCGCGGCGCGTCTTTAGCCGTCGCCGATCTCGCCGTGCGTGCTCAGATCCGATAGGCGAGGCGCAGCCCGCCCCAATGCCGTGCTGCGACGAAGATCGGTGCCGATGCGTCTTTCATCGTCACGAACTGGCCGCCGCCCATGTCGCGGCGGTAGGTCTGTAGCAGGAACGGTTTCGTATGCGTTGCGCAAGCGAGTCCCGTTCGGTCGTTGAAAATCCTGCGATTGCGACAGTGCGCGGCGTTCCAGGCGGGCTCGCCCGGACGCTGCGGCTCGGAAAACTTCTTGTTATGCGTCGGCAGATAGCCTCGGACGTCGACGGCAGCGCAAAACGCCACCCGGTCGTCGAGCGCGAGCAGCGGCTCCTGGAACGCCGGCAACACCCGATCGGTGAAGTGCGTGAAGCGCGTCATGAACTGCTGCGGATCGGAACCCGGGATCGGGACATAGTTGGCGTCGAAGAGGTCCTCGAGCCGGATATCGCCGCGCGCGATGGCGGCCTCGAACGCCTTGCCGATCGCCGCGGCAGTGCGCTGCACGGCCTCGATGAAACGCGTATCGGGCGTCTCGACGCCCGTTGCGGCGGTCAGTTCGATCAGCGTCTCCGAGACGCTGACGAGGTTGGAAAGGCGGTCTTTCGCTTGAAGGAAGTTCTCGCCCGATTGCTCGACGTCGTTCGCGATGGCGGCGACCGCCTGTTCGAGCGTATGGCACTGCGTTTCGATTTCGGTCGTGAGCGTCGCGATCTCTTCGGCTTCGCCGTGCAGTTTCGTGACCGCATTGCCGGTGGACGCGACGATTTCGCCGATCGTGCGCGTACCGTCCTTCACGCGATTGGCGCGTGCGGTGTTCTCGGTGCCGTCGGCGATCAATTGCTCGGTCTGTGAGGTCAGGCGCGCGAGCGTGGCTTCGATCTGGGACGTCGCTTGAGCCGTCTTGCTCGAGAGGTTTTTGACCTCGGCGGCTACGACGGCGAAGCTCTTGCCCGATTCGCCCGCGCGCGCCGCTTCGATCGCCGCGTTGATCGCGAGCAGATGCGTTTGCCGGGCAATGAGCGAAATCTCTTCCGAAACGCTGCTGACATGAGCGAGCGCCTCGCGCAACGCGTCGATCTGCGTGGCGATGCCCGTTACCCCTTGCACGAGCCCATGAATATCCTCGAGCGATGCGTCGAGCGTGGCGCGCGATTCGTCGACGGCTTGCGAGGCTTCGGCGCTGACGACACGCACCTGGCGCGCCGCTTCGGCGATACGGTGGTTGCCGGCCATCGTCACGGCGGCGGACTCGCGCAACTGCCGGCACACGTGCGCCTGGGTCGCGACGCGGTTGGCGACCTCTTCGACGTGGCCGGATACATCGCAGATTTCGACGCCGAGCTTGCCCGCGTGCTCGGCGATATCGCCGACGAGCGAGTGCGTAAAGCGGGGCCGGCGCTTGACGAAGCGCATCATGAAGGTCTCCTGACGGAGCTCGGCTCCGATCGTTTTTCTTCCCGGCCGACGCCGGCGCGAATCAGTTCTATCGAAGCGGGCTTACGCAGGCCTTACGCGGGCGTGCACCGAGGGCGTCGCGAACGACACGGCCGCCGCATGCTCGACCCATGTGTTTACGGCGCGGCAGCGTTCCGACTTGAGGTTTGCGGAGTAGTGAATTTCCGCCATTGCGCGTGCGTGGACAAGTCTTTAGATTGAGCGGCGGCTTTGCACGCACGACGCGCCCGATGAGACCGCTCGCAGCAGCCCCGGGCTAGTTCCCACGCTCCGTCAGAGAGCCCATTCGTGCGCGCGTCACACATTACGGGAGAAACCGTGCGCGTTCCTTTTGCGGCGCGCATGCCGATATCATGTTCAATCGCTTGACGATACGCGGCGGGCTGACGCTCACGATCGCGGGTTACACGCTCGCCCTCATTGCAACGATGGTAGTGGCGATGCTCGGGCTGAATCAGAGCAACGATGCGCTTCGCCAGATGTATGCGACCGATACGGCGGCGCTCACGCATCTGAAAACGAGTTCCGAGCGCATGCTGCAACTGCGGCTGGCGCTGGCCAGCTACGAGACGCTGTTTGCGATGGGCGAGGCCTCGGACGACATGCTGCCGAAAGCGCATGACGTGCTCAAGCAGAGCGACACGGAATGGACCGAGTATCTGCGCAAACCGCGCGACGCCGAAGAAACCACGCTGGCTAACAACGTCGGCGAGGCCCGCAAGGCGCTCATCGACCAGGGCATCGAGCCCGAGTTCAAGGCATTGACGGACAACGATTTCAACGCATTCCGCAATATCCAGGGACGCACGGCCAATCAGCTCTACGCGCGCTACGATGCCGCGATCACGGCGCTCGAAGCGTTGCAGGTCCGGCATCAGCAGGCGCGCTACGATCGCGCGCAGCAGGCGTTCCACGCGCTGGCGCTCGCCGCCGCCGCAATGGCGGTCGTTGCCTTCGTCATCGGCATCATCGCGCGTACGGCGCTCGTCGCGGCGGTCGTACGGCCGATCGACAGCGTCATTCGTCACTTCGAGCGGATTGCCGCGGGCGACCTGACCGGTGCGATCGATACGAGCCGCAACAACGAAATGGGGCGCCTCGTGACGGCGCTCAAGCAGATGCAGACTGCGTTGGCCTCGACCGTGGGCCGGGTGCGCAGCGGCTCCGAGGCCATCATGCACGGCGCGCGCGAGATCGCGTCAGGCAATGCCGACCTCTCGCAGCGCACCGAGGAACAGGCGTCTTCGCTACAGCAGACGGCCTCGAACATGGAAGAGCTGACCGCGACGGTCAGGCAGAACGCGGATCATGCGCGCGAAGCCAATGCGCTCGCCGACGAAGCATCGCTCACGGCAACGCGCGGCGGCGAGGTGGTCGGCGATGTCGTGCGGACGATGGAAGACATCGCATCGAGTTCGAATCAGATCGGCGACATCAGCGGCGTGATCGAGGGGATCGCTTTCCAGACGAACATTCTTGCGCTCAACGCCGCCGTCGAGGCGGCACGCGCGGGCGAGCAAGGGCGGGGCTTCGCCGTGGTGGCCGGGGAAGTGCGCTCTCTCGCGCAGCGCAGCGCGAGCGCCGCCAAGGAGATCAAGGCGTTGATCGCGCAGTCGGCCGACAAGGTGCAGGCGGGCACGACCCTCGTTGCGCGCGCCGGTACGACGATGCAGGAAGTCGTGAGCGCCGTGCAGCGCGTGACCGATATCATCGGCAAGATCAGCACGGCTTCGGTCGAGCAATCCAGCGGCATCGATCAGATCGGCCAGGCTGTCATGCAGATGGACACGGTGACGCAGCAAAACGCGGCACTCGTCGAAGAAGCCGCCGCCGCGGCGGCGTCGCTCGAAGAGCAAGCGGCACAACTCGAAGCTGCCGTCGCCGCGTTTCGTGTCGACGCGCATGCGGGCGCTGCCGCCACCGGGAATGCACGCGCGGCCGTCGCTCATGCGCCGGCATCACACACACGGCGCGAGCCTGCCGCGGCTGCCGCATTGCCGGTCTGACGCACAGCGGGTCACGCGAACGAGTAATCGCGGACCCGCACGCGCCGCGTGCGGTGTTTGAAAACGAACGAGAGGCCGGGCCACAGCGCGGTATTTTTTCCGCTGGCGCTCAGATACCAGCTGCGGCATCCGGTCTGCCAAACCGAACGATGCAGCGTGTGCTGCAGGCGCTCGTTGAACGCGCGCTGCGCGGCATCCGTCACCGTCATCGTTCGGGCGCCGCGGCGAGCGAGCGTGCGCAGACAATCGGCGATGTAGTCGATCTGCGACTCGATCATATAAACCATCGAGTTGTGGCCGAGCCCCGTGTTGGGGCCGACGATCATGAAAAAATTCGGAAAGCCGGCCACACTCGTGCCGAGATAGGCTTCGGGGCCGTCGCGGCGCCAACGCGCATCGAGATCGGCCCCGTTCGCGCCGATGACCGTAAAGGGCGCTCCCACATCGTTGACCTGAAAGCCCGTTGCGCAGACGATCGCGTCGACCGCGCGATGCCTGCCGTCCGTCGTGACGATGCCGTCGGTGGCGATCTCGCCGATGGCGGTCGTCACGAGTTCGACGTTCGGCTGCGCGAGCGCCGGATAGTAATCGCTCGAAAGCAGTACACGCTTGCAGCCGAACCGGTAATCCGGTGTCAGCTTCTCGCGCAAATGGGCGTCGGGGACCCGTCGGGCCAGATAGGCGAGGCTGAATGCCGTGGGCCCCTTCATCAATCGCGGATGGGAGACGAACGCGACGGCTCTGGCTTCATGCTGCCAATAAAGTGCATGGCGCAATAGACGTTGCGACATCGGGAAACGCCGGAAGAGCCGCTGTGCGCGCTCGCTGATCGGTCGATCCGGTCGGGGCATGATCCAAGGCGGCGTGCGCTGAAACAGGTGAAGCTGCGCGACGCGCGGCTGGATGCGCGGCACGAACTGTATCGCGCTCGCACCGGTCCCGATCACGGCAACCGTTTTACCTTCGAGCGCATAGTCGTGGTCCCACGCCGCCGAGTGAAAGAGCTTGCCCGCGAAGCGCTCGATGCCCGGAATGGCCGGTAGCGCCGGCCGCGACAGTGCACCGTTGGCCGCGATGACGATATCGGCTTCGACGCGCTCGCGCGAGCCGCCGCGTACGATGTCGAGCTGCCAGACGCGCGTGGCGTCATCGAAGCGGGCCGCGCTCACGCGCGCGCCGAAGCGGATGAATGGCGCGAGGCCGTACTTGTCGGCACAGTGCTGCAAGTACGCGAGAATTTCGGACTGCGAAGCAAACGTGCGGGTCCAGGATGGATTGGGCTCGAACGAAAACGAATAGAGATGGGAGGGAATGTCGCACGCGGCGCCCGGATAGACATTGTCCCGCCACGTGCCGCCGACGTCGTGGGCGGCTTCGTAGATCGCGAACGAGGCGATGCCCATGCGTTTCAAGCAGATGGCCATGCCGATGCCGGCGAAACCGCTTCCGACGATTGCGATGCGAGGCGTCCCCGCAGGCCGTGCGGCCGGCATCGTCAGTGCCCAACGGCAGAGGCTCCCGCGTGGGGAGCCTCTGCCGATTGCAGCGGGCCCAGTGCGATGCGCGCGCTCAACTGTCGTTCCAGTCGCCGCCGCCCGAATCGTTGCTGCCATAATCGACGCCGCCACCGTCGTTCCAGTCGTTCGAGCCTTGACCGAAGTCGACACCGCCGTTGTCGCCCCCGGCTGCGCGACGGCGCGCTTCGTCATCGTCGACATAGACATCGCGTTCGATCACACGGTCGCGCCCGTGCGACAGTGCTTCGCCAAGCAGCACGCCCGTCAGCAAGCCGCCCATTCCGCCGCCGAAGCCGCCGCCTTGCTGGACCACGACGGTCGGCTGTTGCTGCACCGGTTGCTGCGGTGCCTGTTGCTGAAGGCGCTCGGCCTCCTGCGCATAGGGCGACGCCGGTGCGCCGGCGGCCGGTGCCGCATGGGGATCGGGCCGGCCTTCGGCGCGCGCTTTCAAGCTTTCCAGCTGACGATCGAACTCGTCGAGCCGATAGGCCGGGACGGGGTTCTTACCGCTCGACAGCGTCTCGACGAGTTCGCGCAATTGGGTTTCGGCACCTTCGACTTCGCTTGCCAGCGCCTCATGCCCCGGCGTGGCTGAAAGCCGCGTATCGAGCTTCAACGAGCGTGCCGCATTGAGGAGTTCGGTGGCCCGCTTCAATTGCGCGCGACGCTCTTCGTCGGCGCGGCCGTCTTCGGTCGTGCGCGCGCGGCGCAACGTCCAGCGCAGCACGAGCGCAATCATGACGACGAGCAGTACGATGCCAATCCACATTCCCATGGACGGTCCGCGGTGGGCGAGGGCGCCCGGTACTGCTTGCGCCGGCGCGAAGGTGTTGGCCGCCGCGTGTTGCGCGGGTGCGGATGGTGGAATCGTCGCGTTGGCACGGTTTGCAGCCGCGCGCACGCGTGCCTCGACTTGCGCGAAGCGTGCCGGGTCCGTGAACTTCAGCTGCGGATCGAGTGTCTTGGCCTGCTCGATCTGTGCGAGCCCATCGGCGTAGCGGCCCTCGCGGGCGAGCACTTGTCCGTACAGGTAGTGGGCGTGGGCATTGTTCGGATGGGCTTGCAGGACCTGCGTGAGCTCGGTCTCGGCCTGCTGCCAGTTACCTTGCGCCATCGCGCGCTCGACTTGCTGCGCGCTCGGTACGGCGGCGAATGCGGCACTCGCGGTCAGTGCTAGTACCGCTGCCACGACTGCGACATATTTCTTCATGAGCTCAACCGGGCGCAGTGCGCCCGTCTCCATGCCATGGGTCCGATACCGATGCGACGGGCGCCATTTCCGCGAAGCGCGTGCGACGGCGGCTCGTTTGCCACCAGGGTCTGTTTGCATATCTAAACAGACCCTGATGTTTGCCATATCGGTCCTGAGCACCGCGCGTTTTTATTGCGCCGGCGCGTTCAACTGCTTCTTCAGCGCGGCCAGCCGCTCGTCGACAGACGGACCTTTGTCGAGGGCCGCGAGTTTGTCCTCGAGAGCCTTGCCGCTCGAGACGTCCGCCGAATTGAGGCGCGCATCCGAGCGTGCATTCGAGAGCGCGACTTTCTCTTCGAGTTTATTGAAGTCCTCGGACAGGTTCTTGCCGCCAATACCGCCCAATGCCGTCGCGGCGGTGTCCTTGGCCTGGGCGATCTGCTGCTTCGCCTGCAGGATGTTCGAACGAGAGTTCAGATCGTTGCGGCGCCCGCGCATGTCGGCAATCTGGCTTTTCAATTGCTCGACCGACGGCTCCAGCGTGGCAAGCTCGCGTGCCAGCGCATCGCGCTCGGCTTCCGCGGTGGCCTGCGCCGCTAGCGCTTCGCGCGCAAGGTCTTCGTTGCCCGATTGCAGCGCGCGTTTTGCGCCGTCTTCATACTTGCGGGCCTTTTCGGCGGCCGCATCGCGCTTGCTTTGTTGCGTGGCGACCTGCGCTTCGATTTCGATCAGCGAATTCTCGGCTTTGGCGATGCTGTCGTCGAGCTCGCGCACGATTTGACGCGCATCGCGCGACGGATCCTGTACGGATTCAGCCGCGTCATTCAAGAGCCCCTTGACGGTGCGCGAAATAGTGTCGAATAGCGACATGTAGATCTCCTCAGTTGACTCGGCGCCGAACGAAAGATACGGGTGTCCGGTTCATCCTCTACTTTACGCCGCGTTGCCGGGCCGCGGCGGCAAGCGTGCGCAGCGGATATCGGGGCGCGTGGCGGCTTTGCAAGAGCGCACGCGTGACGCGCGCCGTCCGACCCCTCGTCCGCTGGCGGATATTACAACAAGGGATCGTTAAGCCTCGCTTAAACACGGCGCGAAAACGCGGCTTGTATCAGGCCGCGGCGGGGTATGCGCCCGCCTTTAGGCCGGACGCGGCGTAAAACGCTTGCGCGTGCGTCGCGAGGGGCTGTCGGCCGGGTCATCGGCGGATGTTTCGGACCAGCGCGACGTCAGACGCGTGACCGTTTCGAGATCGAGTGCGGGAGGCGGTTCGCTGTCTTCCGTACGAGCCTCCTCGACCGGCTGGCAGGCAAGCGCTTGCGCGACGGCCGCCGCAACGGGGAGCGGCCCAAGCGGTACGGCGGCGGCTTCGTCCGGTTCGCCGCCGGCCCCCATGGCCGCGGACGCGGCCGGCGTGTCGGCGGACGGCTCGCACGGCGAAATCCGATGCTGCGTGGCCGATTCCCGCGCGGGCGCCGCATCGGCGATGCGCCGAAGCGTTTCATTGAGCGAATCGGGAGCGGACGGCGCGCTCCAGCTATCCACGATCCGCGCCGCACGCACGTCGTCGGCCGTTTCCTCGAAAGCGAGCACAGCGCGGCGCACGAGTTCGCTGATGCTGATACCAAGGCTTTGTGCCTTGGTCGCCAGTGCGCGCTTTTGCGCCGGTGTCACGAAGACGGCGATACGTTCGCTGCTCTGATTCATGGTCGGCTCTCTGGCGTAAGGAGACGGAAAGGCCGATCGGTGGCCTCGGCCCGGAACGACGGTCGGCTCTCCATCATAGAATGCCGGCCGCTGCCGCAAAATGTGCGCGCTGCGCATAATGAGTGTCCGATCAAGGACTTGAGTCGCTTGTAGGCGGCTTGTCCACAGGCCTTTCAACATTTTCTGTTGATAACTGGACGGCCGCTGTGCGCCAGCCAACGTGGGGAATTCTTACAAAAAAACTTCGTTGCCGGCCAGGCGATTTCATTAAAATGCGCTGTTGCGTCGCCGGGGCGCGGGCTTGGCCAGTCGCGGCACCGTTATAATTACGACTTCGAGCGCCGCCCGGCGGGCGAGCGCGCAACGGCGCGGCAAGCCGCGCTGACCATGCGTCATGCCTATCATTAAACGACCCCGATCCTCCGAGTCTCCGGCCGACGGCCGACAACCTTCCCGAGTGAGTCCCGAACGCCAGCACGGTTCGTTCGGCAGCAGCCTGCTGCTGACATTGGGCGGCCTCGTCGCAACCATTGCCGTCGTCTTCGCGCTGATCATCGGCTATGCATTGATCGTGATGGCGCCGCAATTGCCGTCGCTCGATGCGCTGACCGACTATCGCCCGAAGGTGCCATTGCGCGTCTATACGGCCGACCATGTGCTGATCGGCGAGTTCGGCGAGGAGCGGCGCTCTCTCGTGCGTTTCGCCGATATTCCCGATTCGATGAAAAAAGCCGTGCTCGCGATCGAGGACTATCGCTTCTACGAGCACGGAGGCGTGGATTTCCTCGGCATCCTGCGTGCCGGCATGGCGGATATCCTCCATGGCGGCGCATCGCAAGGCGCCAGTACGATCACGATGCAGGTGGCGCGCAACTTCTTCCTCTCGAGCGAGAAGACCTACACGCGCAAGATTTACGAAATGATGCTCGCATACAAGATCGAGCGCGCGCTGACGAAAGATCAGATCCTCGAACTCTACATGAACCAGATCTATCTGGGCGAACGCGCGTATGGCTTCGCGGCGGCCGCCCGGGTGTATTTCGGCAAGGATCTCAAGGACATCACGCTGGCTCAGGCGGCGATGCTCGCCGGGCTGCCCAAGGCGCCCTCGGCATACAATCCGATCGTCAATCCGAAGCGCGCGAAGATCCGGCAGGAGTACATCCTCAAGCGGATGCTCGATCTGCGCTACATCACGCAGGCGCAATACGATCAGGCCATCAAGGAAGACATCCACACGAAGGCGTCCGGCAACGAATACAGCGTGCATGCGGAGTATGTCGCCGAGATGGTGCGACAGATGATGTACGCGCAATACAAGGATGAAACGTACACCCGCGGCTTGTCGGTCGTGACGACCCTCGACTCGGCGTATCAGGACGCGGCTTACCGCGCCGTGCGCAAGGGTGTCATGGACTACGAGCGCCGGCACGGCTATCGCGGGCCGGAAGGCTTCGTCGAGTTGCCGGCCGGCCACGACGAGCGCGACGAGGCAATCGACGACGCGCTCGCCGATCATCCGGACGACGGCGAACTGGTGGCCGGTGTCGTCACCGCAGCGAGCCCGAAGCAGCTAACCGTGCAATTCGTCGATGGCAATACGGCCAACGTAAGCGGCGAAGGGCTGCGTTTCGCCGCGACGGCCCTGAGCGCGCGCGCCAGCGCGGCGCAGCGGATCAAGCCGGGCTCGATCGTCCGGTTGATGCCCGATGCGAAGGGCAACTGGCAGATCACGCAGTTGCCGCAGGTGGAAGGCGCGCTGGTCTCGCTCTCGCCGCAAGACGGCGCGCTCCGTGCGCTCGTCGGCGGGTTCGACTTCAACAAGAACAAGTTCAATCACGTGACGCAAGCCTGGCGTCAGCCCGGTTCGAGCTTCAAGCCGTTCATCTATTCGGCGTCGCTCGAAAAGGGCCTCGGCCCAGCGACGATCATCAACGATGCGCCGCTTTACTTCCCCCCGAGCACGCCGGGCGGGGAGGCGTGGGAGCCGAAGGACGACGATCAGCCCGACGGCCCGATGCCGATGCGCGTGGCGCTCGAGAAATCGAAGAACCTCGTCTCGATCCGGATTCTTTCCTATATCGGTACCAAGTATGCGCAGGATTATGTGACGCAGCGCTTCGGTTTCGACGCGGACAAGACACCTCCTTACTTGCCGATGGCGCTGGGCGCGGGGCTCGTCACGCCGCTGCAGTCGGCCGCGGCCTATGCGGTGTTCGCGAACGGCGGCTATCGCGTCAATCCTTATCTGATCGCCGAAGTCGACGATGCGCACGGTCAGCCGATCTCCAAGGCGCAGCCGATCGTGGCAGGGCGGGACGCGCCGCGTACGATCAGCGCGGCCAACGCCTTCATCATGAACTCTCTGCTGCATTCGGTGGCAACGGCAGGTACCGGTGCGGGCACGAACGTCTTGCATCGCTCGGACCTCTCCGGCAAAACCGGTACGACGAACGACGCGAAAGACGGATGGTTCGCGGGTTACCAGCCGACGCTGGTCGCGGTGGCCTGGATGGGCTACGACCAACCGAAGAGTCTCGGCAGCCGCGAATTCGGTGCGCAGCTCGCTTTGCCGATCTGGGTCGACTATATGGGCCATGCGCTGAGGGGCGTACCGCAGGTGCAAATGCCGATGCCCGAAGGTGTGACGACGATCGGCGGCGAGCTTTACTACGCGGACATGACGCCGGGCAATGGCTTCGTCGCGAGCATTGGCACAGGCGCCGAATCGGGCACCGCGCTGGCTGGCGCCGGTGCAAGTGAAGCCGTCGGCAGCATCGGACCGGCGGGGCTCGCAGCGCCTGCGGCGCCGCCGCCCAATGTATCGTCGCAGGAGAAGAGACAGATTCTCAATCTGTTCAATGACAACCGGCCCTGAGCGGCCGCTCTCGCGCCGGATGCGATGGGCGGCTCCTCGCATCCGCCTCGCGCGATCGATTACCGGAATGGCCCGGGAGGCCCGCTAAGCCGACGCGCGCGCCCGTTCCAGATGGGCGGACAACGTGACCGGGTCGGTATTCGTCCCGCACAAGATGACGCCGACGCGCTTGCCTTGCAGGGTTTCGCGCAGCGGCCCCAAGAGCGCCGCCGTTGCCGCGGCGCATGCAGGCTCGACAGCCAGCTTGAGCTGCATGAACAGCTTAAGCATCGCCGCGCGCAGCTCATCGTCCGAGACGGTGACGATACGATCGATGTGGCGCCGGCACAGCTCGTAGCTATATTGCTCGGTGTGCGGCGCCATCAGGGAATCGGCGATGGTGTGCATCGCGCCCATTTTCACGGTGTGATTGGCGGCGAAACTGCGCGACATGGCGTCGGCGCCCTCCGGTTCGACACCGAACACATGCACGCGCGGATTGGCGAGACGCAATGCGGTCGAGACGCCGGCCGCCAGCCCGCCGCCGCCGATGGGGACGATCACCGCATCGAGATCGGGCGTCTGCGTCGCCCATTCGTAGCCGAGCGTTGCCGTGCCGAGCACCGTGCGATAGCCATTGAACGGGTGAACGAAGAAGCGGCCTTCCTCCGCTTCGATTCGGCGCACGACATCGAATGCTTCGGCCGGCGAGTCGGCCATGACGACCTCGGCCCGGTACTGCTTGCACAGCGCGATGCGCGCGGGACTCGCCGTGCGGAACATCACCACCTTCGCGCTCGTACCGAGCCGCATGGCCGCATAGGCGACCGCCGCGGCATGATTGCCGCCCGATACGCACGTCACGCCGACGCTGCGCTGCGATGCGTCGAGCGCGAGCAGATTCGTGAACGCGCCTCTTACCTTGAAGCTGCCGCTCGACTGCAGCAATTCGAATTTGAAATTGATGTGCGTGCCTTCGAGCGTCGGAAAGTCATGCCGTTCGAAGACTGGCGTTCGCACGACCCAAGGCGTGAGCGCGAAATGCTGCGACGCGATGGCGTCCAGCGTGGGAACCGGCTCGGCGTCGATCGTATGGTCGGTATGCTGCGATGAAGCGGTGGACATGAGCGAAGCCGCCGTAAAGGACAAGTGAGGGACCCGCGCTACTGTTGCTGCTGTTGCGTATCGATCGACATGCTGCGAATGAATTTGCGCAAGAAGCTTTCACAGGCGTCGAGCTGCGCGAGTTCCACATACTCGTTCGGCTTGTGCGCCTGCTCGATGTCGCCCGGCCCGCAGACGACGCTCGGCACGCCGGCCAGCGCGAACAGCCCCGCCTCCGTGCCATAGGCGACCTTGCGCGTATCGCGATCGCCCGTCAACGCGCGCACGAGCTGCGTGATCGCCGCCTGCTCGGTGGCGTCGAGACCTGGCGCCGCGGCGATTCGCGTGAACTCGATCGCGGCGTTCGGATGCTCGCGCCGCATCTGCGGCAGCAGCGTTTCGTTCGCGTAGCGCTCGATGCGCGCGAATACGACGGCCGGATCGAGCGTCGGCAGGTTGCGAAACTCGAAGGCGAAGCGGCACTCGGCCGGCACCGTGTTGATCGCATTGCCGCCTTCGATCGTGCTCGTCTGCGCCGTGGTGAACGGCACGTCGTAGCTCGTATCGAACGGGCCGTCGCGCCGCATTTGGTCGGCCACGTCGCGAATGTGGCAAATGAGGCGGGCCGCATATTCGATCGCGTTGAGGCCTTTGGGCGTCAACGACGAATGGGCGGCGTGACCGCGCACGCAGCAGCGATACGCATTGATGCCTTTGTGCGCCACGATCGGACGCATGCTGGTGGGCTCGCCCACGATGCAGCCGTCCGGCTTGATGCCGCGCTTTTGCAGATCCGCGATCATCAGCGGCGCACCGGCACAGCCGATTTCCTCGTCGAACGAGAAAGCCAGGTGAATCGGCTTCGCGAGCCGTGCCGATTGCATCTCGGGCACGAGCGCGAGCGCCGCGCCGATGAAGCCCTTCATGTCGCAGGTGCCGCGGCCGTACAGCCGGCCGTCGCGTATCTCGGGCGAAAACGGATCGCTGTCCCACTGTTGTCCATCGACGGGCACGACGTCCGTGTGGCCGGACAGCACGACGCCACCTTGCGTCGAACCGTCGTGCGCGGGGATCGTGGCGAACAGGTTGGCCCATTCGCCGCGCTCGCCGCGCGCATCGCGCGTCAGCAGTGAAGAAATGCCTCGTGCCGCCAACGATTCGCACACGAGTTCGATCAGTTCGATATTCGGTACACGGCTTGTCGTATCGATCGACACGAGCCGTTCGACCCATTGCAAACTGAGTGGAACCGGTGAAGCGGAGGAGGGGGCCGAAGCCGGCGAGGGGGGAGAGGACGTGGAGGATCGGTGCGCCGTTTCAGCGTCTTGCGACATGACAAGCTCCAGCTCGAGAGTGCCTCCGATCATACCGAAAAACCGCGTGCAACCCAAATAGTGCGAGCGACAAGAGCATGCTGCGGTGCCGCAATCGAGCGCCGCGGCATGCTTTTTTTCATCGCGCGGCGGCGGCCGGTTGGCGCGCGGGCGCACCCAGCGCACGCAGCGTCTCCTTGGCGGTCGCGACACGCACGGCCAGATCGGGGCTGCGCGTCTCGATGCGCAGCTTGTCCTGTCCCGCCAGCTTGATGTGCTTGTTTTTATGGACCATCTCGATGATGCGCATGCCATCGATGGGCGGATTCGGCACGAACTGAAGGCTGATCGCGGCTTCGCCCGCATCGATCTTCGAGACGCCGAGCGGCTTCGCCGCAAGCCGCAGCCGGTGCGTCTCGACGAGCGCGTGGGCTTGCGTCGGCAGCTTGCCGAAGCGGTCGATCAGTTCTTCCTGGATATCGTCGATGGCGTCGTTGGTCTCGCAATTGGCGAGGCGTTTGTAGATCGACAGGCGCTCTTGCACGTCGCCGCAATAGTCTGCGGGAAGGATGGCGGGCGTATGCAGATTGATCTCGGTCGTTGCCGCGAGCGGCGCGGTCAGATCGGGCTCCTGGCCGTTCTTGAGCGCTTTGACGGCGTCGCTGAGCATCTCCGAATACAGTTGAAAACCGATCTCGTGGATTTCGCCCGATTGCTTGTCGCCCAGTACCTCGCCGGTGCCGCGAATCTCGAGATCGTGCATCGCCAGATAAAAACCGGAACCGAGCTCCTCCATCTGCTGAATGGCTTCGAGGCGGCGCTGCGCCTGCTTCGTCAACCCTTGCGGATCGTGCACGAGCAGATAGGCATAAGCCTGGTGGTGCGAGCGCCCGACGCGTCCGCGCAATTGATGCAACTGCGCGAGGCCGAACTTGTCGGCGCGATGAATGAGAATCGTGTTCGAGCTCGGGACGTCGATGCCGGTTTCGATGATGGTCGTGCACAGCAGGACGTTGGCCCGCTGAGAGACGAAGTCGCGCATGACGCGCTCGAGCTCGCGTTCATGCATCTGCCCGTGCGCCACCGCGATCCGCGCCTCGGGCACGAGCGCTTCGAGCATGGCGCGCCGGTTTTCGATCGTCTCCACTTCGTTGTGCAGGAAATAGACTTGCCCGCCGCGTTTGAGCTCGCGCAGCATCGCTTCGCGAATGACGCTGTCTTCCTCTCGCCGCACGAATGTCTTGATCGCCAGCCGTTTTTGCGGCGCGGTCGCGATGACGGAAAAGTCGCGCAGGCCCTCGAGCGCCATGCCCAGTGTTCGCGGAATGGGCGTGGCGGTCAGCGTCAGCACGTCGACCTCGGCGCGCAGCGCCTTCAACGCCTCCTTTTGCCGTACGCCGAAGCGATGCTCTTCGTCGATGATGACGAGGCCGAGCCGCTTGAAGCGCACGTCCGACGACAGCAGCTTGTGCGTGCCGATGACGATGTCGATCGAACCGTCGTTGATCTGCTCGATGGCCGCGTTGACCTCCTTCGTCGACTTGAAGCGCGAGAGCTCCGCAATGCGCACGGGCCATTCGGCGAAACGATCGGTGAAGGTCTGCGTGTGCTGTTCGGCGAGCAGCGTGGTGGGCGCGAGCAGCGCGACCTGCTTGCCGGCCATCACCGCGATGAACGCGGCCCGCAGTGCCACCTCGGTCTTGCCGAAGCCCACATCGCCGCATACGAGCCGATCCATCGGACGCCCCGTCGTCATGTCGCCGATAACGGCGGCGATCGCGGCGGCCTGATCCGGCGTTTCCTCGAAACCGAAACTCTCGGCGAATTTGCCGTAGTCGCGCGGATCGAACCGGAAGGCATGGCCCTCGCGCGCGGCGCGCCGCGCATAGAGGTTGAGCAGCTCGGCGGCCGTATCGCGAATCTGCTGCGCCGCGCGGCGCTTGGCTCGCTCCCATTGGCCGGACCCGAGCGCGTGCAGCGGGGCGGTGTCCGGATCGGCGCCGCTGTAGCGGGAAATCACATGCAGTTGCGCGACGGGGACGTAGAGCTTGCTGTCGCCGGCGTACTCGAGATGGAGAAACTCCGTTTCGCCTTCGCCGAGGTCCATCGTCACGAGTCCCATATAGCGGCCGATGCCATGCTGCGCGTGCACGACAGGATCGCCCACCTTGAGCTCGGAGAGGTCGCGCACCATCGAATCGACGTTGCTGGCCTGCTCCTGACGCCGCCGGCCGGCCCGCCGGGCCAGCGGGCCGTAGAGCTCGGTCTCGGTGACGATGGCCCAGCCTTCCGCCGGCAGCGCGAAGCCCTTCGAAAGCGGCGCCACCCCCAGCGCGAACGCGGCGTCGCCTTGCAGCCAGCTCTCCAAGCTCTCGCCCGCTTGCGGCTTGAGGCCGTTTTCGGCGAGGAACTGGGCGATCGTTTCGCGGCGGCCGGCCGACTCCGCGGCGATCAGCACGCGCCGGCCGCTCGTGGCGAGGTAGGCGCGCAGCGCGGCGACCGGATCGTCGGCACGACGATCGACGGCCAGCGACGGCAGCGGCGTGCTCCAGCCTCCGCCGCCGTCAGTGGGCACGACCAGACGTGCGAACGGCTTGGCCAGCGTATAGAAATCCTCATCGGAAAGGAACAGCCGCTGCGGCTCGAGAATCGGCCGCTCGCGGTCGTGCGACAAAAACGCGTAGCGTTGTTTCGTGTCGGCCGTGAAGCGCCGGATGGCGTTCTCGAGATCGCCGACGAACGCAAGGTGGGCGTTTGCCGGCAGGTAGTGGAAGAGGGTGGCCGTCTGCTCGAAAAAGAGCGGCAAGTAGTACTCGATGCCGGCGGAGGGCACGCCGTTGCCAATGTCCTTGTAAATCGACGAACGGCTCGGGTCGCCTTCGAATACCTCGCGCCAGCGGCTACGAAACGCGGTGCGCGCCGCTTCGTCGAACGGAAACTCGCGGCCCGGGAGCAGGCGCACGTCGCGCACGGGATACAGGCTGCGTTGCGTGTCCGGATCGAATGCCCGGATCGAATCGACCTGGTCGTCGAAAAGATCGATCCGGTACGGCAGCGCGGAGCCCATCGGGTAGAGGTCGATCAGCGAGCCCCGCACGCAGTATTCACCGGGGCGCACGACCTGGCTCACGTGCTCGTAGCCCGCGAGCGTGAGCTGCGCTTTCAGTCTGGCCTCGTCGAGCTTGGCCCCTTGCGAGAAAGAGAACGTATAGGCAGCGAGGAACGAGGCCGGCGGCATCCGGTAGAGCGCCGTCGTGGCGGGTACCAGCAGTACGTCGCAACGGCCCTCGCCGAGGTCGTGCAGCGTCGCCAGGCGCTCCGAAACGAGATCCTGGTGCGGCGAGAACGTGTCGTAGGGCAGCGTCTCCCAGTCCGGCAGCCGCCGCACGCGGGCGCCGGGCGCAAACCAGGCGAGCTCCTGCGAAAGCCGTTGCGCGTCGACGGCGCTCGCGCAGATCACGGCGACGAGCGGCACCGCCGCGCCCGCCGCCTGCAGATATCGGGCGATCAGCAGCGCGTCGGCCGAGCCGTGCGCCCCATCGAACGCGAAGCGCTGGCCCGGTTTGACGAGCGGAAACGGTAAAAGCGGCGAAAAGGGTGTTGCGGCAGTCTGCATGACGGGAATGTAGGCCGTTTCAATGAACGGCACGTGCGCAAAAAACGGACGCAGCACGGGCCGGAAGGGGTTGAGCGCGAGCACGGCCCCGGGTCGGCCGAATCGGACCCGCCTCGCGCGAAGCACCTATTATAAAATCCGTCCTTTATTTTGACCCGCGGCCCGCTCCTTGACTTCTCGTCTTTTTGCCCTGATCCCCTGCGCCGGCACCGGCAGCCGCTCCGGCGCACCGATGCCCAAGCAATACCGCACGGTCGCCGGCCGGCCGCTGCTCCACTTTACGCTGGCCGCTTTCGACGCTTGCAGCGAGTTTGCCCAGACGCTCGTCGTGCTGGCGCCCGACGATACGCACTTCGACGCGCGCCGGTTCAGCGGCCTGCGTTTCGCCGTGCGGCGCTGCGGCGGCGCGACGCGGCAGGCTTCGGTGATGAACGGACTCGCAGCGCTCGCGGAGTTCGGCGCCGCAGACGACGACTGGGTGCTCGTCCATGACGCAGCGCGCCCCGGCATCACGCCCGCGTTGATTCGGTCGCTCGTCGCCGCGCTCAAGGATGACCCCGTCGGGGGCATCATGGCATTGCCGGTCGCCGACACGCTCAAGCGCATGGACGCGGAGCGCGGCGGACACATTGCGCGCACGGAGCCGCGCGACGGGCTGTGGCAGGCGCAAACACCGCAGATGTTTCGCATCGGCATGCTGCGCGAAGCAATCGAACGCGCGCAGCATGATGGCCATGATTTGACCGACGAGGCAAGCGCGATCGAATGGCTCGGCCACGCGCCGCGGCTCGTTCAGGGCAGCCTGCGCAATTTCAAGGTGACTTACCCTGAGGACTTCGAGCTCGTCGACGCGATTCTCAGGCATTCCTCGGCCGGCTGACGGCTCGCTCGAGGAGGGCCGCGGCCCGCGCGGCCAGCGGCGCCGACACTCGGACTTATTTAATTCAATCGAAACCGGAAGCACGGATGGACTACAGAATCGGACAAGGCTACGACGTACACGCGCTCGTGCCAGGGCGGCGGCTCGTGATTGGCGGCGTGACGGTGCCATACGAGCGCGGGCTGTTGGGGCACTCGGATGCCGACGTGCTGCTGCATGCGATCACCGACGCGCTTTTCGGGGCGGCGGCGCTGGGCGATATCGGCCGGCATTTTCCGGACACCGACGAACGCTTTGCCGGCGCCAACAGCCGCGTACTGCTGCGTGAGTGCGCCGCACGGCTCGCGCAAGCCGGCTTTGCGATTCAGAACGTCGATAGCACGGTGATCGCGCAAGCCCCGAAGCTCGCCCCGCATATCGATGCGATGCGAACCAATATCGCCGAGGATCTGGGCCTGCCGCTCACACGCGTGAACGTGAAGGCCAAGACCAACGAAAAGCTCGGCTACCTCGGCCGCGGCGAGGGAATAGAGGCGCAGGCGGCCGTCTTACTGCGCGCGCTCTAGCGCCTGTTCGCGCTAACTACAGGCTAGCTGCCTTCGATCGCGAGCACATTGGCGGCCGCGCTGACGACGGCCGCGATGCGCCCGACATCGCGCAGTTGCTGCGCCGACATGCCTTGCTCGTTTTTCAGCAGCGCGTAATGCGAGCTCACGCAGAAATGGCACTTGCCGACGATCGAGGCGGCGAGCGCATACATCTCGAAGCGGCGCTTGTCGACGCCGCCGTGGGTGGCGTACGCGGTCATCCGCAGCTCGGGCCGCTGGGTTTTCAGGTCCTCGTCGTTCGCCATTTCGACGTACGGATACCAGACGTTGTTCATGCCCATCATGGCGGCCGCCGTCAACGCGCCCGTGACCTGCTCGGGCGGCAAGACGCCGGACGAACGGATGGCATCCACGATCGTTGTGCATTTCGCGGCGAAGGCGGCGGCCAGCGCCACGCCCGCCGCATCGGCACCTTCCAGCGACGAGCGCGCGATCGTGCCGTCGAGGTTCAGGCGGATGTCCTTCGCGTAATCGGGGATTTTTTCCTTGATCGCAGACAAGAATTCCATTGAAGACTCCTATCGATTGATCGATAAAAAAGCCCGCCGGCCTTGTCGAGCACAGCGGGCTCGGTGCTTGACCGAAGCGGTTGCCGCAGCTTAAAGCGTTGCGCCGCCGACCGCGCGGTTGCACGGGCACAGTTCGTCGGTTTGCAGGCCGTCGAGAATGCGCAGGATTTCCTGCGGGCTGCGTCCCACGTTCAGGTTATTGACCGACACGTGTTGAATCGTGTTGTCCGGATCGACGATGAACGTTGCGCGCAGGGCCACGCCGGCTTCCTTGTCGCGCACGCCGAGCTGATCGATCAGTTCGCCCTTCACGTCGCCGAACGCGTAGTGGTTCAGGCGATTGAGGTCCTTGTGCTCGCGACGCCATGCCAGCTTCACGAACTCGTTGTCGACGCTACCGCCCAACAGCACGGCATCGCGTTCCTCGAAGTCCTTTTGCAGCTTCGCGAACTCGACGATCTCCGTCGGGCACACGAACGTGAAGTCCTTCGGATAGAAATAGATGATCTTCCACTTGCCCGGGAACGATTGTTCGGTGATCTCTTCGAACGCCGATTGACCGTTCTCTTCATGGTTGTTGAAGCCCGGTTTCGCGGCAGTGACGGTGAAGGCTTCCAGCTTATCGCCCACGGTTTTCATGCAGTGACTCCTCATCGGGTTGAAAAAACGCACTTCAAAAATACGCGCCCGCTGTAACGGGTGCGTTACACGCCCTCAACTCTAACGCTATTGGAAATAATTCGCAATAGATTTTGGCTAATAAAACCGATAGCCTGCCGCGTTGCGGCATACGAGGCGAGGGGGTCTGCGCGCTGCGCAACAGCCGGTCCCTCGCATCAAGCGCTTTTTCCCAGGGGGAACTCGATCGTGACTTCGAGACCGGGACCAGGCGTACGGTTGCGCAAGCGCAACGAGCCGCGGTAGCGGCTCACGAGCCGCTGGACGATTGCCATGCCGAGGCCCGTGCCGTTGGCCTGGCTACGCGCCGAGTCGACCCGATAAAAGGGACGTGTCACGAGCGCGAGCTGGTCCTCGGGAATGCCGGGGCCCTCGTCCAGCACGGCGAGCTCGACGCGCGAATGCGCGACTCGCGTCTCGAGCATGATGTGTGGAATCCCGTCCACCTCGCTGTGGCCGTACTTCTTTGCGTTTTCGAGCAAATTGCCGACCACGCGTCGGACGTCGGTTTCGTCGGCTTCGATGATCGCGGACGGTGCGAGCCGCGTAATGAGCCGCACGCCGTCCTCGCTGGCCATGCGGGCGGCCATCTCCCCCGCGACCTGCGAAAGATCGACCGACTCCGATGTACGCTGAACCGGCCGCGCATAGTCGAGAAAGCGGCCGATGATCATGTCCATTTGCTCGATGTCGTCGATCATGGCGTCCTTCGTTACCTGATCCGACGGGCTCATCTCGGTCTCGAGCCGCAGCCGGGCGAGCGGGGTGCGCAAGTCGTGCGAGATGCCGGCGAGCATCAGCGCGCGATCGGCTTCGAGCTGCTCGAGATCCCGCACCATCTGGTTGAAGCTGCGATTCGTGTCCGCCGCGACACCGAGACCGCGCTCGGGCAGCGGCTCGGGGGCTTGGCCGGAGCCGACCTTGCGTGCGGCGACGGCGAGCCGCGCAAACGGCCGGTTCACGAGGCTCGTGATGAACGCGGCGCCGAATAGCGACAGCGCGAGCGCAAAGATGCCCCAGCCGGCCCATTGCAGACCCGTGACGTTATCGAGTTGTTCCCGGTCGAGCGCGACCCAGTAGTCGTCCTCGTCGATCTTGAAGCTGATCCATACACCGGGAATGTCATTGACCGATTGAGCGATGACGGTATCGTCGCCAAGCCGGCCGCGGATGTCGTGTTCGATGAGCCGGTTGAGCGACTCGTCAGGCTGCAGCGTGTATTTGTCCGTCGTCTCGCGCGGATAGACGCGCACGCCCTCGTTGCTTTCGAGGTCTTGCAACAGCGCCCGCCGCAGGTCCGGATCCGAGTAGAGCAGCGCCGTGCGCGTGAGCTTGACGATCGCGACGAGCTGCAGTGCCACCCGTTGGGCGCGCGGCTCGCGCTCGATCACGCGAAAGCTCTGGAACCACGCGGCCAGACTCACCGCGATCAGTAGAGCGATCAGCAAGAAGGTGCGCCAGAACAGGCCCCCGAAGACGTGCGTGAGAATACGCCGGTCGATGCGCATGGGGCCTACTGACACAAAAGGAAAGGGACGGGAGAAAGCAACCCGCCGATCACGCCGATCCGTCGGGGATGAAGACGTAGCCGAGCCCCCAGACGGTCTGGATGAAGCGCGGGCTGCTCGGATCGACTTCGATCAGCTTGCGCAAGCGTGAAATTTGCACGTCCAGGCTGCGATCGAATACTTCGTATTCGCGGCCCCGCGCCAGTTCCATCAGTTTTTCGCGCGAAAGCGGCTGCCGCGGATGGCGTGCGAACACTTTGAGCACGGAGAACTCCCCCGTGGTCAATGGAATTTCCTGGCCGGCTTTCGTCAGCGTGCGCGTGGCGAGATTGAGCGCGAAGTCGCCGAACTCGAAGACCTCGGCCGTTTCGGACGGCGCACCGGGCAACTCGGAGGGCGACTGGCGCCGCAGCACGGCGTGAATACGCGCGACCAGTTCGCGCGGATTGAAGGGCTTCGGCAAATAGTCGTCGGCGCCCATTTCGAGCCCGACGATACGGTCCACGTCTTCTCCCTTGGCCGTCAGCATGATGATCGGCGTACGGTCGTTGCTGCCGCGCAGACGGCGGCAAATGGACAAGCCGTCCTCGCCCGGCAACATCAGATCGAGCACGAGCAAGTCGAAGCGCTCGCGCACCCAGAGCTTGTTCATCGCGGGCGCGTTTTCCGCGACGTAGACATTGAAGCCTTGTTCGCCGAGGTAGCGGCGCAGGAGATCGCGCAGGCGCGGGTCGTCGTCGACGACGAGAATTTTCGAGGGGTTTTTCGTTTCCATGGACGGCATCTTAGCGCGATTGCAAAGAGGGACGGGAAAGTAGGAATTCTCGCGTTACAGTCGGTTACAAAATTTACCCCGCTTCGAGGGGGTGCGTAAACAGCGCGCACGTAAACTTCTTCACCGAAAGCGGCTCTTCGGTGGATACTTCATCCGATACATTTTTATGCCCGCCACTCGCTCGGGCTCAAGCACACGTAATTCGAGGTCGCCGGTTGCCGCACAACGAAGGGAACAAGATGATGGACAGCGCGTGGCCGCGTATGCGCGCTCGGATCCTGGCGATCGCCGTTGCAGGCGCCGTCGTCGGCGCTGTCGGTCCGCTCGATGCCTACGCCCAGCCGCAGCGCCGAGGTGACGGCGAGGCGCAGCCGTCGTCCTCCTTTCGCCGCAACTTGCCCCATTCTCAACATCCCCGCGCGGCCAGCGCCGCTTCGGCTCCTATCGTGCGCACGAACACGCCGTTCGAATTCGGCACTCAGCAACGGGACGGACACCTGACACCGGAAGAGCGCCGCTTGCTGCGTCAGCACATCGAAGACGCCGTGCGCGAACTCTATAAGCGCTGAGGCCGCGCCGGCGAGGGTGCGGCTCGCGCACGCTGCAACGCTCTTAACGCGAGCGGGCCGCGCGCCAGGCGATCCAGAGCTTGCGAATCGGTGTCAGCGCGATGCGTTGATGAAGCACGCGATAGCCGTCTCGTTCGATTTCGTCGAGCAGCGCGAGCGCCATGGCCGATTGAGCCCGCAGCGTACGCTGCGTCTTGCGTTCCGATTGCGGGATGCCGGCCAGCGAGGCCACGATGGCCTCGCGCGCACGCCTCGTCTGAAACCGCATGAGCTCGTTGAAGGCGGGCGTGTACTTGCGGTTGATGAGCTCCGCCGCGCTGACCTGGAACCGCTGCAGTTCGTCGATCGGAATATAGATGCGGCCGTGGCGCGCGTCGTTGCCGAGTTCCTGCACGAGCTGAGCCAGCATCAACGCGTTGCCGAGCGGCGGCGCCCATTGCGTGGCCGCCGCCGTGTCCCGGGCGGTGACGCGCGCCACGGCAAGCGCGAATGCGCCTCCGACTTGCTCGATATAGCTGCGCAGGTTGGGGTAGTCGAGATAGCGTGCCTGGTTCAGATCCATCTCGAAGCCGTCGACGAGCGCCTGCAGCGTAGCCGCTTCGCCGCCGATGTCCGCGCGGTGCTCGGCTAGCGCAACCGATACCGGATGCGTCGGTCGTCCGGCCGCGAGCGAGGCGAGCTCCTGTTGCCACCACGCGAGCTTGGTCCTGCCGATGGCGGGATCGCTCGTCTCCCTCGCCGCTTGTTCGAGTTCACGGCGCAGCGCGAACAGCGCGGTCAGCAGCGGCTGCTTCGCAAGCGGCGCCTGGCGCAGCGCGTAGTAGACGCTGGAGCCCGGCGGGGCGGCTTTTTGCGCACAGTACTCGTCGAAGTGACCTTGGGTCGAACTGGATTGTTGTGACACGTCCGTAAAACTGATGAGAGGCGGCAGGTGCGGAGTGCGGATACTACCTCATCCCGACACGCCGCTCCTCACGCGGGCCTGCTTGCGCGAACTCACGCCGCCGGCGATCGGATACCGGTCTCGTCGAGAAAGCGGAGCACATGGCCGGCTCCCCCTTTCGTCCAGACATCGACATGGTCTGCACCATCGACCACGGCAAGCCGGCGCGGAGCACGCACTCCCGCGTACAGCTGCGCGAACTGCCGCGGGGGAATGACTCCGTCCGCGTTGCCACCGTAGATCAGCACCGGCACGCGTACCGCGCCGATCTTGCGCAGGTTGTCGTAGCGATCGCGCACGAGCCAACGTACCGGCAGCCGCGGGAAACGGGTAACAGCGACATCGGCGATGCAGGTGAAGGGGGCCTCGAGAACGAGCGCCTCGATCGCGAACTCGGTGGCGAGCTGGACGGCGACGCCCGAACCGAGGGAGTAGCCGTGCAGCACGACGCGCGGGGTCTGCCGCAGGGCGAACTCGATCGCCGCTCGGCCGTCGGCATAAAGGCCAGCTTCGCGCGGCTTGCCCGCGTTGCCCCCATAGCCGCGATACTCGGCGAGCAGGACGCCGTAGCCGGCCGCGATCAGATCGTGTGCGATATGCACGCGCTGCGAAAGATCCTCGCCGTTGCCGTGAAAGAGTACGACGACGCGGCCGTCGGCTTGCGCAGGCGGCTTATAGCGAACGCTCAGCGCGAGTCCGTCCTGCGTTCTCAGCGTGACGCGTTCGAGTCGGTCCGCGGCAGGGTTGGGGGCGAGCGCGCGAATCTTTTCGAGTGGATAAATGAGCCGGCCCTGGAGCCAGAGCACGGCTGCGAAGGCGGAACCGACGCCGAGCCCGGCAACGCCGGCAGCCGACAAGAGCGCGAGACGAGATGGGCGCTTCATCGATGCGAACCTCCCGAAGGGAATTGTTTCTGGGACTGCGCCGCAAGCTCCGTACATTCGATGCCGAAGACGCGTCCGTGGCGGTGCATCAGCGCCTCGAAATCAGCCGGTGCGAGCAGCGGCGGCGGATCGTGAAGGGGGCGAGCCTGCGCGAGCGCGCGGGCAAAACGAGCGAACGTGGCGAAGTCGAGCGGATAGCGCGCCGTATCGACGCCGACGAAGCGCCCGGCCCGCGCGGCACGATCGAGCAGGGCGCGCCACCGGGCGATCGAAGCCAGCCCGATGCTTTCCGTGCCGTGCGAGAAAAGCATCAGATCGATCTCATCGAATGGCGCCGTGCCGGAGAGAAAGCGTTCGAGTGCGCGGGCGGAGGGTTCCACACAAAAAAGCAGCCAGAGCGGAATGGCGCGAAGCCGCAGCGTCGTGAACGGATCCATGAGAATGAACGAATCGACGACGAGCCGGGTCGCCTCGATACCGAGCGACCGGTACCACGTCCGATAGATCGCCGCGGCCGCGAAGCTCATCGATTCGGGCGAGCGAAAGCGGATTTCGACGACGCGCCAGTTCATCTGCTGCGCGAGCTCGACGATATCGTCATGTAATGCGGCGTCGAAGCCCCACTCGGCCTCCGGTGCGACATCGTTCGGCTCCGGCGGCTCCCAGCGGTGCCGAGTACAGCCGTAGCGCGCCAGGTACTCGCGCACGCGCGGGCCGCCGCGCAAGTATTCGTCTTCCGTGGCACCGCCTGTTGCGCCGAATTGATAGAGCGAACGATCGCCTGTACGCGTCACGGGCCAGCTCCGTGTGCATTCGATGACAAAAAGGGTACCGCCGGGGGCGAGACTGCGCAGCAGAAATTCACGATGAGCGAGCGGTAACGCGCGATGCTTGAGACGAAAGTAGCGCATGGTCCGCAGCATCAGCCGGTCCTGATTCGGATCCTGCATCTGGTGGACGGCGATGCGTGGATCGGCTTCCAGCAACGAATCGACGATGCGGCGGCCTGCTTCGAATCCTTGCCGGGCATCGTCCGGATCGCTGGGTGCCGCCCGGACCGGACACAGGAACGTTTGCGGAAGCCATGGCACGCCCATCGCTGCAGCCAGGTGCACGAGCGCTCCGTTCGACGAGCCGATGAACGCCGCGCGATAGGGGCGCGTGGGGTAAGCGTCCGTGATCCATTGCGCAATACGCTCGATATCGAGGCGACGGGCGGCGCGAGCGGTGATCCCCTCGCTCATGCCGCCGATCGCATAGGCCCACTCGCGCCCCGTTCTGGGCAGCCGATTGATCGCCGGCATAGCGGCGTCGAGCCACGGCGACTGGCTGAGGCTCGAGAACGCCTTGCCACGCAGTGAAGCGGCAAGTGCTTGAACCATGGCAGCGGCTGAATCGAAGCGTGCAATGCCGCGAGGGGGACGGGTCATCACGCAAGCTCCCCGGCCGATGCCGCGGCGCGTGCGTGCTCCAGGAGGAACGGCTCGATAGCGAACGCGAGGCTCCACGGATTCACATAGTTGAGCGTGTGCGTGCCGCCTTCGAGTCGAAGCGAAGCGCCGCGCGGCAGCGCACGCGTGAGCTCGTCGGCCCAGCGCGGTGGCACGTGCCGCGCGTCAAACAAGATGAGAGCAGCGCGTCAATCAGGATGAGAGTACTGGCGTGGCGGCAGCGGTGAAGGGCGTAGCCCGGAACCTGTCTCTTATACACATCTGACGCTGCCGACGAGTAAGC
>NZ_JAAAYE010000027.1 GCF_013282575.1 Paraburkholderia sp. NMBU_R16
CGCGGCTACACGCGCTTCGAAACAATGCGAACCGTGCTGTTCCTCATCGCCGGCAAGCTAGATTTCTCCAGCTTCAACCCGCATGCCTCGTGAGCCGCGTTACCCACTGCATTTTCAAAAGAGCCAGATTTTTCAAAACCCTGCATCAATCCCAGACTAGCCGAGCCATTTGGACAGTCCACGGTAAACCACCCCGCCGTCGTCCCTGATGCGCGCGCCGCGAACCGGTGCACGCGCTTGGTGCTATCGCACGCCCGTATATCCATAAATAAGCTTTCACTTCGTAATACAGATTCGATTCCGTAAAGATCATATCTTTACGGAATGTAATAAATCAAAAAGTATATTTAGTAGTCCTAATTAAGGAGGAGATGTTGAAAGTCTTTCGATCCGCGCCGCTTCTTGCGGCTCCCACGCTGTTGGCGATCGCCGCAGGTATGACTGCCTCCGGGGGCGTTGCCGCACAGGCCCTCCCCACGAGCAGCGAATCTCAAGAAATACGATTGCTCAAGGAGCAAATCGACAATCTGAACAAGAAGCTCGATGCGCTCGCGGCAGGTCAGGCCCGAACGGAAGCCGCTCAAAGAGCCCAGAAGGCATCGCCACCCATCGCCGCTGCCAACACCGCGGCGTATGCGGGCGTCGATGCCGACGCCCCGAAATCCAGTTGGAGCGACAATCTGCCGCCGCGCTTGAAGTCCTTGCTGGACGTGTTGGGCGAGATCGACTTCTATGGCAACCTGGACCTCTCGGTGGACTACGCGACGAAAGGCCTCGCAAGCTCGTACACGCTGCCCGACGGCACCGTCGTCAGCCCGCGCGGCCATATGGGATGGCAGCCGGATATCTCGTCGAATCTTTCCTACTTCGGCCTGAGAGGCAAACGATCGCTCGGGTCTTCGAAAGATCTGTCATTCGTCTATCAGCTGGAAACGCAGCTCGATGTCTCGGCCACGTCCGGCACCGGCAACTCGAACTCGGCTCAGGATTCGACGGTCAAGGGGGCGCTGACCTCGCGCAACAGCTATATCGGTATAGCGTCGTCGAAGTGGGGGGCGTTCAAGGTCGGCAAGACGGATGCGCCGTACAAGAACTCGACGGCGAGAATGAATCCGTTCTCCGGAACGCTGGGCGACTACGGCACCATCATGGGCAATACGGGCGGCGACAACCGCGTCGAATTCGGCACCCGCCTCGATCATGCGCTGTGGTATGAATCCCCGCACTTCCACGGATGGTCGTTCAATGCCCTCGTTTCGCCCGGACAGAACCGCGGCTACGAAAATTCCACGCAGGCAGCGGGCGAATCGAACTGTACGGGCGGCAATATCCCGGGCAGCGGCGGCGGCCCCGTGGCCTGTGACGATGGCAGCTACGGCACCGCCTATAGCGCCAACATCGCTTACGAGGGCGGACCGTTTTATTTCACGACGGCGTACGAACTCCATCAAGGGGTGAACCGGTCGGGCGACGTGACCTCCACGCCCGCGGCACTGGCGTCGCTGGACGGAACGGATCCGAACGACATCGGCAACGAATGGGCGTGGAAGGTCGGCATGCAGTACAAGCTGCCCACGCACACGACGCTCAATGGTGTCTACGAAGTGATGCGCCGGAAGATCCCGGCGTACCTGGAGGTGCAAAACGAACGCAGCCGCAACGGACTCTGGCTGGCGGTGACGCAGGACTTCACGGCGAAGGACAGCCTGAGCCTCGGCTGGGCGCATGCATTCCATTCGCCGGGCGATCCGGGGCAGCACAATACGCCGCCCGTCGATCCAACCGCGCTCGGCACGGCTAATCCGCACAACGCGGCAAACATGTTCGCCGCCATCATTCGGCACAAGATCGACAAGCACACGACGATCTACGCCGATTACGCGCTCTTGCTCAATCAGCCTGCGGCGCACTATGCGCTCGGCGCGGGCGGCCGCTCGGTGACGGTGGACTGCCACGACGGCAGCTCCGTCTCTCAGGGCGCGCCGTTCTGCTACGCGGGCGGCCGCGAAATGGGCGTGTCGGTGGGTCTGAACTACAAGTTCTGAGGCGTGTCGCCCGACGAGGAAAAAGCAGGGGGCAGCCGAAATGGCCGCCCCCGGTCCTGCGTCGTGCTCGGGCCGCCGCAAACGGCATTGCGCCGTGGCTGCGTCATTGCGCCATCGGCAACGGCGATTCTTGCAGCGAAGCTTCCAGCCCCTTGGTCAGCTCGAGCGCCTGACGTTCGAAAAGCCGCCGGTAGATACCGCGCTCGGTGCGAATCAGCGTGTCGTGATCGCCTTGCTCCACCACGCGGCCACGCTCGAGCACGATCAGCCGATCCAGCGCGCGCACGGTCGACAAGCGATGTGCGATGACGATCGTCGTACGCCCTGCCATGAGCCGCTCCATCGCCTGCTGGATCAGCGCTTCGCTTTCGCTGTCGAGGCTCGACGTGGCCTCGTCGAAGATCAGAATCCGCGCGTCGGCAAGAAACGCGCGCGCGATCGCGACGCGCTGCCGCTCGCCGCCCGATAACTTGACGCCGCGTTCACCGACGAGCGTTTCATAGCCGTTGGGCAGCGCGGCAATGAACTCGTGCGCGTTCGCGAGCCTGGCTGCATGTTCGATCTCGGCACGGGTGGCACCCGGGCGCGCATAGGCGATGTTCTCCCAGAGCGTGCGATGAAACAGCAGCGGCTCTTGCTGGACGATCGCAATTTGCCCACGCAGCGACGCTTGCGTAACCTGCGCGATATCCTGGCCGTCGATCAGGATCGCTCCGCCCTTCACGTCGTAAAGCCGCTGGATCAGCTTGATGAACGTCGTCTTGCCGGAACCCGAGTGACCGATCAGGCCGACCCGCTCGCCCGGTGCAATGCGCATCGAGAAATCGGCGTAAAGCGGCGCTGCCTCCGCACCGTAGCGAAACGTCACGCGCTCGAAACGAATCTCGCCGCGGTCGATGACGATCGCCGGTGCATTGGGCTTGTCGTCGATGCCGAGCGGCTGCTGTTCGAGCGCGACGAGTTCTTCCATGTCGTTGACCGAGCGCTGCAGATTGCGCACGAGCATCCCCACATCGCGCAGGTAGCCCTGCAAGACCAGGAACATGGTCAGCGCAAAGGTGATATCGCCCACGCTTGCCTCGCCACGCATCCACAGGATCAGCGCCGCGCCGAGCATCGCGGCCTGCATCGCCGCGAGCATCGCGTTTTGCGCGCCGCCATTCGCCGTGCCGCGTAGCCAGGCCCGCCGCGTGCGCTTGCGCCATTTGCCAACGACGCGCGAAAGGCGCGCTTCCTCGCGCAGCTCGGCGCCGAACGCCTTGACGACCGAATTGCAGGTCAGCGCGTCGGCCAACGCGCCGCCCATGCGCGTGTCCCACGCGTTGCCAAGCCGCGCGGCCGGTGCGACGAAGCCGACCGAAAGAAAAGCCGTGACGGCGACGTAGACGATCGCGCCGACGCCGACGACAACGCCCATGGCCGGCCAATGCATGCCGAGCAACACCGTCGCGCCGACGAGCATCGCGACAGACGGCAACAGGCCGATCAGCAGCGTGTCGTTGAGCAGATCGAGCGCCCATATGCCGCGCGTGATCTTGCGCACGGTCGAGCCGGCGAAGCTGTTGGCGTGCCAATCGGACGAGAAGCGCTGCACGCGGTGAAACGCGCTACCGGCAATCTCGCTCATCATGCGCAGCGTCAGCCCAATGATGTCGAGAAACATCAGGTAGCGCAGTAAAGCAGCAGCCAGGCCCAGCGCGATCAAGGCAATAAACGCGGCAAGTGCCGCATCGAAGGCGGCCGCCTTGGCATGCGCGCCCGTCGCCAGCGCGTTGACGAGGCGGCCCGCGAAGTATGGCGCCAGCACATCGGCCAACGCCCCAGCCAACGACAGCAGGACGATCGTGCCGATTCGCCACGGCTGCTTGCACCAATGGGCAAAGGTATAGCCGAACACGCTCTTGAATGCGCGGCCGCCGAAATCCAGTTTCATGCGGGTCATAAGTGCTCCGCCCCGGCGACGCGGAGGCGTACCGGGGAATCGAAATCGAAAAAGAATGCGTCTACGGCGCCAGGCGTTCGCCTGCGCGCGCAAACCGCGAGTGATCGGTTGGAATATTCAGCCGGGAACTACGATGCCCGGATACGGCAAAGCTAGCTATGCCGCGGGGGTACCGAGACCGCGAAGGCCGGAAGTGGGGCCACGTAAAGGACGGCTGAAAGCGTTGTCGACACCATTTGGACGCCTCCTTTGCGTGTGAACGAAGTGAACGAAGTGAATGAAACGAACGGACCGAACTGCGATTGCGCGATTGTAGCAGCGGATCGGGCGAGGCGTGACGCGCCCGGGAATATCCCGTGGAACGAGCGGGTTATTCCCGGTGGGGCGCGCCGGCGACGCCTCAATGCAGCCCAAAGTCGACGCGCGTGGTCGGGCCGCTATCGCTGAGCTCCTTGGTATCGACCTTCGGCGCCACGATGAATATCCGGTCGGTATCGACTTTCAAGTACTGGCGAACGGCGTTCGCGCGACGCTGCGCCAAGTCGCGGAGGCTCGCTTCATCGATGGGGGCATGGGCGGCGAGTATCCGCTTCATGTCGTCGTCCGGCAGCGTCTTCGTGAGGCCGATGAAGTTGTGCTGTTTCTTGAAATCGGCGTTCTTGTAGGCCTTCGTCAAATACTCGCTGTACTCGCTCGGCGTGAGCGTGACCGAGGACGCATCGTCACCCTGCGCGCCGCCGCCCTGAGATTTGAGCTTCTCCTTGCGCACGAGGTCGTCGACGTAGGCCAGCCGCAGTGCGGGCGTGTCGATGGCAGGATCCGCGCGGCCTGTCAGATCCAGTTTGACTTCCGGTTTATCGGCGAGCAGCTTGGCGATCGTGTCGAGCTTGCTTCTCGTCGAGTCGGTCAGCTCGGCGGATCCCGGTGAAAACGCGACGTAACGGAGCTCGCGTGCGTCGCTCTCCCCACCGCCGCCCACCGCGTTCGCGAGCAGCGCAAACGGCGCCGTCACCGCCCGCTCGACCAGATGCAGAATGGCGCTCCAGATGAGACTACCGAGACTGAACTGAGGGTTCGACAGAGAACCCGATACGGGGACGTTCACATCGATCTGTCCGCGCCGGTTCTTCAACAGCGCAATGGCAAGCCGCACGGGCAGTTTCGTCGCCGTGTCGTTCTCGACGTGCTCGCCGAACGTCAGTTGATCGATGAACAGATGGTTGTTGGCCGTCAGCAGGTCGTTGTCGAGCTTATAGTGCAAGTCGACATTGAGCTTGCCCTTCGTGATCGGGTAACCGGCATATTTGATCGAATACGGCGTGAGATTCGTGAGCTCGATGTCGTGCGCGCTCGCGCTCAAGTCGAGCGACGGTTTCTCGGCCAGCGGATTGACCGTACCGCGAATGGCGATCGGACCGTTTTCCGCGAGGCTCGCCCCGACATCGACGGGCGCAGGCGTGCTCGAATCCGTGCCGAATGCGCCGATCGTCCCCGTAATGTCGACGAGGTTGGCGTTGTAGTTCGGCTTGACGAAGTTGTCGGTGTAGTTGACGCGCCCCTGCTGCAGCACGACCTCGCCGACGTGAACCCGCACCGGGTTCGACGACGTGGCCGGCGGCGCGTTGTGGGTCACCACGACCTCGCTCGTGTGCCCGCGATGTGTTGCGGCATCCTCTGTCGCAGCCTCGCTCTTTTCGCGCGCGAGCACATCGTCGAGATTGAGCTTGCCCTGCGCGTTGAGCAACACGCTTCCGAAGAACTGCGCGAACGTCACGCGGCCAATGTCGATATCGGTCGCGCGGCCGTCATAGCGCACTTTCGTACGCGCCAGTACGAGCGAGCGCCATCCGGCAAGCGGCGCCGAAGTGATGCGATCGAGCAGCCGCACATCGACAAGCGCAGCGCCGCCCTGGTAGGTCGCCTTGACGCTGTCTTTCGTCGCCGACACCTTCAACTCGCCGCCCGCGTTGAGCAGCGCACTCTTGACGACAGCGTTCAAGCTGTCGCCGAAGTACGGCTCGAACGCCGCCACATCGAGACGGTTCGCATGCAGCTTCAGCGACGCGTCGAGCGGGCTCGGCACGACGCTGCCCGAGGCCTCGAACAGGCCCTTGCCGTTCATCGTGGCATCGAGCTTGACGGGCAGCGGACGGCTCATGTCGTCGCTGATGTTTTGCGCTTGCAGTTGCACGGACGAAAAATGCACCGTCGCGGGCCGGGCCGGGACTTGATCGACGATATCGGCCGAAGCATCTTTCAAACGCAGTTCGGCGATCGAGTAATGCCATGCGGGCGAAGCGCCTGCCGGCTGAACGCTGTTGACCGGCTGCGTCTCGCGAGCCTTGCGGGTGCCTGCTTGCCGCGGCGTTTGCTCGCCCGCATGCGCGCTATTCGGCGCCTCGGCCCATGCGGCAAGATCGATGCGGCCGTCCTTCAGGCGCGTTGCCTTGACCGCCAGGCCGGTCGCCTCGACGCTCGACAGCTCGGCCTTGCGTTCGGCGAGGTCGATCTGCTTGACGCCGACGCGCGCGTCGCCGAGCGCAATGTCTCCCGAGCCGCCCGTACCCGCCAATTTCAACGCCTTGAGCGTCAAGTCGCCGTCGCTCACGCGCACATTCATCGGTGTCTTCGACCAATCCACCCGCACCGGCAGATTCGCCCCGAGTGTGCCGGCCGAAATTCGTGCGGCAGTGGCGTTGGCCAAGTACGGCTGAGTGAGCGCGAGCGGCAGCGCCTCGGCCGCGAGCTTGGCATCGGCGGTCTTGGCGTCGAGATCGAAGGAGCCGGTCGCCGCGAGCGTGCCGCCCTGAGCGAATGCCGTGCGGACTGCATAACGCACCGGGTGCTTGGCAAGCGTCGAAAAATCGTCGACCGATACTGTCAGGTGATTGAGCCCGAGCGCCACGGGCTGAGCCGGTGAGCGGTCTTCGAGCGCCACATTGCCGTCGTTGAGCGCCAGACGTTTGATCGAAAGATCGAGCGGCGCAGCGGCGCCGGACGCTGCCTCCGGCACCGATGCGGTCGATGCCGCAGATGCCGCAGATGCCGCAGATGCCGCGGCGCCGCTCGCCGGCGCGGTCGCGAACGTGCGCGCTACGCTCAGTTCGCCCGAACGCTCGCGCACCAGATGCAACGACGGCTGATCGAGCCGGATTTCATCGAAGCGAAACACGCGCTTGAACGGTTCGAGCGAAGCAGCGTCGACGTGCAGCGCATGCGCCGAAAAAAGCGGTGCGCTGCGTTCATCGACGATTCGCGCGTCGGCCAGATCGGCGGTGCCCGTCACGGTCAACGCGGGCGCGTCGCCGGCCATCACGAAGCGCAGCTTCAGATCGCCGGCAAGCCGGCCGTTTTGCACGGTGACCGGCAGCTTGACCGGCGCATACGATAGCAGCCGCGGCACATCCAAGTCGGCGAACTTCAGTGCGATTTCCGATTCGCGGGAAGCCGCGAACGGCTTCGTCTTTCCGCCGACGCTGATCGGACTGCCGTCCACGCGCGCGACGAAACGCGGATCGACGAAGATATCGGTCTTCGAGGGCAGCGTGGCGATGAACGGCACGCCCAGCGAGAGCTGATCGATCACATGCCGCGCGCCGAGCAAGCGGTCGTCGAAATCGATGCGGCCGTTGTCGACATCGATGTTCGAGACCGAAAAACGCGCCGGCCCCGTTTGCGGCTTGGAAGGCGTCGAGAACTTTTCGACGATATCCGTGAAATTGAAGCGCTGCGCATCGAGTCGCACGATGTTCGCGTGCGGCGAATCGATCGTCAACTCGTCGACGATCGGCGCAAAGCGCAGGATCGTGAGCCATGACAGGCGCACGACGAGGCGCTCGGCGCTGAAGAAATCGCCTGGCGCCGCCTTTTCGCCGATGCGGATGCGATCGGCTTCGAGCCGCAGCGTGTAAGGATTGAGCTTGACACGTCCGATCGTAACCGGCCGCGCCAGTTGGGCGCTCAGTTGCTGCTCGGCTACGTGCCGCAGAAGCGGCGGCGCGGCGAAAAATCCCAGCAGCCCGAAAACGGCGACGACGACGACGATCGAAATCGCCCACCGACGCACACCGCGCGAGCGCACCACGCCGAGTAGCCGGGTCAGCGCGCCTTCATCGCCGGCGTTAGAACTGCTCGTCATCCACCCTCCGGTTTACTTGCGCACGAGCGCAGGCGGTTGCCAATTGCCGTCCGCGGCGCCGGTTTGCGGAGCATAAAGCCGCAAAACGAGCTCGAAGGGGCCCTTCGGTGCCGGAACCCAATTGACCTGTCGCGCACGCCCGGGCGACGCGCTCTGGACATAGATGTCGACCGAACCGTCGCGGTTGCGCCGAAGACCGTCTCGCGACGCAACCGAGAGGTGCGGCAGCCGGCCATCGGTCAAGGCGCCATCCGCGGTATAAGCGGTCAGTGTCCAGAACCCGCGCACCGGCGGCAAGGCCTTGGCCGAAAAATGCAGCATATAGCGGTTATCGCCGTCGAGCGGCTCGCCCTGCGCATCGACGGACGTGGCCGCCACGATATCGTCCTCCTTCGTTCCACTGCCGGGGCGCGTGAACGCGGCGTACGCCCTCAGCGCGTAATCGTCAGCGTAGTGTCCGGCGCCGTCGGCAAGCCACGTCCAGCCGTTGCCCGAGAGCGCGTTGACGGGCGCGCTGGCAAGCCGTGCATGCGCATCGGCCATGCCGTCCTTGATCGCATCGGCCGCATCGCGCGGCAAATGCGCGGGTTCGCCCGGTTTCACACCGAGATCGGCGAGGATCTCGAGCTCATGCGCCTCGGCCGCGGAAGGCGGATTGTCGCGCAAGGCATCGGCAAGACGCCCGAAGAACGCATCGGCGTCGAGCGCTGCGACCGGTTGGGTTTGTGCGGCGGGTGTGTCGGCAAGCGCGATCGATTCGCCGTCGCTGTCCGATTCCTCGCGTTTGGCCGGCTTGAGCCGTTTGCCGCCTTTCGCGCGTTTGCCATGTTCCTCGACGAAGGCCGAAAGCGGTTCGAGGCGCACGAGGCTTTGCAGTCTTCGCGCGGCGGGCACCTCGCGAGGCCCCGTCGCCGCAAAGCGCACCGAAAGCCACAGGCTCTTGCCCGGCGCATCGACACGTTCGACGTCGGCAGGCAACTGTCCGTCCCAGCCCGGCGCCACGAACGCGATAGCGCTCGGCTTCGTGAAACCGCGCGCATTGGCAAACTTCCCGGTCGACCAGACGACGTTCGTCCACATATCGAGCGCCCGGGCGTCGAGGTATTCGCCGCGCGTGTTCGGCAGTAAGAGCACCACCGGTTCGGCGCCCAGATCGAGCCACGCCGTCGAGGCCAGCGTGTCCACATCGGCGTGCGGCGACACCCCCGCATCGTCCGCGGCCGGTAACGTGTCCTGGCGTTGCAGCGTGTTCACTCCCCCTCCGGGCGCCTGACCCGCCGCGGCCACCGCGCGGGCACTCGTCATCACGACGAGCGGGTAACCGAATACATAAGAGTCGGAGACCTCGTCCTTGGTCCAGCCATGGTTACGGGGCGCGCTGGACGAGTGCATCGGCGCGGCACATCCGGCCAGCAAGAGCACGGCAACGCTGACGATCCATGATGCAGCCCCGGCAGGTGAGAATACGTGTCGCATTGTTGTTGTCTTTTTCATTTAGGTGTCGATGAAATATCCGCAAAACGGCATCGAGGATCCGACACATGACGCGCCGTCCGGCAAGAACGGCGCTCTCGGCTTCGTGTCGGATCGCGAAAGGGTTTTATCGTATCCTCAGGCGGTAAGCAAGGACAACTCCGAAGCGAGGGCTGGATACACGTTTTGTTCGCTTTTTCCCGCTCTTACCGCACGACGCCGTGCGAAACCCACAATGTGCCCATGCGAAGCCCTTCATGACGCGAGCCGGAGCGGCGTCGCGGCCGAATGCATGGGATTTGCGGGGTGCGCGAAACCGCCGCTTGACCTTCCAATGATGGGAAGGTCAAAACTGTCATTTATCGCGGCAGTGGCCGCTTGCCTATCCTGATTCCCATCATGACCGATCTCGCCTCTCCACCAGCCGCGGCGGCCTCGTCGGCCTCGACTGCCTCGACTGCCGAACTCGATATCGGCGGCATGAGCTGTGCCTCGTGCGTGCGACGCGTCGAAAAAGCGCTCTCGCGGGTTCCCGGCGTCGTCGACGTCTCGGTGAACCTCGCCACCGAACGGGCCAGTGTCGGGCTCGCCACCGCCGCCGCGCCTGCGACGCTCGAGGCGCTCGTCGCGGCTGTCGCGGGGGCCGGCTACGAAGCGCGGCCTGTCGTCGAGGCGCCACGTGTATCGGACCGCGGTTCGGGCACTGCGGCCGCGGGCACGGATGCCGACCCGGACGCTGCGCGCCAGCGTCAATCGCAGCGCGAGCTCGCTATGGTGGCCGTCGCCGCCGCGTTCTCCTTGCCGCTGATGTTGCCGATGCTCGTCGAAGCCATCGGCGGGCACTGGATGCTGCCGGCATGGCTGCAGTTGATGTTGGCAAGCGTCGTACAGTTCGCCTGCGGTGCGAGGTTCTATGTCGGGGCGTGGCACGCCGTGCGCGCCCGCACCGGCAACATGGATTTGCTCGTCGCAATCGGCACCTCCGCCGCCTATGGGCTCAGCGTGTGGCAGATGAGCGTGCATCCCGGCGACACGATGCACCTGTACTTCGAAGCCTCGGCCGTCGTCATTACGCTCGTGCGGCTCGGCAAATGGCTCGAGACGCGCGCCAAGCGCGAGACCACCGCCGCGATCCGCGCGCTGAACGCGCTCCGGCCCGACCGCGCGCGCCTGCGGCAAGCCGACGGCAGCGAGCGCGAAGTCCCGCTCGACGAGGTGCACGTCGGCATGATCGTTCTCGTGCGGCCCGGCGAACGCGTGCCCGTCGATGGTTCGATTCTCGAAGGGCGCACCCATGTGGACGAAGCGCTGATCACGGGCGAAAGCCTGCCGGTCGCGAAAGCGCCCGGCGACCGGCTGACGGCCGGCTCCATCAACGGCGAGGGGCTCGTGGCCGTCACCACCACCGCAGTCGGCGCGGAAACCACGCTCGCGCGCATCGTGCGGCTCGTCGAGACGGCGCAGGCCCACAAGGCGCCGATCCAGCGGCTCGTGGATCGCGTGAGTGCAGTATTCGTACCGGCGATCCTGCTGATCGCCGCGGCGACGTTCGCCGGTTGGCTGCTCGCGGGGGCATCGGCCGAGACCGCTATCCTCAACGCGGTGTCAGTGCTCGTCATTGCGTGCCCTTGCGCGCTCGGCCTGGCCACGCCCGCAGCCATCATAGCGGGCACCGGCGTCGCGGCACGGCACGGCGTGCTGATCAAGGATGCGCAAGCGCTCGAACTCGCGCAACGCGTCACGGTCGTCGCATTCGACAAGACCGGCACGCTCACGCTCGGCAAGCCGCGAGTCGTCGCGTTCGAAAGCATCGGGATCGAGCGGGAGCGGGCATGGACGCTCGCTGCCGCGCTCGAACGCGGGAGCGAGCACCCGCTCGCGCGTGCGCTCCTCGCCGCATTCGAAGCGCAAATGCCGACGGAAACGGGCGACGACGTATCGGCGGCCGCACCGCTGCGGGCGCTTCACGTCCAGGCCGTGCCGGGCCGGGGCGTGCAAGGGGAAGTCGAAAGCGCTACGCTCATGCTCGGCAATGGCGGCTGGCTCGACGCGCTCGGCATCGACCCGCCAGCGCCCATGCTCGCGCGGGCTCGCGAACTGGAGGCCGCCGGCAATACCGTGTCGTGGCTCATGCGCGCCGGAGGGTCGGGCGTGAGCGCAACCGCGCTCGCGCTGATCGCATTCGGTGACACGGTCAAGCCCGATGCACGCGCGGCCGTCGAACGTCTCGCGGCGCGCGGAATCGAGAGCGTGCTCGTGACCGGCGATAACCGCGGCGCCGCAGCTTCGGTGGCCGCTGCGCTCGGCATCGAAACGTTCCACGCCGGGGTGTTGCCCGAGGACAAAGCGCGCGTGGTGCGCGAAATCAAGGCGCGAAGCGGCGGCATCGTCGCGATGGCGGGTGACGGCATCAACGACGCGCCCGCCCTTGCGGCAGCCGATATCGGCCTCGCGTTCGCGAGCGGCACCGACATCGCGATGCATGCGGCCGGGATCACGCTCATGCGCGGCGAGCCGTCGCTCGTCGCCGATGCGATCGACATCTCGCGGCGGACCTATCGCAAGATCCAGCAGAATTTGTTCTGGGCGTTCGTCTATAACCTGATCGGCATTCCGCTCGCCGCGCTCGGTTGGCTCAACCCGATGCTCGCGGGCGCCGCGATGGCGTTTTCCAGCGTGAGCGTCGTTACGAACGCATTGCTGCTCAAGCGTTGGAAACGGTAAACCGGAGCGGCTGGCGCATGGATCTATGGCAGCCGCCGATCTGAAACAGGCCTTTCGCGGCGAGCCGCCGGTCAACCGCCCCTGTGCGTGTGAGCCGCCCGCGCATGCTTGGCCGATGGCGTCAGCGTCGAGCCAGATGCCGAAGGCGCACCCGGCGCGGCGCCTTGGCGCGACGGCAGCGCGGCAAGCCTTCCCGCCATCGCGTCCGCAGTGCCGCGGATATCGGCCGCCGCGCCGGAAGCCGTGTCGAGAAACGCCGCGAGCGCCAACTGCTGGCTGCGCAAGAGCGCCTCGGTTTTTTGCTGTGTGGCTGCGCTTTCGCGCGCAACGCGTGCGAGGACGACGAACTGTGCGATCGCGAGCGCCAGCATCAGCACACTCGCGCACGCCATGATAGTCAGCAGGCGCACGCTACGTCGGCGGCTGGCGGCCGCGGCCCGGCGCTCCTCAGCGAGCGAGCGCGACAGCGCAGCGACGGTCTCGGCCAATGCCGCCGTCGATGCCGTTTGTGCGACCTGCGCCGCTTCGATGGCATCGGCGGAACCGGAAGCGGGCGAGTCGGCCGATGGGGGTGCCAATGACGATGACGATGACGGCCCCTGCGCGGGGCCCGATGTCCACCCGCGCTTGGCCGGCTGAAGCCTGTTGCGCGCCGGCCCGTCGGCCGGCCCGGATTGGGCGGCGTCGTCGACACGCAGATAAGCGGCGATGTCCGCGATCCGCGCGCCGGCCGGTTGCGGGATGACTTGCGCGCGCATCGAAGCGGGCGCCGGCTCGTGCAATGCCGGCGACGCGGCTCCCGTCTCGGGAGTCGGAGGCGGCATCGTTTCGGCCTCCCGCTCGGCGGCGGCCGCTCTCTGCGCTTCGGCGCGTGCGCGAAGCGAATCGAGCGCATCGGCCGGCAATTCGAAGCCGGCCAACGTGCCCTGACGCGGATCGAGGTTCAATGTTTCCAAGGCGCCGAACAAATCGGTGTCGAGGCGTTCGGCGGGCGGTTCGTCGCGCGAGTCTTGCGGATGGTCATGGCCGACCGAGCTTTCGTCGACGAGCGCATCGCCTTCGTTGCCCCCATGGCCTGCTGCGGCAAGCGCAGGCGTGCCCGGTTCGGACACGGTGGGATTCGACGGCGAATCCGATGCGGGCGAAGCGGGAGAAGCGGCACGCGCGCGCCGTCGGGCGGTCGCCGGGCGGCTGACGCGAGAGGTCGAAGATGCTGCGGAATCTGCCATAGCTGGAAAGCGGAAAGACGGTAAAGCGAAGAGCGCGGTCATGGCCGCGCGCGAGCGCGAATCTATTCGATCTTCGTGTTCGGCGAACGCCGCATTGTCTCACGATCGGCAGGCGCGGCAGCACGGGGATCGAGCGATGCGGCCACGCCCGGTCCGGCGAATTTGAATTATCCTTTGCGCTTCACGCGGTGCCCACCGCGTTCATCCGATAGGGCCGCCCGCCCCATACGCTTTATGTCCATTTCGATCGACGCTGCCATCGCGGCGCAAACCAGCGCTCTTCGCGAACACTTTGCGCACACGGTCATGCCGCTATGGCGCGGAGTGGGCTACAACGCCGCCCTCGGCCTGCCGTACGAGGCCGTCAGCGCGGACAATCAGGCGCCGCTGCCTGTCGTCCGTTATCGCGCGATGGCCTGCGCGCGGCAACTGTTCGTGTTTTCGCTGGCCGGTGACGCCGAACATGCTCATACGTTGTTCGATTCACTGCGCCGCTATTTCCGCGACGCGCGCCACGGCGGATGGATCTATAGCGTCGATGCGGCCGGCGCGCCGCTCGATACGACGAAAGACCTCTATACACAGGCATTCGTCATCTTCGCGTGCGCTCAGTATGCGAACACATTCGGCGAGCGCGACGCGCTCGACGTGCTGGCCGAAACGGCAGCATTGGTCGATGCGCGCTTTGCCGCGCCGGGCGGCCTCTTGCATGCCGCGCTCGGCGAGAATTTCTCGACCGTGCGCACGGGAGCGCTGCAGAACCCGCTCATGCACTTGGCCGAAGCGTACCTGGCCGCGCGTGCCGCCTCGGGTGAGAGCGCCTATGACCGCTCGCTCGCGCGGCTTGCCGATGCCGTCGCCGGCACATTCGTGCACGCGCCGACAGGCGCGATCGCCGAATTGCCGATCGGCACCGCGGGCAACCGGCTCGAACCGGGCCACCAGTTCGAATGGTTTTATCTGGCGGCGAGCGCCGGCAGCACGATCGCCGCCTCGGGGCTGGCCGAATCGCTCGAGCGCGCGTTCGTCTTCGCGCAGCGCCACGGCGTGGACGCCGTCACGGGCGGCGTATGCGCCGCTCTTAACGAGGACGGCTCGATTCAGGATGCAACGCAGCGCATCTGGGCGCAGACAGAATATCTGCGCGCGCTGGCGACACGCGGCACGCCCGACGACCTTCGGGCACTCGTGTCGCAAATTACCGCGTTTCGCGAGCGCTTTTTGCATTCGCGCGGCTGGTACGAGTGCAAGACTCCGGCCGGCGATGTTTCGCGCGCCGATATGCCGTCGACCACGCCCTACCATCTGGCGACGGCTTACGCGTCGTTGCCGGGCGCACGCTGAGACCGTGCGTTACGGCGCGTAACGCGCACCTCGATAGGCGAGCCGCGGCTCGCGTGCCGGCGCATCGCTCGTGCCAGCGTCGGCAGCTACCGAGATCGACCGGGCATGCGCCAGCACCCGATCGGAGATTTCGAACACCGATACGGCCGCTTTGAGCTGCCGCGTTTGATCGTGCAACGAGGAGGCGGCAGCTGCGGCCTGCTCCACGAGCGCCGCGTTTTGCTGCGTCATCCGATCCATCTGCACGACGGCCTGATTGACCTGCTCGATGCCGGTACTCTGCTCCTGCGACGACGCGCTGATTTCACCCATCATCTGCGCGACGCGCGAAATCGAGCCCGAGACCTTCTGCATCGCCTCGCCGGCGCGTTCCACGAGTTCGGAGCCGCCCTCGATCTGCGCAACCGATTCGTCGATCAGCGCCTTGATCTCCTTGGCGGACTGGGCACTGCGTTGCGCGAGACCGCGCACCTCACCCGCGACGACCGCGAAGCCGCGGCCCTGCTCGCCGGCCCGCGCCGCCTCGACCGCCGCGTTGAGCGCAAGAATGTTGGTCTGAAACGCGATACCGTCGATGACGGAGATGATCTGCGCGATGCGATCGGAGCTTTGCGCGATACCGTGCATCTTTTCGACGACGCTTTGCACGACGCTTGCGCCGTGCCCCGTCGACCGCAACGCATCCTCGGCGAGCACATTGGCTTCGCGCGCGTGCCCGGCGTTGTGGCGTACGGTCGCGGTGAGCTCTTCCATGCTCGATGCGGTCTGTTCGAGCGAGGCGGCCTGGCTTTCCGTGCGCGCCGAAAGATCCGCATTGCCCGTGGCGATTTCGTCGGCCCCGATATGAATCGAATCCGACGCTTCGCGCACCGCCTTGACCGTGCTTGCGACACTGGCCTGCATATAGGCCAGCCCTTCGAACAGACGGGCGATCTCGAGCGTGCCGCGCGCCTCGATCGGCTCCACGAGCTTGCCGCGCGCGATGCGCTCGAAGTGGCGGCCCGCTTCCTCGAGCGGCGCAACGACGCCGCGTTTCAATGCGAAGTAAACGACAGCGGTACCGGCCAGCAAGGCGGCAAGAATAGCAAGGCTCGCGGCGCGAAAGAGCGACAGACGATGATCGATCGAGTCGAGCGAGGCGCGCGTTTGCCCCGCCCCGAAGCCCGTGAAGCCATGCACGGCATCGATGTAGGCATCCTGGAACGATTGCGTCGGTTGATCGAGAAATGCCTTCACGTTGCCCGTGTCGAGATACTGGACGAGCTCGCCCAGCGCACCGTGCAGCGCCTGGTATTTCTCGGCGACGGCCGCTGCGCGCGTGCGGTTTTCCTCGCTCTCTTTCGGCGCGCGAGAGAAGCGCTCGAACGATTGCTGCGCGAGCGCGAGCTGTTCGCGCGCGTGATCGACGATCTGCGTCGGCTCCGCCGCGCCGCCCACCATGCGCGTGCCGGCCCGCGACAAATTGATGCGCGCATCCATCAGATGCTGCGTCGTCTCGTTCACGGCATCGACCTGAGTCAGCGCGACATTCGCGAGATTGCCGACGTCGCGATGGGTGCTCGTGAGAGACCAGAAACCCAGCCCTCCGGTGAAGAGCTGGAACATACAAAATGCAGCCAATACCGCCAATAGCCCGGATGCGAGCTTGATCTTGCCGAACATCGAAAATACCTGGAAAAAGACGAAAAGCGGGAAATGCGCAGCCCACCCGCGCGAAGCGGATTCCCTCCTAGGGTTTACGGCAGTCACGCCGCTTGCTTGAGGGTCTCGCCCGCAGATTCCCATCCGTTCCTTGACTCCGCGCGCGAACCGTTCCTAGAGTGGAACCAATAGGACACGGGGCCGCGCCCCGCAAGGGGCCCCTGATGACCGACTTCTTCGATCTGGCGCGCGGCGCACTGCACGCTCAGCCGTTCAGCATGCTGCTCGGCACCGAGCTCGTGCAGATCGGCGAGCATGAAGTGACCTTGCGCCTGGCGATTCGCGACGAACTGCGGCAGCAGCACGGGTTCGTTCATGGCGGTGTCATCAGCTACCTTGCCGATAACGCGTTGACGTTCGCCGGTGCGATCGCGCTCGGGCCCCGTGTCGTGACGGGCGAGTACAAGATCAACTATCTGCGTCCAGCCGTGCGCGGGGCACTGCTTGCTCGCGCGGAGCTCGTTTATGCGGGGCGCGGGCACGCCACGTGCCAGTGCCGTATCTATCTGCTCGATGGCGACAAGGAAACCCTCGTAGCGCTGGCTCAAGGTACGATCAACCGCGTGGGAGACGGGCCCAACGCCGCGTCGGCGAGCGGTCCGATCGAACAGGCATGACGCTCGAATCGAAAAGCACGCTTCGGATCGAAGAAGCGACCCTCGCCTACGCGCTCATCCGCGGCGATGCGGCCTTGCCTTACCTTATCTTCCTGCATGAAGGTCTGGGCTGCACCGCCATGTGGGGCGACTTCCCCGAGCGGCTCTGCCGGGCAACCGGATGCCCAGGGCTCGTCTACGATCGGGCCGGCTATGGACAGTCGTCGCCGCTGCCGGCCGGGACGCAATGGGATACCGGCTATCTGCATCGCTCGTCCCAGCGCGAACTGCCGCAAGTGATGGCGCGGCTCGTGCCGCCATCGGCGCCTTATATTCTCGTCGGCCATTCCGATGGCGGCAGCATCGCACTCATTCACGGAGCCGAACGCAACCCGAGGTTGCGCGGCATCGTGACGATCGCGGCGCATGTGTTCGTCGAGGCCGTGACGCTCGTGGGCATACGCGATGCGCTCGCCGCGTGGCGCGTCGGCAAGCTGGCCGGACTCGCGCGATATCACGGCGAGAAGACGGCCGATGTGTTTCGCCTCTGGTCCGACGCATGGCTCGATCCGGCCTTCGCGTCATGGAACATCGAGGCGCTGTTGCCGCGCATCGACGTGCCCCTGCTGGTCATGCAGGGCCAGGACGACCAGTACGGCACCGCGCGGCAAGTGCATTCGATCGCACGGCATAGCGCGGGGCCGGCGAAAGAGGCACTGCTGCCCCGGTGCGGGCACTCGCCGCACAAAGAGTGCCCCGAGGCGGTCCTAGCGGCGAGCGCGGAGTTTATTCGCTCGCTCGCAACGCGAATGCCTCTGGATCGCACGGCTGTCTGACGCTAGAATGGCGGCCCCTCGAACATTCGTGCCGGCGTATTCGCGTCCGGTGCATGTCGATCCGCGATCCGATCCATGGCAAAACTTCTGAACGACACCGAATTCCAGCGCTTCACCGAACTCCAGCACAAGCAGGCGAGCTTCACGATCACGAGCGAAGAGGCCGACGAATTGCGCCTCATCGTCGAACGCGCGCAACAAAAACGCGACGATCGCGCAGCCGCCATGCGGGACATCGAAGCCCACATCGAGCAATTCGAAATCACACCGGAAGAACTTTTCTCGCCCGAGCAGATCGGCGAAGCCGCGCGAACGTACGGGCTGATTGCCTCGTCGGCCAAGAAGGAGCGCGTCTTGCCGCCGACACTGACGTTCAACGGCAAGCCCTATCAATGGACGCGCACGTTGCCCGACGAAATTCGCGCGCCGCTCTTCGATGCGTTCAAGGCGGGCGAATCGATCAAGCGTTTCCTCGCCACCCCGAAGGACACGACACGAAACGCGACAACGATCGCTCGCCTCGAGCGCGAAACGGGTAACGTCTATGCCGAGGCATGGCTGGAGGAACTCTCGATCTCGCGCGGCCAAGTCGAGGAAGCGGCCGCAAAGCTGGCCGCGTAAGGCAGGATCGGCATCGCCGCCCGCGCGCTCGGCGGGCACGCCGGTTACAGCACCGCGAGCCGCACCGTATCGCGGCCCGCACGCTTGGCCTCGTAAAGCATCCGGTCGGCATGGCGATAAAGATCGTGGGGCAGATGGCGATTCTCGCTGCGGGCACCGCGCCATACGAAGCCGAAGCTCGCCGTCAGCACCGCTTCGCGCTTCGTGGGATGCGGCAACGCAAGCGCACGTACCGCCAGGCGTAGTCGATCGATCGCAGCCAGCGCGTCGCTCGGCGATTCGGCGTTCAGCAGAATGCAGAACTCGTCGCCTCCAAGGCGAATCAGGCTGTCGCCCGCGTGCCGCAACTGAGCGCGCACGGCTTGCGCAATCTGCTTCAGCGCATCGTCGCCCGCGCTGTGACCGTATGTGTCGTTGTAAGCCTTGAAGCCGTCGATATCGAACAGGCAAAACGCAAGCGCACCATCGACATGCCGCGACGACGCGCGCGCCCCGAACGTTTCGTCGATATGCCGGCGATTGAACGCCCCGGTCAGTTCATCCGTGACAGCAAGGCGCGACAGTCTCGCCACTTCGGATTCCAGTTGGCGGATTCTCGCTTGCAAGCGCCCCCGTTCCGCCTCGTCGCCTTCAACGGTCCATTCTTTCCAGAGCCGCACCAGAAACTCGCCTTCGGCAGCGAGACCCCGCCCGATGCGGCGGGCCCATGCCGCGCACAACGTCAGCCACGTCTGTCCACGTGTCGGTCGAGCCCCCTTCCAGGAGAGATCGCTCATCGATTGCCAGCTCATTTCGGTACCTCGGAATTCATGATGCAGCGGCACGCTCAGGGCCGGTTCAAGCCTCGACGATCGATCGTCGAGCAGCGTGGCGAGCTCAATGGAGTTCAGCGAGGCGGATTATGCCAAGGCATGTGCGGAGCAACTGCAAACAAGTGTCAGGCTCACGGTGGCCGGCGCACGAGGAGGCGCGCCCCCCCCGGCCCGTCAGGAGGCGCGTGCCGGCTCACCGGCGGGCCCGGGCTCGGCTTGGTCGGCCAATCGGGGCAGCGAAATCACGAATTCGGTCCCCTTGCCTTCCTCGCTGTGGACGGCCACCTCCCCGCCGTGCCGCACGATGACGGTCTTCACGAACGCCATGCCGAGCCCTGCACCGCCTACTTCGGGACGCTGCCCCGCATGGAAGCGGCGAAAGCGTTCGAACAAGCGGCCCTGCTTGTCGAGCGGGATGCCGTAACCCTGGTCGCGAATCGAGCAGGTCACGTGGGCGCCGCCCAGCGACGCTTGCGACGATTCGATCGTGCAGGTGATTTGCGTGCCGTTCGGGCTGTACTTGATGCCGTTTTGCAGGATGTTCACGAGCGAGCGCGTCAGTAGCGACCGCTCGGCGCAGATCCAGCACGCTTCCCTGTCTTCGTAGATCGCATCGAGACGTATGCCCTTGGCATGTGCCTGAGGCCACACTTGATCGCTCGCGTCCAGCACGAGATCGGCGAGATTCACGGGCTCGAACTCATAGGCCTGCGATTCGGCGCGTGCAAGCTGGACGAAGTCGTCCGCAAGCGTCAGCGCGCTCGTGGCATAGCGTGCGATGCGGTCCATGACATTGCGCACGGGCTCGGACTCGATGCGTGCGCGCTCGATCTCGACGAGCGCGAGGATCGATGCGTGCGGCGAGCGCATGTCGTGCGATAGCAGTTGCAACGCGTCCTCACGCTGCCGCTCGGCTTCGTGCAGCGCCGTGATGTCGACCAGGCCGGCGATCCAGCCCGCGGCTTCGCCGAACGCATTGCGGCATTCCGAATAACGCAGCAAGTAATCGCGCTCGTCGCGGCCGCGCACTTCGATGCCGGTCGTCATGATGCGCGCGTGCTCAGGACGCGCCGGGTTCATGACGGCCGGCCAGTCCCTTCGGGCGATCCGCTCGTTTTCCACGTCCGCGTCGATCGTCTTCACGAACGAACAGTCGGCCAGCACGGCCTGCAAAGGCCGCCCTTCCGGGCTCGGCGCCGCGAGTCGCGAGCAATACGCTCTTGCGGCGCGGTTCGCGATCAGCACGACACCGTTCAGATCGGCAACGAGTATCGGCTCGGGCCCGCTGTCGAGACTGTCCCAGACGAAACGCTTCATGTCTCTCGCGCGTTGCGCCGCCTGAGCCATCAGCGACATCTGCTGTTCGAGTACGTCCCCCATGAATTCGCTTGGCCGCTTCGCCGCTTCGGGCAGCAGATAAGGCTCGGCCGCGAGCTGCCGCAGTTCCTTGCGCAGGTAGGCCATCGTCATTTCGAGACGGCGCCAACTCCACAGCGGATAGACAACGATCAGTCCGAGGATTGCCGGTACCGGGGAGACCCAAAGCCGCAGCGCTTGCATCAGTACCGCGTCGCCCGCGAGCGCGAGCACGCCGAGCGCAATGGCGAGCGCCAGCGAGTACATCGGCGAGAGAACGAGAAATCCAACGAGCAGCGCCGCCAGCGGCAGGAGCGATGCGGAGAGCAACTCCGATGACGATGCGGGTCTGATGGCGCGGCCGTGCAGCAACATCTCGAGTACGCTCGCATGCGCATAGACGCCGGGCGTGACGCCAAACCGGCCCGACATCGGCGTGGCGAAGTGATCGTATAGGCCGGATGCCGTCGAGCCGACGAGCACGATGCGGCCTCGCAGCAACTCGGGCGGCACAGTTCCCGCCAGCACCTGAGCAACCGAGACCTTCCGGAAAGACCCGTCGGGAACGAAAGGAACCAACACACGCTGCTCCCCGCCTGTTCCGCCGGATTCGGCGACCGGCACGGACTCGCGCGCCGGGCGGCCGTTGCCGTCACTCATGCCGGCAAGCCGTATCGCGCCTCGTTCGACGGCGCGCCGGACCGGAACGGTCAGCTGCGGCCAACGTGTGCGCGCGTCGCCCTCATATAGCGCGACGCTGCGCACGACGCCGTCGCTGTCGACTTCGAAGTTGATATGGCCGAGCCCCGCGGCGGCGCCAGCCAATGCGGCAACGGGCAGCACCGCTTCGCGATGGCCGTTTGCGTCGGCCGGCGCAAGCAGAATCGGCAGATAAGTCTTACTGGCGGCTATCGCCCGGGCAAGCGCTGAATCTTCGGCGCCGGGCTCCGTGAAGAGCACGTCATAGACGATCGCGGCCGCGCCGCTCCGAGCGAGCGCATCGATCAGTCGAGCATGCACGCTGCGCGGCCACGGCCACCGGCCCAGCGCTTCGATGCTGTCATCGTCGATCTCGACGACGACGATATCGTTCGACACCGGCTTTGCCGACATCGCGAGAAAATCGTCATAGACGAAGTGGTCCAGGCTCGCTGTCAGGCGCCAGCTCGAACTCAGCGCGACGAACGCAATGCCGAGACAGCCCGTCGCGATCCATTCGAGCAGAAAGCGTCGCCCTATCGATTGGCCGAGCCGCGAACGAAAGATTCGGGCGAGCAGTGTCATTGCGACGACCACGCACGCGCGATGGAGCGCTCATGTTCGTATCGGCGCACGTGCCCGCGCACCTGCCGGTGATCGTCGTCTCGCCTCATGGTTTCTCATTTTCGATGCGATCGAGACGATAACCGAAACCTCGCATCGGCGCCAGGCGGGCGCCGTTGCGGGCATGCACGTCAAACTGCGCGCGAACCATTTTCACAGGAGCCCCAATACTTATCGTTTACTATTCTCGCTGCCGCGAAAACGCAGGTTCGCGCGGAAAGCACCCAATTGGGGAATCTTTCAACCCCCTTTTCTTCGGCACAACGTTTCCATCGGTCAAATCATGCGAATCGCCATTCTTGACGATGACCCGAGTCAGCTGGAGTTTGCCACCCAATCGCTAAGCCCGGCGGGGCATACCTGTCACACGTTCACCGAGGGCGGCGCGCTCATCCGCGAGTTGCGGCGCGAAAGCTTCGATCTGATCGTGCTCGACTGGAACGTCACGGACATGCAGGGCGACGAAGTGCTCGCCTGGGTGCGCAAGCACTGCAACGAGGCGCTGCCCGTGCTCTTCATGACCAGCCGGTCGCGTGAAGCCGACATCGTCTCCGCGCTCAATGCCGGCGCCGACGACTACATCGTGAAGCCAGTCGCGGCCCCGGTGCTGCTCGCACGCGTGTCCACTCTCCTGCGCAGAAGCTATCGCCGGGACCAAAGCATCGCGTCGCAGGAATTCGGCGACTATCTCTTCGATCTGCGCGAGAGCATCGTCTATCGCCAAACGGTGCCCATCACGCTGTCGCAAAAGGAATTCCAGGTTGCGCTGCTGCTCTTCCGCAATCTCGGGCGCCCGCTCTCGCGCAGCCACATAGTCGAGACAGTCTGGAAGCAAACGTCCGACATCCCGTCGCGTACGCTCGATACGCACGTCTCATCGATTCGCATCAAGCTCGACCTGCGTCCGCAGAGCGGGTACTGCATCTACCCGGTCTACGGTTACGGGTATCGGCTCGAAAAGCTCGAAGCGGGCGAGGCCTGAGCCGGTGCCGCGGCGGTAGCGCCCTGCGGCACGCGCGCCGGCGGGCACCGCTCTCATGGCCGCCGCAACTCACCACGACCAACGCACGCCGGCGTTCCCGCCGATCGTCCGCACGTGCTCCCCGTCGAGGTTCGTGCCCCAGTTGACGGCGGCATAGGCGCTGCCGTGCTTCGAGAAGCGCGTGACCAGGCCCGCGTCGATCCGGCCTGTCGTCTGGTTGACCGGCGTTCCGATCGACGTAACGCTGTCATAGGTCTGGCGATCGCCGTTGGCGAACGCGTGCAGCACATTGAACGCCACAAAAGGCTGCCAAGCGGCACCCAGCGCGTCCCAGGTCCCGGAGAACCGGACACCGAACCTCGCCAGCACTGAATTGCCGCTGCCGAATGACACATTGGACGCACCGTCGTTGAGGTCCCGGATCGACAGATGCTGGTAGACCAACTGGAGCTGCGGCTCCATCGTCAATCCATGTCCGATCGATAGCGGCAGACCGCCTTCGACCGAAGCGGTGACGGCAGTACCGTGCGTGCTCGCATGGACGTTCTCGCTCGATGTCGCATCCGCCGTGAGCGCGCTGCCCGAAACGACGGTATCCGTATACCAGCCACTGGGCCCGATATGCGTCCAATACCCGGCGAGGCTGTATGCGTTGACGGAAAGATGTCCGACGTCGGCGCCCTGGACGCCCGCTGCCGAGCCGCTTACGCCGCCCGTCGCGCGGGCCATGCCGAGATAGAAGCCGTAGTGGTTCCGGTGACCGCCCTCTGCCCCGTCCGCGTACACGTCGTGGCCGACTTGCAGCCCGCCCATCGAACCGTCGAATTGCGGGCTCACGTCGCCGCCCTCCGACAGCACGCTATGCGCACCCCAGACACGGCCCCACGCCGCGGGCACCGCGCCCTTCTCGCCGAGGAGCGATTGATCGCCCTGCCGCTGATGGAACTCGTCGATTTGCATCCAGTCGAGCTGACGCATGACGCTCGGCATCTGCGCGTACAGCGCGACCTCGGGCCGGTACAGCGTGACCGGACTGGCGCCGGCGGCTGGCAGCACGGGCGTGCCGGGTGCCGCGACGATATTGGCCGACGATGCGACGTTCGCGGCCGGCACCGTATTGCGGAGATACCAGTCCTGCGAGGTGCCGGCCGTCACGCCACCCTTCACGAGGTAGTACTCGTACGCACCGGCCTTGACCACGCCGCCCGCCAACGCGAACGCACCGGCATCGGTGGTCGCGCCGTTGGTCGCCGCGACGACCTGGATACCGTTCGACACGGTCGGCGCGCCCTGGCCGCCGACGTTCGTCACCTTCAGCGTCGTCGAACCCGTCGCCGTCCCGCCGTTGACGACGAGCTTGTCCGACGCCGCGTTGTCCCCGGCGAGTACGGTATTGAGCGCGATCGTGCCGTTTTGTCCAACATAGCTGTTGACGTTCAGCGTGTTGCCGGCCTGAGCGCCACCGCCAAGTTGAACCCATCCCGCGTTCGTCAAAGTCCCGTTGATCGTAAAGCTGCCCTGCGTGCTGGCTGCGACGGACGACTGCGCATGGCCCACCGCGATCGCGCTGCCTCGCGCAACTTTGGCGCTGGCGCCCGTCGCGGCCGCCGACAACGCATTCGCCACCGCGATCGTCCCATTGTTCGTGACGTTGCCGTTGACCGAGCCATAACCGCCGAGCGTGGCACCCGATGCGGCGGTCGCCGGCCCGGCCACCGACGCACCGGTATTCGACGCGTCCCCGACGACGAGCGTGCCGGCCACCACCGACGTCGCACCCGAATAGGTATTGACGCCATCGAGCACGAGCGTACCCGTGCCGGTCTTGGTCAAGGCGCCGGCCCCGGTAATGCCTTGCGCGACGGTCGATTGGAATCCCTGCGTATCGATCGTGCCGCCATTCGACGTGATCGTCACCGCACGCGTACTGGCCAGATCGAAGCTGCTGCCCAACTGGAGCGTGCCGCCGTCGAACGTCATGCCGCCCGACGTGCCGCCCAGGGCGCTATCCGTGGACACCGACAGCGTGCCCGCTTTCAGCACCGTGCCACCCGTGTAGGTGTTGCCTCCCGCCGCCGAAGGCGCGAGCGTCAGCGTACCCGCTCCGTCTTTTTCGACGACACCCGTACCGCTGATCGTTCCGTTATAAACGCCGTCGACCCCTTGCTCGAACTGCACCAGGCCATTGTCGGTCACCGTCGGGGGCAGGCTCTGGGCGCTCGCCTGCAGCACGGCGGGCTGATCGACCGTCACGCTCCCCGTGAACTGCGAACCGTCGCCATTGAGCACGAGCGTGCCTTGCTGGACTTCGGCGGCGATCGAGCCGACCACTGCGCCGTTGACCGTCAGCGTCCCCGAGCCCGTTTTGTCGAGCGCGCCCGTTCCGTTGATCGTTTGATCGATCGTCGATTGGAAGCCCTGCGTGTCGATCGTTCCGCCATTCGAGGTGACCGAGATCGCTCGCGTATTGGCCGGATCGAAGCTGCTGCCCAACTGCAGCGTACCGCCGTCGAACGTCACACCGCCTGCGGTACCGCCGAGCGCGCTGTCGGCCGAAACGGAAAGCACGCCCTGCTTGAGCACGGTCCCGCCCGTGTAGGTATTGCCGCCGGCGGCGGTCGGAGCGAGCGTCAGCGTGCCAATGCCGTCTTTTTCGACGGCCCCTGTGCCGCTCAGAAGGCCCGTATAAGTCCCCGCCGTGTCTTGCTGGAATTGGACGAGACCGTTGTCCGTCACGGCCAACGGCAAGCTTTGCGCACTCGCGCGCAACGTGCCGGCCGAGTCGACTTGCATCGCGCCGGTATATCCCGTGTTGGTGCCCGTCAGCACCAGCGTGCCTTGCTGAACCTCGGCCGAGGTCACACCCATGCTGCCGATCGAATTCGTGATCGTCCAGGTGCCACTATCCTTTTTCTGCAGCGTCTGGAAGCCGGTGATCGTCGTCGGCAACGTGTCGCTGCCGGTGCCATTGAGCGTCAGCAGGTTGCTGCCGCCGCCGCCATTGATCGTGCCCGATACGCTCGAACCGGAGAACATGTTCAATGTATCGTTGCCGCCCGCGAAAACCAGGTTGCCGATCACCTTGCCGAGATTGGTGAACACCACGGCGCCGTTGCCGGAAGCTCCCATCACGTTGTTGGGGGCCTGGATGACGCCGGTCGCGTTGTTGATGACCGTGTTCGAACCCGAGGTGTTCTGAAACCAGATAGCCGCGGAGTTGACGCCCCGGATCGTCCCGTTGTTGACGATCGTATTGCCGGTGCCTTCCGGGTTGACCGCCTCCGCAGTCGGTTGAGTGCCGTTGGACAATACGGTCGCGCCCTGTTCGACGGTCAGCGTGTTGTTACTGCGGAAATCGATCGTATTGCCGCCCGTGCCGTACGTGCCGGTGGTATTCGTCGAGGCGTTCTGCACGAGCGCGCCCGATTGCACCACGATGTTCGCGTTGTCCGACAGCGCGATTGCGCTGGTGTTGCCGACGACGATCTGCGCGTTCGAGCCCACGGTCACCTGGGCGCCGGACGCGGTCGTCGGCCCGGTTCCGATCGTCGTCGTCCAAGGCGATGGCGCCGAGGTGTCGCACGTCGTCGTCGCACCCGACGTCGTGCAGTTCGCGTGAGCCAGCGCCGGAATCAGCGCGACGTAGCCCAGAACGGCAAGCGTCGTCGCCTTAGGGCGCAGGCGCGATGCGTCATTGGAAATTGGAGATCGAATCGCGCGTGATTTCGTACGATCAATCGTTGCTTGCCGAAGTAAATCTGAATTCCGCATATGCCCGTCCTGTTATCGCTTGTATTTGACGCTCGGCACTATATCGGAACCGTTTTTAAAGAATTGCAAAGGATCGTAAAGCCTTTGGCTGATCGGCCAATTCGGCTTTTTGGCGGCGATTGAATTGCGTCGAATCAGGTGCGAACCGATTGCCGCGATGGCGATTGCCCGCGTCTAGGGAATCGAATGCCTACTGAAGCGCGAGTCGGACGGCGATCACCGAGGGATCGTCCGAGGCGTGCATTTCGAAGCCGTTCGCTCTCGCAAGCGCCAGCATGGGTGCGTTTTCGCGCAGGATTTCTCCCGTCACGAAACGCGTGCCTCGAGTGCGCGCATAGTCGATTATCCGGGCGAGCAGCAATGTTCCGAGCCCTTTGCCCTTCATATCCGAGCGGACGGCTACGGCAAATTCGGCGCATTCATTATCCGGATCAGCGACAATTCGCACCACGCCAAACGTTTGCGCGTCTCCATTTGGGTCAATTTCCACCGCGATGAGGGCCATTTCGCGGTCATAATCGATTTGCGTCATACGCGCGAGTTGCGAGTGATCGAAGCCGCGCACCGCGCCGAAGAACCGCAGCCGTAAATCGTCGGGCGACATGGCGGCAATCAATGCACGATGTGCCGCTTCGTCCTCGGGACGGATCGGGCGGATCGTCAAACGCTTGCCCTTCCAGTCCAGCGTCTCTTCCAGATGGCGTGGGTAGGGCACGATTGCAAGACGTCCGCGCGAGCGCGCGATCCGCAATCGCGGGGCGACGAGCACGACGCGGTCCGGCATGACACGCAGCACCGCACTCATACCCGCGATCTGTTCGACCGCGCACACCATCTCCGAGAGCGCGGTAAGTGCCTGCAAAAGCGGCTCGACGGGCACACGATCCGCGTAAGGCGAGCGCGCGACGATTTCGCGTGCAAGAACGGGGTTGAGCGGCGGCAGACCATAGGTGCAAAACGGCGCAGGCACTCCATTCGTCGGGGGTGCCGTAAACCGAAACACGGGGCCGAAATCGGCATCGTCCTCGAGCTCGACCGTCACGTCGACGATCGCTTCGTCTTCGAACCGTTCGTCGAAGCTGGAAGTCCCGCCGTCGCCGCCGTCGCCTTGGCCTTCGTTCGCCTCGCTGCCCTGTGCCGACCGTGCCGTCGTTGCGGCCGCTTCGGATTCCGGCCGGCTCGAGACATGCGCCGCTACGCGCAGGCCGAAGCATTCGACGAGGCGCGCCGCTTCGTCGCCGTCGAACGCCGTCGTACCCGCCGCCACGGCGTCGCGGACGCGAGCCTGGATCGCCGCAAGCGCTACCGGCACGTGCGCCGGCAAGCCCTGCGGAGTTTGCATCAGCAACTCGCGGCCGAGCCGGTAATCGACGAGTCGTGCAAACGCGCGTGCGAGGCGATGCGGCGTCGAATGCACGGCGATGCCATGCGTACGCAACGCATCGCGCGCAGGCGCATCGAGTCCCCCGAAAAAGCAGGCGAGCATGCCGCGATGGGTAAAGCGCTGGCGCTCGATGAGGACGCGCGCCACCTCCTCGGCCGGTGCGCGATGTGTCGAGGCGTGCACGATAAACGCCGCACCCGTCTCGTCGTGCGGCGCAAGCGCATCGAGCGCACGGCCGAAATCCGCGGCATGAGCATCGTCACCCAGCAGCACCGGGTTGCTCGGCGTCACATGGGGCAAGGCCAACGCGAGCGCCTGCTTGGCGCCGTCGGACCATCGCGCGAGCTGAGCGCCGGCCGAAGCGAACGCATCGGATGCGAGCGCGGCCACCCCGCGGTCCGCCGCGATCAGTGTTGCGGTCGAACTTGCCGCAATGCGGCCGAGTCCGAGTGTTTCGATTTCGTCGAGCAGATCGTCGAGTGTTTCGACGCGCACCATGCCCGCACGGCGAAACGCCGCGGCATAAAGCGCATCGTCGGAATCGGCGCAGCCTGTGCGCAGCACGAGCACGGGCTTGCCGCGTGCCGCAGCGCGCGCGGCCGACATGAACTTGCGCGCGGCTCGCACGGTCGAGAGTTCGAGCAGGATGGCACGCGTCGCACCGTCGCTGGCCAGGTAATCGAGCACGTCGCCCGCATCGACATCGGCCTCGCCGCCGAGCGCGATCGCATGCGAGAAGCCCAGACCTCGAGCATCGGCCCAGCCGAGCACCGCATTCGTCAGAGCATTCGATTGCGACACCCAGGCCACGCCACCGGGCTTGACGGTGCACGATGCGGCGCCCAGTTGCGCCCCGAGCGCTGGCGTGATGACGCCAAGACTGCCCGGTCCTACGATGCGCAGCAAGTGCGGGCGGGCGGCGACGAGTACATCGCCGATGGCGGCCGACGCTTCGATACTGCGTGCGTCGCCGATCACGATCGCCGCGCGCGCGCCCAGGCTGCCGAGCTTGTGCACGATGTCCGGCCATACCGCGCTCGGCGTGCAAAGCAACGCCACGCTTGGCGCTTCGGGGAGATCGGCCACATCGCCGAAAACGCGGTGACCGTCGAGCTCGTCGTATTTCGGGTTGACGGGCCACACGGGACCGGAGAAACCGCCGGCCAGCACGCGCTGCCAGACGATGGCGCCCAGGCTGCCCGGGCGAGAGGACGCGCCGATCACCGCGACCGATTGGGGCTTGAAAAGCGCATCGAGATTGCGGATGGTCATGAGCGATCCCTCGTTCGGAAAAAGGCACGGGACCTGCGTTGCGGCGGGAGCACGAAGACACGCTTCGCCGCAGCTCGGGTTGCGTCAGTTTAGCGAACGAAAGCGGGTTGTCACGAGTTTCCGAGTGCGACGCATCGCGTTAGCCTCATCGATCGATTGCCCGCTGTCCTTCCAAGAGCCGGGAAGACTGCTGAGCGGCCGGCGTCGCGGTATGTTGCCGCATCCCGGTGCACTCGGTGCGTTGGGATCAATCGTCCTCGGGAGAATCGATGGACCGTCGCCATTTTCTCGCGTCGTCGGCCTTCTTCACGATTGCGGCCGCGACCGGCGCGCTGTTGCTTCCCGAGCCGGTCGACGCTGCAAGCGACGAAGTGCGCAAGCACCGATATCGGTTTGCCCAAGGGGTTGCAAGCGGTGATCCGCGCGATCGCTCGATCGTGTTCTGGACGCGCTGCGTACCCGAGTCGGAGACCGGCGGCGCCGCATCGCAAGGCACACGAGGCGTTGCGCGAACGGTCCCGTTGCGACTCGAGGTCTCGACGAGCGCCGACTTTTCAACGCTTGTCGCGAGGGTGCCGCTCAAGGCGCTATCGACCTACGACTTCACCGTGAGAGCGAAGGTGACGGCGCTCTCGCCGAAGACGACCTATCACTACCGCTTCGTTGCCGGCAATGATTCGAGTCCCACCGGCGCGGCACGCACCGCCCCGGATACTTCCGAGGCGAACGACCGGGTACGCTTTGCGTGGCTCACGTGCCAGGATTGGAGCGTCAATCATTGGCAGGCGATGAGCCTGATCGCCGCGGAAAGCGATCTGGATTTTGTCGTGCATGTGGGCGATTACATCTACGAAACAGTCGGCGGCGTAAGGCCCGAGGCCGCCGAAGCAGCGCATCCCCCGTTGCAGTTGCCCGACGGCAAACCGCTACCCGACGCGGGCCGCTATGCCGATTCGCTCGAAGACTACCGGCTGCTGTATCGGACCTATCGTACGGACCGGCGCCTGCAGACGCTGCATCGCCGGCTACCGATGATCGCGACATGGGACGACCACGAGTTCTCCGACGATTGCTGGCAGGACCATCAGGTGTACACGAACGAAGAGAGGCGGGAGACCGCACGCCGCCGCAATGCGAGTCGCGCGTGGGCCGAGTACATGCCGGTGGACTGGAGCGACGTGCGATTCGAACCGGACAATCCGTCCTACACCAACATTCGCATTTACCGCGACTTCCACTTCGGCACGCTGATGCATCTGGTCTTAACCGACGAGCGGCTTTATCGCGACGACCACATCGTGAGCGAGGCCGCCATTGCTCGCGCGCACCATCACGATCCGATCCGCGGCGACGACGCGGCCGGTTCGCGCTATTTCGTCGAGCAGGATGTACTGCATCGTGCGCAGATCGAGGCGACGAAGAAACTCGGTCGCATCCCTTCCATGCTCGGGCCGGAGCAGAGTTCGTGGTGGAAGAACACGATGAAACGTTCGCCGGCCGTCTGGAAGGTATGGGGCAACGAGGTGATGTTGAACCGTCTGTGGGCCATGATGCCTGGCGCGCCTGAGACGCCGCCGGCACGTCTCGTCATCGATTGCGATGCGTGGGACGGCTATCCGGCGCATAAGCATGAACTGCTCTCCTATTTGAAGGAGCACGGCATCCGTAACGTCGTCGCCATTACGGGAGACCTGCATGCATTTCAGTGCGGCGTCGTGCGCGACGATCCCGATCCCGCACAGGGCACACCGGTCATCGTCGATTTCGTCAGTGCGGGCATCAGCAGCACGTCGTTCTATACCTACATGAAAGCGGCATGGGGCCGTACGCCGCTTGCAGCGTTGGTATCCACGCCCGCCAAGTTCGATATGTTTCTGACGACCAATAATCCGGATCTGCGATACGTCGATCACGATGCGCAGGGCTACGCTTCAGCCACCGTCACGCCGGATAGCTTCTCGGTCGTATTCACCAAAGTGAAGCGATTGAATGACGACGGCACCCCACCTGTCGATGCACTGCTTCAGCGCACGCGATTGACCGTCCCGAGGGATGCTGTCACCGTCGATGTCGAACAGCTCTAGCGGGTCACCTCGAGGGCCATGCCAGCAGCTTGATGCCCGCCGCGCCGAATGCGACGGCAAGGCACCCTTCCAATACGCGGCGCGTTCGTATATAGAGCCGGCGAGCCGAATCCATGGAAAAGAGGAATGCGTAACCGCTGAAGACGAGCGATCCGATAACGGCGCAGCCGGGAATGACCGCGCCATGAGCGGACCCGAAGCGGCTGGACGAAAGCGCGACGATCGACACCCACACAAGGATCGCCTTCGGATTCGTCAAATGCAGTAATGCCCCTCGGATGTATAAGCCTCTGAGGGTGTCCGGCCGCCCCGCTTTCCGCATCATAGCGGCAGCGGGTACGAGCGCGCTGCGCCCCGATTTGAAAGCCAACCAGAGAAGGTACAGCCCGCCAAAGACTTTGACTGCGACGATGAATTGGGAGTAAGCGACCAACGCCGCCGAGATACCGAGTTTCGCGACCGTCGCCCAGAACATGGACCCCGAAACGACGCCGAACGCGAACGCCAGCGCCGCCTTTCTGCCTTGATTGGCCGCGATGGACATGATCGCGAGATTGCTCGGGCCCGGGCTGGCGGTGCCGATGAAATAGGCGGTATAGGCGAGCAGCATGTCTGCGGAAAGAAATGCGTTTGCGGACATGTCAGGCCTTTTTCTCAGCCTCGGCCAACATCGCCTCGCTAATTGCGGTGTCGCCGCGCGCCTTCAGCGCGACAGCCGCCCCGCGAATATCGCGCGACTCCTTGTTCTGGCCGAGCTTGCTCTTGCCGATCAGCTGCGTGATATCGATTTGCAAGCCGACGATCGATTTGAGCATCGTATCGATATAGTCCTTCGGCGCATCCGACATCTTCCACGGCTCCGGCAGCGACGCCTCGTGCGTTCGGGTCAATCTGGCGACCACGCCGCGTACGTACCGCTCGTCGTCGTGGACGCGGATTCGGCCGTGTGCGTGGACGACGATGTAATTCCAGGTCGGCACCTGTTTGTGGAGCTCGTGCTTGCTCGGGTACCAGTTCGGCGAAATGTAGGCGTCCCCGGCCCGGAAGACCACGAGCACCTCGTCGCCGTCGGCGATGTCCTGCCATACGGGATTGGCTCGCGCGACATGGGCGCGCAACACGCCGTACTCGCCTTCGCCGGCCGCCAGTTCGAACGGGATATGATTGGCGTCCAATCCGCTCTTACCGTGCGTAATCAGTGTGCCAAACGGATGTTGGACGATGCAGGCGTGCAGGTTTTCGATCCGGGATTCATTGAAAGCGGCTGGTATGTACATATCGGGTCTCGTAGCGGAATAAATGTGCCTGCTCGCCCTATTGCGTCTCGACGAAACCAAGTTTGCCTGAAAATGGAATCGTCCTGCAGGTCCAATTGTGTACGTTTTTACCAGGCCAGACCCACGGCGAACGTGTTGCTAGACAGGGAGGCATCGTTGTCCAACCACGTAAGCGGCACAGCAGGCTACGCCGAGAATGCGCAAGGTCTCATCGAGCAATGGCGGACGTTACATCAGCATCGGGCGCCCGGGCCCTGGCACGCTCCCTGCTGAACTCATCCAATGGGTGCACCCCCCTGCGCTCCCGGCGACGACTGCGCAATTGCGTGTTCGTTTCTTCGAGCCTTCGCCGTGCTCCGTCCACGGTCCTATGGAGCAATGCGCGCCATGCCAACCGATTCGAATTCCGTCAGCTCCGGTCATTCGGGGCGCGAAGCACGCGCGCAGGGCGCTCTCCCGACTCAGGCGGCCAAGCGGCCAGCGCCCCCTTGCACAATCGTGATCTTCGGTGCGGGCGGCGACCTGACCCGGCGCCTACTGATACCGGCTTTGTACCATCTTGCGCATGAAGCGTTGCTCGACGACAGTCTTCGGATCATCGGCGTCAGTCATGGCGAGCGCGAAACAGCAACCTGGCGAGACGAGTTATTCGAGTCGCTGCAGCAATCGGTTGCGGACAAGTCCAGCGAGGCGCATACGGACAAGCTGGATCGCAAGCCATGGGACTGGCTCGCCCAACGCTTGCAATACCAAGCGGGCGAATTCGAAGACGATGCCACCTATGCGCAACTCAAACAACAAATCGATGAGGACCAGCACGGCAATGTGATTTTCTATCTCGCCGTTGGTGCGCAGTTCTTCAAGCCCATCGTCGAGCGACTCGGCAAGGCAGGCTTGTTGGAGCAGAACGGAGGCTTTCGCCGTCTGATCGTCGAAAAGCCGTTCGGCAGCGATCTCGCATCGGCGCGCGAATTGAACGCTCACATCCTGCGGTTCGCACGGGAATCGCAAGTGTACCGAATCGATCATTTTCTCGGCAAGGATACCGTGCAGAGCATCCTCGCCGTTCGGTTCGCGAACGCGATGTTCGAGCCGATCTGGCGGCGCGAATACATCGATAGCGTGCAGATCACAGCGGCCGAAACGCTCGGTGTTGAAGGGCGCGGACAATTTTACGAACGCACCGGCGCGCTGCGCGACATGGTGCCGAATCACCTGTTCCAATTGCTCGCCGTAGTCGCATTGGAAGCACCCAATTCGTTCGATGCGGAAGCGGTACGCGGCAAGAAAGTCGAATTGTTCGAGGCGATCGAGCCGCTCATGCCCGACGATGTCGTGCTCGGTCAATACGAAGCGGGACCGGCTGGAACAGCGTACCGCGACGAGCCGAACGTGGCGCCCGACAGCGCAACGGAAACCTACGTTGCGGCTCGCCTGCGGATCGACAACTGGCGCTGGGCCGGCGTACCGTTTTACTTACGCACCGGAAAGCGGCTCGCCACTCGCCGCACCGAAATCGCCGTGCAGTTGAAGCGCGTCCCATTCCTGCTGTTTCGCGATACACCGGTGGAAGCACTCACGCCCAACGTGCTGACGCTACGCATCGACCCCTCGCACGGAACGAGCTTCGATTTCAACGTCAAGGTGCCGGGACCGACGATGCTCATTGGCGCAGCCCGCTCGTCGTTCGACTATGGCGATTTTTTCCCGCAGCGCCCGAACGTCGGGTATGAAACGTTGCTCTATGACTGCATGCTCGGCGACGCGACGCTCTTCCAGCGTGCGGATAGCATCGAGGCGAGTTGGGCCGCCGTCGATCGCATACTCCATCCGCAGCGCGGTACGGTACCCGTGCACGGCTACGCCGCCGGCAGCGCCGGTCCTGCCGAAGCCGACGCACTCCTTGCCCGCGACGGCCGCGCGTGGCGGCCCCTAGACGAATAATATTGCGCGGTGCATCCGGAATAAATCGACGTAATAATCCGTTGTTCCCGGAGCACCCGGCTGCCCATTGCGGGCAGCCGGGTCGCGCTCACTCGAGAGACGGAGGCGTGGATGAAAGGTAACGTTAAGGCGATCCGGCAAATGCTCGCAGCCGGTTTTTGCATGCTGATGTTGCACGGTGTCACGACCTATGCTGCCGAGGCGTTCCAGTTGACCTCGCCCGGCGTGCCCGACGGCGGCACCCTTGCCTCGATTCACGCGGGAAGCCAAAACGATTGCGGTGGCCGCAACGTGACGCCGGCATTGCAATGGCGCAATGCGCCCACCGGTACGCGCAGCTTCGCAATCACGATTTTCGATCCGGACGGGGCAAAGGGCCTCGGCGTCGTGCACTGGGTGATGTATGGCATTCCCGCTTCGACGACATCGCTCGCAGCGGGCGGCGAACCGCCGACGGGCGCGCTCATGGGACTGAACGTCAGCGGGCAGGCAGCTTATCGCGGGCCATGCCCGCCCGCCGGGGAAATTCCACATCACTATGTCGTGCAAATCTATGCCCTGGACCTCGCACCCGATTCCTTGCCGGCTGGACTGACACGCGATGCGTTGCATGCGGCGATCAAGAATCATGTACTCGCGAATACGAGCGTTGTGATGCGTTTCGGGCGCTAGAGCGATCGTTTTATCGGGCTTATGTGCAGACACCGCCCGGGCACTATTGCAATTCGCAATGTGGCTATTAAAGCCATTGCATTGCCGGCATGAATGCATCGCCGTATCTTCGTCTCCCTATCAAGGAGACGCCAATGAAAATCGCTTTTCTGGGAGCCGGTGCGCTCGGTTGTACCGTCGGCGCCGCGCTCACTGAGGGAGGCCATGAGACTTGGCTGGTCGACCGTTTTGCGGCACACGTCGAAGCCATGGTTCGCGACGGCCTGCAAGTCGACGACGAGGCCGGAACGCGCCGGGTGAAGGTTCGCGCGACGATGAATCCATCCGAAGTCGGCCCGGTCGACCTCGTCATCGTGTTGGTCAAGTCCTTCCACACCGATTCGGCGATGCGCGGCGCGCTCGGCCTCGTGGGCCCCGATACGGTCGTCTTGTCTCTGCAAAACGGGCTCGGTCACGAAGACGTGCTCAGCGAGATCGTCGGTCGCGAGCGGGTGCTCGCCGGCAAGACTTATGTCGGTGGCGTGCTGCGCGCGCCCGGCCATATCCAGTCAGGCGTCACCGGAAAGCTTACGATCATCGGGGAACTCGACCGCCGAATTTCGGGCCGCGCGTGGGCCATTTCGGAGGCGCTCAATAGCGCCGGTCTGACGACAACGGTCAGCAACAATATCCTCGGCACGATGTGGGACAAGTTGCTGATCAACGTCGCCACGGGCGCCCTCACAGGCATCACGCGCCTGACTTACGGGCAACTCTACGACGAGCCGGTCCTCAAAGCGACATCGCTCGCCGCAATCGACGAAGCGATCGCCGTCGCAAAAGCGGCGGGCATCGAGCTCTCGATCGAGCATGCGGAAGACGCCTGGAACATGGCCGCCGAAGGACTTCCGTCGGCATTCAAGACTTCGATGTTGCAAAGCCTCGAGAAGTCGTCCGTCACCGAGATCGACTTCATCAACGGCGCGGTCGTGCGATGGGGCGCGCGTCTGGGCGTGCCGACGCCGGTGAACTCGACGCTCGTCGCCTGCATCAAGGGCATCGAACGCGCGATGACGGAGCGCCAGACAGAAGGAGCCGCACTATGAGCGCGCCGAAAGCATATCTGGAGCACGTCGCCATCTGGGTGAAGGACATCCACTGGCATATTCGTTTCTTCGAGGAAGTGTTCGGCATGACCATGCGAGAAGTGGACGGCACGCGCGAAGAGCCGCGTCAGTACTGGACGCTAGGTGGTCTGCAGTTCATCGACGCGCCGCACCACGAAGGACGCGAGAGCCGGCTCGCGCATCTCGGCGTGATGTGCGAGGACCTCGAGGCCGCGCTTGCGGCCGCGCAGAACTTCGGCGTCACCGAGATGCCGCAGGGACGCAACTGGCTGCGTCTGCCCGATGGACTTGCCGTCGAACTCATTCAGGCCAGACCCGCCACATGCGTCGCGCAGGCGCTGGCGATCGATCCACGCGCGGAGCCGCAAGCATGACTGCTATCAGCGATAAGTATTGGGATGACGCGCAGGTAGGCGATGAGTGCGTGAGCCCGTCCTACACCGTCACGAAAGAACGCATCCTCGCTTACGCCGATCTCACGGGCGACCACACTCCGGTGCACGTCGACGAAAAATACGCCAACGCGAGCCACTTCGGTTCGATCGTCGCACACGGTCTATTCGGATTGTCCATTGCCGATGGCCTGAAGACCCAAAGCGACTATCGCTTCCTGCCCGGCATGTCGCTCGGCTGGACGTGGGACTTTCTGCTGCCGATCAAGGTCAACGACGTGCTGCATGTGAAGTTCCGTGTCGGCTCGATGCGTGCGAGCAAGAGCCGTCCCGGCTGGGGCATCGTCGTTCTGCCGTCCGAGCTGATCAACCAGAACGGCGACGTCGTCCAACACGGCGAGCATCGTCTGATGATTCCGCGCCGTCCAGGAGCGAACTGATGCAACCCCGTCCCCTCGAAGGTATTCGCGTCGTCGATTACAGCCACTTTCTCGCAGGTCCCTATGTCGGTCGATGCCTCGCGGCACTCGGTGCGGAAGTCATCAAGGTCGAGCGTCCCGGCAGCGGCGATGCCGGACGTCAGCACGCCACGGTCCTCGACGACCAGCAAAGCGCATACTTCCTGCAGCTCAACATGGGCAAGCGCGGCGTGAGCGTCGACATGAAGGATCCGCGCGGCAAGGCGTTCATGCAGCGCCTCTGTGATTCGGCTGACGTGTTCATCGAAAACTATCGGCCGGGCGCGCTGGACAAGCTGGGCCTCGGCTACGCCGCGTTGTCGAAGCGCAACCCAGGCCTCGTCTATTGCTCGATTTCGGCATATGGACACACTGGACCCGACGCGCACCGCGCGGGTTTCGGTCTCATCGCAGAGGCCAAGAGCGGCATCATGCAGATGATCGGTAATCCTGGCGAGCCGCCGCCGCTCATGCGTATCTCGCTTGGCGATATGTACACGGGCATCCACGCGGTTGCCGCCATCAACGCCGCGTTGATCGGTCGCATGAAAAGCGGGCGGGGTCAGCATATCGACATGGCGCTCTACGACACACTGGTATCGATGCACGAATATGCGTGCAGTGCTACACCGTGCAAGGCGTGGTTCCCGAGCAAACGGGTCACGACATGCCGACATCGACTTTGTACGGCGTGTTCCGCGCGGCCGATGGCGATCTCGTCATCGCGGCGCAAGTCGACGAGTCGTGGAAGCGGTTCGGCACGCTCGTCGAGGCGCACGGCGGTCCTGCTGGGTTCGGCACCGATGCGCGATTCCACAGCCTCAACGGGCGCAACGCGAATCGCGAGGCCATCCTTGCGGTCGTGAAACCATGGGTGGCTGCACGACCGGTCGCGGAGGTGCTGGCCTTGCTCGATAGTGCCGATGTCCCTTGCGCCAAGGTTCAGCGCATCGATGAGGTCGTGGCCGATCCGCAGATCGTTGCGCGCGGCATGCTGATCGAGCAGGAGCATCCGCGCTTTGGAAAACTGCGCCTGCCGAATCTGCCGTTTCGATTTTCCGACTGCGATACGTCGATCCGAACGGTGGGTCCCGACCTGGGGCAGCATAACGCGGAAGTCGCTCGATCGCTCGGCTTCAGCGCGGCCGAGATCGACGCGATGCAGACCGACGGCGTGCTGTTCTCGAAAAGGAGCGCGTGATGAGTGATCGATACGCGGTGATCGGAAATCCGATCGGCCACACCAAGTCTCCGCTGATCCACGGCTTCTTTGCGCGGGAGACTGGCCAACAGATGACGTACGTGGCCATCGAAGGCCCGCTCGAGCCGGCGGACGCCTTCGCCTGCACGGTCCGAAACTTCATCGCCGCGGGCGGCAAAGGCATGAACATCACGGCGCCATTCAAATTGGAGGCCTTCGCCATCGCCGATGAACGCAGCGAACGCGCATCGCTCGCGCGCGCTGTCAACGCGATGAAGTTCGAGAACGGGCGGATCCTCGCCGAAAACTTCGATGGCGTGGGCCTGGTGCGGGACATCGAAGTGAATCTGCATCAGCCGATGGAGGACAAGCGCGTTCTGATTCTCGGCGCGGGCGGTGCGGTGCGCGGCGCGCTATTGCCGTTCATAGGTGCGCGGCCTGCGGAACTCGTCGTCGCGAACCGGCATGTGGACAAGGCGAAGGCACTCGTCGAACAGGTTGCTGCCGGCAGTCCGTTGATCGCATGCGGTTATGCCGACCTGCAATCGATGGGTCGGTTCGATCTCGTCGTGAACGCGACCTCGGCGAGCTTGACCGGGCAATTGCCGCCGGTTCCGTCGAGCGTCTTCAGTCCAAATGGGACCGCTTATGAGCTTGCCTATGGAAAAGGACTCACGCCCTTCCTGCGGCTGGCCCGGAATACGGGCGTGCGGGGCATCGCCGATGGCGTGGGCATGCTGGTCGAGCAGGCCGCCGAGGCGTTTGTGTGGTGGCGGGGCATTCGTCCGCAGACGCGCGCCATCATCGATCATCTCACCGTTGCGTTCGATTGAACGTATCGGCTGCGGCCTGATCGTCCAGGAGATGCATTCATAGGCACAGCGCAATGACTACAATAGGCACATTGCCGACGACAATACTGTCATGCTCACGCCCGAACTGCCCGATCTCAAGCTGCTTCAGCTATTCGACTTGCTGTATGACGTTCGGAGCGTCACGCGGGCGGCGGAGCAGCTCGGACAGAGTCAGCCCACCGTCAGCATCTGGTTGGGGCGTCTACGTGTGCATCTGCAGGACCCGCTGTTCGTGCGCACGCCTGGCGGCATGACGCCAACGCCTCAAGCAGACGCGCTGATCGGGCCGTGCAGGGAAATTCTCGAATCGCTTCGCCGGTTCGCGGCATGGGAGATTTCCTTCGACCCGACCACGGCCAAGCGGCGCTTTCGCATCTGCATGACGGACGCCAGCCACATCACGCTTCTGCCCCGGATGCTGGCTCACGTGCGTGCACAGGCACCGGGTATTCGGCTGGAAGCCGCGAGAATCGACGGAAATACGGAGCGGGCGCTCGAATCCGGCGAGGCTGACCTTGCCATCGGACATATCCCATGGCTCGGCGGCGGAATGTATCAGCAACAGCTATACATGCAGGATTGGGTGTGCCTCGCCAATCCGAGCCATCCACGGGTGCACACCCGGCTGACTCTGAAGCAATACCGTACCGAGGGACACGTGGTCATCGCCGCCGGCACCGGCGCGCAACTACTGGAACAGGCCCTGTTGCGCGAGAACATAGAACGCGATGTCGTGCTTGAACTGCCAGGAATGCTCGGGCTGGGATCGATCATCAAATCGACCGACCTCATCGCAACATTGCCGCGAAACATCGGTGAAACGTTGGCGCGGGTGAACGACATTGCGGTCCATTCTTGCCCATTCCCGGTCGAGAAGTTCGCGGTGCGACAGCACTGGCATGCGAAGTACCATCACGAAGCTGGAAACCGATGGCTTCGCTCCGTCGTGGCCGACCTGTTTTTGAGCAGGAATTAGACCGGAGCGCGTTTTTCACCGATGCCCCGCTGCGGGCACGGAAGCAGCGTTCGAACCGTCAGCGCGAGTCGCGCGCAGCGACTTCAATTGCGTCGTGAGCCACGCCTCGCTCGTCTGTGCCGGCGTATTGCCGCACTGAACCAGATATGGCTTTCCGCTAATGCTGCTTTTCGTAGCTGCCAGTTCAATGAACTGTTCTGTGCTGCTCAGCGTAGTGCGCGCTTCCAGGTAGTGCAGCTTGGCGAGCATATGCGCCTTCGCTTTCTCCCCGGAATACCAACTGCCATTGCGATTGAACTTGCAATCCGATGTCTCGAGGCGTCCCAGCAAGGAAGCAATCTCAGCCTGCACGATGGGCGAACTCTCGCCGGCTCTCACCGTCATCGCCATGCCGAGAGCCAACACAATCAGCCCAATGCGAATATGCCGCAGCATCACTCGCGCTCCTCGAAATCGGCTGACGATCGCGGACGCTACGATCGATCGCGGTTACGTGTACGAGTCGCCGCCGTAATGACACCGACACCCAGCATGATCACCGCGACGATGATGACCGTGTGCTGCGACACGTGCATCGTGATCAGCGCCCACGAAACGCCGCCGATCAAGATCAGCCATCCGACCAGGTATATGAGCAGGGTCATCGAGTTCGGCCTCTTTCTTTGCGATGCCCAAAGTTTAACGGATCGCACAGCGATGACCACGTCGATGAAACGATTGAAACCTTCGAGCGCAGCCCGTTACTGCCGGTTACACAAGCGACAGCCCGGTATCACCCGGCCTCTCCGCAATAAGTACCATGTAAGCAGGTGAACTACCGCCTGCGAGCCGACTGGCTGCAGGCGAAGCGAAAGGAAAATGAAACGAATTCTGTTGTGTGCTGCACTCGGGGTTGCGGGCGTGTGCGCATCGGTCAGTGCGTTCGCGCGCACCGATATCGGCGTGTTTTTCGGCGTACCGGGGCCCGTGTACGAAGCGCCGCCACCCGTCTATTACGCGCCCCCGCCGCCGGTGGTCTACGAACAGCCCGCGCCTGTCTACTATGGCCCGTATTACGGCGATGGCTATCGCCGGGAATGGCACGACAACGGCTGGCACCGCGGCTGGCGTCACCACCACCGTGACGACGACGATTGACCTGCACACGATGCGGCCTTCAGGGCCGCATTTCATTTCGCCGCCCGTTTCACGCCACCGGCATCGAATGTGGCGTTACAAAAAGTCTTCCGGTGGACCGCCGATAAGGGATTGCTTGCTCACCGGCCGCTCCTCGCTGCGCGCACGGGAAGTTTTCAGTTGCCGCAGGTTCCGAGCGTCCAGGCCGTTGGAAAACGTACCAAGAAAGTTTTCAGTTCCGGGCGGCGGGTCGAGCTCATTTTTCACGCCTCGATGCAGTTCAAAAAAGCGCAGCGTAATCGTTTAGGTCTCGGGCCACATAGCCCTTGTCGCTAAGATGCTTCCTTTCGCTGTTGGAGAAGCTCGTCGAAAAAACAAACATTTCCCGGGTCCACCCCTGAAGATGTCGATGGTCCCGAGCAGCAAGAAAGTCGGCTACATGTTGCTCGAAACCCATCAGGGATTCGCTGGTATGTGCAGCAGCTGAGCGCTTGCAGGACCCGAACCTAACGCGCTTGCCTGCCTCATCCAGCGCAACCAGGTCAATTTCAATGCTGCGGGTCGCGTCCTTGGGGCGATTCCAGTAGCCCATCTGCAGGCTGGACAGGTCGAAGTCCCCCTTGCCCTTGCGGGAACTCTCTTCATGCAGCTTCCGGATGAGCTTTTCGAAGGCATACCCTTCGATGGTCGCCAGGCGCGGGCGCGCCAGCTCAAGGGTTCGGGGCAGCGGCTTCATGCGAGCAGCCTCTCGAGCAGGTTTGGCCACCGCCAGCCACGCCTGAAGAAAATTGTCCGCGATGTAATAGCGCGCGTTACGACTCTTTCCATCCGAAAAAACCGGGTTCAACTTGACTATCATCTCGTATTTCTGGACGAGAGCCGTCAGGTATCCACCTATCTGCGTTTTTTCTGAAGCCGACCCGACTCCAGTCAGCAGTTCGCCGTGGCCGCACCCCGGGTGGTCGGCGAGGAAAGTCAGAATGGCAAGAGAACGCCCCCTGAGTTCACGCAGGAACCACGTATCAGCCTCTTCCGAAAGCGGGCTTGAGCTGCGGATGAACATCCTCGTGAGCAACTCGTCAGTAAAAGACTCTGGCGCCACCTGATAGAGGTCCTGTTCGAACGCGTCGTGATAGAACTTCGGCACCCCCTCAAAGAAAGACCAAAGCGTAAGCCACTGCGAAGGCATCCGGACATCCTGGCTCCGGAACACCGAAACAAGGTCTTCGAAATCCCAATGGTCCAGTCTGATGCGCTGGGTTAGCCGGCCGAACAAGGGCGACCCTGCATCTTCCAGCAGCAGATTCATGTCCGCGTGCAAGGACCCCAGCACAAAGAGCCCTCCATGCGGCAGTCTCGAATTGCGAAGCTTGTCGACTTCCGCCTGCAAAAACGAGCTGAAACTGCGAAGCGCCGCGCGCGTGAAGTACTGGAACTCATCGATGACGATTACGAGCCCCACGCGGCACAGTTCTCCAATCGCGTGCGCCATCGACGGAAAATCGACGACATGTTCACTCAGCTCTCGGGCGAGGATATGGTCGCTATCGTTGAGCGCGCGCTGGAAGGTCGCCGCGACATCACGCTCGTCCGAATCAGGCACCTGCATGTAGATGAGATGGCTCGACAGCCTGTCGTTGTTGCGCGCCAGATGCGATATCAGCGTTGTCTTGCCAATCCGTCTGCGACCCTCGATACGACAGAAGAACCACCTCCCGGAGTTCACAACACGGCTCAGCTCCGCGAGCGGCTCAGCTCGCCCATAAAATCCCCATTCGGCCATAGGTTGTTGTGTAAAGTAAAAATTCTTACCTTACGTGTTTTTGCGACGTAAGACAATGATTTTTTTGGATTTTTTTGGGCGCAAATCTGTTCAACAGGCGTTCCTGATTTTCTTAGCTCCGCGGTCCCGTATCACGCCATACTCCGGTTGTGAACGCCGCCAGGCTCGTGAAACCGCCGCGTTCGCGCCCCCGGTACGGCAGTTTTTAAGAGCGATGCCGAAATCCCATCGACTTGCAAGACCTCGCTAATGCGCTCGGCGTCGGCGTTCTCGAGCTACTCGACGCAAGAACGCTGTGGCCATGAGGCAGCCACTGCATCTTGGGCGCTGCGGTCCAGACCGATATCGGCGAGCAGCGAGGATTCGCCAACCTTCTCTCAAAGCGAATCAAATCGCCTTACGAAACGGCGCACCCGACTGTTCACGCAATTCGTTGAACACGATCTTCGGCCAAGCCTTTTGCGCCACCTCGATCTCGGAGACATGAGAGGCAAGATAAGTCGGCGCGTTCGAAGCATCGAGCGCCATGCGCGCAGCATATGCATCGGTGAACCGCCGCAACTCGCCCGCATCCTCGCATGTCACCCAACGCGACATCCGGTAACGGGCCGGGAAAATGCGCACATCGACCTTGTATTCCGCCGAGAGGCGATGCGAGACCACTTCGAACTGCAGTTGCCCCACCGCCCCGAGAATCGTCGAGCCGCCGTGCGCGGGACGAAACACCTGAATCGCCCCTTCTTCGCCAAGCTGCTTGAGCGCTTCGCCAAGCTGCTTCGCACGCATCGGATCGACCACCTCGATGGTCTGAAAGATCTCGGGCGCAAAGAACGGCAAACCGACGAACTGCAGTTGCTCACCCTCGGTCAACGTATCCCCGAGGCTCAGCGTGCCATGGTTAGGAATCCCGATGATGTCGCCGGCATAAGCCTCGCTGACCGTCTCGCGCCGCTGGGAAAGAAACGTCACGACGTTATTGGCCCGGAACGTCTTGCCCGAGCGCGTCACCTTCAACGCCATGCCGCGCTCGAAACGCCCCGAGCACACGCGAATGAATGCCACCCGATCGCGATGCGCGAGATCCATATTCGCCTGGACCTTGAAAACGACACCCGTGAACTTCGGCTCGTCCGGCTGCACGGCCCGCTCCACCGCCATACGCATCGAAGGCGGCGGCGCGAGATCCACCAGCGCATCGAGAATTTCCTTGACGCCGAAATTGTTGATGGCCGAGCCGAACAGCACCGGCGATTGGTCGCCCGACAGGAACGCCTCACGATCGAAAGCCGGAGTCGCCGCGCCAATCAGATCGATCTCTTCCTTCGCACGCTTCCAGGCAAAACCGAAGCGCGCTTCGCCCTGCTCCTCGCTGACGGCATGCAGCGTTTCCACCGCACCGCCCGCCGTATCCTGCCCCGCGCGAAACACACGCACCTGATCGCGCTGAATATCGTAGACGCCCTGAAAGTCCTTACCCATGCCGATCGGCCAAGTGAACGGCACCGCGGCCACGCCAAGATGCCGCTCGATTTCATCGAGCAGATCGAGCGGCTCGCGTACCTCGCGATCGAGCTTGTTGATGAACGTGACGATCGGGGTGCGGCGCGCCCGGCAGACTTCGAGCAACTTGAGCGTCTGTGCTTCGACGCCGTTCGCGCCGTCGATCACCATCACCGCGGCATCGACGGCCGTCAGCACCCGATAGGTGTCTTCCGAAAAATCCTCGTGGCCCGGCGTATCGAGCAGATTGATGACGGCGTCGCCATACTCGAACTGCATGACCGAACTCGCCACGGAAATGCCGCGCTGCTTTTCGATCTCCATCCAGTCCGAGGTCGCATAACGGCTGCTCTTGCGGCCCTTGACGGTACCCGCGATTTGAATCGCGCCCGAAAACAGCAAGAGCTTTTCGGTCAGCGTGGTCTTCCCCGCATCGGGGTGGGAGATAACCGCGAAAGTGCGGCGGCGCTTGAGTTCGGCGACAGACATCGTGAATGGGCAAAAAAGGGCCAGCTCGCGAGTTCGAGCGGCGCGGGGGCGATGATACACGTGTCGCGCCGAGCGCGAGCGAACCGGCGCGCGGCGCATGGACGAAAAAGCCCGCCCGGGTATGCCGGGCGGGCGCGCCGATCGATCGACGGGTGGCCGTCGACGCCGGTCAGAAACTTCGGTGCGCTGACTGATAATGTATTCGGTGCACGCGCTTACCTGCTCAAAACGTCTGCCAGTCGAGGCTCTCAGCTGTGGCCGCCGCCGCAACAGGACTCGGCGCGGCCGCGGCAACCGGCGCAGCGGACGCACGGCGTGGCGTCGCCGCCGATGCCGTAGCCGATGCGCGCACCGGCGCAGGCACCGACGCCTTTGGCCCGACAGAAGGCTTGCTGGCACGACTCGGCGCGCGCGACGCGGCCGCTACCGCCGACGCGGGTGCGGCACTGCGCAACGTACCCGCGCGCCGCGATTCGCTTCCATCGATCTTGAAAAACGCCACCGATTCGTTGAGTTGCTGCCCCTGGTGCTCGAGCGATTTCGACGCGGCCGCGGCTTCTTCGACGAGCGCAGCGTTTTGTTGCGTCACCTCGTCCATCTGCGTTATCGCCACATTGACTTGTTCGATGCCGCGGCTTTGTTCGTTCGATGCCGCCGCAATCTCGCCCATGATGTCGGTCACGCGTGCAACTGCCTGCGTCACCTCGGCCATCGTTTCGCCGGCCTGGCTGGCGTAGACCGCGCCGTCCTTCACACGCTGCACCGATTCGCCGATGAGATCCTTGATTTCCTTCGCCGCGCTCGACGAGCGTTGCGCAAGCGAGCGCACTTCGCTCGCCACGACGGCGAAGCCACGACCCTGCTCGCCCGCGCGCGCCGCTTCCACCGCCGCGTTGAGCGCAAGGATATTGGTCTGGAACGCGATCCCCTCGATGATCCCGGTGATGTCGGCGATCTTCGTCGAGCTGCTGCTGATCTCGTTCATCGTATCGACCACCTGGCTCACGACGCCGCTGCCTTTTTCCGCGACTTCTGAGGCGTTGGCCGCCAGCGCGCTCGCTTGCTGCGCATTATCGGCGTTCTGGCGTACCGTCGAAGTCAGCTCTTCCATGCTCGCCGCCGTCTCCTGCAGCGACGCAGCCTGCTGTTCCGTGCGCGAGGACAGATCCTGGTTGCCGGACGCGATCTGGCTCGAACCGGTGGCAATGCTGTCCGCCGCGGTACGAACCTGCCCGATCAGCTTCACGAGGCTCGCCTGCATTTCCCCCATCGACGCGAGCACGCTGCCCGCGGGCGCCGACGGCGCGCCCGCCACCGGGCTCAAATCGCCTTCGGCTACGCGGCGGGTGATATCCGACAGCGCCCCCGGCTCTGCGCCGAGCGAACGCGTGAGGCTACGCGTGATCAGGAAAGCCGCAAGCACCGCTGCCGCGAAGGATACGGCACAGATGACCAACATCATGATGCGCTGAGCCACATACTGCTCGTGCGCCTTGTCCGCCATCCGATGGCCACGTTCACGCGTATAGGCCGTGAAGGCATTCGTCGCCTTGATCAACTGGGCAAGCAGCGGACGGCACTGCGTATTCATCATCTCGACGGCCTCGGGGCGGCGTCCCGCGAGTGCGGCATCGGTAATGGCGCGCGCAACGGGCCCGTACTGCGTCTCGATGCGGATCATTTCGCCGACCAAGGCCTTCGCTTCCGGAGTGACACTGGCAGAGGTCTCGATCGCTTCCTTGAGCTTGCCCATGCGCTGCGTGACATCGTTGTCCGCTGCCGCGACCTCGGCCTTTTCGAATTCGACGTCTTCGGGCTTCGTGACGAGGACGAGGTTTCGCGCTGCGATGGCGCGCCGATCCACCGCCGTACGCACCTCCGCGGCCACGGTCGCACGAGCATTGATTCCATTCACATAGGCAGAAAACTGTTCGTCGATGGTGCCAAGCGCATTCAACGCAAAACCCGATATGAGCAGCACCATTACGGCCAGCACACCAAATGCAGTGGTCAGCTTCGCGCGCACCGTCATGTTTTTGAAGTTCATTTTTCTGCTCCCGATATATCGTCTTTAAAGACACCGGCGTCACTCGCGGTTTGCGCAAGCAGAGCCAGTCTCAGGTGCTTTATCGGTGACGCGGCGCGGTAACTTGACCGGCGCGGGAGTTAGCAAACGTTTGCCGTAGGGTTTTGGCGTACCCGTACCTTCCCGCTCGGGAGCCGCCCCGAGCGGGAAAACGCCGAATAATCATATGGTCTGGAGAGAACGCGTCGGCGAAATGCTGCAGAAGTATGACGAATTAAACCGAATTGCCGTTCTTATTTTTTCTCTTTATCGGCAATTCTGGACATTTACTTGTGAATATCAGAAACAGCCAAGCTACTCGCTCCTGCTGTTTTCATCGCTTAAAGCGGTCCTTCCTTCACGGCCTCGCGATAGACCTCGGCCACGCGCCGCGCAATCACCGAATTGTCGAAGTTGGCCATGGCGAAGTCACGGCAACGCCGCGCATCGGGCAACTTCAGCTTGCCGGAGAGCGCGTCGGTCAGACCCTCCGCGATGGCCTCGGCTCCCGTCGAACGCAAGATGAGATCGCTCGACAAGCCAGCCACGACTTCCGGCAGTCCACCAACGGGCGTAACGAGTACGGGCGTGCCTGCGGCGAGCGATTCGACCGTAATGAGGCCGAAGCCCTCGAGCGCGACGGTGGGCACGACGCTGATCGTCGCTGCCCGGTAGAGCTCGGCTAAACGGTCGTCAGGCACGAAGCCCAGCAGCTTGACGTCGTTGCCCAGGCCGTGTTCGTCGATCCGGGCTTGCAGTTCGCCCGAGAGCCGGCCCTTGCCGGCGATCAGCAGCATGGCGTCCGGCCCGCGCTGTGCCTTGATGCGCGCTATCGCATCGATGAGATCTTCGAGGCCCATGCGCCGCACCAGCCGGCGCACCGCCACGACGATCGGCCGATCCTGGGGCAGTTGCAATCGGGCCCGGGCCCGCGAGCGCGAGATATCGATGTCGAAACGGGCCACATCCACACAGCCGGGCACCACACGCACGCGCTCGGGCGCCACGCCGTAGCGCGAGGTCAGAATCTGTCCGAATGCCTCGGACAGCACGATGAAGCGCGTCGAACGCGCATAGACGCTGCGCTCGAGCCAGTGTTTTGCGCGCTGCCCCAGTGTGGCGGCACCTTCGACACCGCTTTCGTCAGCCCACGGCCCCTGAAAATGCGAGACACGCGCGATGTCGCGCGCCACATCGAGCCCAGGCCACGTATAAAGGGCGAAATGCGACGAGATGACATCGGGCCGCTCGACGTTGATCGCGTGCGCGAACGCCTTGCGTGCGGCCATCAGGCGTAACGGCAACGCGAGCGCGGCGGAGCCGAAACCGCGAATCGCGCCGTCGGTATCGTGCTCGACGCGCGGGGAACCGGCCACCATTCCGCGCACCGAAACGCCCGCGCCCGGCAAAGCGTTCACGAGCGAGTAATACATCCGATCCAGCCCCCCTTCCCGCTCGGGAAACCAGTGCATGCCGATCTGCAACGACTTGATGGCACTTTGACTCATTTCGAATCGCCCCCTTCGCTCGGCACCCAACGCGCACCGGGATGCGCATCGTCGATACCGCGCCCGGCACCGTTGCCGGCCTCGCTAGCTTTCGCGCGTAGTACGCGGCGATAAATATCCATATAACGCGCCCCCATACGCGACCATCCGAACTCCCGCGCCACGCGCCCCGCCGCCACGCCCATCGAACAGGCCAGACGCACATCCCCCGCGAGCCGGGCCACCGCTCGGGCAAGCGCCGCGCTGTCGTCCGGATCGTCGAGCACGATGCCGCACTCGGCCGTGATGATCTCCGCGCCACCCGCCGTGCGTGCGGTCACCACGGGCAGGCTCGCCGCCATCGCTTCCAGCAGCGACAGGCTCATCGCCTCGTATCGCGACGGAAACACGTACGCATCGACGCAGCGCATGAGGCCGGGCACGTCCTCCACGAAATCGAGAAAGTGCACACGGTCGGCCACGCCGAGCGCGCGCGCTTCATCCGGATACGGACTGCCCTTCACGCGCCCCGCAACGACCACGTGAACGCGCTCGGGCAACTGCTTCAGCGCGCGCAGCACGGTGCCCAGGTTCTTGCGCGGCGTACGCAAATCGCCGGCGAACAGCAGCAAAAACGCATCGTCCGGCAAACCGAAGCGTTGCCGGGACCCCGAGGCATGCTCGAACGTTTCGTTGTCGACACCGTTATGGACGACCTCGATCTTCTCGTCGGGCACACCCGCGTTGCGCAATTCGTCGGCCACTTTTTCGGAAACGGCGGCGACCACGCTCGAACGTCGGTACGCCCACCGTTCGAGGTGGGCGTTCAAGCGGGTATAGATGGCTTGATAGGCCGAGCGCGGACCGCCCATGAGCCGGAACGGATAGTAAGGACTCTTCAACCAACCGCTGTGCACGAAATGCGACGTGTTGACGTCCGCTTGCGCCCAGGCGATGAAGCCGTTCACATGCAGCAGGTCGTATTCGTCGCGATGCGCATTGAGCCACTTGGCGCTTTTCAACGCGAAGAGTTGGTGGCGCAGCAAGGCACCCGGCCAGATGCGGCCGATCTCGATCGGTATCCACCGCACGCGCGGATGTTCGAGCAGCGAAGGCGCCACGTGAGAGGCGACGAGCGTCACGGCGCATCCTTCGGCCAGCGCCGCGCGCGCCACTTCGTAATTGACGCGTCCCTGGCCGTCGTTGTGACGGACGGAATGCGTGACGATTGCTAGTCTCATGGCGTCAATGCCTCGCTGACGAAGGAGGGGGCGAACCGCATCCTCGCATGCTGACGCTGCATCTTTCGCCAGTGCGCAGCCGCGATCAGCGAGGCCATGCTCGTATAGAGCAGCAAACCGCCGGTACTGACGAGAGAATTGGTGAACACGAGCATCGCGCACATCGAACATGCAAGCGCAAGACAGGCGGCAGCGAACTTGTCGTCCTTGAGCGCGAACGACGCCCGCAGGGTACGCGCCAGCAACCAGCCGATGCCGGACAAGTAGAGCAGCGTGCCGGGCCAGCCGAGCACGAATGGAATGTTCATCACGCCACTATCGAAATTGCCGTATTTGCCGAGTTGATTGTCGGACTGCGTGAGCTTCGTGGAAGTACCGGTCGCGCCGAGCCCCATCCCCGCGATATTCGTGAATGCCGTCTCGGCGAAAGTCGCATAGAACTGGTTGCGCTCGGCATAGCTGTGATCGTCGTGCAGATTCGTGATCGTCTCCAGCCGCGCCTGCAAGCGGTCGGCAACCGGACCGATCGCCAAAAGCGGCATGGACAGAGCCGCCAGCACGGCCAGTCCGAGAATCGTGCGAACGCGCGTCCGGTTGCTCGACTTGGCGAGCTGGATGACGAGTGCGATCACCCAGCCGCCCCAGGTCGAACGCACGAGACACAATCCGAACGATGCGAAGCCCGCCGCGGCGGCAGCCCAGCGCAAGCGCTGCGTCGCCGCCGGCACGAGCACGAGCGCACCCATCATTGCGAACGCGAAAGGCCCGGACGAGTTCATCGTGCTGAACACGCGCACGCCGTAGCGGACGGGATCGCCCTCAGAGTTCATCTGCGAGCCGATCATCCACATCGCATCCCACGGCGGCATCAGAAAGAACTGAACGATGCCGTAGACGCCCATGACGAGCATGCCCCAGACGAAGGTCGAGACGATGACTTGCCGGTACTGCGGAAAATCGCGGGCATTGGCGATGATGTGCATGCCGATCAGCACCGGATACATCCAGTTCGCGAGGTCGTAAGTCGCCGCGAAAAACCCGACCGATGTCATACCGACGATGTACGCATAGCCGATGCCGAGCAAGATCAGCAGCATCGGCAAACCGCGCCAACTTCCAAGCAGCCGATAGCGCCGGATCAGGACAAAACCGGAGATCATCGTCACTGCGACGGGCGCAACCTGCACGATGCTCGTGGGCGTAAATGCGCCCTTGAAGTAATCGGCAAGCCGCCGTACCTCGGGGCTCAGAAACCACATCCACCAGACGAAGCCGACGTAGCGCGCCGGACTCTTGAAATACAGCCAGAGGCCGACCGCGGTCGAGAGCGCCGGAAATGCAAGCGTGAGCAACGCGCCCTGGTGCGCCGCGCACAGCGCGAGCGTAGCCAGCACGAGCAGCGCCTGCGGCAGCCAGTGCTTGGCGTCCGTACTGAAAAAGCGCCCCGATGCGCCCTGCCGGGCAGTGGCCGCGGCAAACGTCACGGCGTCACCTTGCGCGCTTCGCGCGCGCCGAGGCGTGCCGCGCGCCAGCGCTCGCGCACGGTCGCGCCGTTCTTCGAAACGAGTGCGAGCAACGGATGCACGAGGCCCGGGTAGACGCGCGTACCGACGAGGGTCCACCACCACCACGCGAGCATGCGCTGCATCGGCGGCAAATACTCGCGCAACGTCAGATGCAGGTTGTACGCGGCGTTGCAAATCGAGATCGCCGATTGCGTATGGCGCTGATCCTCGCCGATACGCGGCGCGGGGTAATGATCGACGGCGACTTGCGGGTCGTACATCACCTTCCATCCCGCCCGCTTCACGCGCATGCTGAATGCCATGTCGTTGTGCACCTGCGCGCCCGAGCCGCGCAAGCGCTCGTCGAAGCGAATGCCGTGAACCGCCGCGCGCCGGTAGCTCATATTGACGCCCTTGAGCAGATCGACCTCGCGCGCGCCGCCTACGCCGAGATGATGATTGCCGATGATCTTGCCGGTCAGCAAAATCCTGCCGACGTCCTCGCGCCGGCCGTCGAGCAACTGACCGCGCTCGTGCACCCAGTCGCGCCCGCCGAGCGCCCCGAGCTTAGGCTCGGCGGCGAATGCGGCCTCGATGCGCTGCAACCAGTCCCGGTGCGGCGCGGCGTCGTCGTCGGTAATGGCGATGATGTCGCCCGTCGATTTTTCGAGGCCGAGATTCAGCGCCGCGACGAGCCCCTTGACTTCGACGATCACGCATTCGAGCGGGAGCGCGCCGGTCACTCCCGGCTCCGCCAGAACGGTATGCGTGACATAGTCGTCGGGTCTCACGACGACGACGACTTGATCGGCCGGCCGCACCTGTTGCTGCAGCGCCTTGAGACACCGCGCGAGATCGTCGGGCCGGCGATAAGAGGGAACGAGCACAGTCAGCTTCATGCGTTCAGATACTCCTGGACCGCCGCGTAGCCCGCGCGCGAGAAGCTGCGTGAGCGAGGCGGCACTGCGTTGAAGATACCGCCCTGAACCTGTACGCCAGCCGTCGCGAGCCGCTTGAGCGACGCCGCGATATCGGACTCGGCATGCACGCCCGAGCGCAATACGACAAAAGAGGCGCCGGCATGCGCGGCTATGATCGACGCATCGGTCACGGCCAGCAGCGGCGGGGTATCGATCAGCACCACGTCATAGCGTTTGCCCAATGCGTCGAGGTAGCTTTGCAGGTTCGACGACATCAACAGCTCGGAGGGATTGGTCGGCCGCGTACCGCTCGGGATGAAATCGAGCCCGGGCACGGGCGTCTTGCGCACCGCCTCTTCGACGGAGATCTGCCCGGACAGCATTTCGGACAGTCCTGCCTGCAGGCCCCCGCCGAAGTACTCGTGCAGCGTGCCGCGCCGCATGTCGGCATCGATTGCCAGCACGCGCTTGCCCGAATCCGCGAACAGCACGGCGAGGTTGGCGGTCATGAACGTCTTGCCGATACCGGGCGAAGGCCCCGTAAGCAGCAACACATTGTTCCTCGCCTCGACGAGCGTGAACTGCATCGAGGTACGCAGGCTGCGCAGGCTTTCGATGCAGGTATCGTTCGGCCTTGCGAGCGCAAGAATCGGGCGGGCACCCTTACGATGCCGCAGATAAGCCGCATCGAGCCGCTCCGCCTCCGTGCTCGACGGCACGAGCCCATACAACGGCAGGCCGCACGCGCGCTCGACGCGCTCCGGATCGTCGATGCCCTTGAGCAGATTGCGGCGCATGAAGACGACACCGGTGCCGGCGATGAGGCCCAGCATCGTCGCCGCCGAGAGAATGAGCGCCTTTTTCGGCTTCGTCGGATCGCCCGGACGCAGTGCGGCATCGATCAGATGGACGTTGCCGCCCGTGCCGGCTTTTTGAACCTGCAACTCCTGCACACGGTTGAGCAGCAATTCGTAAATGTCCTCGGCCACCTTTGCATCGCGCTTCAATGCGACGCCCTTCACTTCCGCGGCCGGCAGGTTGCGAAAACGCGAAGAGAATCCGTCGCGATCGGCCTTCAGCCGCGCGAGCTGCTGCTCGGCTGCAATGATGGCCGGGTGACTCGGGCCATAGCGCTGGTGGAGCTGGTCGATCTGCAATTGCAGCGCCGAAATTTGCTGCTCGTACTGGATGCTGCCTTCGAGGTAGCTCTTCGCCTCGTCACTCGGATTGATCGAACCCGATTGCGTCTGATAGGCGCTCAGTGCCGCCTCGGAGCGTTCGAGATCGGCTTTCAGGCGCGGCGCTTCGCTCTCGAGAAAATCTAGCATCTTGACGGCGTCGGCCTGCCGCGCGCTCGTATATTCCCGCAGGTACGACTGCGCCACGGCATTCGCGAGTTGCGCGGCGCGTTCGGGGCTTTTGTCCTGCGTGGAGATCTGGATCACGCCGGTTTGCTTGCCCTGCTCCTGCACATCGAGCGCGAGCTGAAAACCGCTGATCGCATCGAGGTCGTTCGAGCGTACGACGGTGAACCGCGTGCCGGGCAGCGCCACGAGCTGCTTGACGAGCATCGTCACACCGCCGCCCGAGGCCATGCGGCCCACTTCGCCATCGAGCAGCAGGTTGCCCTGCTGGTCGCGCAGCGTGTAGTGATCGCCGCCCGTCACTGTCATCGTCAGTTTTTTCCCCTCGAGCGCGGGCGTGACTTGAAGCGAATCCACGTCCGCGATCTCGCCGCCCCAGGCATAGGAAGACAGGCCAAACCAGGGCTTGCCCGGCTGCCCGGACGAAGCAAGACGCTCGGCAATTGCGCCGAGCACGGGGAACGTCTTCGGCGTCACCGAATAGTTGAGCTTGAACTGCTCGACCACCGGGGCGACCACGCCACGGCTCTTGATGATTTCGATCTCGGCATCGGTCGGCAGCGACGTCGATGCGCCCCCGCCCGCCGCTCCGCCGTTCGAATTCTGCGTGAGTCCCTGCGTGGCACTGCTCGGCGCCTCCACGCGAACGTGCGCATCGGCCGAATAGATCGGTTTGGCGAGAAAACAGTAGAGCGCCGCCAAGCCGATGATGGCTGCGGCAACGCCGATCAGCCAGCCGATATCGTCGAGCACGACGTGCAGCAGCTGCCCGAGCACGACATCGTCTTCGTCGGATTGAAAAGCCGTCGGTAGCGGCGGTGCGATCGATTGGGCCAGAATGCTTGAGCTCGTCTTCATAGCGTCACTTCGTCAGCTGCTTCGTGAAAAAGATCGTCTGGAGTGTCGGCAGGATTTGCTGCATCACGCGGTTGAACTGCACCGCGGCGGACGTGCCGACGTAGACGACATCGAAGGGTTGCAACGGGAACTGCGTCGACAGCAACAACGCATCGGGCTGCGTCATATCGAGCCGATAGATTTCGGGTGAGTTCGGATGCGCGCGCATGCCGCGGATCACATAGATCTGGCGCGGATTCGCGTCGGTATCGAGAATGCCGCCCGCCGTCGTCAACGAATCGGCCACCGTCAGCGAGCCGCGGATCAGCTGCACCGCGGTGGGCTGCTTTACTTCGCCCATCACGAAGACGCGGCTGTCGGTACGGTCCGGAATGTTGACGATGTCGCCGTCCTGAAGCATGACGTTTTGCGAAACCTCGCCGCGATCCAGCAAGCCATTCGCGTCGAGCGAATAGGACTTCCCGCCGCGCGTCAGGCGCACGCGCTGCAAGTCGGCGTTATCGGTCGCCCCACCCGAGCGCGTGATCGCATCGACGAGCGTGAGCGGCACATCCGTAATGGCCAGGGGCCCGGGCGAACGCACGTCGCCCGTGACCTGCACGCGCTGCGAGCGGTAGGCGAGCACCCGCAGATCGAGCTGCGGATTGTGGATATACGGCGTGAGCGCGGCGGCGAGCCGATCGCGAACCTGCTGCGGCGTTTGGCCGGCCACGTGAACGCGGCCGACGAATGGAAAGAAGATCGAACCGTCCGACGAGACGGTCTGCCCGTAAGGGTCCGCCTGTCCGGGCAGCGCGGTGGTGTAAGGCTGAGCGAGTGCGCCCGCGATGGTCTGCGTCGTATTGCCGCCCGAGGAGAACGACGTGCCTTGCGGCGTCGTCAGCTCCGGGTGATCCCAAACCGTAATGCCGAGGATGTCCTGCGGCCCGATGTGATAGCTGTACTGCTTGAGACTCGGGAAGCGCGATTCGGGCAACGGCCGCGGCGTGGCCTGCTGCGCCGCGACGAGCTCGGCGATGGTCTGCGCGGTGACGCGATGGACTTCGTACGTCGGCGCCGAGCCGCTCGGCTCCTCTTCGTGCAGATGCGAGGTGTCGAGCGCATTGCCCGGCGCGACGGCGCAGCCGGCCAGAAGCGACGCGACAAGTGCGATGGCGGTCAGGGAAAGAAGGCTACGATTCATGGATTCGCGGGCGTGTACTCAAGCGGAATAGGCAGCAACCGAGCCGCCGGGTCGTTTCGAACGCGCCGCTGCCGCTGTGGCATCGGGGCGTCCAATGGAGTGGTATTCGATGCCGGCTTCGGCCAGCGCAAGCGGGTCGTAAAGGTTGCGCCCGTCGAAGACCACGGCTTGCTTGAGCAGACGCTTTAACGCATCGAAGTCAGGGCTCTTGAACGCCTTCCACTCCGTCAGAACGACCAGCGCATCGGAGCCGCTTACCGCGGCCATCTGGTCGTCGACGAGCGAAAGGCGGCCAAGCGCCCCGGCGTCGTCGCGCAGATCGGACGCGAACGCGCGCTTCGCTTCGGTCATCGCGACCGGATCGTAAGCCACGACGCGTGCACCGCGCGCAAGCAACGCCGCGATCAACACGCGGCTCGGCGCTTCGCGCATGTCGTCGGTCTCCGGCTTGAACGCGAGCCCCCACACGCCGAACGTGTGACCGCTCAGGTCTTCCCCGAAACGAGCGACGATCTTGCGCGCGAGCACCTGCTTTTGCGCGGCATTGACGGCCGATACGGCCTGCAGGATCTGCAGCGACTGCCCGCTTTCCTGCGCGGTGCGAACGAGCGCGTGCACGTCCTTCGGAAAACAGGAGCCGCCGTAGCCGCAGCCGGCATACAGGAAGTGATAGCCGATGCGCGGATCGGAACCGATGCCGCGGCGCACGGCATCGATGTCGGCGCCGACGCGCTCGGCGAGATTGGCGAGCTCGTTCATGAACGAAATGCGCGTGGCCAGCATCGCATTGGCGGCGTACTTCGTGAACTCGGCCGAGCGCACGTCCATGTTGAGCGTGCGCTCGTGATTGCGATTGAAAGGCGCATAAAGGCGCTTCATCAGCTCGCGCGCGCGTTCGCCGGGCATATCGTCATCGCAGCCGATGACGATGCGATCGGGCCGCGTGAAGTCCTCGATGGCCGCGCCCTCCTTGAGAAATTCGGGATTGGAGACCACCGAAAACAGCACGTCCTCGCGGCGCAGCTTCAGTTGCTCGGCGATCGTCTCGCGCACGCGCTCGGCCGTGCCCACGGGCACCGTCGATTTGTCGACGACGACGGTGAAGCCCTTCATGTATCGGCCGATGTCGCGAGCGGCCGCGAGCACATATTGCAGATCGGCCGAGCCGTCTTCGTCGCTCGGCGTGCCGACGGCGATGAAGATTGCGTCGCCGTGCTCGATCGCGGGACGCACCTCGGTCGTAAACGACAGCCTGCCCGCCGCGCGATTGCGCGCGACGATCTCGCGCAGGCCCGGCTCGTGAATCGGCATACCGCCCGATTCGAGGACGTCGATACGGTTCTTGTCGACGTCGAAGCAGCAGACGTCGTTACCGATGTCGGCAAGACATGCGCCTGTCACAAGACCGACGTATCCGCAGCCGATGATGGTCACGTTCATGTTTCGATGGCCTCAAGAAAAAACGAAGAAAACGTTGGACGCCACGCCGCAAGCCGGCATGGCCCGATTCGGATCAATAGGCGTTGCTGCCGGCAAAACCCTTCCACAGCGTGAGCACCACGATCTTGATGTCGAACCAGAACGTCCAGTTCTGGATGTAGTACAGGTCCAGCTTGACGCGCCCGCTCATCTTTTCGATGCGGTCGGTCTCGCCGCGAAAGCCGTGAATCTGCGCCCAGCCCGTGATGCCGGGCTTGATGCGATACCGGAACATGTAACCGTTGACGAGATCCTTGTAGAGATCGTCGTGCTCGAGTGCATGAGGGCGCGGACCGACCACGGACATCTCGCCCTTTAGCACGTTGATGAACTGCGGCAGCTCGTCGAGACTCGTACGCCGCAAGAAGCGCCCGACGCGCGTGATGCGCGGATCGTGCCGCGTCGCCTGCGTCACCTTGCCTTGCACCTCCTTGTGCACCTTCATCGTCCGGAACTTGTAGATCTCGAACGTATCGCCGTCGGCGCCCAAACGCCGCTGCCGGAAGAAAACCGGCCCCGGCGAGGACAATTTCACGAGCGCCGCGATGACGAGCATGAGCGGCGCAAGAACGATCAACGCAGCGAGCGCGAACATCCGGTCGAAGACGAGCTTCGGCCACGCACGCACATCGCCGAGCGGCGAGGCCGCCAGGTTGATGGCCGGCACGCCTAGCAAATCGACGACCTCCTGATTCAGCAACGTGAGACTGCTCACGTCGGGAATGAACCGGATGTTCACGAACTCGTGCTTCAACGCCGTGACGATTCGATGGATGGTCGGCTCCCGGGACATCGGCAATGCCAGCCAAAGCTCACGCACCTCCTTGCGCTTCACGAGATCGATGAGTTCGTCGAAGTCGTACTTGAGCGGCACACCACCAACGGTGCGGCCGGCTTGCGCGCGATGCAGCTCATCGGGCTCGTCGTCGAAAACGCAAACGGGTGCAAAACCAGCCTCGGGCCGGGCCTTCATACGCTCGATAAGAAATGTCGCGTAAGGCCCCTTGCCGACGATCGCAACGGACTTCAGGTTGAACCCCTGCCGGCGCAGACGCTTCAGCGTCGTATAAACCAGCGCTTTCATCGCCAACAGCAAAGCGACCGTCGTGCACGCCCAAAAGGCAAGCCACGTACGCGACAGCGCGTCGACACGATGCACGCTGAAGCTCATCAGCACGCCGGTCGCCTCCACGATCAGCCACGCGAGCGCCGTGCGCCACAACAGGTCGTTGAGCGGCTTGCCGCGCCACGAACGATAAATTCCGAGCGCCGGAAACAAGACGACGACGAGCATGTCGTCGAACGCCATGGCGATGCTCTGCGTGTCGCTGAGCCACACCGGGTGCCCTGCATGCAGCGCGGCGGCGGCGAACGCGCCCAGGCTCGCCAGCGCCACATCGATCATCCGGGAGAGAAGGCCCAGCATCGCAACACCTCGATTTCAGCCGTGTATTCATGGGCATCCATCAAGCGCTATCAAAAAGAACTGGGCAAGCAGACGAATATTCAAAAATATTTCAGAGGGGTTTTCCGGATTATTTTTCGATTTTTTTATTGATCGCGCCGCGGCAGTCGTCATATTTCGATGGCCAATCGCCCCTTGACGCCGGCCGAACGTCTGCCTCCCTCCCTCCTATCGTCGCTTGTCGCTCGTTTTGCGCCGCTCCGTCAGCGGACGCACGCGTTTTATTGTCGATTTCTTGCTGCCACACTTGCCTCATCGAATTCACCTCAAGTGGAGGCTCAAATGACCACGCCGATCGCCACCGTCGACGCAGATACAGCGGCCGCCCCGGTGATAAGAGCTGCGCCGCCATCGCCGATGGCGCATACGCGGTTCAAGATACAACCCGTCATTCTGGCCGGGGGCTCGGGCACGCGTTTGTGGCCCATGTCGCGCGAACAATATCCCAAGCAATTGATCGAGCTGCTCGGAGACGAATCGCTGCTGCAATCGACGGCGCACCGCCTCGACGGCCTCGAATCGGACTTTGCCCTCTCCGATCGGATCATGGTCGTGTGCGGCGACGATCATCGCTTCACCACCGCCGATCAACTTAGCGCGCGCGGCGTCAATGCGCGTATCGTGCTCGAACCGCTCGGTCGCGACACCGCGCCCGCACTGACCATCGCGGCGCTCGATGCACTCGCGCAAGCAGGCGTTGATGCCGACGCGTTGATCGTCGCCATGCCAGCCGATCATGCCATCGCCGATCCCGAGAGCTTTCGCCGTGCCATCGCAAGCGCCGTGCGCTATGCGGCCAGGGGCATGGTCGCGACGCTCGGCATCGTGCCGACGGCAGCGGAGACCGGCTACGGCTACCTGCGACTTGGCGAGCCGATCGAAGACGACGCCGAGGTAAATACGCAAGGTCTCGCCGCACGCGCGCTCGCCCGCTTCGTCGAGAAGCCCGATCTCGAGCTCGCGGAACGGTACGTCGCGTCGGGCGAGTATTGGTGGAACAGCGGGATCTTCGTCGTGCGCGCCTCGACCTGGCTGCACGCACTGGCTCGGTTCGAGCCTGCCATCTATGAAGCGTGCGCAGATGCGCATGCGCGCGGCTGCCTGGACGGGGAGTTCTTCCGTCTCGATCGCGACGCGTTCGCCGCGTCGCCTTCCAATTCCATCGACTATGCCGTCATGGAGCGCCTCGCCGGCGACGCGACGTCGCCGCGCGGCGTAGCCGTGCCGCTCGCCGCCGGATGGTCGGACGTCGGCTCCTGGAGCGCACTCTGGCAAATCCTGCCCAAGGACGACAGCGGCAACGTGGCCCGCGGCCGCGTCCTCTTCGAAGACTCGCAAGAAACGCTCGCTCACTCAGAGGGCAGACTCGTCGCGTGCGTCGGCACGCGCGATCTCATCGTCGTCGAGACCGCGGATGCGGTGCTCGTCGCGGACAAATCGCATGTGCAAGACGTCAAGAAAGTCGTCTCGCGGCTTCGTGCCGAAAGCGGCACGGAAGCGTCTGTCCACCGAAAAGTGCATCGTCCGTGGGGTTACTACGACTCCATCGATGCGGGGGAACGCTTCCAGGTCAAGCGCATCGTCGTGAAGCCCGGTGCGCAACTATCGCTGCAGATGCATCACCATCGCGCCGAGCACTGGATCGTCGTGCGCGGGACAGCCCGCGTCACGCGCGACGGCGAATCGTTCCTGCTTTCGGAGAACGAATCGACTTATATCCCGCTCGGCACGACGCACCGCCTAGAGAATCCCGGCAAGGTACCGCTCGAGATCATCGAAGTACAATCGGGCGCCTACCTCGGCGAAGACGACATCGTCCGTTTCGACGATACGTACGGACGCCAATAATCTCGGCCGCCGCGGGCGGCAAAGTCGAACAGAAAGCGGGCCAGCGATGGCCCGCTTTCCTTTTGTCGGCTCCCACGGGACCTGCTTTCAGCCAGGCGCGTCCTGCACTGCATTCGCTGGAACTTATCCCCGATAGTTGACGACAGGCGTCAGCAGCTCCAAATGCCCTTCAGGGTACGGCAGCCAGTCGAGCGCGCGGCGCCCCACGGCCGAGTCGAGCCTACGCGCAATGGATGGAGCGATGGCCGACAGCGGCGCGGGCAGCGGTCTTGCGGCGGCGTCCTTCGCTTCGCCACGCTGAGCGGGATCGCCGCACGGTGATGGATCGAGTGCATCCTCGCTCGATGCGGCCGCCTCTGCAGCGCTGGCCGCCACGGAGGCGCTCGACTGGCGATCGATCCAATCGCGCGCCCATTCGAGCGCATGGCGTTCCGCGCGCTCGTGATCCTCGAAGCGAGGGCCGATCAGCCCCGAGCGCTCGATCCGTTTGCCGTCCTTGGCGATTTCGGCCGAGGCACGATAGACGGGCGACGTTTGTCGCGTCACAGGCTGAGCCATCGCGCGGATGGTGTAGCCGCAGTAGTCGTCCGTGCGCTCATGCACTTCGCTCGCGCTGAACGAGGGCAGGCCCAGCGACCTGCGCTCATGCATGGCACGCAACGCATCGCCGGCTGTCTGCAAGGGCCGCGAAGCGGCGACCGGCAGATCGCCCGCGCGCTGCGTGCAACTGCCTGCGTTCTGCCACGACTCGGGGTTGGTCCAGAACACGCCGCGCAAGCGAGGCGACTCCTGCGCCGGTTCAGGTTTGGGCTCGGGCAACACAGCCGCCTGCGGCTGCGGCACATACGCGAACGCGCGCCCCCCTTCGGAGAGAATCGAGACCATCTCGAACAAAGTGCCGTCGGCGAGCCACTCATCGAAGCGGCGCCGGCACGTCGGCCCTGACGGATAGCGTGCCGGCAGCTTCGACCAGCGCTCCCCCGTCGTAAGAATCCACAATACCGCGTTCGCCACTACGCGGGTCTCGGCGCGAGGCCTGCCGCGTCGATGCGGATGAACAGGTTCGTCGGCCGCCAGCGCGGAAATTCGCGCCCACTCGTCGTCGCTCAACTCTTCAAAATACATATTCTTCTCCACGCAGCCTGGCCTGGCTGCGACGCTCGGCTCATGCGAACGATCATTCACAAGAGCCGCGGGTTGCACAAAATGATTGTTATTTTGGCTATAACGACCAAATCCGCACTGGTAAAGTGCGAATTTGCCCTCCGGTGAAGCGCAAGAGGGGGTCTCGCTCGTGCGTGGGAAAATATTGCAGAAAGCGTACCATCGACGCCTGCACCCTCTCTCGAATGCAAAGCTGAATCGATGCTATTCCGGGTTTCGATGAACCATACCGGGCACGCTGCTGCCAGCCCGCAATCATCAAAGAGTCGCTATCTTAGAATATTTTTGCGGCAGCGCAAACGCATAATGCGCTGCGATTACAAAAAAAACGAATTGTCGCATCTCATGCAATTTGCTTAGCATCCATGCACAAAAGCGTCATCTACCCAATCGGAATAAATTTCATCATTCGAGTCGGAATTATTTGCGCATTGCCGGGCACACGTGGCGCGCGGCTCGCGGCGGCGAGCCGTCTTCGCTCAGGTCAGATCGCCCGCCAGGGAAGCGGCGACATGCGATTCGATGCGGGCAACAGGGCTCGGATACGCGGAATGATCGCATCCGGCCGATAGTCCCGCACCGCTGCGCAGGCGCTCCTTCATCGACGCGGTGAACTCGAATCGCAGAAAATGGACCGCAGAAGTCTTTTCATCATTGGCTCGATCCATGTCTTCGTCCGCTATGGCGTAGACGCGCGGTTCGCCGTCGACCTGCAGAAACACGTGTGTTTCGATGCCGATGAGCCGCTTCAGCGCGGCCCGCCGCTCGACTTCGTTCTCATATTCGATCTGCATTGTAGCTTTCAAATTGCTTCCATCTGGAACAAGAGGTAAATAGGCTTCCAATTCGCCTCGAATTCCGTCCTCATCGAAAATCTTCTCGATGTGTAACATTTCATGAATCTGGTAGCGAATTGTTAATTCGTCCTCGAATATCAAGGTCAAATGATTGCCGATGCGAACCATGCGCTGCTTCTTATGTTCGATCACTTCGTCGCGCATTGACTTGCGTGCTTTTGCGTAGGCTTCGAGCGTCATCAGCGATTCTCTGGAAATAGTCATCGGCCAATTCCTTGCAAGAAAAGAAAGCACAGTCGTTTAAATGTCATATGCCTTGCGCAGCAGCGTCAGCGGATGGGCCAGCGGCGCACTGCCCAGCCCTGCCTCCTCGATGCCTTGCGCGATATGGTGCCCCGCAAGTTGGCAGTCCGAGGCAATGAAGGCCGGTTGAGGCTCCGCCATCGCCTTGAACACCGGGGCGCCGATTTTCATGGCGATGCGATGAAATTCCTTTTTGACGCCGAACGTGCCGGCATGCCCCGAGCAGCGTTCGACGATCTTGACCTCGGTGTCGGGCACGAGCGAGAGGGCGTCGTAAGTTTTACGCCCCAGGTTCTGTACGCGCCCGTGACAGGGCACATGGTAGGAAATCTTACCGAGCGCGCGCTTGAAGTCGGTCTTCAGCAAACCGTCGCGGTGGCGCGACACGAAGTACTCGAATGGATCCCAAAAGGCATCGCTGACCGCGCGAACCTCTTCGTCCTCCGGAAACATCAGCGGCAACTCGTGCTTGTACATGAGCACGCAGCTCGGAATCGCGGCCATGATGGCGTAGCCGTCGCGCGCATATCGCTCAAGCACAGGAATGTTCTTCGCCTTCTTCGCGGCCACGCCTTCGAGGTTGCCTTGCTCCAGTAACGGCATGCCGCAGCACGCTTCGCTCGCCACCAGCACATAGGGAATGTCGTTGTGCGCAAGCAGCGCCAACAGATCGTGGCCGATCCCCGGCTCGTTGAAGTTCACATAGCAGGTTGCATAGATCGCCACCTTGCCGGGCGTGCGTTCTCCGTCACGCACCGCGGTGCTGGGCGAAGGCTTGGCTGCGCCGCGAAACTTGCGCGGAGCGAATTCTGGCAGCCAGGCGTTCTTGTCGACGCCGAGCGCGGACTCGAGTACGCCGCGCGCGGGCTTCGACCGGTTCACGGCATTGACTGTCTGGGTCACCACGGGAATACCCGCGAAGTGGCCGAGCGCGTCCGTGCTCGAGAGCACCTTGTCGCGCAACGGCACTTCTCCCTTTTTGTACTTGGCCGCTTTCGCACGCAGCATCAGATGCGGGAAATCCACGTTCCACGGGTGAGGCGGCACGTACGGACACTTGGTCATGTAGCAGAGGTCGCACAGATAGCACTGATCGACCACTTTCGAGTACGACTGACGATCGACGTCGTGGGCTTCGCCCGAGTCGGTTTCGTCCACGAGATCGAACAGCGTCGGAAAGGCGCCGCACAACGACACACAGCGGCGACATCCCGCGCAGATATCGAAAACCCGCGCCAGTTCCTTGTCGATCGCTTCCTGATCGTAGAACGCTTCCGATTGCCAATCGAGCGGGTGTCGAATCGGCGCCTCCAGACTGCCTTCTTTATGCGGCATGAGGGCATGCTCCCCAGTTCTGCTGACGGTCTCCGGCACACGCGCAGCGCAAGGCGCGGCGTACCGGCTCGAGCCGCGCACCGCCGGAGGCTTGTGCGCCGCGCCGCGGCGTTCGCGGCGCGCGCATCGCTGCGGCCCAGTTCAGTCGCTGAGCGCTTCGAGCGCCTTGGTGTAGCGATTGGCGTGACTGCGTTCGGCCTTGGCCAGCGTTTCGAACCAATTGGCGATTTCGTCGAAGCCTTCGTCGCGGGCCGTCTTCGCCATGCCCGGATACATGTCGGTGTACTCGTGGGTTTCGCCGGCAATCGCCGATTGCAGGTTTTGCCGCGAAGAGCCGAACGGCAGGCCCGTGGCAGGATCGCCGACCGCCTCCAGGTATTCGAGGTGGCCGTGCGCGTGGCCCGTCTCGCCCTCCGCCGTCGAGCGGAACAGCGCGGCAACGTCGTTTTGGCCTTCCACATCCGCTTTGGCCGCGAAATACAGATACCGGCGGTTCGCCTGCGACTCGCCCGCGAATGCGGCCTTCAGATTCTCTTCCGTTTTGGAGCCTTTCAACTGTCCCATCTGAATCTCCTGGTGGACCGGCAGACGCGGCGCAGCCGGGCGTTGCCGAAGTCTTGTACTGTAGGTAGGGAAACGGCGCGCACCACGACGCCCGCGAGCCGGGCGCCGCTCTCTTAATCTAGGCGTTGGACGGGCCCAGCCCCCAATTGGCATTTTCTATGCGGGCGATAGGCCGTTGCCGCATCGCGGTCGTCCGCGCAGCACGGCCACCGCGGCCACCGCGGCAAGTGCGGCAACCGGCTCCGCCCCAACCGACGCTTCGTCAGGCGATTGCCCGGTCGGCGGGCCTATTGGGTATCGGCCACCGCTTCGGGCGCCTGCGCCACCGCTTGCTTGAGCGCGTCGAGAAACGACGTGCGCCACCAATGCACGTCGTATTGACGGATAGTCGTCATCAGCGCCGAATGCCGTTCGATGCGCTCGCCGAGCGGCATCGTGAGCGCGCGTTCGATCGCCTGCGCCGTACCTTGCGAATCGTAGGGATTCACGAGCAGCGCCTCTTTCAATTGCTCGGCCGCCCCGGCAAAGCGCGAAAGCACGAGCACGCCCGGGTCGGCGGGGTCTTGCGCGGCAAGGAACTCCTTCGCGACGAGGTTCATGCCGTCGCGCAGCGGCGTGACGAGCGCCACGTGCGCGGCGCGATAAACGCCCGGCAGCCGCCTGCGGGCAACGTTGCGGTGAATGTAGCGCACCGGCATCCAATCGAGTTCGCCATAGTCGCCGTTGATGGCGCCGCACAGGCTGTCCATCTCGCGGCGCAGGTGGTCATAGGCGCCGAGATCTTCGCGGCTCGGTGCGGCGATCTGAATCAGCGTCGCACGCTTGCGGTTCTCCGGATAGTGCTCGAGAAGATAACGAAATGCCTGGATGCGTTGCGGCAACCCTTTCGAGTAGTCGAGACGGTCCACGCCAATCAGCAATTGGCGGCGCGAGTACTCCTCCCGCATGCGGGCGAACATATCGAGGCCTTCGCGCGCATCCGCGAGCGATGCGAACTCGCCGACGTCCATGCCGATCGGGAACGCACCGACCCGCAATGTGCGATTGAAAGCACGCAAATAGCCGTCCGGCCTCCATTGCGCGCCCGCTTCGGTTTCCGCATAACGCACGAGGTGCATCATGTCCGATTCCGTTTGCAGACCGACGAGATCGTAGGCGAACAGCGAGCGCATCAGCCATTCGTGCTCCGGAATGGCCGCCATGATGAGCGGCGGCGGCACGGGGATATGCAGGAAAAAACCGATCGGATTCGTGCATCCCATTGCGCGCAACTCCGCGGCAAGCGGGATCAGGTGGTAATCGTGGACCCAGATGACGTCGCTCGGCTTGAGCAGCGGAAAGATGCGCTGAGCGAAGAGCTGATTGACGCGGCGATAGCCGGTTGCAAAACGGACGTCGAACTGCGCGAGGTCGAGCCGGTTATGGAAGACCGGCCACAGCACGTTGTTCGAGTAGCCGAGGTAATACGTTTCGTAATCCTGCTGACTGAGATCGACGGTTGCGAGCTGTACTTTGCCGACAGTCTGCGTATGCACACCGCTGTGGCTGGCAACGCCCGGTGCATCGGTGAACGTCTTGCCGCTCCATCCGAACCACACGCCACCCGTTTGCTGCAAGCCGTCCTTGATCGCAACAGCGAGTCCGCCGGCCGCGGCCTTACGCGGATCCGCAACACGATTCGAAACTATGACGAGGCGACTCACTAAGGCTCCTTTGAAAAAGCGGGGAGTTGTTTTAGGTGAGCGGCTATGTTGTTGGTATTGCCGCGAGAGGTCTTCTGGTCGTAGTTATCGTTATTCGTTTTGTTGTGCTGGTGAGGGCTGTCGATGCGCGCTAGTTCCGCCGCTAGTTCCGCATAACGGCCGCGTCACCCTCGAGTGCCTGGCGGCACGCGCATCCAGCTTTATCTCGAAATTAAGCATGTAATGCTAACACATGCACCTGGCGGGGGCCATCCTTGCGGCGAATCGCAGTTTCCGCCGTCGTCATACCTCAGCGCGATTGACCGTAACGAAGCGCGCGCAACACGGAACCAGAACGAGCAATGCAACCAACCACCAGAACGCGCTCGGCAGTCCGATGCTCTTCGCGATGAAGCCCATGCCGGCGGGGCCGGCAAGATTGCCGGCGTAGCCCGTGGTCGTGATCGCGGCAACAGCCAAAGCCGTCGGCATCGACCGCTGCGATCCCGCACGGCGAAACAACACCGGAACGATGTTCGAGGCACCGAGCCCGATCAGTAAAAAGCCGCCCATCGCCACAACCGCGATCGGGGCCGTCAACAAAACAGCAAACCCGGCAATCGCGAGCAATCCTCCCCAAAACATCGTCGATCGATCGCCGACGCGTGCGGTGACGGCATCGCCGCCGAAGCGTCCGGCCGTCATGGCGATGGAGAACAGCATGTAGCCCAGCCCGCCCTGAGCTGCGCTGACGAGCCCCTTGCTCGTGATCAGCAGCGCGCTCCAATCGAGCAGTGCGCCTTCGGCAAGAAACGTCACAGCGGTCAGCGCGGCGAGCAGCAGCACGATACCGCGCGGCATGGCGAAGAGCGGTCCCTCGGCGCTCGGAGCGGCATTCAGCAGTCTGGGCGTTGCAAGAAGGACGGCACCCAGCATCGCTGCCGAGCACAGCAGCGTACTGGCGAGCGCGCCGAGGTGTATCGACAGTAAAAACGTCATGACCATCGAGCCTGCAAATCCGCCGACGCTGAACAGTGCGTGGAACCCCGACATCAACGGCCGGGCCGCGGCACGCTCGACTTCCACGGCATGAACGTTCATCGCGACATCCAACGACCCGAGCGAGGCACCGAACGCAAACAGGGCGATGCCGAGCGCAAGCGGCGTGCTGGCGAGCGTCAGGATCGGCAACAGCAGAACCAGCCCGATTCCCCCTGCGACGATCACCGGCCGGCTACCGTACCGCGCGCTGATCGCACCTGTGGCAATCATCGCGATGACCGATCCCAAGCCGATACACAGCAACAACATGCCGAGCACGGCGTCGTCGACGCCGAGCCGCAGCTTCGCAAACGGCACGAGCGGCGCCCAACACGCTACGCCGAAGCCGGCCACAAAAAACGCAAGGCGCGTGGCGAGCCGGGTTGCGGGCCGGTCCGACGAGATGTCTTCGGTTTTCAAAGCGGGCCCTCGGTGCATGCCTGGCCGAGTACGGGCGGCGCCGCCGCGATGACGGAGGCGCCCGCCTCCGCCAACGCCAAGCGATGTGTGCGGGGCAGATCGTGCTCGACGATGAAACAGTCGATTTCCTCGATTGCCGCGACCCGGTAGGGCGAGCGGGTATCGAGTTTCTCGTTCGTTGAAAGGACGGCGCTGTGAACGCTCGCCGCAAGGACAGCGCGCTTGAATGCGGCGTCGGCCATGTCGAATACGCTGATGCCACCCTTCGCGGAGACCGCGCAGGCCCCGAGAAAACAGCGATCGACATTCATGCGGGCGACGCTTTGCAACGCACTGGCATCGACACATCCGCCGACGACCGGATCGACCGTTCCACCGATCATGACGAGCTGTAAATCGGATCGCCGCAGCGCGGCCGCGGCGATGTCGATCGAATTCGTTGCGACAGTGAGTCCGAAATCTTCGGGTAAATAACCGACCAGCGCGAGATTGGTGCTGCTGCTGTCGAGGAACAGGAGCTCGCCTTTTTGAATCGACGGTACGGCTGCCCGGGCCAATGCCTGCTTGCGTTCGCTCGCCTCATCGATGCGCGCCGCCATAGGCCGGGACGCCGGCGTGACCGGCAACGCGCCACCATAGACGCGGCGGCAAAGGCCTTGCGCCGCAAGCGCCCGAAGATCGCGGCGTATGGCATCTTCGGAAATGCCGAATTCGGCTGCCAGTACGGCGGCGACGACGGACTGGCCATCGGCCAGCCGGCTGGCAATCGAATCGCGGCGCGCGAGCGGAAGTTCGTCGTTCATGCACGAAATCATAACGTGCACAAACGAGAATGTAAACGTGCAACAACGTGCACACGCATGAACACTAAACCAGCGCGAACAAATACTCAGCGCGCCGATTGGCCCCCCTATTCGGGGCACGGCAGGTTCGACTATGCGGTATACCGGCGAGGGCCGGCGACTTCTCAGCTCGCGTGCTGCCGTTCCTGCATGGCCGCTTGCATCGCACGCTGTATTGCTTCAGGTTCGAGATCGCGTACGTGCGATGCGATATGCCAACGGTGACCGAACGGGTCCTCGACAAAGCCCCAGCGGTCGCCCCAGAACATGTCGGCCAACGGCATGACGACGGTCGCACCGGCCGCCACCGCGCGCTCGAAGGCCGCGTCGGCATTTTCGACATACAAATAGAGACTCACCGGCGTGCCCTTGAGCGTTTTCGGGCCGAGCGAGCCGCACTCCGCGTTCTCGTCGGTCAGCATGACCACGGAGTTGCCGATCTTGACTTGCGCATGGCCGATGTTGCCGTCGGTGGTCAGCATGCGAAACAGTTCAACGGCGCCGAAAGCCCGCTTGTAAAAATCGATCGCGCCGGCAGCGCCTGCGCAGACGATCTGCGGCGTCAGCGAATGCATACCTTCGGGAATGGGTTTGACGGAAGAGGTCGACATGACGGCTTGCTCCTGTAAGGTTCGTAAAAGTGAGCGCGGCCAAGAAGGCTTCGTTTTCGCCGGCTCTATCCGCACGACGAACGACGAGAGCCAAAATCGACATCGACCTGAATTTTTTCGCTATCGCCCCACCTTCGCGATATGAAGCAGATTCGCGGTGCCCGATTCACCGAACGGCAAACCCGCCGCAATGGCAATCGAATCGCCGTCGCGCGCGAAGCCGGCACCGCGCGCCGCCTCGCAAGCCAACGCGATCATGTCATCGACATCGCGCGCGTTGCGGTACGGCATCGAGTGAATCCCCCAAACGAGCGCAAGCCTTCGGGCCACCTGTAACGAAGGTGTGAGCGCGATGATCGCGCTCGGGGCGCGCTCGCGCGCGGCGCGTACGCTCGTGAAACCCGAAAGCGTGTAGGTCACCGTCACCGCCGGCCCGATCAGTTGCACGATCGTGCGCAACGCGCAGCAAATGGCGTCGGCCGTCGTCGATTGCGCGGGTGTATGGGACGCGTCGATGCCCTGCCGGTAGCCAGGATCGCGCTCCACCCGCTCGATGATGCGATTCATCATCGCAACGGCTTCGAGCGGGAACTTGCCGCTCGCGGATTCGGCGGACAGCATGACGGCATCGCTGCCTTCGTAGATCGCGCCGGCGACATCGGATGTCTCGGCGCGCGTCGGCACCGGCGAGTTCGTCATCGATTCGAGCATTTGCGTGGCCACGACGACCGCCTTGCCCGCGGCCCGGCACACGCCGACGATGCGCCGCTGCAGTTCGGGAATCTGCTCGGCCGGCAATTCGACGCCGAGATCGCCGCGTGCGACCATGATGCCGTCGCAGCGCGCGACGATAGCCTCGAGATGATCGATCGCAAGCGGTTTTTCGAGCTTGGCCATGATCCAGGCGCGATCGCCGATCAGCGCGCGCGCTTCGTCGATATCCTCGGGCCGCTGCACGAACGACAATGCCACCCAATCGACACCATGTTCGAGGCCGAACGCCAGATCCTCGCGATCCTTTGCGGTCAGCGCGGAAATGGGCAGCATGACGGCCGGCACGTTCACGCCTTTGCGATCGGAAATGCGTCCGCCCACCACCACGCGCGTTTCGGCGAAGTCCGGGCCTTTCGATTCGACCGAAAGACGGATCTTGCCGTCGTCGAGCAGGAGTTCGGAACCGGGCTCGATCGCTTCGAAAATCTCCCGGTGCATGAGCGGTGCGCGGCGATTCGTGCCGGCGGCCGGATTCATGTCGAGGCGAAACGGCTCTCCCGCCAAGAGTGCGGCGCTACCTCCTTCGAACGTGCCGAGCCGCAGCTTCGGTCCCTGCAGATCGAGCAGCACGCCGATCGGGCGCCCGCTTTCGCGCTCGAGCGCGCGAATGGCAGTCAGCCGCTGCAAATGGTCGCTTTGGGTTCCGTGGCTGAAGTTCAAGCGGAAGACATCGACGCCGGCGTCGAACAGTTGCCGGATGACCTGCGGATCGGAACTCGACGGCCCCAGCGTAGCGATGATCTTTGCGTTGCGTTGCCGCTTCATTCCTGTGTCTCCCGTGTCTTGGATTCGATGGCCTCCATTGCAGCTGGCGCCGAAGTACCAAACTTTAGTGCTGCTTAGGAGTTTGGATAAGACCACCGCAGGTCGCCTGACTCGATACTCGATGTATCGAATGCACGGCTCTCCCACCACCATCGGCATCCACCCCAGTGGATTCCGATAGTCCCGAGTCCCGCGTCCCCACTCGACCCGTCCGTAATCGCACCCATTGCGACGTGCAAGTCGACGTGCGACAGTTGCGGGTTGTTTCGATTGCCGCGGCAGCAAGAAATCGGCAAAGCAAAGCATTCGAAAACGAACTGAAAAATAATCATAGAGGCGCAAATGTCCAATCAGAAATCGGCTGAAATCGCAGCACGCTTCGATCGCCTGCCGCCCTCGCGGACCGTCTGGACGATGGTCATCCTGATCTCGCTCGGTGGCATCTTCGAGTTCTACGATCTGTTCTTCACCGGCTATGTCGCTCCAGGGATGGTGCAGGCCGGCCTCTTCAAGCCCGAATCGCTCGGCTTTTTCGCGGCGCTCGCGCCCATCTCGGTAGCCGGCTTCGGCACATTCGTCTTCGCCACGTTCGCAGGACTCTGGATCGGCGCGCTCGTGTTCGGCTTCGTCGCCGATCGCCTCGGGCGCCGCTTCATCTTTACGTGGTCGCTCATCTGGTACGTGATCTGCACGGCGATCATGGCGTTCCAGCATTCGGGCCTTGCCATCAATCTCTGGCGCTTCGCCGCGGGTATCGGTATCGGCGTGGAACTCGTAACCATCGACTCCTACATCTCCGAACTCATTCCCAGCGGCGAGCGCGGCCGCGCCTATGCGGTCAATCAGTTCATCACCTTTTGCGCGGTGCCCGTCGTGGCATTCCTCGCCTTCATCCTCAAAGACACGCACCCACTCGGGCTCGAGTACTGGCGCGTCGTCATTCTGATCGGCACGCTCGGTGCGGTCGCCGTGTGGATCATCCGCCGCAACGTTCCCGAAAGCCCGCGCTGGCTCGCGCGCCAAGGCCGTCTGGACGAGGCCGAGCGCATCGTCGCCGATATCGAACGCCGCGTCGCCGCGGAAAAGGGCACCGCGCTACCGGCTCCCCAACCGGTTTCGGCCGAAATGGAAGGCCGCGGCTCCATCGCCGAAATTTTCGGTCCGCTCTATCGGAAGCGCACGCTCATTCTGTCGATCTTCAACATGGCGCAGGTCATCGGCTTTTACGGCTTCGCCGCCTGGGTGCCGACGCTGCTGATCCATCGCGGCGTGCACGTGACCGCCAGCCTCGGCTACGCCTTCGTGATCGCCATCGCCAATCCGTTCGGCCCCCTGCTGGGCACGTTCTTCGCCGATAAGCTCGAACGCAAGACGCAAATCTGCGGCGGCTTGCTCATCATGGGCATCGTCATCGCCCTCTTTTCGCAAGCCTCGGAACCGGCCGTCCTCATCGTGCTCGGCGTGGTGTTCACGCTCGCCGCGAACGTCATGTCGTATGCCTATCACGGCTATCAGGCGGAACTCTTCCCGACTCGCATCAGAGCGCGCGCCGTCGGCTTCGTCTATTCGTGGAGCCGTATCGCCGCCGCGTTCGCAGGCCTCGCCATCGGCGTTTTGCTTCACAACTATGGCGTGCCCGGCGTGGCGACGTTCATTGGTGCGTCGATGGTCGTGGGCATCTGCATGATTCTGCTTGGACCGTCCACCAAGGGACGCTCGCTCGAATCGATCAGCCACTGAAACAAAATGCGCGCGGCCGATGCGCGCGCTGCCCGACAGGCGTACCCTTATCGCTAGTGGTGCTAAGGGAGGGTACTGATGAAAACGATCGTCCGGACCGGCGTGCATATCGAAGGCGTTCACTGGACCGCCGAATACCTGGAAACGACGCATGAAATCCGCGTCTTGCGTGAAGGCGCCGAAGTCGGTCTATACGATGCGCCGCCCACGCTGTTCGGTGAAGAAGCCGATGCGGGCTCGAAGAGCGTAGCAGATCATCGTGCACTGGACGCCGCGCTGCGCGCCTACCTGATGCGCTTCATTGCGGACCACGACGCCGAGGAGTAAGCCCACCGCGAGGCCCTGGCCCAACCATTGCTCACGGCGACGGCAACAGCAGAAAGTCGAGTACCGTCTGCGTCAAAGCCGATGCCTGCTCCACGTTGGGCAAATGCAGCGCCTCGAATGCGACGTGGCGCGCACCGGGAATGCGCGCCGCCAACGCCCTGCCTTCATCGACCGGAAAACCCGCGTCGTGCATACCGCTCACGATGAGCGTCGGGGCCCCGATGCGCTCCACTTCCTGCGATAAATCGGTATTCGCGACCGCCGCGCAACTCGCGATGTACCCTTGCGCGTCCGTGTGCCGCACGACATCGCGAATCGCCTCGGCAACGAGGGGCTCGCGCGCACGAAACGCCGCGCTGAGCCAACGTTCGACCGACGCACTCGCTAGCGCGGGCATCCCGCCGCCCCGCGCCTGCTCCATGCGCTCGAGCCAGGTCTCCCGAGGCGCCAGATTGCGAGGCAGCGCGCTGATATCGACGAGCCGTCCGACGCGCTGGCCATGGCGTGCCGCCAGTGCCATGGCCGTCACGCCCCCCAGCGATATCCCGCATACATGTGCCCGATCGATCGCAAGCGCGTCCATGAGCGCCAGCACATCCGCGCTCAACTGCTCGATCGTGTACGGGCCCGGCGGCACGCTCGAACGGCCATGCCCACGCGCGTCGTAGCGCAGCACCCGGAAATGCCTCGCGAACGCGCCGATCTGCGGCGACCATAACGAAACGTCGGTGCCCAGCGCGTTCGACAACACCAGCCACGGCGCTTGGGCGTCGGCCGGGCCGTCGATCCGATAGTAGAGGCTGACTCCATTGACAGTGGCAAAGGGCATGAGCGTGAGGCCTCCCGTGGCGAAAGCCCTATTGTGCTACAGCTCCCATGGCGCTCGCAGCGCATGCGGCCGCCCGTAAAACCCCGCCCCCCGATTCTCGCGAAAACATGGAACAATGCCGCGCATGGGTGCGCGACTTGCACAATGCCGAACAGGATGTCCTACAACGACCAACCGGGAAAGGGGAGGAGTCAGTCATGAGCAGCACTAAATCGCGAGCCGGCAAGAAGAGCGCGTCGGGAAGCCGGTCGAAGACAAGCGCTGCCGTCGATCTCGATCTCGTCGAGCACGCCATCGCGCGTCCGACGCGCGAACAAGCCGAAGACGCAGTGCGCGTATTGCTGCGCTGGGCCGGGGACGATCCCGATCGCGAAGGACTGCGCGATACGCCGGGGCGCGTCACGCGCGCCTACGAGGAGTTCTTTGCCGGTTATCGCCTCGATCCGCGCGAGATACTCGCGCGTACGTTTTCCGAGGTCGACGGCTACGACGAGATGGTCGTGCTCAAGGACATCCGCTTCGAAAGCTATTGCGAGCATCACATGGTGCCCATCGTCGGCCGCGCGCATGTCGCCTATCTGCCGAAACACCGCGTCGTCGGCATCTCGAAGCTCGCCAGGCTCGTCGATGCCTTCGCCAAACGGCTGCAGATTCAAGAAAAAATGACGGTCCAAATCGCCGATACGCTCAACGAGGTACTCCAGCCGCGCGGTGTCGGTGTCATCCTCGAGGCCGCGCATCAGTGCATCACCACGCGCGGCGTGCACAAGCCCGGCGTGGCAATGGTGACTTCGCGCATGCTGGGCTCGTTCAGGACCGATCCGTCCACACGCCGCGAGTTTCTCGCCATCGTCGGCAATCCGGGCGCGCTCGCGTTGCCGAACGTCTGACGCCCGGTCCGCGATTGACGTGAGTCGTGCCGCCTCCTCATGCGATTCGTACGTCGCGGCGGCCGGGGGGTCAAGCGGGCGGCTCGATGTCGATGTCGACGTCCATATCGAGCAATGCGGCGCTGATCGATTTCCCGTGCGCGTCGAGCGCGAGCGAACGCGTCACGCCGCCACCGAGCGCGTGCTCGAGCACGAAGTTGAGCGCGCCTATGCGTGGCAACTCGTAGCGCCGCACCGGACCGCGCACGATGCTCTGCAAATGCGCCTTCACACGCTCGGCGCTCAAATGGCGCACGAGATGCGGATAAACCCGCGCATCTAAGCAAACGACCGATACGTTGAGCGTGTCGCCCTTATCGCCGGCTCGCCCATGCGCCAACTCGCGTAGTTTCATTTCAGGTTTCGAATATCTGGACTGATGGCGCGACTGCCTCGCGCGGCAGCAGCACCGATTGAACGGCAATGACCTCGCGCACGGATTTCGTGACGCCGCCTCCGCCGGCAGGGCCATTGGTATAGAGCGTTTCGACCTCATTGCCGACCCGCGAAGCTTCATCGAACGAATCGCAGCGTGCCGCGACGCGCACGCGCACTTCGTATGGCTGCGTCTGTTGCGCAGCCGCCGTTTGTCCATAAAGCGAATCGACGCCGATGAGATCGCAGCGCAGCTCGCGTATCGCCACCCCTGTCATCGCAAAGCGCTCGCGCACCACATCGAGCGCAAGACGCGCACGTGCCAGCGCGCCCGGCCCCCCGTACGAGATCTGCCCTTCGCCGACGAAGCCGTCGAAGTAAGCGACCGATGCCTTCAATGTGCCGGTGCGCGGCGTGCCGCGCCCCCCGCTCACGGCGACACGGTCGGCACCGAGCCGCGTCACGCGGACCTCGGTGAAGTCGGCGACGACGTCGGGTTGAAGATAACGTTGGGGATCATGGATCTCGTAGAGCAGTTGTTCCTTGCAGGTCGCCTCAGTCACGCATCCACCCGCATGCGGTACCTTCGTCACGACGACGGTGCCGTCCTCGCGGACTTCGCCGATCGGAAAGCCGAGCCGCGCGAGGTTGGGGACATCCTTGAGTCCCGGGTCCGCGAAGTACCCGCCGGTGATCTGCCCGGCGCATTCGAGCAAATGGCCGACGACGGTACCCTGGCCCAGCCGTTGCCAATCGTCCATCGACCAACCGAACGCGTGGATCAGCGGCGCGAGAAAAAGCGCGGGGTCGGCAACGCGCCCGGAAAGCACGACGTCGGCGCCCGCGCGCAACGCATCGACGATCGGTTGCGCGCCGAGATAGGCATTCGCCGCGACGATCCTGTCCTTGAAGGCCGCCACCGGCTCGCCCGATTCCTCGAAGCGGTAGTGCCCGGCCAGTACCGCGTCCAGCACGTCATCGCCCGTGACGGCCGCGATCTTCAACCCGTCGATACCGAGTTCCCGCGCGAGCTCGACCGTCTTGCGCGCGGCAGCGACCGGATTGGCAGCACCCATGTTCGTCACGATACGCACGGCGCGTTTCGCGGCGAGCGGCAGTACGGCACGCCAACGCGCCTCGAGCAGCGGGTCGTAGCCGAGCGACGCGTCGCGGCGGCGCGCTTGCTGGGCCAGCGCGATCGTGCGCTCGGCCAGGCATTCGAAGACGAGATAGTCGAGCGAACCGTGCTCGACGAGCTCCACCGCCGGTTCGATGCGGTCGCCGGAGTACCCGGCGCCCGCACCGATTCGTATCGTGCGAGAAGGCGTTGCAGTCGACATAACGTGCTGGGATCAAAGAGGAAAGATGCCGAAGGCGACGCACGCGAGCGTCATGACGGCCGATGCGCCGAACAGCAGCGGAAAGCTGAAGCGCTGGTGTTCCGCCAGGTCGATACCGGTCAGGCCGATCACGAGGAACGTTGCCGGCGTCAACGGGCTGATGGGGAAGCCTGTCGTCATCTGGCCGAGTATCGCGGCCTGGCCGATCTTGACTGCCGGCACGCCGAGTTGCGCCGAGACCTCCGCAATCACGGGCAGCACTCCGAAGTAGAACGAATCCGGATCGAACAGCAGGCTGAGCGGCATCGAGACGAAGCCGAGAATGACCGGGATGTGTCCCGCCATCGAGGCCGGCACGAAACCGACCGCCGCCTGCGCCATCGCCTTGAGCATGCCGCTGCCCTGCATGATGCCGGTGAACACCCCCGCCGCCAGCAGGATGGCGGCCATCATCAGCGCCGCTCGTGCATGCGCGTCGATGCGCTTGCGCTGCATGTCCACGTTCGGGTAGTTGACGAGCAAGGCGATACACAAGCCGATCATGAACATGAGGACGGGCGGAATTTTTTCGCCCATCGCGACCATCGTGCCCAGCACCGCCACCGTCAGCAGGACGTTGAACCAGAAATTGCGTGGGCGGCGCAGAGCCTTTTCCTCGTCGGTCAAATCGTGGCGCGCAAGCAGTGCATCGGTGGCCGCGAGGTTCGCGCCGAGCCGCCGCTCCTCGCGCTTGCCGAGCAGCCAGGCCGTGCCGAAAACGAACGCGAGACCGACGATCTGCACCGGAATCAGCGGGTTGAAAATCGCCGACACCGGCAGATGGAGCGACGCCGAAGCCCGGATCATCGGGCCGGTCCACGGCAGGAAGTTCACGCCGGCAGCGAGCGACACCGCCGCGGCCAACACGCGCCGGTCCATGTTCAGCCGGTCATAGAGCGGCAACATCGCGGGTATCGCGATCAAAAAGCAAACGGCACCCGAGCCGTCCAGATGAATGAGCAGTGCCAACAACGCCGTTCCGACGACGATGCGCGTCGGGCGTGTGCCGACCGTGCGAAGAATGCGGTCGATGATCGGATCGAGCGTGCCCGCGTCCGTGATCGTGCCGAAGTAAAGGATGGCGAACACGAACATGCCGACGACAGGGGCGAGCCCTTTTATGCCGGCGATGACGAACTGCGAGGTTTGCAGGCCGAATCCGCCGATCAATGAGGCGGCGACAGGCACGACGATCAGCGCGACGAGCGCGGACATGCGCCGCGACAGGATCGCGACGAGCAATACGACGATGGTGGCAACGCCAAGTAAGGCCAGCACGGGTTTGTCTCCAATCTTGTCTTTTAATAGGCTAGAGCGTAGTGTCGGAGCATCGATAAAACAATTGAAATGAATTGATTGCAGCAATCAACAAATGAAATGGATCTGAATCTGCGGGAGATACGTGCGTTCGTAGCCGTGGCACAGACGGGCAGCTTCACGCGCGCGGCGGCCAGGCTCAATTTGTCGCAGCCGGCGTTGACGGTACAGATCCGTCGCCTCGAGGAAACGTTGGGCGCACGGCTTTTCGATCGAAACTCCCGGACTGTGACGTTGACGTCGGTGGGACGGGAGCTATTGCCGGTTCTGCATAAGTCGCTGGCGGACATGCAGCGCGTACTCGACGATGCGCGTGCGTTGGGCGACGGTTCTCGCGGTGCGGTTCGCATCGCGTGCCTGCCATCGTTTGCCGCCGGGCGGCTGCCTGCTCTGATTCGGGACTTTCGGACCGATGCGCCGCATGTCACGTTCGAGATTCGCGACGTCGTGGCCAGCATGGTCAATCAGCTCGTGAAGGCCGGCGAATTCGATCTTGGGGTGACAGGCGGTGAAATCGTGGATCCGGAGCTCGACATCCTGCACCGCGCCGAAGATCGGCTCATGGTGGTCTGCCCGCGCGGGCATCCGCTTGCGAAAAAACGACGTGTTGGCGCTTCCGATCTTGCCGGTTACTCGCTGGTATTGACGGCTGCGGGGACCAGTGTGCGCGCGATCGTCGATGCCGCGTTCGACGAAGCCGGATGCACGCCTGACATTGCGTGCGAGCCGACCTACATGATGACCGCCGTGGCGATGGTTCGGGCGGGACTCGGCATTACGATTCTGCCCGGCTCCGCGCCGGAGATTCGTGCCGAGCGCGAGCTGGTGGGCAGGCCAATCGACGATCGTCGATTCGTCCGACCCATCGCATTGATCAAGAAGCGGGCGAGAACGTTGCCGCCCGTGGCGTTGTCGTTCGCTGACGCGCTCAAGGCGGCGCTGCGCGGGTAGTGTCGTTCGTCGCTGCGTGCTGCGTGGCACATTCCCTGCTGGAGTCAAACGCGAGCCTTTCAATGGCTCCTATTTGAATCCTTTACGAAAGGGAGGGCGCGATGAACAACGATATCGCTGCAGGGAAATGGAAACAGTTGGTCGGGAAGGCGAAGGCTGCGTGGGGCGAGTTGACGGACGACGAGCTGACGCAGGCCGACGGCAATGCCGAACGGCTGACGGGATTGATCCAGGAGCGATATGGCAAGACGCGCGACGAAGCGGAACTGGAAGTTCGCCGCTTCTTCGATGCGAATCGGGATTAGGGGTTAGCAATCAGGACGAGCTGTAGCCGTCATGGTGGTCCCACGCGGCGCGCTTTGCGCGTCGCGTGGGACACCGCGTGACGATGCGATTGAGCGTCGCTTTGCGGGCAGAAGCATGACTGTCCACAGGCTCGTCTAACCGATGAGCGACAACCAAGTCTGCCTTTAGTCGCAAATTTCGTATAGACGAGTATCAGCCTCTCCCCGCGTTTCAACACGTTTATACGTGGGCATCTTACTAGACAGCGCGCTGCGCCTCGGAAATCCGGACGCGCCGCCCACCATCGCGCGCGATGAGCGCTACCGCGCCCAACACGCACCCCATACCCCACCACTGGGCCGCCCCGATCGACTCGTGCAGTACCACAGCGGCGAGGCCGGCCGCCGACACGGGCACGAGAGCCGTCAACGCGCTCGCTTGCGCGCCTTCGATGCGCTGCACGCCCGCGAACCACAGCATGAAGCCAGCGACCGTCGGCACGAGCGCGTAATACGCCACACCGGCAAGTGCAACAAGATCGACAGGGCCCGCCGAATGCGGTTCGAGAAACGCGGGAACGATCGAGAGCGCGAGGCCGCCACCCGACATCAGCGTCGATAATTGCAGCGGCGACACCGGCGTGCGCAAGCGCTTATTGAGCAGGATGAAGAAGCCCTCGCAGAACACGGCCGCTACGACAAAAAGATTGCCGACCAGCGAAGCGACCGCACCTCTCGGGGCGAGCGATCCCGCCACCTCCGCCATACCGGGCGTACCCGGTACACCGATCGTGCAAACGAACACCCCCATCGTTGCAAGCGTAACGCCCGCGATCGTCATCGGCCCAGGCCGTTCCCGCAACGCGGCCACGGCCACGAGTGCTGCGACCACCGGCATGGCCCCGGCGATGACACCCGCATCGGTCGCTGACGTCAGCCGCATTCCGCACAGCAGGAGAACGGTATAGCCCACACTGCCAGAGGCAGCCTGGACGGCAAGCAGCACCCTCTCTCGTGCCTCGAGCCGCGGCCATCGCTCGCCGGTCAAGCGCATCGCCATGATGAATATCGGAAAAGCGATCGCGAAACGCAGCGCCGTTGCCGTGAACGGCGGCAGGCCATGCGCGATCATTTTGCTGACGACTACCGTGCTGCCGACGCCGATCATCGCCAGCGTACAAAAGAGGTACCCCATCCAACGCGAAGCCATCTGCGCCACTCCGTTCTTTCAATGAATGGAATGCAGATTAGATACACACGGGAGCGTCGGTCTTGAACGAAATTGCAGCGGCTTCGGCGATGACCGATTAGCCGATAGCAGCGGCAAAATTCGCCGGCGTGATCCCATAGAGGCGAACGAATGCGCGAGTCATATGGCTCTGATCGGCAAACCCCGCACCGGCTGCGGCATCGGCCAGCGCGCAGCCCGTCGCGATCAATCGACGCGCGAGCGTGACACGCCGCTGAATCAGATAGGCATGCGGGGGCAGCCCCGTCTCGCGGGCAAATTCGCGCAACAATTGAAAGCGGCTCAATCCCGCATCGGCCGCCAGCGTGGCTAGCGTCACCGTATTGGCCGGATCGTCGTCAATGCGCATGCGCGCACGCGCCACCGCACGGGCAGCCGCATGTCCGCGCACGCCGGATCGGACAGGCACGCATACGGTCGTATGCCGCGAAATGACATCAGCCAGCAAAGCGAACACCGCCTCCTCGCCCGCGAGCCGTCCGACGTTCGACTCACCGGCAAGGGCCCCGCAATACGCGCGTTCGAATAGCGCGGCAAATCGCGCATCGCGCAGGACGGGGCGCTCGATTTCCAACGACGAGCCTGCGCGCACTTCCAAATCGCGGGCCACGTCATCCATCACGGCGGGAGAAACGTAGAGCATGTGCCAGACACGCCCCTGCTCATCGAGCGGGCTGCCGTCATGGACCTCGCCGGGATTGACCGTGATCGCATCGCCGGCGCGTGCCTCTACCGGGCCCCGCCCGCTCGACGAACGCTGTCCGCCGCGCACCACGAGACCGATACCGAACCGCTCGTGCGAATGACGCGCAAACGTTTGCGTGGTGTCCGCCGACGTCGCTTCGACTCCGTCGATCGAGGAGCGATGCATCAAAACGCGTCCGCCCCTTTTCGTTTTCATTTACGTCCACGCTTGCCTGTTTCCGGTTCATCGTTGCGGCCGCCTTCGCGCACATTGCCCTGCGAAATACTGGCGCCGGGCGCCACGCTATGCGTGAGCCAGACATTTCCGCCAATGACGGCGCCGCGGCCGATCGTCACCCGCCCCAGTATCGTTGCGCCTGCGTAGATCACGACATCGTCCTCGACGATCGGATGCCGCGCATGGCCTTTCACGAGCGCACCGTCGCTACCGGAAGGGAAACTCTTCGCGCCGAGCGTCACGGCCTGATAGAGCCGCACGCGCTCCCCGATCACAGCGGTTTCTCCGATCACGACGCCCGTGCCGTGATCGATGAAAAAGCTCGCGCCGATCTGCGCGCCGGGGTGGATATCGATGCCGGTCGCCGAGTGCGCGATCTCGTTGATGAAACGCGCAAGCAGCGGCACACCGAGCCGATGCAACGCATGCGCGAGCCGATGATGCATGACGGCCAGCACGCCCGGGTAGCAAAGCAGGATTTCCGTAATGTGCTGCGCCGCGGGGTCCCCCGCGAACGCGGCTTGAATATCGCTGACGAGCAACGCGCGAATGCGCGGCAACTCCGCGCCAAGCGCACGCGTGATCTCGAACGCGCGCTCGACCAACTCCAGCTCCGAAGTCTGCGCATGCTCAGGCAAGAATCGCAAGGCCCGCCGTACCTGCTCGCATAGCAAACGCAACGTGGTTTCCAGCGTATGGCCGACGTAGTAGTCGACCGTTTCGTCAGTGAGGTCGGGCGCGCCGTAATGCGTGGGGAACATCGCCGCGCGCAGACCGTTGACGATGCCGACGATCGCCTCGCGCGAAGGCAGTTCGCGAATGCCACGAGGATGACGCGTGCGATGCAGTTCTTCGCGCGAAGCACGAAGCTCGGCGACGATCTGCTTGAGTCCCCAATGACGGGAGGACGGAGTGGACATGATATGAAGGAACGCCGCTTGCGATGCGGCCGGGTAGTGACACTTCCGCAGAGATTACCGCGTTTTGCGAGAACGCGGCCAGCGGCCGGGCCACCCGCGACGCACCGTCAAACGGTCAAGCTGCTGGCATCGATCCATCGCACGGCCCAATCGCGCGCGTGCGCGATTGCCGCGGCTTCGTCGCCAAAGCGCAGTTCGGCCGGAAAAAATCGATTGGCCACGAGCTCCCCATCGCTCGAACGTGAAATCACGACATATGGCTGGTATGCGCCATCCCCGGTCCGCGCGGGAGCGCAGTTCAGCAAATATCCGCGATGCGTGAATGCAGCGTCAGAATGCATGACTCGCCTGCCTCCGATACCCTTTTTATGTACTGCTACGTACTGCTCGCCCGCCGGGCGCGTAGGCCCACAGCGCGGCGGCGAAGCAAGCGGGCAAACATGCGCTCGCATGGCCGCCCGCTCGCAGGATAGGAATCATACTCCCTCGAAAACGCCTCTTCTATGGGAAATAAATCGGTCCAGTGCGGGTGGGTGACAGCGACATGCGGCGACAGCATCCAAGCGACTGCACGAGCCGAGCGCCGGAACGAGCCTTGCTCCAGATCGCCGGCGCCAAGACTGATCTCCGTAAATGCCGCCATGCTCACGCCCTGCTTGACGTTCCGCGCCGCTAGGCTACGATGGACAAACCACACATGCTGGCGCTAGCGCAGCTCGCATCGGCGCGCACCGCGCGCATTGCGCGCCAATCGGCATCCGCTCGATTCGGCCTCGGTCAGGCGCTTGAATGCGGCGCTCGCATGCCTTGCGTTCGGCTACGCGCTCGCGTGGATCGAGGTCCTACTGGAGTTCGTCGTGCTTCCCGCCCCGGAGCATGCCGCGGGCGGCGTCCCGCCGCTGCTCGCAGCTGCGATACTGCTCGCGCTGCCGATGCGCGAACGTTGCAACGTGGCGTGATTCGGCCGTATCTTTCCAAGGAGATCGACATGAAGATTGTTGTCATCGGCGCGTCCGGCACCATCGGCCGTGCTGTCTGTGCGGAACTGAAACAGCGTCATGAGATCGTCGAAGTCGGGGCGACGCGCGGCGACTTCCATGTGGATGCAACCGATCTGCACAGCGTCGAGCGGCTCTTTCACGACATCGGCCGCGTGGATGCCGTCGTGACGACGATGGGACAAGTGCATTTCGGCCCGCTCGCCGAAATGACGGCCGATCAGTTCTGGATCGGCCTGCGCAACAAACTGATGGGACAAGTCAACGTCGTATTGGCGGCTCAGCATCACGTCAACGACGGCGGCTCGTTTACATTGACGAGCGGCATTCTCTCCGACGAACCAGTCCGAGGCGGCGTCAACGCCACCACCGCGAATCTCGCGCTCGAGGGTTTCGTGCGCGGCGCGGCAATCGAGTTGCCGCGCGGCATCCGGATCAATATCGTCAGCCCGACTCTGCTCGACGAATCGGTGGAAGCATACGGAGCGTACTTCAGAGGCTTCGAAACCGTCAGCGCAAAGCGCGTGGCGATTGCCTACACTCGCAGTGTCGAAGGCGCTCAGACCGGGCGCGTTTATCGCGTGGGTGGCTGAGCCGATCGTCGTTCACGCCGGCTCATGCAGGTAGCCGGCCCGTGATCGGGCGGCTACCTGCAGTGCGCATCGCAGCTCAACGACGCTCGAACGTGCCGTCCCGCAGGCGCCAGAGTCCGAGCGGATTGTCGTCCTGTACTGCTTGGGGCAACAGTGCGGGCGGCAGGTCCTGATAGCAAACCGGACGCAGGAAACGGTCGACCGCAAGCGTGCCCACAGAAGTCGATCGCGGATCCGATGTCGCCGGGAACGGGCCGCCGTGGACCATCGCGTGTGAGACCTCCACGCCTGTCGGATAACCGTTGGCCAGAATGCGGCCGGCCTTGCGTTCGAGAACCGGCAGCAGTTTGCGCGCAAGCTCGTGGTCGTCGCGCTCGAGCTGCAGCGTGGCCGTCAGTTGGCCTTCGAGATGTTCCGCGAGCTCGACCATTTCGTCGATGTTGCGGCAAGTCACGATCAGCGACGTCGGACCGAAGATTTCATCTTCGAGCGGCGGTTGTTGCAGGAACTGCGATTGCGTCGTCGCGAACAGCGCCGGCAATGCCGAATTCGGCGCATCGCTGGCCGCACCGACTGCAACACGCTTCACGCCTTCGACCCCACTGCGGCGCGTCACGCCGTCGCGGTACGCCGACGCGATTCCCGCCGTCAGCATCGTCTGTGCCCCCTTCTTTTCGAGCGCTTTCACCGCCGCGTCGATGAACGCTTGCGTATGCGGCCCTTCGAGTACGACGACGAGACCCGGGTTCGTACAGAACTGGCCCACGCCGAGCGTCAGCGATTCCACGAAACCGTTCGCCGTTTCCGCTGCACGCGACGCGAGCGCGCCCGGCAATACGAACGTCGGGTTGATACTGCTCATTTCGGCGTAGACCGGGATCGGCTCGCGACGCTGGGCCGCAATCTTCATCAGTGCGATACCGCCGCCGCGCGAACCGGTGAAGCCAACGGCCTTGATAGCGGGGTGCGCGACAAGCGCTTCGCCGACTGCATTGCCCGCACCGATCACGAGCGAGAAGATGCCGGCCGGCAAGCCGCATTCCTTGACCGCCTGCGCGATGGCGCGGCCGACGAGTTCCGAGGTGCCCAGATGCGCGGGGTGCGCCTTGACGACGACGGGACAACCGGCGGCGAAAGCCGAAGCGGTGTCACCGCCCGCCACCGAGAACGCGAGCGGGAAGTTGCTCGCACCGAAGACGGCCACCGGTCCCACTGGAATCTTCTGCAACCGCAAGTCGGAGCGCGGCAGCGGCTTACGCTCGGGTTGTGCCGAGTCGAGTGTGGCGCCCAACCAGCGGCCGTCGCGCACCAGCGCGGCGAACAGCTTCAACTGGCCGACAGTGCGGCCGCGTTCGCCCTCGAGCCGCGCCTTCGGCAACGCGGATTCGACATGCGCGCGCTCGATCAGCGCATCGCCCAGCGCCATGATCTGCTCGGCGATCGCCTCCAGGAACCGGGCGCGCTGCTCGAGCGGGGCTTGGCGAAACGGGTCGAATGCCTCACGCGCGAGCCGGCAGGCGCGATCGACGTCGTTCGCATCGCCCGCGCCGAACGCCGGCTCGATTTCCGCGTTGCGCGCCGGGTCGAACGCGCGCAGCGTGCCAGCCGTGCCGCGCACTGCGTCTGCGCCGATCAGCATGTGTCCGGTGATCTCCATCGTCAATCTCTCCTCAACTCAGGGATGCCGGGGCCGACTGCCCCGGTTAGGGTCGCCACGACGCACACACGCGCCGTCGAAACCTACGATCTTCGCATGTTTCCGATTTTCGTGACGGACACGGAATTGGCGGATGCAAAACTGGGAGACCCGTAAAAGCTCACCCATTCAGCGTATGCGGCGTGGAAGCGGGCGCTCCCGTAAAAGCTCACCTTCGACTTGTGCCCCTGTTGTAGGGTCTGCCGCATTCGATGTGCCGATCGATCTAAAACGTTTCGCTCAGTGGCGCTAGCCGTCGCCGCTCGGGGCAAGAAACCTCATGACGGGGGACTACTCTGCCGTGCAGATCAACGTTAATCCACGGCCGTGCCGGCCAATGACCGGCGCGGCGGCAGGAGTGAACCATGCCTCTCCGGATCGGATCGTCCCCTGCGCAGCTCGGCGATCACCACCCCGCATCGACGAAAGATGGCAAAACCCCCGGCGGGTTGCCCGCCGGCGCGCCGCGGACGGGGTTGAGCCGCGGCGACGCGGTGCTGGGGGCGCTCACGCAACGCACGAGCGCCAGCGGCGAGCGTCCCGCTGAGGGCAACGGGTCGCTGCGCCGCACGCAATCCATGAGCCGGCTGGCCGATTTTTCGCGTGTAGCGCTCGAACGGCAACGTACGTTGCCGGTGACCGCGAGAGAGCGGTCCGAAGCAGCGGCAAGCCTGCTGGTCGCGCGAGAACCTTCTCGGCCGGCGCAAAGCGAGCCCGCGTCGGCATCGGGCACGAATCCGCCGCGGCCGACGCTCGAGCCGGGTGCCGACCAGCCGAAGCCCGCTGCGCAGCAACCGAATCAATTGACGGCGGGCGGTCATGACGTTCATGGCACTCATGCGGCAGCCGCGGCGCCCGCACCCGCGTACGGGTACCCGGTTCATTCGCCGCATTGGAGCGTGCCGGGATATCGCACGCACGTGGTGGGTGCGCATCGGCCGATCGGCTTTTCATATGGCCACGGACGCGATGCATACGGCGGCGTCCATGCCCACGTCGGGTTTCATTATTTCGGCCGTCGACATACGGTGCGCTTTGGGTTTCCGGGTTTGACGAGCGCGTTCTTGAGCGGACTGCGCAGCGGCTTGTTCAACCCCGTCGTTTATCACGCGCCGCCATCGAGCAGCTATGCGGGCTACGGCGCGCATACCGCGCCCTACGCCGGCCATTACGTTCAGCTGCAGAGTTATTTTGGGCATGCGGGTTATGCAATCGGGTATCCGCCTTCGTATGCGATCGGTTATCCCGCGGCGCGTACGGGGCTGTGACAAGCGGCATGAGTCGAGCGCCACGGTTCGGGCGATGGATCGTCGGAGCGCTGCGGTGGGAGTGGTCCGTAGCGGGCAGCCACGCCACAACGTCGACGGCGCATCTGAACCGAGTACAACGCATCGGCTTATACAGAAGTGTCGGCGTTACCGCGGCCACGTAACGCTCGTAAAGTCTTAGCCGCAACATGAACTTCTCTGAGTCCAAGCCAGATGGCCTTCGCGCCGGGTTCGCCATCTCCTTTGCGGCCCAGGAAGCCACCCAATTGCGCGATCAGGCGAAGCACCTCGTTGAGCTTGGGCTTGGCGGGCTGCTTGGCCTCGGTGAGCAAGTATGCGCCGCGGATCTCGTCGACATCGAAGAACAGTTCGGCGTCCAGATCCGGGCAGGTGCGGCCCTTGCGCATCAGATAAGCGATACGCCAAGCCACTACCAGGAACAACGCCAGAGCGCGTTCGAGTCGTT
>NZ_JAAAYE010000028.1 GCF_013282575.1 Paraburkholderia sp. NMBU_R16
AACGAGCGCGAGCGCGGCGCGGCCCATGCGGGCACGGGCAAGTGAGCATAGTGAGAGACCGACGATGAACGAGCAGCACCTGATCGAGATGGCCAACCGCATCGGCGAGTTCTTCGAATCGATGCCCAATCGCGACGAGGCCCTTGCCGGCATCTCGGAGCACATCCGGCGCTTTTGGGAGCCGCGCATGCGGCGGGCGATTCTGGCGACACTCGACGATGCTCAAGCGAGCGCCGCAATGCTGCCGATCGTCAAAGACGCATTGATCCAGACACGCGAGAAGCTCACGCCAGCCGAAGCTGCATGATCTGAACCCCGGGGAATCGCTCCCCCGGGGGAACAGCAACCGTCAACCGTTTTCGCGCCCCGCCGCGAACCAGGTCTCGCAATGCCTTGCCAGTGCGCTGGCATCGGATGACGGACGGCCACGCGCACAAATGTAGCCATCGGGCCGCAGCAGATAGAACGCCGGGCGAGTCCTTCCGTAAGCCTCCATCAGCGGCGTGCCGCTTCCGCTTTGCGCATCGGTCACACGCCAAATGCGCACATTCCCCGCCAATACACGCTCGACGAGCGAGGCAAGCTTCTCGATGCTCGGATCGGTCGGTGCCGACGTCTCGGCAAGCGCGTCGGAGGCATCGAAACGCCTCGGATCGTCGCCGGGCGCGCCCACCAGTAAAAAGAGCGAAAAGTAGGCTGGGTCGTGCAGATCGAAAATGCAGCCGGTGCCCGGTGCCCGGCCGAGCGGCCCATCGATCACATGCACGAGTGCATCCGGCGCCCGCTCGCCGGCACGTGGGCCTCCATCGAGCACGCGCTCGAGCGTCAGCGCGCTGCGCCGGTACTGAATCGAAAGCTCGCTCACCATCAGGCGCGCCGCATCGCGCAGCGGCCCGAATGCCGCGAGGATCGGCATCGCCCGTTCGCGCAACAGCTTCAGCGGCCCCCGTTCGGCCTCGGCCAACTGGGTAATGAAGTTCGTCTGCCGCAGTACGTCGCGCTCGATGGGGTGACGCTCCGCCTGGTAGGTATCGAGCAGGTGCTCCGACGCGTGTCCTTTGAGCACGCGCGCCACTTTCCAGCCCAGATTGAATGCTTCCTGGATGCCGGTGTTCATGCCCTGTGCGCCAGCCGGACTATGCACATGCGCCGCGTCGCCCGCGAGGAAAGTACGTTGCACGCGCAACCGGTCGACCATCCGGCTGTTCAACCGAAAATACGACGACCATTCAAGCCCCGACAACTCGAGCGGACGATGGATGCGGCGCCCGGCAGTCTCGCGAAAAAGCGCGAGCGGTGGATCGCCGGGCGGATCGTCATCGTCGCGCGAACTTGCATCGGCGTGCGCCTGCGGCTTTGCCTTTGCATCGGCGACCGGCTCCGGGTGATCGGCGATGAACCGGTGACGGCCGCCGCCCATCGGGAACACGGCCGCCAAGCCCTCTCCCGATGCAAATAGATGGAACTCGTCGTCGGGCAAATCCCAATCGGCATGCAGGTCCGCCAACACGAACGTCTGCTCGAATGTCTTACCGGCAAAGCTGAGTCCGAGCAAGCGGCGCACGGTGCTATGAGCGCCGTCGGCCGCGACGATGAATGGGACGTGCACCGTCTCGCGCCGGCCGTCGGCGCCAACGAGTTCCGCCTCGGCGCGCGCGGCCCCCTGCGTCAGGCCGACCAGTTCGGTACCGCGTTCCACTGTCACGCCGAAAGTGGCGAGATGCTCGGTCAGGATACGCTCCGTCACTGTCTGATCGAGACACATCAAGTAGGGATAGCGCGTCTGCAGCGGGTCGAAATCGAGCCGCGCGACCCGATGACCGTTCGAATACAGGTTGGCGGCTCGCAACCGGTGACCGGCCGCGAGAAACGGCTCGACGACGCGATGCTGCTCCAGGAGTTCGAGCGTGCGGGCTTGTATGCCGATCGCACGCGAGTGCGCTGCCGGTTGCGGCGCTCGATCGATGATGCGCACGGCGACCTGCGCACGTGCGAGGCTCATCGCGGCGGCAAGCCCGGTTGGGCCTGCGCCGACGATCAGCACGGGCTGCTCGTTTGCGGCGGCGGCCATGCGTTTTCCTCCGGCGAACCACGACTCGCCTAGTGTACGCTGGCCGCCCGCTGGCCGCCCGCTGGCCGCCGCGGCGAACGCGCTTTTCGCGTGGCGCGGCGAGTGTGGGAAAATGCCGCGTTCACCGCTTTTCCCGCCGTCATGGATTCTCTTTTCGCCCGCGCTTACGCGGCCCATCGTGACGGAAGGCTCGCCGACGCCGAGCGCGATTATCGCGCGGCGCTCGCCGCCGACCCCACGCACGCCGACGCCTTGCATCTGCTCGGCGTACTGCGCCATCAGCAAGGACGACACGCCGAAGCTGCCGATCTCGTCGGCCGCGCGGTACGGCTGCGTCCGGACGACGCCGGCCTGCAGCTCAACCTCGGTAATGCACTGAAGGCGCTCGGCCAACTGGACGGTGCCATCGAGCGGTTTCGCAACGCGCTGTCGCTTGCACCCGAGTTCCCGCTCGCGCATTACAACCTTGGCAACGCCTATGCAGCGGCAGGCCGGCACGCGGACGCCGTCGACGCATTCGAGCGCTCGCTGCTTCTTACGCCCGACGACGCGCCGACCTGGAACAATCTCGGCAACGCGCTGCACGCGGTTGGGCGGCACGACGACGCGATCGAGGCTTTCAGGCAGGCGCTGGCCCTGCGCCCCGACCACGCGGGCGCTCATAACAACCTCGGCATGGCCTATGCGGCACTCGGCCGAGCCGATGACGCCATCGAGCATTTCCGCCGGGCGCTGGCGCTCGAGCCGCGCTTCATCGCCGCACACTTCAATCTGGGTAACACGCTCGACGCGACAGGCCTGCACGAGCAGGCCGTCACGGCATTCGAGGCGGCACTCGCGCTGCACGCGCCGTTTGCACCGGCACTTCTCGGGCTCGGCAATGCGCTCGCCGCGCTGGGCCGTCATGCGCAGGCGATCTCCACACTCGAGCGCGCGGTCGGGCTCGATCCGCGCATGAGCCTCGCCTGGCTCAGTCTCGGCAACGCGCACCATGCGCTTTGCGCGCACGATGCAGCGCTGCGCGCATACGATCAGGCATTGCGGCTGCGTCCGGAACTCGCTTCGGTCCGGCTGAACCGGGCGCTGACGCTGCTTGCACTCGGCGACTTCGCGCGGGGGTTGCCCGAATACGAAGCCCGGCTGGAACTGGCGGCGGCCGCCGACGCCGCATCGGGCCGCGCGGTGCAACGTACCCTGCCCCGCTGGCATGGCGAGCCGATCGAAACGCGGACGCTACTCGTCGAGGCCGAACAGGGCTTCGGCGATACGCTTCAATTCATGCGCTTCGTGCCGCTCGCGCGCGAACGCGCGAGGCGTGTCGTATTTGCCGTGCAGCCCGAGCTGCTGCCGCTCCTCGAGCCGCTCGGCCTGCTTTGGCGGGTCAAGATCGTAGCGCGCGACGAAGCTCAAGTCGAAGCCGATCTGCAGTGCCCGCTACTGAGCCTGCCGCTTGCGCTCGGCACGACGCGCGACACACTGCCCGCCCAACGCCGCTACGTCGAAGTACCCGGGCCTTACCGACGCCGCTGGCGGGGCTCGCTGGGCGGTCACGCGCGTTTCAAGGTGGGAATCGCGTGGGCCGGTCGCATTCAGGCCCACGAGACGCGCACGATGCCGGTCGACGCACTCGCGCCGCTTTTCGCGCTTGCGGGCATCGACTGGATCGTTCTGCAGCCGGCTATCGGCGAACTCGATGCGCAATCGCTGGCCATGCAGGCCAAGCGCGCGTCGATTCATCGTTACGACGGCCGGATTCGCGACTTCGCCGATACCGCCGCCATCGTCGAAAGGCTCGATGCCGTGGTGTCGATCGATACGTCGATTGCCCACCTTGCCGGCGCACTGGGCAAACCGCTTTTGCTGATGCTGCCGTTCGCCGCCGATTGGCGATGGTTCACGCCTGAGCCCGGCACGCCGGCGCAAGCCGACATGGCTGGGGAGCCCACTCCGTGGTATCCGAGCGCACGCCTGATTCGCCAACCGATGCCCGGCGCGTGGCTGGAGGTGACGCAAGCCGCCGCGCGGCTTTTGCGGCGCGAACTGGGTCTTTAACGAGGCTCGATCCGTCAGAAAAACGTTTCGACGAACGCCGAGAGCCTTGCGCCCTACAGAATGCCGCCGCGCTCGCGAATTTGAGGCCAGGCAAGCTTCATGTAATACAGCATCGACCAGATCGTCAGGACGGCAGCGAGATAGATGAGCCAGACGCCCCAAACGTGTGTCGCGATGACCCACCCACCGATGCGCAGCGGCGCCTCGAAGAGCAGCATCGGAATCGCAACCATCTGGCAGGCCGTCTTGAACTTGCCGAGCTGATTGACCGCCACGCTTTTCGATGCTCCGATTTGCGCCATCCATTCGCGCAGGGCTGAGATCGCGATTTCGCGCCCCACGATCACGAGCGCGATCGCCGCTTCGATGCGGCCGAGCTGTACCAGGATCAGGAGCGCGGCCGTCACCATCAGCTTGTCTGCCACGGGATCGAGAAACGCACCGAACGCCGAGGTCTGATTCCATTTGCGGGCGAGATAGCCGTCGAACCAGTCGGTCAGCGCGGCGAGCACGAAGATGACGCAGGCCGCCGCGTTGCGATGCGGCTCGCTCATCCACGCGTCCGGCACATAGAACACGCCAACGACGAGCGGAATCAGCACGATCCGCAGCCACGTCAGGAAAATCGGAAAATTGAACGGCATGAGCGAATGGCCGGCGGCCCCGCGAAGTTAACGGAACAAGGAGACGCCATTGTGCCGTGTCGACGGACCCGCCACAAGCCAAGCCGCAGCGGTGGGCGTCTCAGCCGCCGATGCCCTTCGCGCCCCTTCAGTGCAGTTGCTTGTAGATCTGCTCGGCCAACGCGAGCGAAATACCTTCGACGCTTGCCAGATCCTCGACGCTTGCCGCCACCACGCCGCGCAGCCCGCCAAATCGCGCCAAAAGCCGCTGCCGGCGTTTGGCGCCGATGCCCTCGAGCTCTTCCAACCGCGAGGTCTGGCGCGCCTTGGCACGCTTGGCGCGCATGCCGGTAATCGCAAAGCGATGCGCCTCGTCGCGAATCTGGGCGACCAGCATGAGCGCAGCGCTTTCCTTGCCGAGCTCCAGCGGTGCGCGGCCGTCGGCGAACACGAGGGTTTCGAGTCCCACCTTGCGCCCTTCTCCTTTCGCCACGCCGACGAGAATCGAGCGGTCGATCCCCAGCTCCGCGAAGACCTGGCGCGCGACCTCGACCTGCCCTTTGCCGCCATCGATCAGCACGATATTCGGCAGCGTGCCGCCGGCCGCGGTCGGTTCGGCCGCATCGGCGGCGAGCCCCGGATCGGCTGCCGCCTCGGGCTGCAGCTCGGCAGCGCGATCGTCCGCGTTGCCCGCGGCCGACTCGACCATCTTCTCGTACCGGCGCGTCAACACTTGGCGCATGGCCGCGTAATCGTCCCCGGGCGTGATTCCGGTGATGTTGTAGCGCCGGTACTCGCTCGACTGCATCTTGTGATCGCGGTACACGACGCACGAAGCCTGTGTGGCCTCGCCCATCGTATGGCTGATGTCGAAGCATTCGACACGCAGATGCGCGAGATCGTCGCATTCGAGACCGAGCGTTTCGGCGAGTGCGCGTGTGCGCGCTTGCTGCGAGCCCTGCTCCGACAGCAGTCGCGTCAGCGCAAGACGGGCATTGTTTTCGGCCATGCCGAGCCAGACGCGTTTTTGGCCTTGAGGTTGACGCACGAGCGTGACCTTGTGGCCCGCCTGCTCGCTCAGGAGATCGACGAGTTCGCGGCTCGCCGGAGCGTGGCTGACGACGAGCACCGGCGGTACCCGATTGCCGAGGTAGTGCTGCGCGATAAACGCTTCGAGGACCTCGGCTTCGATGCCTCCCACGATGCCGGATTCCGGCATGTCGTCGGCGTCGAGCGGCCCGGGCGCATCCAGCGCAGCCTCCAACGCCGGCTCCTCGACGCCGGGCGGGGTGTCGACATGCGCCGGGAAATAGGCCTTGTCGCCGAGGTGCCGCCCGCCGCGGACCATTGCCAGATTGACGCAGACGCGTCCTCCTTGCGCGACGACGGCGAGGATGTCCACATCGCTGTCGCTGCCGACTTCGATCGCCTGCTGATGAAGGACCGTCGACAGCGAACTCATCTGGTTGCGCACGGCCGCCGCCTGCTCGAACTTGAGCTCCGCCGCGAAGGCATGCATCTTCGTCTCGAGCTCTTTCATCACCTCGCTTTGGCGGCCGAGCAAAAAGCGCGATGCGTTTTCGACGTCGCGCGCATAGTCCTCCTCGCTGATCGCACCGACGCACGGCGCTGTGCAGCGCGCGATCTGATGCAGCAGGCAAGGCCGCGTGCGGTTGTTGAACACCGAGTCCTCGCAGGTCCGCAATTGAAACACGCGCTGCAGGATCTGGATGCTTTCGCGCACCGCCCACGCGCTCGGAAACGGCCCGAAATACTGATTCTTCTTGTCGACGGCTCCGCGGTAATACGCCATGCGGGGGAACTTGTGCCCCGTCAGCTTGAGATAGGGGTAGGACTTGTCGTCGCGAAACAGGATGTTGTAACGCGGCGCCAGCGCCTTGATCAAATTGTTCTCGAGCAGCAGCGCTTCGGCTTCGGAGCGCGTCACCGTCGTTTCGATGCGTGCGATGCGCGTGACCATCATCGCGATGCGCGGCGAGAGCTGGGTCTTCGTGAAATAGCTCGAGACGCGCTTTTTGAGGTCGCGCGCCTTGCCCACGTAAAGCACTGCACCGAGCTTGTCGTAGTACCGGTAGACACCGGGCATATGCGGCAATTGAGCCAGAATGCGCTTCGGCTCTAAGACGGTTTCGGGGGCGTGCGGTTCGGTCATGCGGATGTCGGACGGAAAGCGCCGCGCCTGGCAGCGAGGCGGCACGGCGTGCTTTAGAATCGCCAGTTTAGAACATTTGCACCGGCTCCCGCGCCCGCGCGGCGCGCTGCATCATGTCCGATCCGTACCATCCGAGCGCCTCGGCGCCAGCGAGTGCAGCGCCGACCGTGCTCGCCTGCGACATCTTTTGTGCCGTCATCGACAACTTCGGCGATGTCGGCGTCTGCTGGCGTCTGGCCCGCCAGCTAGCCGGTGAACATGGCTGGCAGGTGCGCGTGATCGTGGACGATCTTCCTACTTTCGCGCGGCTCGAGCCGGCCGTCGATGTCGCCGCAGCAAGGCAGACAGTGGCCGGCATCGAGATTGAGCAATGGCACGACGTTCATGCCGGCGAAACGTTGCGCGTCGCCGATGTCGTCATCGAGGCGTTCGCCTGCGAATTGCCGGCGCCCTATCTCGCGGCAATGGCGCGGCGAGAACGCGTGCCGGTCTGGCTCAACCTGGAGTATCTGAGCGCCGAGGACTGGGTGGCCGACGTCCACTTGAAACCTTCACCGCATCCACGCCATGCGCTCGTGAAGACATTTTTCTTCCCCGGTCTCGGGCAGGGCACGGGCGGTGTCATCAAGGAGCGCGATCTCGACGCGGCGCGCGAGCGTTTCCTTTCGTCCCTCGAAGCGCGCCAGACGTGGTGGCAGCGCATGACGCTCGGGCCGCCCCCCGGCCCCGAGGCAACGGTCATCTCGCTGTTCGCGTACGAAAATCCCGCCGTGGAAGCACTGCTCGAGCAATGGCGCGACGCGCCGGGCCCGGTGATATTGCTCGTGCCGGAAGGACGCATCTCCGGTGCGGTCGCGCGCTTTTTCGATCTTGCTTCGTTCAAGGCCGCGGCGCTGGCGGAGCGTGGCAACCTGCGCGCGCATGCGCTGCCGTTCGTGCCCCAAGCTGCCTTCGACACCATGCTCTGGGCAAGCGACCTGAATTTCGTGCGCGGAGAAGACTCTTTCGTGCGCGCGCAATGGGCGCGGCGGCCGCTCGTCTGGCACATCTACCCGCAAGCCGACGCCGCCCATCTGCCGAAGCTCGATGCCGCGCTGGCTCACTATGCGGCCCCGCTGCCGGCCCCGGCTCGCGCGGCGATGGATCGCTTCTGGCACGCCTGGAACGGGGCCGGCACGCCCGACTGGGCGGACTTCTGGTCCCACCGGGAAGCCTTTTACGCGCGCGCCGCCAGTTGGGCCGATGAGCTCGCGACGCTCGGCGATCTCGCATCAAACCTAGCGCAGTTTGCAAAAAGCCAGTTAAAATAAGCGGTTATCTCCAACGGCGGTCTGGCGTTTTCAAGCGATCGATGCCGTTGAGCAACAGGAAACCTCATTCGCAAGGACAGTGTTTTTTATGAAGATCGCACAAGAACTCCGCACGGGCAACGTCGTGATGATCGGCAGCGATGCCATGGTCGTCCAGAAAGCCGAATACAACAAATCGGGCCGCAACGCCGCCGTCGTCAAGATGAAGTTCAAGAACCTGCTGACGGGCGCGGGCATGGAAACGGTCTACAAGGCCGACGACAAGTTCGACGTCGTCGTGCTCGACCGCAAGGAAGTGACCTACTCGTACTTTGCCGACCCGATGTACGTGTTCATGGACGCCGACTACAACCAGTACGAAGTCGAAAAAGAGATGATGGGCGATGCGCTCAACTATCTCCAGGAAGGTATGGCCTGCGAAGTAGTGTTCTACAACGAAAAGGCGATCTCCGTCGAACTGCCGACCACGGTCGTGCGCGAGATCACCTACACGGAACCGGCTGTGAAGGGCGATACGTCGTCGGGCAAGGTCCTGAAGACCGCCAAGATCAACACCGGCTTCGAACTGCAAGTCCCGCTCTTTTGCAATATCGGCGACAAGATCGAAATCGACACGCGCACGCACGAATATCGCAGCCGCGCGTAAGCTTCTAGAAAGCAAAAGCAAGCGGCAAGCACCCTGCCGAATCCGGGCGCCCCATCGGGGCGCTTTTTTTTTCGTATGACTGGTGTATGGTTGAGAAAACTTTACCGGTCGTTTTTTCCGTCCCTGGCCCGACAAACCTGCAGCGATGCTTGGCGTTTTTTGCTAGCCCGCTGTTTTAAAACCAAAAATTCTTATGGCGTGAAACCTGCTTGTCGCAACGATTGCCGATTCGGCTCAAAACGTTTTCGCCCGGCGCCGGCCCAGTCCGCCGGGCGAGCCGCTCCCTTGAATTGATTGATTGCCGCCCGCAATGCCACATGCTCTGATTGTCGAAGACGATCCCAACAGCCTGTCCGGCCTGTCCGCGATCGTCGCAGCAGACGGATTTTCCGTCGACACCGCCGTCTCGCTCGCCGAAGCGCGCGCCGCGTTGAGCCGCTTCATCCCCGATGTCGTGCTCATCGATCTGAACCTGCCCGACGGCAGCGGTCTCGATCTGCTTTCGCACCTGCCCGCCCAGCCGGATGGCGTGCTCCCGGTGATCGTCATGACCGGCAATGCGACGGTCGAAAGCGCGATCGAGGGGCTGCGCCACGGCATTTGGGATTACTTGCTCAAGCCCGTCAACATCCCGCGCCTGCGCAGCCTGCTCGCGCGCATTCCGCGGCCCTACGAACTCACCGAGGAAGTCCAGGCATTGCGTGCGAAATTGCGCCGGCTCGGCCGCTTCGGTCCAATGATCGGGCGCAGCAATGCGATTCAGCACGTCTACGATTCGATCGAACGCCTCGCACCCACCGAGAGCGCGGTACTGATTGCCGGCGAAGCCGGAGCCGGAAAAGAAGTCGCCGCCCGCACGCTGCACGAGATGAGCCGGCGCCGCAAGGGACCGTTCGTGGTCTTCGATTGCCGCGGCTTCGCGCGCGACACCGATACCGATCGTCCCCTCGACGGCATTCTGCTCGGCCAGGAGCCCGGTATCGGCGCCGAGCGGCGGGAGCCGGGGCTGTTCGAGCAGGCGGCCGGCGGGACGCTGTTTCTCGACGAGATCGCCGAGCTGCCGCTCGCTCAGCAAGAAACGCTCGTTCGTGCGCTGGATTCGCAGACCTATACCCGTGCCGGCGGCGCGAATCCGATCAGTCTCGATTGCCGCATCGTCGCGACGATGCGCAAACCGCCTCGCGAAGCGGTCAACGCAGGCGTCTTGCGAGAGGATCTTTGGCTGCGGCTCGATGCGGCTTCCGTGGCGCTGCCGCCGTTGCGTGAGCGCGACGACGATGCGGTGCTACTGGCGGAAGCCCTCGTCGACGATCTCAACCGCGAAATCAATGCAAGCGGGCTCGCCACCGTCAACAAACGCATCGGGCCGAACCTCATGCGCGAATGTCTCAGCTACGACTGGCCAGGGAATGTGCGCGAGCTCCACGAGCGTGTGCGGCGCGCCTACAACGTCTCCGACGATATCGTCGATACACTGCGCGCCGACGAGGCCACCACGATCGGCGGCCGGCGTGTGAACGGCGGCAGCGTTCAGGTGACGGTCGGCACACCGCTTTCGGATGTCGAGGATTTGCTGATTCGCGCGACACTCGATGCGGTTGGCGGCACGCGCCACCGCGCGGCGACACTGCTCGGCATCAGCCCCAAGACGCTTTACAACAAGCTGCAGCGCATGAAGATGGCCTGAAGCGGGCATCAGGCCGCGGCCCCCAGGATGTCGCGTCAGCCCAGCGTGCTGCGCAGCAGCCTTTGCGCCGCCTGATAGTCGGCGCGCGCGACGAGCTTGCCCCATCGGGGCGGCTTGCCGCGCCCGCGCAATCGGCCGATCCTGCGCCCCGATTCCTTCGACGGCGCATACCTGAGCTCATCGAGCACCGTCTCGGCCGCTTGAGGCTGGTTGCAGATGAGCACCATGTCGCAGCCCGCTGCGAGCGCCGCCGCAGCCGCTTGCGTCAACGTACCGCCCGCGCGCGCGGCCTCCATCGACAGATCGTCGCTGAAAATGGCACCGGTGAAGCCCAGCTTACCGCGCAAGATTTCCTCGAGCCAGATGCGCGAGAAGCCGGCCGGCTTGTCATCCACCTGGGTATAAATCACGTGTGCCGGGATGACCGAACCGAGGGCAATGTCGAGCCAACCATAGGGCGCCGCGTCGCCACGCAGGATCGTATCGAGCGGACGATCGTCGGTCGGCAACGCCACGTGCGAATCGGCTGTCGCGAAGCCATGCCCTGGGAAGTGCTTGCCGCAGTTGCTCATGCCCGCCAGCGCGAGCCCATGGCTGAGACTCTTGGCGAGCAACGTCACGACGCGCGGATCGCGGTGAAACGCGCGGTCGCCGATCACCTGCGAATGACCGTAGTCGAGATCGAGCACAGGCGTGAAGCTGAGGTCCACGCCGCAAGCGCGTAATTCGGACGCCAGGATATAGCCTGTCGCGGTTGCGACCTTCGTCGCCAGCAGTACGTCCTTGTCCCAGAGTTCGCCCAACCGGCGCATGGGCGGCAGCACCGTAAAGCCATCGGTGCGAAAGCGCTGCACGCGCCCGCCTTCATGATCGACCGCGATGATGAGTTCCTCGCGCACGGCGCGGATGGCGTCGGTCAGCGCCGTCAGTTGCGCGCGGTCCTCGAAGTGGCGGGCAAACAGGATGACGCCACCCGTCATCGGATGCGAGAGACGTCGCACATCGTTTTCGTTGAGTACCGTGCTCTCGACATCGAGCATGACAGGCCCGGGAATCCGCTTCATCGATTGAGATCCGTTGCGAAAAAATAAGGAGATGAAACCGTGCGGTGCGTTCAGTCCGCCGTGCCACCCGTTTCCGCGACGACGAAGGAGACGGCATAGTCACGTTCATCGCTGAGGGTCACGCTCGCGCTGATACCGCGCTCGGCGAGCCACGCGGCAAGCTCTCCCGACGCGACGACGAACGGCTTGCCGCTCGCCTCGTTCAGTGTTTGCAACGCGCGCCAGGTCATCGGCCAGTGCATGCCGAGCCCGATCGCCTTGGAAAAAGCCTCTTTCGCCGAAAAACGCGTCGCCAGATAGGCCAGCCCTCGCGCTTCCGAGCGCGTGCGCCTGGCATGATAGACACGCAATTCGTCCGGGCCCAATACTTTTTCCGCGAAGCGCCCATTCGTGCGCGTCATCACCGCCGCGACGCGGCTTACCTGGATGAGATCCGTGCCGATGCCGTAGATCGCCATGCGTTTTTTGTCCTTGCAGCTTGCCCCGAAGGCCAATCAGTGGGTGGCCGCGAGCCGCGCGGCTACCATGATGGCTTTCATCTCGCGCACAGCGTTTTCCCAGCCCGTGAACACGGCGCGCGCGACAATCGCATGCCCGATGTTGAGCTCGACGATGCCCTCGATTGCCGCGATCTGCTGAACGTTCGTGTAGTGCAGTCCGTGGCCGGCGTTGACCTTCAAACCGAGCGACGCGCCAAGCGCAACGCCGCGCACGATCCGCTCGTATTCCGCGCGTTGCTCGCGCTCGTCATGCGCATCGGCGTAGCGTCCCGTGTGCAGCTCGATGACGGGCGCGCCGGCATCGTGAGCGGCGCGAATCTGCGCTTCCTCGGCGTCGATGAAAAGCGATACGCGCGCACCCGCATCGGCCAGTTGACGGCAGGCCGAACGCACGGCTTGGAGATGGCCGGCCACATCGAGCCCGCCCTCGGTCGTGAGTTCGGCACGCTTTTCCGGCACGAGACAGACATCGTGCGGACGGACGTCGCACGCGATGTCGAGCATCTCTTGTGTCACGGCGCACTCGAGGTTCATCCGCGTAGTGAGCTGCGAACGCAGCGCATGGACATCGGCGTCGCGGATGTGGCGGCGATCCTCGCGCAGATGCAGCGTGATCGCGTCGGCACCGGCATGCTCGGCCAGCAGCGCGGCCTCGATCGGATCGGGATAGGACGTGCCGCGCACGTTGCGCAGCGTGGCAACGTGATCGATGTTGACACCGAGATCGATCACGTGGGGCGACGTAAGAAAAAAGCTCATAGATTCTGGAGGTCGATCAGGATCTGGCGCGTCGCAAGCGGTGCGCCGCCAAGATAGGTGTTGAGCAAAAAGCGCATGAGCGTCTTGCTTTGCGCGACAGTCTGCACGCGATGGTAATCGTCGTTCTCCATATCGAGCAACGTCTGTCCGGCGACGACGGGCCAATGGGCGGGCATATCGGGGGACGCTTCGCACACGCCGCGTTCGGGATCGAAGACATAGCGGCCCCCGGCGTCGACCGCACGGCGCGCGGCCGTGCGATCGAGGGCCATCGCATAGCCGGTTTCGCGCAGCAGGACCCGCTCGAACGAACGGAGCACCTGCACCGCCGGCTCATCGTGCGCAAGCCGGGTGAGCGTGACCACGTAGTGATGGAAAAGCTGTGGATGCGGGTCTTCGCGCGCGCAGAACTTGACGAGCAATTCGTTGACGTAAAAGCCGCACAACAGTGCGTCGCCGGAAAGCGGCAGCATGCCGCCCACCCATTCGGCGCCCGTCAGCGTGCGCATTTCCGATTTGCCCGACCACGACATGGAAAGCGGCTGGAACGTCTGAAGCACGCCGCGCAATGCCGAATGCGGACGCTTCGCGCCCTTTGCGACGAGCGCGAGCCGACCGTGATCACGCGAAAACACATCGATGACGAGACTCGTTTCGCGATAGGGATAGCTGTGCAGGACGAAAGCCGGCTGCTCCGCGATGCGGTATTCAGACGCACGCGCCGATGTACGGGTGTTGGCGCGGGCCTCCCCATGCGCCTGGCTACCCTGGCGCCGGGCGCGCCGGCGCGGCGGGGCGTTGGTCGATGCGCTGCCGCCCTCGGGTTCACCGTGGCCAGACTGTCCGTCCGCGTCACCCGGCCCGGGGGCCGATTCGCTCACGCACGTGTCATTCGTACCCATAGGCACGCAGCCCGGCTTCGTTATCGGCCCAGCCGCTCTTCACCTTGATGAAAGTCTCGAGGTAGACGGGCCCGTCGAACAGTTTTTCCATGTCCAGGCGCGCTTCGGTGCTGATCTGCTTGAGCTTCGCGCCCTTCTGACCGATGATCATCGCCTTGTGCGAATCGCGGTCGACGAGAATCGTCGCGAACACGCGACGCAGACGGCCCTCGGTCTCGAATTTGTCGATGAGCACCGTGCTCGTATAAGGCAGTTCGTCCCCTGTCCAGCGAAACACCTTTTCGCGCAAAATCTCCGCGGCCAGGAAGCGCTCGCTGCGATCGGTCAGATCGTCCTCGCCATAGATCGGCTCGCCTTCGGGCAGATACGGCTTGATCGTCGCGAGCAACCGTGTGATGTCGTCAGGGTGCTTGGCCGAGAGCGGAACAATCTCCTTGAAATCGCGCAATGCGCCCATTTTCTGCAAAAACGGGAACAGCGTTTTCTTGTCGCTCACACGGTCCAGCTTGTTGGCGATCAGCAGCGTCGGGACCGACGGCGGAATCAAATCGAGTACCCGCTGGTCGTCGGGACCGAAGCGCCCGGCCTCGATGACGAAGAGGATCGCATCGACCGAGGTGAGCGTCGATGTCACGGCACGGTTCAGCGAACGGTTCAGCGCACCGCTGTGCTGCGTCTGGAACCCCGGCGTATCGACGAAGACGTACTGCGCATCGTCGAACGTATGGATACCCGTGATGCGATGGCGCGTCGTTTGCGCCTTGCGCGACGTGATACTGATCTTCTGACCGACGAGTGCATTCATCAGCGTCGACTTGCCGACGTTCGGACGGCCGACGATCGCGATCATGCCGCAGCGAAAACCGGTGGAGAGGGGGTCGTTCATGTGGCTGGCTGCCGGTTCGGATAGGGGCGCGTCGTTCGCTCAGGCGACGAACGCACGCTTTCACTCATGGATGATCGGGTTCGGCCGCGTGCGGGCGGGCGCCGCCGGCGATGTCGGAGACGAGCTCCGTATCGCCACCGGCAGCCGCATCCGACGGGACGTTCGGCGCGTCTGCCTTGGCCGCCGTCTCCGTCGCTTTGACCGGGGCTTCGCCTTGCCCGCGCGAAGCGGGCTTGTGCTCGACGTGGGCCGCGCGAATCATCGCCGGCGGCACGGCTGGCGCACGCTCGGCCGATTCGGCATCCGCCGTAGCCGCCTTGGCTTCGCCGCGCGCCGCTTTCTCCTTTCGTTCGGGCGCTCGCAGATCGAGCGCGGCCTGCACGCCCTTCACGCCCGGCACCACCTCGGGCTCACCCTGCTTGGCCGTACGCGCGCCGCGCGAGCGCTTCGTCTTGACGCCCATGGCCGGCATCAGAGCCAGCACTTCGTCGAGCGCCTTTTTTGCCGCTGCCTGCTCGGCCGCACGCCGGCTCGCACCGGACCCTGAAACCTTCACCTCGAGCTTCGGCACCGTGCATTCGACTTCGAACTGCTGATTGTGGGCGGCACCGTGGGTAGCCACGACGGTGTAGGTGGGCAGCGCAATCTTGTGGCCTTGCAGGTACTCCTGCAGCAGCGTCTTCGAATCCTTGCCGAGCGTGCGCGGGTCGATGTGGTCGAGAATCGGCACGTACAGACGCTTGATGACCGTCTGGGCAGCCTCGAACCCGCCGTCCAGGAAGATGGCACCGAGAATTGCCTCGAACGCGTCCGCAAGGATGGAAGGCCGCCTGAAACCGCCGCTTCTCAGTTCCCCTTCGCCGAGCCGGAGGCTGTCCGCGATATTCAGGGCCTGAGCAATCTCGTACAGCGACTGCTGTTTGACGAGGTTGGCACGCACGCGGGAAAGATCGCCTTCGTCCAATTTGCCGAATCGCTGAAACAATAGTGCGGCTACCGCGCAATTTAGAACGGAATCGCCCAAAAATTCGAGCCGTTCGTTGTGCGAGGCACTGTGACTGCGATGAGTTAACGCCTGGCGCAATAATTCCGCATTGCGAAATTCGTAGCGCAACCGGCTTTCCAGCGGAGATAGCGGCATGTGCAGAGTATAACGCGCACGTCAGCCCGGTCGATTGGGCGTGGCCGGTGCGCGAAAAGCGTAACGCGAGTGGCGTCGAAAACGGTCCGACGCCACGATTCAATACGAAGCGCGACTTCGAGCGAGAGTGAGAGCGAAACGGCGAGGCCGGCGATGACCGGCCTCGTATCATTCGAACGAGCCGATGCGTTTCAGATTGCCGAAGTTCATCCAGATGAAGAACGCACGGCCCACGATGTTGGCATCGGGCACGAAACCCCAATAGCGGCTGTCGGCGCTGTTATCGCGGTTGTCGCCCATCATGAAGTAATGTCCGGGCGGCACCTTGCAGATGACGCCGCGGCTGTTGTAGGTGCAGTTGTCGCGATACGGGAAGTCCTCGGCGCCGATGACGAAAGGCGGCACCGCCGGATTGTTCAGAATCGCGTTCTTGCGCGAGCCGAACGACTCTTCGAACTGCTTGGCGTAACCGATGCGCTCTTCATCGAAGAAATCGGGCAGCGGGGTCTCGGACACCGGCCGGCCGTTGATCGTGAGTTTCTTGTCCTCGTAGGCGACGACGTCGCCGGGCAGACCGATCACGCGCTTGATGTAGTCGACCGACTCATCCTTCGGATAGCGGAACACGACGACATCGCCGCGTGCGAGCGGCCGCCCCGCAGTGATCTTCGTATTGACGATCGGAAGCCGCAGACCGTAATCGTATTTGTTGACGAGGATGAAATCGCCGACGAGCAGCGTCGGCACCATCGAACCCGATGGAATCTTGAACGGCTCGACGACGAACGAGCGCACGAGGAACACGACGAGAATCACCGGGAAAAAGCTTGCCGTGTATTCGAGCCACCAGGGCTGCCGCAGTTTTTCCTCGCGCAGCCGCGCACGGGTTTGCGGAGCGTTTTCATCGGCGAAGCGCTCGCCGACGCGGGCTTGCTGGCGATCGAACTCGGCTACCGCGGCATCGGCCGCGCGCCGCCGCTGCGGCAGAAAGATCAGTTTGTCGGCAACCCAGGCCACGCCAGTCAAAATGACCAGCACAAAAAGAATCAGTGCAAAATTCATGAAAGTCGGGATCCTTTGTTATTTGTCTTCCACGCGCAAGATTGCGAGAAAAGCCTCCTGCGGGATCTCGACCGACCCGACCTGCTTCATTCGCTTCTTGCCTTCTTTTTGCTTTTCGAGGAGCTTCTTTTTGCGCGTGATGTCGCCGCCGTAACACTTTGCGAGCACGTTCTTGCGCAATGCCTTGATATTTTCGCGCGCAACGATATGCGCACCGATGGCCGCTTGAATGGCCACATCGTACATTTGACGCGGAATGATCTCGCGCATCTTGGCCGCCACTTCGCGGCCGCGGTACTGCGACTGCGAGCGGTGCACGATCACCGAAAGCGCATCGACCTTGTCGCCGTTGATCAGCATGTCGACCTTGACGACATCGGACGCGCGATACTCCTTGAACTCGTAATCCATCGACGCGTAGCCGCGCGAAACCGATTTCAGGCGATCGAAGAAGTCGAGCACGATCTCGGCCATCGGAATTTCGTAGGTGAGCTGCACCTGCCGGCCGTGATACTGCATGTTGATCTGCGAGCCGCGCTTTTGCGTGCACAACGTGATGACCGAGCCGACATAGTCCTGCGGCATATAGAGGTTCACCGTGACGATGGGCTCGCGAATCTCTTCGACTTTCGACGGGTCGGGCATCTTCGCGGGATTTTCGACCATGATCGTCGTGCCGTCGCGCTGCACGACTTCATAGACGACCGTCGGGGCGGTCGTGATGAGATCCATGTCGAACTCGCGCTCGAGCCGCTCCTGCACGATCTCCATATGCAGCAGGCCGAGAAAGCCGCAGCGAAAACCGAATCCGAGCGCTTGCGAAACCTCGGGCTCGTATTGCAACGAGGCGTCGTTGAGCTTGAGCTTTTCGAGCGATTCGCGCAGCGCGTCGTACTGGTTCGCTTCGACGGGGTAAAGCCCGGCGAAGACCTGTGGCTTCACTTCCTTGAACCCAGGCAGCGGCGCAGCTGCCGGCTTCGCCGCGAGCGTGACCGTATCGCCGACCTTCGCGGCCGTCAGCTCCTTGATCCCCGCGATGATGAAACCGACCTGCCCGGCCGAAAGCGATTCGAGGTTCTTCGACTTGGGCGTGAACACACCGATGTGTTCAACCGGAAATTGCGCGTCGGTCGCCATCAGCTTGATCTTGTCCTTCGGGCGCAACGTACCGTTGACGATACGCACGAGCATGACTACGCCGACATAGTTGTCGAACCATGAATCGATGATGAGGGCTTGCAAAGGCGCGGACGGGTCGCCCTTCGGGGCCGGCACTTTGGCGATGAGGGCCTCGAGCACGTCTTCGACACCGAGCCCCGTCTTGGCACTGCAACGCACCGCATCGGTCGCATCGATGCCGATCACGTCCTCGATTTCGGCAATCGCGTTCTCGGGATTGGCCGCAGGCAAGTCGATCTTGTTGAGCACGGGCACGACTTCGACGCCGAGTTCGATCGCGGTGTAGCAATTCGCGACGGTCTGGGCCTCGACGCCCTGACTTGCGTCGACGACGAGCAGTGCGCCCTCGCAAGCGGAGAGCGAGCGGCTCACCTCGTAGGAAAAGTCGACGTGGCCCGGCGTGTCGATCAGATTCAGGTTATAGACCTTGCCGTCGCGCGCGCGATAGCTGAGCGCCGCGGTCTGAGCCTTGATGGTGATGCCGCGCTCGCGTTCGAGGTCCATCGAATCGAGCACCTGCGATTCCATTTCACGGTCGGACAGGCCGCCGCAGATTTGGATGATGCGATCGGCGAGCGTCGACTTGCCATGGTCGATGTGCGCAATGATCGAGAAATTACGAATATGATCCATTCAGTGCCGATCAAGCAAAAAAGGCGCGCTCGGACAACCGCGGAGCACGCCTCGTAAGTACGTGAAAAACCGGGCTATTTTAGCTGAAATGGCCGTCCGACGGGGGATTTCGGCGACGAGCATGGCACAAACACTGCTGGGCGCGCGTGCCGTGCCCGCGCCGATGCTCATTGTGGAGTACGCGTTGCGGCGAGCGCCGTGCGCACGCGTGCCGCATCGAGCCGGTGATGGCAAAGCTCGACACCCTCATGCACGAGCACCGGTACCAGTACGTCATAGCGCGCTTCGAGTTCGGGATCGCAGTCGACATCGATCACGTCGACCTGCGCGCCGAACTCGGCAGCAAGCGGTGCAAGGGCGGCGAGCATGTCATCGCAGAGATGACACCAGGCCCGTCCGTACAGCGTCAGCCGCACGCCGCCCGGGCCGCCCGTCACTTCTGAGCCGGCGCCGCGCGAGGGCGCATCGGCACGAACTGTGTATTGTCCCCGCGCCGCACGAGCACGGCTACCGTCTTTTGCGGATCGAGATGCGCCACGGCCTGATCGAAATCTTTCGCCGTCGCGATGTCCGTATCGCCGATGCGCAAGATGATGTCGCCTTTTTGCAGTCCGACGCGCGCGGCCGGGCCTTCTACGCTCTGCACTTCCACGCCGCCGTTACGCAGCTTGAGCGCCTTTTGCTGATCGGCCGGCAGGTCCGCCACCGTGACGCCAAGCAGGTTGCGCGGCCGCGCTTTCGGCGGCGGCGTGCGACGCTCCGTGGTTTTGACCGTTTTATCGGTGGGCGTCTCGGCGACCACGATGGGCAGCTCGGTCGTGTGACCCTTGCGCCAGATCGTGACCGTCGATTTGGTGCCGGGCTTGGTATCGCCGACCATGCGCGGCAGGTCGGTTTCCGCCTCGACGGGTACGCCGTTGAACTTGAGGATGATGTCGCCGGGCTGGATGCCCGCCTTGTCCGCCGGCCCGCCCGGCTCGACGCTGCTCACCAGCGCGCCGCCCGCCTTCGGCAGCCCGAGCGAATCGGCGACATCCTTCGTGACCTGGCCGATGGCCACGGCGATACGTCCGCGCACCACTTTGCCTGTCGTCTTGAGCTGTTCCGCCACTCGCATCGCTTCGTCGATCGGAATCGCGAACGAGATGCCCATGAAGCCGCCGGTTCGGCTATAGATCTGCGAATTGATACCGATCACCTGGCCCTGCATGTCGATGAGCGGGCCTCCCGAGTTGCCGGGATTGACCGCAACGTCGGTCTGGATGAACGGCAGGTAGTCGCCCGTGTCGCGTCCCTTCGCGCTGACGATGCCGGCCGTCACCGTATTGTCGAGGCCGAACGGCGAGCCGATCGCGACGACCCACTCTCCGACGCGGACCTTGTTCGAATCGCCGATCGTCACCGTCGGCAGATTCGCGGCGCTGATCTTCACGACGGCCACGTCCGTCCGATCGTCGGCGCCGATCAGCTTGGCCTTGAACTCGCGCTTGTCCGTCAGCGTGACGTAGATGGTGTCCGCATCGTCCACGACGTGCGCGTTCGTCATCACGTAGCCGTCGGCCGATAGAATGAAGCCCGAACCCACGCCCGCGCTTTGTTCCGAATCGCCGTTGTCCGAGCCGTCCTGGCCACCGCCGTTGTCGCCCCGGTCGCCCCGGTCGCGCGGTGCGTTGGGCGTGTTCGGCGTATTGGGCGTATTGGGCAACGGAATGCCGAAGAAGCGCCGGAAGAACTCGGACATGTCGCCTTCGTCAGCGCCGGGGGGCAGCGCCCGCTGTGTCGGCGAACTCGACACGCGCGCCGTCGTCCGGATATTGACGACGGCCGGTCCGACCTTGTCGACGAGATCCGTGAAATCGGGCAGGTTGGCCGCCGGCGAGGCCGCTGCCGCAGGCGAGATGAGCGGCAGGCACGCGAGCATAGCCGCGGCCGCGAGAAAGTTGCGCACCGAATGAATCGTCATAAAGGGATCGACCGAAGTGTTACTTGCCCGGGTATTTTATGGCAGAGGCAAAGAGCTGCAGTGTGCCTTGCGGAACCTCGCCGAGCAAGGTGATCCAGTAATCCCCGTGCCGCGTGACGAGCACATGCGTCGCGCCGCTCGCGCCGGCTCCCTCCTTGCGCGAGCTTTTCTCGACCGGTTCGACGAAAACGGACACCGTCGCGAGGCCATCCGAAAACACCGCCTGATCGACCGGAATCGGCGGCGCGCCGGCTTCGCGGGCCGCCATCGGCCGCCGCAACTCGCGGATCTTGCGAAAACCCGGTACCTCGGGACCGAACCGCCAGCCTTGTGCCTCCATGTCGACGGGCTGCAACGGGGGGCGAACGAGCGTCCAGCCCGCCGTATTACGGATGCCCGCTGCAATCGGCGCCTTGTTGACCGGTACGCCGATGCGCAACTGCGTGAACGAGATCTGCTCGAGGACCTGCGCGCTCGCGTCGAGCGTCTGGGCCCGCAGCAAAAGCCCAGTCTTCGCATCGGTCCAGAACTTGTAGGTAAAGCGATAGGCGTCTTTGGGGTCGAGCTCGATCACCTGCGCGTCGATGCCGGCCACTCGATCGGGGCCCAGCAGCTTCGGCTCGTAAGTCGCCAACACTTGCTGCCCGCTTTCGCTCAGCAAAGCCGGGAACGAATCCTTGTTCTGGCGCTGTTCGACGATGCACAGATGGCGTTCCGGTACGAACGTGTAGAGGCTGTCGTCGTGGCGCAGAAGTTTGCGCGGTTTGCCGTCGAGGCTTTCGAGCGACTCGAACTCGCCGTCGCCACGCGTCGCATAGTGCGCGATGCGCGAAGACTGGACGAACGTGCCGCGCTGATACACGAACACGCCTTCGTAATTTTCCTGCTGCGCCGCGCGCGGAATCCTGTCGAGCCAGGCCGCGGCGCGCTCATGAATGGCGGCCGCGGTGGCGGGGTCGGAGGCTGGGGCCGCCGCAGCCTGCGCGAATGCCCCTTGCGCCAGCGGCAACAACACAGCCACGGAAAACAACGCGACGCGCCGCCGCGCCGAGGCGGCGAGACGCCCTGCTCGCGAGGTCGGCATCAGCTTATTGACCTTGCGTCGTCATTGCGGCGGCGCGAATGAACGGAGCCGAACCCGGCACCATCGGCTGCTGCGCGAACTGCTGGTGCGCCTCGAGGTATTGGTCGAGCCCTGCATCGCGAATGATGTTGCCGTCGGAGCCGGCCGGGCCGCCCACAGCGGCCACTTGAAGCGCGGCATCGTGGCGGGAAGGCTGGGCGGCCATTTGCACCGCGGCGTGCGGTGCATCCGCGCGCTGCAGCTGAGGCAGCACGATCCAGCTCAGCGTCGCCGCAGCGGCGGCCACAGCGAGCCCCGGAATCACGCGGCGCTTCACTGCCCGCAGCGCCGACGCACGCGCCCGCGAGCCAGCCGCGGCCGGTGCCAGCACATGCGGTTCGGCTTCGAGCCGGGCCGCGAATCCCCGCAGAAAGTTGCTGCTCGCGACCGGATGCACAGCCAGATCGTCCGAGCGCAACGCATCGCCGATGAGGTGGTACTCGGACCATGCGGCGCGGTCGGCGCCGCTCAGCTGCGCAAGAAATTCGCCGATATGCCCGGGCTCACCGGCCCATTCACCATCCACAACGGCGGATAGATGCTCGCTGCGCGAGCCCACTTGCGATTGCATCGAGACCGACCCCATGACGCTCCCCATCTCACGAACACCCCGTAATCTACCTACCCATGTCCGCCGCCACGCCGGTACCTCAGGCGCCGCCGGTTCTACCAGCGCCTTCCTTCCGGCGTATCCAGCAACGGACGCAATTTTGCCGCAATCGCCTCGCGTGCGCGAAAAATACGCGAACGCACGGTGCCGATCGGGCACCCCATCATTTCGGCGATTTCCTCGTAACTCAAGCCTTCGATCTCGCGCAGTGTAATCGCCACGCGCAATTCCTCCGGCAGCAGCGCCATCGCGGCATTGACCGTCTGGGCTATCTGCTTGCTCATCAACATCGACTCGGGCGTGTTGATATCCCTTAGTTGATCGGCGTCCGAGAAAGTTTCAGCCTCTTCCGCGTCAGCTTCGGTCGAAGTGGGGGCGCGCCGGCTTTGCGTCGCCAGATAGTTCTTGGCCGTATTCACCGCGATGCGGTATAGCCAGGTATAGAAGGCCGACTCGCCGCGGAATTGCGGCAAGGCGCGATAGGCCTTGATGAACGCGTCCTGAGCGACATCCTCGACCTCGGCGGGATCGCGCACGAGGCGCGAGATCAGCCGAATGATCTTGCGATGGTATTTGGCGACCAGGAGTTCGAACGCGGCTTTATCGCCCTTTTGCACGCGCTCGACCAGCACCTGGTCAATTTCTTTTTCGCTCACTGAATGGGTCCGTTTGCCTGGAAAGATGCGCTTCGCGGGAGCGCTATTGTAGCGTCCCCATCAAGGCGGCATGCCGCATCTGTAACGACCGTTACTGTCTTTACAGATGGTGATGCGCGGCGTTCCGCGCCCGCACGGCCAGCGAGCGGAACGTCTCGGCATCGAGCGAATCCGCTGCGACGACGAGCGATGCCACCCGGGTTCGCCCCTCCGGCCGGATGGCGACGACGAGGAGGCGGTTCGCCCACTGAGTACAGCCTAGAATGGGGCCACGCACAAGAATGCGCCCCTGGCGATCGTAGGCGGCGATCGAGTCGGATTCGATACCCAGCGCGACGACCCGCCCCCAGAGCTGCGCACGCGCTACGAGCATCAGCGCGGCGTAGCCCGCCAGGGACAGGACGAGCCCGGCCGCGGCGCCCGCGAGCGATGCCAGCATCGCATAAAGGCCGAACGCGGCGACCGAGGCGAACGCAAGCGTTGCCGCGACGAGTGCAGACGAACGCCGCAGCGCAACGACCGCTGACGGCGAATACGCCGCCAGCGTAGCGCGACTATCGGCCAATGGCGCGCCGATCGCTCACACCCGCTTGAACACGAGCGTACCGTTGGTGCCGCCGAACCCGAACGAGTTCTTCAGCGCCACGTCGATCTTCGCATCGCGCGCCGTATTGGCGCAGTAATCGAGATCGCACTCGGGGTCCTGGTTGAATAGATTGATCGTCGGCGGCGATACCTGATGATGCACGGCGAGCACCGTGAAGACCGACTCGAGACCGCCCGAGCCGCCGAGCAGGTGGCCCGTCATCGACTTCGTCGAGTTGACGATCAGGCGCTTGGCCTGCTCGCCGAGCGCCCGCTTGATACCGGTCGTTTCGGCGATATCGCCAAGCGGCGTGGACGTACCGTGCGCATTGACGTAGTTCACCTCGTCGGCATTGACGCCGGCATTGCGCAGCGCGGCCTGCATGCAGCGGCGCGCGCCGTCGCCGTCTTCGAGCGGCGCCGTCATGTGATAAGCGTCCGCGCTCATCCCATAGCCGGCGACTTCCGCGTAGATTTTCGCCCCGCGCGCCTTCGCGTGCTCGTACTCCTCGAGCACCATGACACCGGCGCCTTCACCGAGCACGAAGCCGTCGCGATCCTTGTCCCACGGACGGCTCGCCGTAGCGGGATCGTCGTTGCGCTGCGAGAGCGCACGCGCGGCGGCAAAGCCGCCGATGCCGAGCGGAGAGACCGTCGCTTCCGCGCCGCCCGCCAGCATGATGTCGGCATCGCCGTACTCGATGAGGCGCGAAGCCTCGCCGATGCAGTGCAGGCCGGTCGTGCAGGCGGTGACGAGCGCGAGGTTCGGGCCCTTCAGACCGAACCTCATCGACAGATGCCCAGAGATCATATTGATGATCGAAGCCGGCACGAAGAACGGCGAGATCCGCCGCGGACCGCGATTGAGCAGCTCCGTCTGCGTGATTTCGATCAACGGCAACCCGCCGATGCCCGAACCGACGACGACGCCGAAACGCTCGGCGTTCGCCTCCGTCACCTCGAGGCCGCTGTCTTGCATCGCCTGAATCCCGGCCGCCATGCCGTAATGGATGAACGTATCCATATGGCGAGCCTCTTTGGCCGGCATGTAGTCTTCGACGTTGAAACCCTTCACTTCGCCGGCGAAGCGGGTCGAGAAGTTCGCAGCGTCGAACTTCGTGATGGTGGCGATGCCGGACTTGCCGGCCACCAGATTGGCCCACCCGTCGGCGACATCATTGCCGACAGGCGACACCAGCCCCAGGCCAGTAACGACAACACGACGGCGGCTCACGATAACCCCTTTTTCATAAATGACAAAAGCAAAAGCCACAGCGGCCGCAGGGACCTGCCCCTGTGAGCCCTGTGGCTATGAATTCGGCACCCGCTTAGGCATCAGATGCGACTCGCGCGTCGGACGCGGGCAGTGCGGGAAGTATGCGACAGGCCTTAGGCCTTGACGTTGGCGCGAGCGTAGTCGATCGCTTGTTGGACCGTCGTGATCTTTTCCGCTTCCTCGTCGGGAATTTCCATGCCGAATTCGTCTTCGAGCGCCATGACGAGTTCGACCGTGTCGAGCGAGTCCGCGCCGAGGTCATTCACGAACGAGGCTTCGTTCTTGATCTCGGCTTCCGCGACGCCCAGTTGTTCGGCGACGATCTTCTTGACGCGCTGTTCGATGTTGTCCATTACCCCTCCGAGGGAAAAAAGTTCAAAAATCCAAGTGCGCGCATTTTATCAGGTTTGCTCTGGCAAAAAAGCGCGCGCAAGACTAGCCGATGGGCCGCGCCGAAGGCGCCTTTTCAGAGTCGGAGCCACCAAGGCGCGGATGGTACCTGAATTCGGTTACGACATATACATGCCGCCGTTCACGTGCAGCGTGGTGCCCGTGATGTAGCCCGCGAACGGCGAGGCCAGGAACGCCACCGCATGGGCAATATCTTCGGGGCTGCCAAGCCGTCCGAGCGGAATCTGGGTCTTGAGCGCCGTTTGCTGCTCCTCGGGAAGCACCTTCGTCATGTCGGTGTCGATGAAACCCGGCGCCACGCAGTTGACCGTGATGCCGCGGCTGCCGATTTCGCGCGCGAGCGCACGCGTCATGCCCGCCACGCCGGCCTTGGCTGCCGCATAGTTCACCTGACCGGGATTGCCCGCCGAGCCGACCACCGAGGTGATATTGATGATGCGACCGCCACGCGCCTTCATCATCGGGCGCAATACCGCACGCGACAAGCGGAAGACAGCTTTCAGATTCGTATCGATCACGGCGTCCCACTCGTCGTCCTTCATCCGCATCGCCAATTGGTCCTGCGTGATGCCTGCATTGTTGACGAGCACGTTCAGCGCACCGAATTCCTTGACCGTGGCATCGACGAGCGCATCGACCACCGCGGCGTCGCGTACATCCAATACTGCACCGCGCCCGGCGACGCCCGCAGCCGCAAATGCTTCGTCGATGCCCTTCGCACCGGCTTCGCTCGTGGCGGTGCCGATTACCATGGCGCCTTGCCGCGCCAGCTCCAGCGCAATGGCGCGCCCGATGCCGCGCGAGGCGCCGGTGACGAGGGCGGTCTGCTTGTCGAGTGCTTTTTCCATGTTCTATCCGAGTAATCCGCCCGCATCGGCGCTCGGCTCATGCCGCGCCCGGACGTTGGATCTGTTTCGCAAAAATAGGTGAACGGTATGCGCCGCTCGCGCGAGGGGCAGCGTCGCCCCGTTCCTGCCGCCGCTTAACCGGCGACGAGCTTGAGCGTCTCTTCGAGCGAGGCCGGATCGACGATCGCCCCGCCGACGAGGTTGCCATCGATGCGCTTCGTCAGGCCGGCCAGTACTTTGCCGGGGCCACATTCGATCACGTGCGTCGCGCCCGCCTTGGCGATCGCCTGCACGCATTCGACCCAGCGGACGGCTCCGGCGGCCTGGCGCACGAGCGCATCCTTGATCGCGGCGGGCTCCATGGCCGTGGCGACATCGACATTGTTCAAGACGGGGATTTGCGGGACGCTCACTTCCACGCTCGCGAGGTACTCGCGCAGCCGGTCGGAAGCGGGCTTGAGCAACGACGAGTGGAAGGGCGCGGACACCGGCAAAGGCAATGCGCGTTTTGCGCCCTTCGCTTTGGCGAGCTCACAGGCTTTTTCGATGGCGGCCTTATGACCGGCGATCACGACCTGCGCCGGTGCATTGAAGTTCACGGCCTCCACGACGCCCGCGCTTTGCGCGGCCGCTTCGGCACAGACCGCGCGAACCGTGTCGTCATCGAGACCGAGAATGGCTGCCATGCCGCCGACCCCGACGGGCACCGCCGTTTGCATCGCCTGCGCGCGAAAGCGCACGAGCGGAACGGCATCGCGAAACGCGAGCGCGCCGGCCGCGACGAGCGCGGTGTACTCGCCGAGACTATGACCCGCCACGATTGCCGGAACCGCCCCCCCCGCTTCGCGCCAGGCGCGATAGATCGCATAGGCGGCGCTCAGCATGACGGGCTGGGTATTCGTCGTCAGATTCAACTCGTCCGCCGGGCCGTCGGCGATCAGCTTGCCGAGGTCCTGCCCGAGCGCGTCGGACGCTTCCTGGAGCGTCTCACGCACGACCGCGCGATCGGCGAACGCGTTCAACATGCCGACAGCTTGAGAACCTTGTCCCGGAAAAACAAACGCAAATTTCATATCGTCCCCAGTTGCCGATGTCATAAGGGATACGCGCGCAGCATCGCAGAGCGCGCCAGAGGCCTGATTCGGGCGCCGCAGCCGAATACCGCGGCACCCACTGCGTCAGTAGCGGATAACGGACGCGCCCCAGGTGAAGCCGCCGCCCACCCCTTCGATCAGAACCGTCTGGCCGCGCTTGATGCGCCCGTCGCGCACGGCGAGATCTAGCGCGAGTGGAATAGATGCAGCGGAGGTATTGCCGTGCTCGCCGACGGTCACGACCATGCGTTCCAGCGGCAGACGCAGCTTGCGGCACGTGCTGGTCATGATACGGATATTGGCTTGGTGCGGAATTAGCCAATCGACCTGGTCGGGCGACAGATGCGCCTTCTCGAGCGCCTCCACGGCAACTTTTTCGAGCACGTGAACGGCGAGCTTGAATACGGCTTGACCATCCATATGAAGGAAGGCGTTACCCGCCACTGCGCCGCCGTTGACATGCCCCGGGACACAGAGGATGTCGGCGTGGCTGCCGTCGGCATGCAACGCGCTGGCGAGCACACCGGGCTCTTCCGATGCGGACAGGATCACGGCACCGGCGCCATCGCCGAACAGCACGCAGGTGGTGCGGTCGTCGAAGTCCAGAATGCGCGAAAACGTCTCGGCACCGACCACGAGCGCCGTGCGATGCTGACCGCTGCGGATGAGTGCGTCGACGGTGGCAAGCGCATATGCGAAACCGGAGCAGACGGCCTGGACGTCGAACGCTGCGCCGTTGTTCTTGATTTGCAGCTTGTTTTGCAACAAGCATGCGGTGCTCGGAAAGACGAAATCGGGCGTGGACGTGGCCACGACGATGAGGTCGATCGACTGCGGATCGATATCGGCCGCTTCGATGGCGCGCAACGAAGCGGCAAGGGCGAGATCGCTCGTCGTTTGATCGGGCGCGGCGAAGTGGCGCGCGTGGATGCCGGTGCGCGCGACGATCCATTCGTCGCTGGTCTCCACACCATGCTCGGCGAGACGATCCGCCAGGTCCTGATTCGTGACGCGGTTGGCCGGCAGATAGCTGCCGGTGCCGAGCACGCGGGAATAGATTGTCGATTGGGCCATTATGCTTTCGAAGATACCGCAGCGTAGGGCTCGGCCGAGCGGCCTGGAGCATTCGCGGAGCCGGCGCCGCCCGCATCGCGCGCGGCCTGCTCGAGCGGGTAGGCGTTTTCTTCCATCGCGCGCGCGAGGCGTTCGAGGACGCCATTTTTGACGGCATCATACCCGCGTTTGATAGCCCACTCAAACGCATAGGCATCCGCCGAACCATGGCTCTTGATCACGAGACCGCGTAGACCGAGCAACGCCGCACCGTTGTACTGCCGATGATCGACACGCTTTTTGAAACGCAGCAGCACCGGCAGCGCGAGCAACGCCATCAATTTCGTGAGCAGCGAGCGGCCAAATTCTTCGCGAATGATTTCGGAGAGCATCTGGGCGAGGCCCTCCGACGTCTTCAGGGCGACATTGCCGACGAATCCGTCGCAGACGATCACGTCGGTCGTGCCCTTGTATATATCGTTGCCTTCGACGTTGCCATAGAAATTGAGCGTGCTCGCCCGCAGCAGTTCGCCCGCGCGCTTGATCGTTTCGTTGCCCTTGATCACCTCTTCGCCGATATTGAGCAGCCCGATCGTCGGGCGCTCCTTGCCTTCGAGCGCCGAGACGAGTGCATGTCCCATTTCGGCGAACTGAAGCAGGTGCTGCGGCTCGCAATCGACGTTCGCGCCGAGGTCCAGCATCATCGTGTAGCCATGCGGGTTGGGCAGCGCCGACGCGATCGCCGGCCGCTCGATGCCCGCGAGCGTCTTCAGCACGTAACGCGACACAGCCATCAGCGCGCCCGTATTCCCGGCCGACACGCAGGCCTGCGCCGCCTCCTCTTTCACGAGGTTGAGCGCGACGCGCATCGACGAATCTTTCTTTTTGCGCAGCGCGACTTCGACGGGATCGTCCATGGCGACGACTTCCGATGCCGCGACGACGGACAGCGCGTCGAGATCCTGTGCCTTGAGCTTCTTCAGTTGGGCGCGGATCGGGGCTTCGAGGCCGACGAGCACGAGGTGGGCGTCGGCATGCGAGCGAACGAAGCTGACGGCAGCGGGAACGGTCACGGACGGACCGTGATCGCCACCCATGCAATCGATCGTGAGCTTTATGGTCATTGACTGCGGCGAATTTCAGGCGCGGTGCATGAAACTGGAGTCGGCGAGCAGAGCGCGCGCATTCCAGTCGACGCAAAAAAGCGGCAGTTGAATGCCGCCTTTTCGTTGAACCGGGAAAATGTCAGACAAGCGGTCCGACAAGCCGCCGGCCACGCGATGCGCGACCGAGCCGGACAAGCATCGCACCAATCGCGATTAGTCGTTTTTCGTCTTGACGACTTTCTTGCCGCGGTAGTAGCCATTCGGGCTGACGTGATGACGCAGATGCACTTCGCCCGTGCTCGGTTCGACGGCGAGCGGCGCTGCATTCAGGAAATCGTGCGAGCGGTGCATGCCGCGCTTCGACGGCGACTTCTTGTTTTGCTGAACTGCCATGGTAACTCCTAAAAATTTTCGGGATTCTAACACAGCGCAACCGGCGCAACGCCCCTAGCCATCAGGCTAGGGCCCTTGCGTGCTGCCGCGCGCTCCACTCCTGCGCCGCACGGTACGGTCAGTGCGTATTGCCGCCCGTACCGCCGTCGCGCTTCAATGCTTCGAGCGCCGCAAACGGATTGGGCTTGCCGCCTTCCCCGTCTTTGCCACCCTCGCCTTCATCCGACGATTGCCCGCCGGCCTCGCCAGCCAACTCCCCACCGGCGCCGGAGCTCAAGCTCTCGTGCACCTGCGGACATACGTCGTGCTTGGGAACGAGCGGCAACGAGAGCAACAGTTCCTCTTCGATCAGATCGACGAGATCGAACTGGCGCGAGCCCACGATCACATCGAGTTCATCGTCATCGAGCGGATAGGCCTCAGCCTCTTCCTCGCTCGCGACGAGCCGATAAGTGGCATCGACATCGAACGCCTGCTCGTACGGCGCGAGGCAACGCTGACATTCGAGCCAGGCCGAACCGTGCACCGCCAGCCGCAAATACGGCTGCGGAGCCTCGCTGCCGTCGTCCTGCAGTTCCGGTTGCGTCGAACCCTCGGCTTGCCAGGTGAACGACGCCTCCCGCTCGCGGGCATCGGCCGGCACCTCGTTCGACAACCGCGGCAATTGCGATATCCGCAAACCTCCGGCGGCCTGCCGCCCGCTTCGCGCGAATTCGAATACGTCGAGCGCGTGCGGATCCACGACACCGCCCGCACCACCTGCACCGCCTGATTTACCAGCCTGCTGAGTCATGGACACGCTCCTCGGCCGAAGGCGCGAACTGGCCGTGAAAAGCCAGCTAGAATAATGCTTTTGCCGTTTCCCGTCAAATACTTAACCAGGTCAATCCGGATGCCGATTCGATCCGCCCAGCTGCCGCGTCTCATTCTCGCTTCGAGCTCGCCCTATCGCCGCGCGTTGCTCGAGCGGCTGCGCATCCCGTTCGAGGTGGCCGCACCGTCACTCGACGAAACGCCTCATCCCGGCGAAGCACCGGCCGCCACGGCGCTGCGGCTTGCCGAGGCCAAGGCCCGCGCCGTTGCCGCGCGCGCAGCCGATACCCTTGACGCGCCGGGGGCGGCCGGCATGCTCGTCATCGGCTCCGATCAGGTCGCCACGTTCGACGGACGCCAGATCGGCAAGCCCGGCGGCCACGAGGCTGCGTTCGCTCAATTGAAAGAGATGCGTGGGCGCACCGTCGAATTCCATAGTGCGCTCACGCTCTTCGACGCCGCGCGCGACCTCGTACAGATCGAGGACGTCGTCACGCGGGTACGCTTTCGCGACTTGCCGGACGAGGAGCTCGAGGCCTACTTGCTTGCCGAGACGCCATATGATGTCGCCGGCAGCGCGAAAGCCGAAGGGCTCGGCATCGCACTCGTCGACGCCATCGACTCCGACGACCCGACTGCGCTCGTCGGCCTGCCGCTGATCGCGCTCACCCGCATGCTGCGAACCGCCGGGTATCCGCTTTTCGGGACCACGCGAGGTGTGCAATGAGCGGCACCCTCTATTTGATTCCGAATGCATTGGGCGACGGCGACGCCACCGCGCTCGCGACGGTCCTTCCCGCCAGTGTCATTGCGCGCACCGCGCAACTGCGCTACTTCATCGGCGAAAACGCGAAAACGACGCGCGCATTTCTGAAGCGTGTCGGCACCGAACGCCCGATACAGGAAATCGAGATTCGCGAGCTGAACGTCAACACGCCTGCCGCCGGCATCGAGCAATTGCTCGCGCCCCTGCTCGCGGGCGCGGACGCGGGCCTCGTCTCGGAGGCGGGGTGTCCCGCCGTCGCGGACCCGGGTGCGCTGCTCGTGCGCCGCGCGCACGAGCGCGGCATCAAGGTCGTACCGCTCGTCGGCCCCAGTTCGATCCTGCTTGCGCTGATGGCGTCGGGCCTCGACGGTCAGCGTTTCGCCTTTCACGGATACCTGCCGGTCGATGCCGGCGAACGAACGCGTAAGCTGCGCGAGCTCGAAGCCCACTCGCGCAAGGCCAGGGAAACGCAGATATTCATCGAGACGCCGTACCGAAATCGCGCACTGCTCGACGCGATACTGGCCGGCTGCGCGCCGTCGACGCTCGTCGCCGTTGCCGTCGACCTGACGCTCGAGACCGAAACGATCGTGAGCCGGCCGGTATCGGCCTGGAAAAAGACCGGTGCCCCCGAACTGCACAAGCGGCCCGCGATCTTTCTGATGCTCGCGACCTGAACCGGCCGCGAGCAAGGCGACTATCAGCGCAGCGATACGCGTGCACCCGCGAGCGCGTGCACGGCTGCAGCACCGAAGGCCGTGCCGAACTTGCGCGCGATTCGATCTGAAATGCTTTCCTTCACCGTGTAATCGACGACGCGCGGCGCCTTGATGACGTCGCGCGCGACGTAACCCGTATCGCCAAAGCCGTCCGCCAAGCCGAGCTCGACGCTCTTTTCGCCGGTCCAAAAGAGCCCGGAAAACAGATCGGGCGTCTCGCGCAACCGCTTCCCACGGCCTTCGCGCACGGCATCGATGAACTGCCGGTGGATCGCGTCGAGCATCACCTGCGCGTGTTCGTTCATGGCGGCCGTTTCGGGCGAGAACGGATCGAAAAAGCCTTTGTTGGCGCCCGACGTATGCAGGCGCCGCTGGATGCCCAGTTTGTCCATCAACCCTGTGAAGCCGAAACCGTCCATCAATACGCCGATCGAGCCGACGATACTCGCACGGTCGACGTAGATCTTGTCCGCGGCCGCGGCGATGTAATAACCGCCCGATGCGCACATGTCCCCCACGACGACATAAAGCGGGATCGACGGATATTTCGATCGCAAACGGCGAATTTCGCGGTTGATCATGCCTGCTTGCACTGGCGAGCCGCCGGGACTGTTGATCTGCAGCACGACACCTGCCGTGTCCGAGTCTTCGAAGGCTCGGCGCAACGACGTTGCGATATCTTCTGCGTTGGCGTTCTTGTCCGAGGCGATTTCGCCGTCGATCCTGACGAGCGCGGTATGGCGGCCCGCCACCGCCGCCACCTTTTCGCCCGGCACGTCGAACAGGGCGAATGCGATGAGCGCCAGCACGAACAAAAACGCGAAGCGGAAAAAGATCCGCCAGCGCCGCGCGGCCCGCTGCTCCCGAACGGCGGCGAGCGCCACGCGCTCGAGGACGGCGCGCTCCCAGTTGGGCTCGCGCGAAGGCGGCATCTGCGGCGCGGGTGCGGCGCCAGCCGGGCGATCGGCGTTCTCGCCGGATTCAGGGGTCAAATTGTCGGTCATGCTCGATGATGAATCGCCGCAGATGAAAGGATGTGAATGACGGTGGGAACCAATGCCCGCCCGGCCCCGCTTTGTACCCTACCCGGGAGCCGGACGAAGCGATTCGTCCGGAAGCCAGAATATCGCCCGGCCATCGGGCGTTTCGCGCTCTTCGACCGTCACGGGCCGCAAGCGGCCGCCGCGGCACGGCCCGCCGACGCAGCGCCCGCTATCGGGGGCATAGATGGCGCCATGGGTGGCGCACATCAAGTATAAGCCTGACGATTCGAAGAACTGGCCCTCGACCCAGTCGAGCTCCATCGGTACATGCGCGCACTGATTCAGGTATCCGTAGACAGCCTCGCCGTAGCGCACGAAAAAAACCACCGCGTCCTGGCCGGCATGGCGCGCCGCAACCCGCACGCCCGCCCCGCCATCGACAAGCATGTCGGATGCGCACACGCGCACCGCCTCGGGGCCCTCGGCCGGATCGCCATTCGGCCGAGCGTCGCTCATGCGTGTTCCCTGAGCCAACCGGCCAGCGTCGCCACGCTGTCGGCCACGAACCGCGGCGCGAGCGCCTCGAGCGCATCGGCCCGATGCGCGCCGTAAGCCACGCCGATGCCTGCCGTTCCGGCGTTCTGCGCCATCTGCAGATCGTGCGTCGTATCGCCGATCATGACCGTGCGCGCAAGATCCTGCCCCAATTCGCGCGTCAACTCGTGCAGCATGGCCGGGTGCGGCTTCGAGAACGTCTCGTCCGCGCAGCGCGTGCCGTCGAACATCCGCATGAGCCCCGCGCCGTCGAGGGCGCGATTCAGTCCGACCCGGCTCTTGCCGGTGGCCACCGCGAGCAGATAGCCCGCATCGCGCAACTCTTCCAGCAACTCGCGCGCCCCCTCGAAAAGCGCGATCTGCGCGTCTTTCAGCAGAAAGTGATAGCGGTAGCGCTCAGCCAGGCGCGGATACTCGCTCGGGTCGAGCGTCGGCGCCGCGATTTGCAGCGCGTCGCGCAACCCGAGTCCGATCACATAGCTCGCCGCCTCGTCGGCCGGCACCGGCAGCCCGAGATCGCGGCATGCCGCCTGGATGCTGCGCGTGATATGCGCGGTGGAATCCATCAGCGTGCCGTCCCAATCGAAAACGATCAGGTCAAAGAGTTCTCGGGCCATCGGCGCGCGCCTCGTCGGTCGATTCGTTCAGTTGATCCAGAAAACGCCGGCATTCCGCGGGCAATGGCGCCTCGAACGTCAGCGGCTCGCCTGTGACCGGATGCACGAGACTCAAGCGGTGTGCGTGCAAAAACATGCGCTTGAGTCCGGGACGGGCGTCCGCGCGCCCCAGCGCCTTATTCAGCGCGAAATCGCCGTATTTCGCATCGCCGACGATCGGCAAGCCGAGATGCGCGAGATGCACGCGAATCTGGTGGGTGCGCCCCGTTTTCAGCTCCGCTTCGACGAGCACGTAGCCAGGCCACCGCTCGACGAGATTGAACACGGTATGTGACGCAAGCCCATGCGGATCGACACGTACGCGACGCTCGCCGTCGGCCGTCAGGTATTTCGTTAGCGCGGCCTTGACCGCGCGCCGCTGCCCCCAATCCGGCGCCCATTCGCCATGCGCGCAGGCGTAATAGCGCTTGTCCATGCGGTTCTCGCGAATCTGCTCGTGCAAGCCGACGAGCGCGACACGCTTTTTCGCGAGCATCAGCACGCCCGACGTTTCGCGATCGAGCCGGTGCACGAGTTCGAGAAACTTGCCGAGCGGCCGCGCCTCGCGCATTTGCTCGATGACGCCGAACGCGACGCCGCTGCCCCCGTGCACCGCCACGCCGGCCGGTTTGTCGATGACGAGCAGGTAGTCGTCTTCGAACAGCACCGAAAACTCGGCGGCCGGCGCCGCCGGTACGAACGCGGACGCCTCGCTCAGCGCGACGCGAATCGGGGGCACCCGGACGAGATCGCCCGTCACGAGCCGATATTTCGCGTCGACACGCCCCTTGTTGACCCGCACTTCGCCGCTGCGCAGGATCCGGTAAATGTGACTTTTCGGCACCCCTTTGCAGACTTTCAGCAAAAAATTGTCGATCCGCTGGCCGGCAACGCCGTCATCCACCTGTATGATCGATACTTGGTCGCTCGCGACCAATTTCTGGGATATTTTGCCTAACTCATTCATTCTGAATATAATTTGCCCCAGCAGCCTGCGGCTGCCGGCGTGTTGGCCGGCGAATCCGGCGAGCTGCGCGGGGGCGAAGCGAGAAGCTGCTATTTTACTTGCTTGGCGGTACCCGAGGGCGCGTTGCTTGCCCTTTCAAAATTAGCAACGAGTTGCACGCACGGAATTGGCGAGCGGCAAGGACGGCGCCCGCAGGCGCGTTCGGTCGCAGCCGGTCCCGACGGTAACGGAAGGGTGGTAAAAAAGAATTCATCAGGCGAGCCTCGGTATCGGACGATGTCGTAGGTCACGAGGCTCCCGATTGCGAAAACTACGGCGAGCGCCCGCGAGCGTTCCGCGACGAGCGGAGCTTTGGGCGACGTCAATACTGGCGAGACATCCCGCGCGGCTGTCGAGCGTCATACGGGCTTCGTGCCGCGTCGCTGACGACGCGGCACCGCTCCGGCCGGCAGGCGTGCACCGCACGCTACGAGCCGCGGCACACGAGGCACGGCGACGCAAAGCGCGCCCTGTGCATCGCCGTTATTTGAAGCCGTGTTCGCATGCGCCCGGCGGTTCGCGGCCCATTGGACCCGCAGCGAACCCCATCCAGGCAATTCTCCCCGCCATCGTTCCTGCTCCAGCGTGCTTGTGACAACAAAACGAAGACGCGGCGCGCCTTCGCGAATGCGGTCGCGGCTCCATGCCCCGTCCGCCCTCGCCGGCCAAGCCGCTCTGGAGCCGTTCAATGAAACGCATGCTGTTCAATGCGACGCAGCAGGAAGAACTGCGCGTCGCCATCGTCGATGGGCAAAAGCTCATCGATATCGATATCGAGACCGCCGGGCGCGAACAGCGCAAGGGCAACATCTACAAAGGCATCGTCACCCGTATCGAGCCGTCGCTCGAAGCCTGCTTCGTCAATTACGGCGAAGACCGCCACGGCTTCCTGCCGTTCAAGGAGGTCGCCCGTCAGTACTTCCGCGACGGCGTGGAAATGCGCTCGGCACGCATCCAGGATGCGCTGCGCGAAGGCCAGGAGTTGATCGTCCAGGTCGAAAAGGAAGAACGCGGCAACAAGGGCGCGGCCCTGACCACGTTCATTTCGCTGGCCGGCCGCTATCTGGTCCTCATGCCGAACAACCCTCGCGGCGGCGGCGTGTCGCGCCGAATCGAGGGCGACGATCGCCAGGAACTGCGCGAAACGATGGCGCAACTGCAACTGCCCGACGGCATGAGCATCATTGCGCGCACGGCCGGGATCGGCCGCAGCGCCGAAGAGCTGCAATGGGATCTGAACTATCTGATGCAGCTGTGGCGCGCGATCGAAGCCGCCTCGCAAAGCGGCCAGACCGGCCAGCCGATGCTGATCTACCTCGAATCGAGCCTCGTCATCCGCGCGATTCGCGACTATTTCCAGCCCGATATCGGCGAGATACTGATCGATACGACCGAAATCCACGATCAGGCGCGCGCCTTCATGGATATCGTCATGCCGGACAACGTCGGCAAGGTGAAGCGCTACCACGACGACGTTCCGCTCTTCTCGCGTTTTCAGATCGAGCACCAGATCGAAACGGCGTACTCGCGCACGGTGCCGCTGCCTTCGGGCGGCGCGATCGTGATCGACCACACCGAGGCGCTCGTCGCCATCGACGTCAACTCGGCGCGTGCCACCAAGGGCGCGGACATCGAGGAGACGGCCACGCGCACGAACCTCGAGGCGGCCGACGAAGTGGCCCGCCAGTTGCGTCTGCGCGATCTGGGCGGCCTCATCGTCATCGATTTCATCGATATGGAATCGGCCAAGAGCCAGCGCGAAGTCGAACAGCGGCTCAAGGATGCCCTCAAGCACGACCGCGCCCGTGTGCAAATGGGCAAGATTTCGCGCTTCGGCCTCATGGAGCTGTCCCGCCAGCGCCTGCGCCCGGCGCTGTCCGAGGGTAGCCACGTCACCTGTCCGCGTTGCAACGGCACCGGCCACATCCGCGATACCGAATCGTCGGCCCTTCAGGTGCTGCGCATCATCCAGGAAGAGGCGATGAAGGAAAACACCGCGGCGATCCATTGCCAGGTGCCCGTGGAGGTCACGGCGTTTCTGCTCAACGAGAAGCGTCAGGAAATCAACAAGATCGAATCGCGCTTCAAGGTCAACGTCGTCCTCATTCCGAACAAGCATCTCGATACGCCGCATTACAAGCTCGAGCGCCTGCGTCATGACGACGCCCGCCTCGATGATCCGCGCGCTTCGTGGAAGATGGCCGAAGAAGCCGCGCGCGAGCTCGAATCGGAGACCGGTTACAGCAAGCGCAGCGAAGACCTGAAGCCCAAACAGGAAGCGGCTGTCAAAGGCATTACGCCCGAGAAGCCGGCGCCGAGCGCGCCCAGCCGGCCGGTATCCGTCGCGCAGCCCGTCATCGCACCCGTGCGCACAGGCGGCGGCGGATTCTTCGGCTGGCTCAAGGGACTGTTCGGCGCTGCGCCGGCTGCCCCGGCGCCCGTCGCCCCCGAACCCGTGCAACAGCCGAAGCCTGCGCGCGAGCGGAGCGAGCGTAGCGGTGGCGAGCGTGGCCGGACCAACCGTCGTGGCGGCGCCGGAGGCCGAGATGGCGCAGCACGCGCCGAAGGGACGAGCCCGCGCCAGCAAGCCCCGGGGCAACGCCGCGACGAGCAACCGCAGTCCCGCGAACCGCGCGAGCCGCGCGAAGGTCGCGGTCAGCGCGAACAACGCGAAGGCCGGGAAGGTCGGGAGGCCCGCGATGGCCGCGAGCGCGCGCAGGAACGTACCGAACAAGGTGCCGAAGCGACCGCACGCGGCGAACGGCAAGAACGCGGCGAGCGCCGGGAGCGGCCCGAACGCGGCGAGCGCCGCAAACCGCTGACCGAAATCGCCCCCGAGACGGTCACGCGTCCCGAGGCGCCTGTCGTCGAAGCCGGTGCTTCAGCCGCCGCTACGGCGGGAGGACCCGCCGCTGCGGCCGAGCAGGATGCCGGTGCCGCCCGTGATGGGGAAGAGCGTCGCCGCCGTCGCCGCGGCCGCCGTGGCGGACGTCGCGAGCGCGAAGAGGATGGCGTGAATGTCACGCATGCGGCCGATGTCGCCGAAGCCGAGGGCGCCGTGGCCGAAGTCGCGCCGCAAACGCCGGCTACTACTCATGCCGAGCCCGCCGCCGTGACGCACGCGGCCGATGCTGTGGTCACCCCCGTGCCGATGCAAGCACCCGCCGCAACGCCGCTGCCGGCGACCGAAGCCCCCTCGGCACCCGCCGAGGCACGCGAGTCGACGCCGGCCATCCCTGCCGAAGCGCCGATTGCCGCCGCCGAGCCAGCGCCCGAGGTCGTACCGCACGCCGAGCCGCTGCCTGCCGCCGCGGAAGCTGCGCTCGAGCGGACTCCCGTCGAAGCCACCCCTGCCGCCCTCGGCGCGGTCGAGCAGCCTGCAGCTGCCACGGCCGAACCGGTGTCGGCGGTGTCGGGCGGCGCGCTGTCCGATCCGGACGTCGCCGCGAAGCTCGCGCCGACGCACGCAGAACCGGCAACGGAAACGCCCGCGGCAGCCGCTCAGCCCACTGCCGTGGCCGAAGAACCGGCGCAGCAGCAGGCAGCAGTCGAAACGACACCTGCTGCGGCGCCCGCCAAGCGGGCAAACGGTCTATCGGTGAGCGACTTGCAGCCGATGCTCGAGTCGGCCGGCCTCGTCTGGGTCAGCACCGACGCCGAAAAACTGCGCAGCGCGCAGGAGGCGGCCGCGCGGATTGCTCCGCCCGCTCGGGTGCCGCGCGAGCGCAAGCCAATGCCGACCGTCGACACCACGCCGATGCAGCAGATCGAAACTCGCAAGTCCGAGTAATTCGAATCGGTTGTTGTCCCACCGCGCCAGCCCGCCTCCCCGAGGCGGGCTTTTTTATGCCTGAGCGCCGGCGACCCGAAGCCTGGATCTCTCCGCTCGGCGATACCCGCAACACCGACCGGGCAAAACCGGCCGAATGTTGCGCGTTCAGCTAGAATGGCCTTCTGACCTTTTCCCGATTCGACCATGTCCCGCCGTATCATTCCCGTCGCCGATATCAGCGCGGTCCCCGATATCGCCGGCGCCGCGTTCGCGCCCCGCGGGACACTGACCGATGCACGCAGCCGTCCCATGCGCGATTTGCGCATATCGATCACCGACCGGTGCAATTTCCGCTGCGTCTACTGCATGCCGCGCGCCGTGTTCGACAAGGATTACCCGTTCCTGCCCCACAGCGCATTACTGACGTTCGAGGAAATCGAGCGTCTGGCGCGTGTTTTCGTCGCCCACGGTGTCGAAAAGATCCGGTTGACCGGCGGCGAGCCGCTTTTGCGCAAGAACATCGAATGGCTCATCGAACGGCTCGCGCGCATGAGCACCGCCAGCGGCCGGCCGCTCGACGTGACACTGACGACGAACGGTTCGCTGCTCGCGCGCAAAGCCCGCTCGCTCAGGGACGCCGGGCTCACGCGCGTCACGGTCAGTCTCGACGCGCTCGACGATGCGCTCTTCAAACGCATGAACGACGCCGACTTCGCGCCGTCGGCCGTCCTCGACGGCATTGCAGCCGCCGAGGCGAGCGGCCTCGCGCCGCTGAAAGTCAACATGGTCGTCAAGCGCGGTACCAATGACGGTGAAATCCTCCCGATGGCCCGGCATTTCAAAGGCTCCGGCGTGGTGCTGCGCTTCATCGAATACATGGACGTCGGTACGTCCAACGGCTGGAACATGACCGAAGTGCTGCCTTCGGCGGAAGTCGTAGCGCGCATCGGCGAAGTCTTTCCGCTCGTTCCTCTCGAGCCGAATAGCGCGGCCGAAACGGCTCAACGCTGGGGTTACGCGGACGGCACGGGCGAAATCGGCGTCATTTCGAGCGTCACGCGGGCCTTTTGCGGTAGCTGCACACGGGCGCGGCTCTCGACCGAAGGCAAGCTGTACCTCTGTCTCTTCGCCTCATCGGGGCACGACCTGCGTGCGCTCGTGCGCAACGGATCGTCCGACGCCGACATTGCGACAGCCATCGCGCGTATCTGGCAGGCGCGCGATGATCGCTACTCGCAGTTGCGAGGCAGTGGCGTGCCGGCCGGCCCCGACAACGATGCACCGCGCGTCGAAATGTCCTATATCGGCGGTTGATGCCGCCATGGCTCGCATGGAGCACCCGCCCTCTTCCCTCGTCACCGGCCTGATCCTCGCGGGCGGGCGTGGTACACGCATGGGCGGCCTCGACAAGGGCCTGCAGCCGCTGCGCGGCGAGCCGCTGGCGCTGCATGTCGCCAGACGCCTCGCACCGCAGGTCGGCGCGATGCTCATCAGTGCAAACCGTAACCTCGATGCCTATGCGTCGCTTGGCGCGGCGTTTCAAGCGAGCATCGTCAGCGACGCCAGCGGCGACTTCCCTGGCCCGCTGGCCGGCATGCTGGCCGGATTGCGCGCGGCGCGCACGCCGTTCGTCCTCGCGGTGCCCTGCGACGCGCCGAACCTGCCGTCCGATCTCGCCGAGTGTCTCGGCAACGCGCTCGATGCCGCGTCAGCGGACATCGCCACCGTCACCACACGGGACGGCACCGGCCGAACCACGCTGCACCCCGTCTTCGCGTTGATGCGCACATCGCTTGCCGACGACCTCTCAGCCCGGCTCGCGGCCGGGGAGCGCAAGGTTCGCGCGTGGTACGCGCGCCACAGGCACGTCGAAGTCGCATTTGCCGACGAGCACGCGTTTTACAATGCCAACTCCTTGCAGGAGCTCGCCGACCTCGAGCGTGCCTGATATCGAAGGTGTGGACCGGCCGGGCATGCAAGCCGCCGGTGCGCGCACCGCGCCGACGGCCGGGCCACCCCAAAAAGAAGGACGTTCGCGGCCAATCGCAGATAATCGCCGCGTCCAATCATCGATGACCACCTCCGAAGACATTTCCCGCTGCGTCCCCGAACATGACGCCCAGGCACTGCCGGTCGCCCAGGCGCGAGCCATCGTGCGTCGCTGGGCGCAGCCGGTCGCGACGGCGGAGCGCGTTGCATTGCGCGCCTCGCTCGACCGCGTGCTGGCCGAGGATGTGATTTCGCCGATCGACGTGCCGTCGCACAACAACGCCGCCATGGACGGCTATGCGTTCGACAGCGCCGTCCTCGCCGATCCCGCCCCCGGCGGCTCAGCGGAGCTCGAGCTCGAAGTGGCCGGGCAGGCGCTGGCCGGACATGCGTTCACTGGTCATGTGGCGCGCGGTCAATGCGTGCGCATCATGACAGGCGCGACAATTCCAGCCGAATGCGATACGGTCATCGCTCAGGAGCAAACCGTACGCACCGGCGAGCGCATTGCCTTCGACGCACGGCGGATATCGCAAGGCTCCAACTGCCGGCGCGCCGGCGAAGACCTGGCACGGGGACGCGCCGCGCTCACCGCTGGACGTATCGTCCGCGCCGCCGATGTAGGTCTGCTTGCTTCGCTCGGCGTGGCAGAAGTCGCGGTGCATCGCCGGCTGCGCGTCGCTTTCTTTTCGACGGGCGACGAACTTCGCTCGGTGGGCGAGCCGCTCGATACGGGGTGCGTCTACGACAGCAACCGCTACACGCTCGGCGCGATGCTCGCGCGCCTGAATGTCGAGGCACTCGATCTCGGCATCGTACGCGACGAGCCGGCGGCGCTCGAAGCCGCATTGCGAAGTGCCGCGTCCTGTGCGGACGTGGTTCTGAGCTCGGGCGGCGTCTCCGTTGGCGATGCCGATTTCACGCGCCGCCTGTTCGAAACGCTGGGCGACGTGGGGTTCTGGCAACTCGCGATGCGCCCGGGACGTCCGCTCGCATTCGGCCGGCTATGGCCCACGCACCGGGACGACGGTCTGCGCCCCGCGCTTTTTTTTGGCCTGCCGGGCAATCCCGTCGCCGTCATGGTGACGTTCTACCAGTTCGTGCGCGAAGCGCTGCTGGCGATGTCGGGAGCAAAAGTCGAAGCACCTTTGCAGTTGCGGGCGACCAGTTCGACACCGATCAAAAAACGCCCGGGCCGCACCGAATATCAGCGCGGCGTTGCGACACGCGCAGCCGACGGCACATGGCTCGTCGCACCGACCGGCTCTCAAGGCTCGGGCGTTTTGAGCTCGATGAGCCGAGCCAATTGCCTGATCGTCCTTGCGCATGAGCAAGGCGACGTCGCGGCCGGCGCGCCAGTCGAGATCGTGCCCTTCGACGGCCTGATCTGATCGTCCAATCGAAAATATCGTCTCCAACGGGGCACGTTCCACATGAAAAAACAAATCCTCTCGATCGCACCCGGTCAGACCGCCAAAGCGCTCATCCTCGTCTATCTCACCTTCAGCGTACCGATCGTGTTGCTCGGCATGCTCGTCGCGTTCATCAAGTACGGTTCCGTCGAACTGAGCACGATTTTCAGCGCGTTGCTGCTCAACGCGATCCTCGGCTTCGTGCTGCTCTGGATCGCCTGCCACGCTTATAACTGGGTGGCCTCGCGTTTCGGCGGCATCGAGATCGTTCTGGCGGACGTGCCGGAAGAAGCCTGACGGCCATTGCCACGGCCGCCCTCAAGCGTCCGGTTCCGACCCGCTCGAGTCCGCATCGCCGAGCAAGCCCTGCGCTTCGTCTCCGGGCAAAGCTTCGACCGTGCGCAGCTTGGTACTCATGACGCGCGTACGGCGCTCGGCCGCCTCGATCGAGCGCGTCACCGTCTCCAACTGCGATTTCGTCTTCGCGAGCACGTCGCCGAACTTGCCGAATTCGGTCTTCACCGCGCCGAGCACCTGCCAGACTTCGCTCGAACGCCTTTCGATCGCAAGCGTACGGAAACCCATCTGCAGGCTATTGAGCAACGCAGTCAGCGTCGTAGGACCCGCAACCGTCACCCGGTAATCCCGCTGCAACAGGTCGGTGAGCCCGGGGCGGCGCAACACCTCGGCGTATAGCCCTTCCGTGGGCAGAAACAGCAGCGCGAAATCGGTCGTATGCGGCGGCGCCAGATATTTTTCGGCAATCGTGCGCGCCTCGTTGCGCACGCGCGTCTCAAGCGCGCGCGATGCCTCCTCCACGGCCACAGGATCGGCGCGCTCCTGCGCATCGATGAGGCGCTCGTAGTCTTCCCGCGGAAACTTCGCGTCGACGGGCAGCCAGACAGGTGCCGCGGCGCCCTCGCCGTTACCGCGTTCCGCACGCCCCGGCAGCTTGATCGCGAATTCGACGCGCTCGCCGCTTCCGGGCACCGTCGCAACGTTCTTGGCGTATTGGTCCGCCGTCAGTATCTGCTCGAGCAGCGCTTCGAGCTGAACCTCTCCCCAGGTGCCGCGTGTCTTGACGTTCGTCAGCACCTTCTTGAGATCGCCCACACCGGCCGCAAGCGTCTGCATCTCGCCCAACCCCCGATGCACCTGCTCGAGCCGATCCGATACGAGCTTGAACGATTCGCCAAGGCGCTGCTCGAGCGTCGCATGCAGCTTTTCATCGACGGTGCGGCGCATCTCCTCGAGCTTCGCCGCGTTATTCGCTTCGATGTCCTTCAGGCGCGCTTCGAGCGTGGCACGTACTTCGGCAAAACGGCGGTCGTTGGCTTCCATGAGCTGCGCCAGTTGCTGCGCGAGCGTGTCGCCAAAACGTTTGAGCGTGGCGCTTTGCTCTTCGCGAGACTGGAGCGCCTGACGTTGCAAGCTCTCGCGCATCGATTCCAGCTGCTTCGCATTCGTATCGACGAGCAACGCGAGACGCTCCGAGAACCCGTTGATCTGCTGGTTCTGAACCGCGGCGACACTCGTCAACTGGGTCGCAAGCGTCTGTTGGAACTGCGCAAAACCGCCGCCTAGTTCCCCGCGGGACAGCCGCGCCGTTTCCGCGATTTCCGAGCGCAGTTCGCGTTCGAGCCGCTCATATGCCTGCGTCTGGTGCTGCCCGGCGGCCTCGACGCGCGCCCCAAGTTCGGCGAGCGCGTCGCGCTCGCTGGCCCGCGTGAGACCGCGCAAGGCCAGCGCCAGCGAAAAAGCGAGGATAACAACGGCGATCGAGAGCGCGACGGTAAGCAGTGTCGTCATGAGCGCGCCTTCCCGAGCACTTGCGGATTGATCGGATTGGGCGGCTGCCCCGCAAGCGGTCCGACGTCGAGCCCCGCTATCAGATTGTCCGCCGCGAGATCGGCCATCGCCCGGCGCGTCGTCTCGCTCGCGCTGGCAATGTGCGGTGTCAGCACCACGTTCGGCACCGAAAGCAGGCCGGGATGCACGCCCGGTTCGCCCTCGAAGACATCGAGGCCTGCGGCCGCGATGCGCCGCTCGCGCAACGCGACGGCGAGCGCCGCATCGTCGACGATCCCGCCGCGGGCGATATTCGTCAGGGTGGCCGTACGTTTCATCAGCGCGAGCTCGGCCGCGCCGATGGTATGGCGATTCTCGGGTGTATACGGCAACACGAGGACGACGTGATCGGCTTCACGCAGCAAATCCGCCTTTGGCCGGTACTGGGCAGCAAGCTCGGCTTCGACGTCGGGCGCGACGCGCGAGCGATTGTGATAGATGACGTGCATGCCGAAGCCGCGCGCGCGTCGAGCGAGCGCCTGCCCGATGCGCCCCATGCCGATGATCCCGAGCGTCGAACCGTGGATATCGACGCCGAGAAAGCCGTCATGGCGCCAGCCCTGCCATTGCCCGTCGCGCAGCCAGCGCTCGCTCTCCGTAATTCTGCGCGCCGCCGCCATCATCAGTGCCCAGCCGAAATCGGCCGTCGATTCGTTGAGTACGTCGGGCGTGTTGGTGGCGAGCACGTTTGCCGCGTTGAATGCGGCGATATCGAAATTGTTGTAGCCCACCGCCATGTTGGCCACCACGCGCAAGCGTGGCGCGGCGGCGAGGACGGTGGCATCGATCATGTCGCCGGCCGTCAGCGCGCCGTCCTTATCGGCAAGCCGGCGCACGAGTTCGTCGGGTGCAAGCGCGGGGCCGTCGTTCCAATCGACCTCGAAATGCGCTTTGAGCCGCTCGACGACCTCCGGAAAGATTGGGCGCGCGACAAGAATTTTTTGCATCGGGTGTCTCCGTCACTGAGGCCGCGCGTTCGTCACGGCCCCCAAAAAAACAACCACGTCGTCAGCAGAAAAACCGGTACGAGGATGACCCCCGACCAGCCGAGATAAGCGAAGAAGCTGGGCATGCGTACGCCGCGCGCCTCGGCCATCGACTTCACCATGAAATTCGGTGCGTTGCCAATGTAGCTCATCGCGCCCATGAACACCGCGCCGGCTGAAATGGCCGCGAGTGTCGTCGCGCCTGACGTCGTCAGCACCTGCGCATCGCCACCCGCGAGATTGAAGAACACGAGATAGGTCGGCGCATTGTCGAGAAACGACGACAAAAGACCCGTGGCCCAGAAGTACATCGCGTCGATCGGCTGGCCGCGCGCATCGGTGACGAGATCGACGACAGCCGCAAACGGCCCCTGCGGCCCCGCGCGCAACATCATGATGACGGGCGCGATGGTGACGAAGATGCCGGCGAACAGCTTGGCGACTTCCTCGATCGGCGCCCAGTTGAAGGCGTTACCGACCCGTGCGGAGCGCGGCGTGAGCGCAAGCGATGCGAGCGTCAGCACGACGAGCAGCACATCGCGCGCCGCGTTTTGCAGCTCGACGTGGACACCCAGTACTTCGAGCGCCAGGCCGGGCCGCCAAAGCCCGCTCGCCAGCACGGCGGCGATCACGAGCGCAAGCAGCGCGAAGTTCGCTTTGCCCTCGATCGCGAGACCCCGCGTGTCGGGCGAGGGATCGAGAAACGGCGTGCGCTCTTCACCTTCGCGCCGATAGTAGTAGCTGTCGAGCACATAAAAGAGCGCGAGCAGCAGGCCGCAGATGACGAGCATCGGCGCTACCAGATGTTGCGTCGTCCAAAAGAAACCGACGCCGTTCAAAAAGCCGAGAAAAAGCGGCGGATCTCCCAGCGGCGTAAGGGAGCCCCCGGCATTGGCGACGAGAAAGATGAAGAACACGACGACATGGACGACATGCTTTCGATTGTCGTTCGCACGCAAGACCGGCCGAATGAGGAGCATCGCCGCGCCCGTCGTGCCCATGATGCTGGCAAGCAAAGTTCCGAGCGCGAGCATGACGGTATTCGTCCTCGGCGAACCGTGCAGGTTGCCGCGCACGCAAATCCCGCCGGCGATCGTATAAAGCGCCGTCAGCAACACGATGAACGGCAGATATTCCTCGAAGAGCGCATGCGCCAATGTTGCCAGTGCCGCCCCGCCGCCGTTCGCATAGCCGAAGGGCACGACGAACAGCACGGCCCAGGCCGCCGCGATCTTGCCGAAATGGCGATGCCAAAGCGCGGGTGCCATGAGCGGAGCGATCGCGATCGACAGCAAGATGCCGGCAAACGGCAATGCCCAGGCGGGGGAAAGCGCCGCACCGTCGAGCGTTGCCGCGGCAGCGGGCGCTGGCAATACAGCGCTTGAGAGCGCCACGAGCAGCATGATTGCAATACGACCGTCGAACGGCATGCGCGGCATTGCCGCATGTCGTGGTTTCATTGACTTCCTCTTGTGATGCGGTGTGCGGTGCGCAGGACGCCCGTGGCCTGCCGACGCGCCGACGCGTCGCGAAGCCTGCCGCATACCAGGTATCGGGGCGCTCAGGCACCCCGGACGACGATCGCGTGAACGCGATAGGGACCGTGCGCGCCCAGCACGATGGTCTGCTCGATGTCGCCCGTGCGCGAAGGTCCCGAGATGAAATTAACTGCGCGCGGCAACTGCCCGCGCTCCGCACGCAGGAGGGCGAATGCCTCCTCATGCCCGGCAACGATGCGCGAAGCGGACACGACGGCGATATGGGTCTCGGGCAGGAGTCCCGCCGAGACCTCCATGCCGGGCCCTGAAAGCAGCGCGAGCGAGCCGGTTTCGGCCGTCGCGCAAAAACAGCCGGTGATGCCGATCAGATCGGCGTCTTGCGGTTTGCGAAACTCGACCGACAGACCCGCCTGCGCCCACGGCAGCGGCTCCAGATCCCGCCACGCAACGGCGCGCACCGGCAAACCACCCGCTGCCAGATAACGCGCGACAGCCTCGGGGACCTCGGCGAGCGTCGCCACTTCGTCTACGGTAGTGCCCATGAGACGCGCTTCTGCGATGAACCGCGCGACAAGCCCGGCGGCATCCTCAGGCATCGGAGGACGCGGCCCCGCCGGATGCCGCGCGAGATAATCGGCCGCGGCCTCGAGTTCGTCCGCCTCCGGCTGCGCAGCACGACCGCTCGCGGCGCGTATGCGCGCGAGGATGTTGCGGCGGGCAGCCGTTGTATCCATGACGATTCTCCTTGGCGACATCGAATGGCCGATTATACCGATGGACTTTTTCGAGATATACCGTCCCGACGGGCGAACCGGACGAAGCGCCGCAAATGAGACGATTCTCGGCGATGCCGGCGAACCGCCGCGCTACTCGCCGCCGACGTCGATCGGTGTCGTGATGCCGAAGACCTGTCGTAAATAAGCGATGTAGGCTTTGTCGTCGCACATGTTCTTGCCCGGCGAATCGGAGAGCTTCGCGACGGGCTGGCCATTGCAGCGGACCATCTTGATGACGATCTGCAGCGGACTGTAGCCGAGATCGTTGGTGAGATTGGTGCCGACGCCGAACGCGAGTTTGCAGCGTCCGCGAAACCGTTCATAGAGCTGCAGCACCTTGGGGATGTCGAGCGCGTCCGAGAAGACGAGCACCTTCGTACGCGGATCGCAGCGATTCTCTTCGTAGTGGCGCAGGAGTTGCTCGCCCCATTCGAACGGATCGCCCGAATCGTGGCGCGCGCCGTCGAACAGCTTGCAGAAATACATGTCGAAGTCGCGCAGGAACGCCTGCATGCCGTAGACGTCCGACAGCGCGATGCCGAGATCGCCCCGGTACTCTTTTGCCCAGACCTCGAAACCGTAGGTCTGCGAGTCGCGCAGCCGCGGCCCGAGCGCCTGGCAGGCCTGCAAGTACTCGTGGGCCATCGTGCCGAGCGGCGTGAGACCGTGCTTTTTCGCGTAATAGACGTTGCTCGTGCCGGCAAACTGCTCGCCGATCCCGCTCATCAGCGTAAGCAGCACTTCTTCGTGCCAGCGCCGCGAGAAGCGCCGCCGGGTGCCGTAATCGGCGATCTTGCAATCGGCGAACTCGGGGCGCGCGCCGAGCAGCGCAATCTTCTCGCGCAGGCGCTCGCGACCGATCGCGTAATCGGGCTGACGCTGCGTATTGCGGAAGTAGACCTCGTTCACGATGGCCAGCACCGGAATCTCGAAGAGAATCGTGTGCAACCAGGGGCCGTTGATGACGATGTCGATCTCGCCGTTGCGTTTGGGGGACGGCGAAACCGAGATGTACTTCTCGTTCAGGTGAAAGAGCGCGAGAAAGTCGACGAAATCGCTTTTGATGAAGCGCATACGGCGCAGATAGTCGAGTTCGTCCTCGTTGAACGAAACCCGGCAGAGCTGGCGAATCTCGTCGCGAATCTCTTCGACGTACGGCGTGAGATCGACGTTCGGCGTACGGCAGCGGAACCGATACTCCACGTTCGCCGCGGGGAAATGATGCAGCACCACCTGCATCATCGTGAACTTGTAAAGATCGGTGTCGAGCAGCGAGGTAATGATCATGGAACGCACGTGCCACAGAGCCTGTCGATGGGAACCCCTATTCTTGCACTACTTCGCGCGGCGCACGCCAAAAGAAGCAATGGCAGGCTGCCCGCGCGCGGACGTCGCACTTCGCGCGCCATAAACTAATCACGAATCAATCTAAAGCGGAGTCGGGGCGTTTGGCCGATCGGGCCTTTACCTTACGCTACAATATCTCGTTTGCTCGCCTGGCATCCGCTTCCCCCGATATTCCGTATGCAGGAGTTTGAATGACTCACGTTGTGACCGAAAGCTGCATCAAGTGCAAATACACCGACTGCGTGGACGTCTGTCCGGTCGACTGCTTTCGCGAAGGTCCCAACTTCCTCGCGATCGATCCCGATGAATGCATCGACTGCGCCGTGTGCGTGGCCGAGTGCCCGGTGAATGCGATCTACGCCGAGGAAGACGTCCCCGGCGATCAGCAGCAGTTCATCGAACTGAATGCCGAGCTGGCCAAAGGCTGGCCGAGCATTACGAAGACCAAAGGGGCGCTGCCCGAAGCCGATCAGTGGAAAGACGTCGCGGAAAAGCTGAGCCAGCTCGAACGATAACGCGTCGAACGCTCGCCGAATGCGCCGGTTCTTGCGCGCCGGCGTGTTCGTCCCCCGCGCCACCGCCCCTGCTCCTCGCGCGGTTTGCACGGCTTTGCCTCTGATGACAGACCGTGCTTCGAGCACCCGGGGTATTGACAGTACCGGCGTCGCCCCATAGAATCTCGCTTCTCTGCTGTTGTTCCCCGATAGCTCAGTCGGTAGAGCGCCGGACTGTTAATCCGTAGGTCCCTGGTTCGAGCCCAGGTCGGGGAGCCAAAGAATGCACGCGAAGAGCCCGTTCTCAAGACGGGCTCTTTTGCATCGAGCTCGTTAGATTCAGCAGCCAGTCTTTTCCCCGATAGCTCAGTCGGTAGAGCGCCGGACTGTTAATCCGTAGGTCCCTGGTTCGAGCCCAGGTCGGGGAGCCAAATACGCGCAGGCAAGCGAAAGGCCCGCCCACCCGGCGGGCCTTTCGCTTTGGCGGTCCCATGCGCCTTCGCCACCTGTGTTACCGTTTCGAGATAACGGTCGCCCCCTCGCAGCCAAGCTTTTTCGCGGCTCGCGCGCCTCTTTGATCGACGCCCATGACTTTGCCCCGCTTTCGCGACTCAGCCCGCTACTGGCGCACGCCGCTCGTGCCCGGAGCCGAGATGCTGACTGCCGAATACCGCGAGCACACGTTCGCGCCGCACTGGCACGAGGCGTATACCGTGGCGGTGATCGAGGCGGGCGCCGAGGGCTACGACTATCGCGGGACCCATCATGTCGCCGATGCGGGCATGGTACCCATCATCAATCCGGGCGAGGTTCACACCGGCTCGCGCGCGATCGAGGCCGGCTGGCGCTACCGTGTGCTGTATGTGCCGATCGACTATGTCGAACGCCTCGCCGAACAGGTTGCGAACAAGCGGCAGGCGATGCCGTGGTTTCAGGTAGAGCCGATACGCGATACCGATCTGGCCGTGCGCATTGCGCGCGCGCATCGCCTGCTGGAGGACGGCACGAATTCGCTTGCCGCCGAGACCGCACTTCTCGACGCATTGACGACGCTCGTCACCCGCCATGCGCAAGCGCGGCCGGATCCCGCGCTCGCCGGCATCGATCATCCGCGCGTCGCCGCGATGCAGGCGCGGCTGGCTGCGGATCTCTCGGAATCGCTGAGCCTCACCGAACTCGCGAGCGAAGTCGGGCTTTCCGCGTTCCACGCGGCGCGCCTGTTCGCGCGCGCGACAGGCCTGCCACCGCACGCATGGCGCAACCAGTTGCGGCTGCAACGCGCGCTCGCGCCGTTGCGGGCCGGCGTGCCCGTCACCGAGGTCGCCGCCGCAAGCGGGTTCACGGACCAAAGCCACTTCACCCGGCACTTCCGGCGCATGTTCGGCGTGCCGCCGGGCCGCTGGCAGACGACGAGCTGAACGTTCGCTCGCCGCGGCCCGGGCCTGCCCGCGTAAGCGCCCAGCGCAAGAACATACAAGCTCCTTTTCCCACGCACGGCTAAGCTCGGCGGGAAAGGAGGATTCGGCAGTGAACCCACGCACTTCGCTCAACGAATTTGCCGACGGCGCGCGCGACATGGTCCCGATGATGGTCGGCGCGGCGCCGTTCGGCGTCATTTTCGGCACGCTCGTGAGCTCTGGCCCGCTGCATCTGTGGCAGGGCCAGCTGATGTCGCTGACGGTATTCGCCGGCTCGGCCCAGTTCATCGCGCTCGGCCTCATCGCCGGTCATGCCGGGCTCGCCGTGGTATGGGCGACCACGTTCATCGTCAATCTGCGCCATCTGCTCTACAGCGCGACGCTCGCACCCTATGTCGCGAAGCTGCCGGCGCGCTGGCGATGGGCGCTCGCGGCAGTCCTGACCGACGAGGTCTTCGCCGTCGCCTACGCGCACTATCGCCACGCCCCGCCCGGGGCGATCGGTCCGCATTACTTCCTCGGCGCAGGGGTCGCCATGTACGTGAACTGGCAGATCTGGACCCTCGTCGGACTGCTGTTCGGGGCCGCGTTTCCGCGTCTGCAATCGATGGGCCTCGATTTCGCCATGGTCGCCACCTTCATTGCGATCGTCGTGCCGCAGCTCGTCGCCCTGCGCTTCATCGCGGCCGCACTGACAGCCGGCGTTCTCGCGCTGGCCTGCGCCGCATGGCCCTACAAGCTCGGGTTGCTCGCGGCCGTGGCGGGAGGTGTCGCGGTCGGCGTGGTGCTGTCGCGTCCGTGGGCTCGCCGGCCGGCGCATGCGGAGGCCACTCAATGAATGCGGTCGTCCTCATCCTCGGCATGGCCGTCATTACGTGCCTGATCCGCGCCACGCTCTTCGTGCTCGGCGAGCGCGTTACGTTCCCGCCGCTCGTGCGCACCGCGCTCGGCTTCGTCCCCGTTACCGTCCTGACGGCCATCATCGTACCGATGGCCCTGGCGCCGCATGGCGGGCAGCCGGAGCTCACCTGGCGCAACCCGCAGCTCGTCGGCGCACTCGCCGCCTGCGTCGTATCCGCCGCCACGCGCAGACCGCTCGTCACGATCGCGGCCGGGCTCATCGTCTTCTTCGCCTGGCAATGGCTCGTCGCGCACTGATCCGGTGCACGAAAACCGCCTCAAGTTCCGGCTCGCGCGGCCGATAAACAGACGAAACGCGTGCGCCGGACAGCAGCCGGGCTGCACGCCTCGTACTTGGGATACATCGACGCCGCGTGGAACGTGCGGATTGCGCACGCGCCGGCACTCGGCCGCGAGGCGAGGCGCACGGCATGTCGATGTCCCGCCCGCGCGTCGGCGCCGGCGCACACGCACGGACGGACGAGCTATCAGGACATGCCATGGGTCAGATCACCCTTTCTCTTCGAGATGAGACCATTGCCTCGCTGCACAAGGACTTCGAAGCCTTCGTGCGCGTGTCGCTGAAGCTCGACCCGCAATTCGCGACGCCGTCGTTCGAGGATTTCCTGCGCGCGAAGCTGCTCGACAACATGGTGCCGCTGACCGAGCACGCTGTGCAGCGCATGCTCCAGGGCGGTCAATACGCATGGGCCAAGCGCACGCTCGACAAGGAATTTCCCGACGTCGTCGCGATCCTCGTGCGACAAGCCGAGGAGTTCGGCTTCGCATTCGCTTACCGCTCGCAATGGACGCCGGAGGAGCTGGCCAAAGCCTGCCGCGACTGGGCCGCGGCCATCGTCAAGGAAGCCGGCGGCGACGCGGCGCTCGTCGATCCGCTCTCGGCGCAAATCAAATCGTCGGCCAAGGACATCCTGGCGCTCGAAGAAAAAATGCAGACGCCCGCCTGGCGTCTGGCGGAATCGCTGCGCCAGCGCGTCTACGAAGCCAAGATCGCCTGCGAGACGAGCGTCGGCAGCACGGCGCGCGAGAAACTCGGGGAGCTACGCGGCCTGCTCAAGCTGGGGCTCGCGCACGGTTCGTTCCAAAAGCAGGAAGCTCAGCAGATCATGGAATTCCTGCGCCTGCTCAAGCCCGAAATCTTTGTCGAAGAGCCGTACGACATTTTTTCGCGCATGGCAGTCTGGCTGCGCAATTTCTTTATGCCACCCACGCAGCAGCCTCGCGCCCAAGAGCGCCGCCAGCGCTAGCGGAGCGGGCGCTCACGCCCGGCATTCCACGCATGCGGTCCGCGCCGGCCAACGCGAATCGGACTTGTCCTATTCCCCCACCCCGCTACTTGGCTTATGATGCGTGCCCTGTCTTCCCTCGGTGCGCGCATTTGCCATGGCCAATCTCAATTTCACGCTCACCGGCGAATACGTCGAATTGCACAATCTGCTCAAGGTGACGGGGCTGGCCGATAGCGGCGGCTCGGCGAAGATGCTCGTCGCCTCGGGCGCCGTCAAGGTCGATGGCCGCCCCGAGCTACGCAAGACCTGCAAGATTCGCGCAGGCCAGGTCGTCATGTTGGGCGATACACGCATCGCCGTGCTCGAAGCGCCGTGAACCGCTCGCGCCGCTCGTAAGCGCCGCCGGTACCGCCCCGCCATTCGCCGACATGCGTTGCACCTGCCGCGGACAGGGGCATCCATCGACACGCACGCCGCAACGCAATAAGCTTTCCGTTCTTTCGACCGAATCCGTCGCCCGTCTATCGCAGCCGCTTTGGCTGGCGCTTTGCGCTCTCGATCTCTCATGTCGCACTCAGGTCTCTCGCACGCCGCCGGCGCGCCACCCACGTTCTCCCGCCACGCCGCCGAAACGGCCCGGCTGGCGGCGCCGCTCGCAATCTCTCAGCTCTCGCAAATGGCGATGGGCGTGACCGACACCATCCTGCTGGGCTCGCTCGGGGCAGACGCGCTCGCGGCCGGCGGCCTCGGCGCCGGCATCTTTTTTGTCGTCGTCACGCTGTTGCAAGGGGTGCTCACTTCGGTCAGCGTCACCGTTGCCAACGCGCGCGGCGCCCAAGCCGAGGATCGCGTGCCGCATATTTATTGGACCGGCCTCGTACTGTCCGCGCTGCTCGCCGTGCCGGCGTTCGTTCTACTGTCGTTCAGCCAGCCCATCCTGCTGGCATTCGGCGAACCGGCCGCGCTCGCGCGTGACGTCGGTGCCTACACCGGCGTACTGCGCTGGGCGTCGCTCGGCAGTCTCATCGGCATCGGCATGATGCGCGCCTTCTTGCCGGCCATCGGCGCGGCCAAGCGGCTGCTCTGGATATCGATTGCCAGTGTCGGTGTCAACGCGGTGCTCAACTACGGTCTCATTCATGGTGCCTACGGATTGCCGCGGCTCGGCTTGCTGGGCTCCGCGGCGGCTACGTCGATCACCGTCTGGGCCACCGCGCTGGCGCTCGTCGTCTTGCTGCACGGCCGCCGGCGCTACCGCCACTTCGTCAGCGCGGCGCGCCCGAACATGCCGCTCATGGGCGAGCTCTTCGGCATCGGCTGGCCGGTGGCGATCACGTACGGTGTCGAGTCGATGCTCTTTCTGGGCACCGGTCTCACGATCGGCCTGCTCGGCGAGACGCAGCTCGCCGCGCATCAGATCGCGCTCAACGTGGCCTCCGTTTCGTTCATGGTGCCCCTCGCGATCGGCCAGGCAGCCAACGTTCGCGTGGGGTACTGGCTCGGCGCGGGGCAGCCTGTCGCCGCGCGGCACGCGGGCTTCGTGGCGCTCGGTCTTGGCATCGCGTTCATGTCGCTCTCCGGGCTCGTCCTGATCGTCGCGCCGCGCGCCATCGTCGGGCTCTACCTGCGGCTCGACGATCCAGCCAACGCCCCGACGGCGGCCATCGCGGCGTCGCTGCTCGGTGTGGCGGCGGTCTTCCAGATCGTCGACGGCATGCAGACGATCGGTTCCGGATGCTTGCGCGGCTTGAAAGACACGCGCATCCCCATGCTCGCCGCCGCCTTCGGCTATTGGGGCGTCGGCTTTCCAACCGGCTATGTGCTTGCATTCCATGCCGGCCTCGGCGCGCGTGGATTGTGGTGGGGGCTCGCCGCCGGGCTCGCGAGCGTCGCGCTCCTCATGACGCTGCGCTTCGATCGCATGACGCGCGCGACCCCGCGACGCCAGCCAACGACGCTAGGCTGAATCGGCCAAACTCCAGGCCCCTGTCCGCATGGGCCTTCTTCTTGCATGGATTGCGGGCAGTGCGCATAGAATGAGTTTTCGTGCCAGAGCAGACGGTTTTACTGCGGCGCAATAACCATTCTTGGCGACGGAGGGTCCGCAACGTGTACCAATCGAGGCGAAAGCGATCGGCGCCGCATCCCGCGGGGTTGCCCGTTCAGCCACGCCTCGAAATCGCACGCTGCGCCGCGGCGCGGGAGGCAACGCGGCGTGCCGTCACCTTCGCGCTCGGTCTCGCCCTCGTGTTGCTGGCGGCATGTTCGACGCTGCCGCCCGCCACTTCGCTCCATCGCCCCGAAAGCCACGCGCTCGCCGACCCGCAAAATACACCGCTGGGCAAAGCGCTCGCCCCACTCGATGCGGCGCATCCCGGCCAAACGGGCTTTCGTCTGCTGACCGATGGCACCGATGCACTGCAAATGCGCGTCGCACTCGCGCGCGCCGCAACGAAAACACTCGATCTGCAGTACTACATCGCCTCCGAGGATACGACCGGGCGGCTGCTGCTCGCCGCCGCGCTCTACGCGGCAGACCGCGGCGTACGCGTGCGCATGCTAGTCGACGATCTCAACTTCCACGACAGCCAGCGCCTCATGGCCGCCCTCTCGACGCATCCGTCGATCGAGGTACGCGTGTTCAATCCGTTCGGCAGCAGCCGCAGCGTTTTCGCGCGCACCGAAGACGTGTTCACGCGCATCGACCGCTTCACGCGACGTATGCATAACAAAGCGATGATCGCCGATGGTTCCGTGGCCATCGTCGGCGGGCGCAATCTCGGCGACGAGTATTTCAGTGCGAGCCCGACGCTGCAGTTTCGCGATCTCGACGTACTCGCCGCCGGCCCCATCGTGCAGCAGGTTTCCCGCAGTTTCGACATTTTCTGGTCGAGCGCACTCGCCTACCCCGTCGGCGCGCTAGAGAAACACCGTTACGCCCCCAAGGAACTCCACGATGTTCGCGAGGCATTGCGCGCGCATTGGCGAGCGCAAGCGCAGGCGGTCGGCGCAAAACCGCTCAACGGCGAATCGCTGGACGTGCAGATCTCGAAGAAAGAACTCGGCCTCGTATGGGCTCCGGCACAGTTTGTCTTCGATTCACCGCGTAAAGTCACCGATGACGATGGCAGCTACCGCAGTCCGCCCATGCACCGGCTCGCGGATCTGCTGAAAAGTGCACAGCACGAAGTGCTGATTCTTTCCCCGTACTTCGTGCCGCACGATGCGGGCGTGAAGCTGCTCGGTTCGCTCACGCAGCGCGGCGTGCGGGTAGCGGTGGTGACCAATTCGATGGCCTCCACCGACGCCGTCGCAGTACAGGCGGGCTATAGCCCCTATCGCGTTCCATTGCTCAAGAACGGGGTTGAGCTCTATGAATTCCAACCGCTGCAGCAAAACGGCTCGCGCATTTTCCTGGGCTCGACTTCGCGCTCGAGCCTGCATGCGAAAGCTTATGTGATCGATCGGCGCATGCTGGTGATCGGTTCACTGAACTTCGATCCGCGCTCCGCGCATCTGAACACCGAGCTCGCGCTTTTCATCGATAGTCCGACGCTGGCCCAAGCGAGCGCCTCGCTGATCCTTCGGGCCATGTCGCCGGACGCGAGTTTCCGGGTGACGCTGGCCACGCCAGAAGAAAACGCGCATCTACGCGCGCTCGGCGCTCCGGTGTCGGGCCTCGTCTGGACCGGCAACGAAACGTCGGGCAACACGACTTACCTGCGCAGTTGGTCGCTCGATCCCGAGGCCGGCTTCGTACGAAATGTCCTGACGGGGCTATTCTTGTTGCTGCCGATCGATTCGCAGCTCTGAGCAGCAGCCGGTCAGCCCGGGTGCGGCTCTTCCTTCAATTTTCGATTGTCCAACCGACGGAGCGCTTCATGACCGAGGACGTACGTATGGAACGTGACACATTCGGCGAAATCGCCGTACCGAGCGCGAGGCTCTGGGGCGCCCAGACGCAACGCTCGTTGCTCAATTTCCGCATCTCCACCGAAAAGCAACCGCCCGAGCTCATCGATGCGCTGGCCTCGATCAAACGCGCGGCAGCCGAAGTCAACCTCGAGCTCGGCGTGCTGCCCGAAGACAAGGCGCGCGCGATCATTCAAGCCGCCGACGAGATCATCGAAGGCCGGCACGCGGGCGAATTTCCGCTCGCCGTCTGGCAAACGGGCTCGGGCACGCAAACGAACATGAACCTGAACGAAGTCATCGCCAATCGCGCCAGCGAGATCCTCGGCGGCGAACGCGGCGAGAGCCGCTTGGTTCATCCGAACGACGATGTCAATCGGGGGCAGTCGTCCAACGATGTCTTCCCTACCGCCATGCACATCGCCGCGGCGGTCGGAATCGTCAAGCACCTGCTGCCGCGGCTCGCCACGCTGCGCGCCACACTGGACGCGAAAGCGAAGGCATTCGCGGACATCGTGAAGATCGGCCGGACGCATCTGCAAGATGCCACTCCGCTTACGCTGGGCCAGGAGTTCTCGGGTTATGTGGCGCAGCTCGAGCATGGCATTGCGCATCTGGAAGCCACCTTGCCGCACCTGTATGAGCTCGCGCAAGGCGGCACGGCCGTGGGCACAGGCCTGAATGCGCATCCGCAATTCGCCACGCGCGTCGCGGCCGCGATCGGACGGCTGACCGGGCTCCCGTTCGTCAGTGCCGCGAACAAGTTCGAAGTCATGGCCGCGGCCGATGCGCTCGTGTTCGCGCACGGCGCGTTGAAGACCGTCGCTGCAAGCCTCATGAAGATTGCCAACGACATTCGCTGGCTCGCCAGCGGCCCCCGTTGCGGGCTCGGGGAACTGACGATTCCCGAGAACGAGCCGGGCAGCTCGATCATGCCGGGCAAAGTCAATCCGACTCAGTCGGAAGCCGTCACGATGCTGTGCTGTCAGGTGTTCGGCAACGACGTGGCGATCAACTTCGGCGGCGCGAGCGGCAATTTCGAACTCAATGTGTTCCGGCCGATGATCGCGCACAACGTACTGCAGTCGATCCGGCTGCTGGCGGACGGCGCGCAAAGCTTCAACGACCACTGTGCGGTCGGCATCGAAGCGAATCGCGCGCGCATCGATGCGCTTCTGAACGAATCGCTGATGCTCGTAACCGCTCTCAATCCGCATATCGGCTACGACAAGGCGGCGCAAATTGCGAAAAAAGCGCACAAGGAAGGCACGACCCTCAAGGCCGCGGCACTGGCGCTCGGATACGTGAGCGAAGCGCAATTCGACGCATGGGTGCGGCCCGCCGAGATGGTCGGGCGTAGCGGCGAGTAAGGCGTCGCGCAGGGAACGCGTGGCGCGAGGGCCGAAGGTGTCGGCGCCGCGCCGCTCAGATCCTGCCTTGCGCCATTTCCTCGGGCTTCAATTCGACGATCGCGTCGAGCGCTGCCTTCACGTCCATCGCATACTTCGCCACGCGTTTTTGCTCTTCCGTTGCCGGTACGAACGGCGGAACGGGAATCGGCGTGCCGTTTTCATCGACGGCCACGAACACGACGAGGCAATCGGTCGTGAGCCGCAGTTGACCGCTTTTCGGGTCACCTGCATGCACCGTCACATGGATGTGCATGCTGGTGCGGCCCGTGGCGACGACTCGGGCGCGCAGCTCGACGAGATTGCCCACGAGAATCGGGCGCCGAAAGCGGATATTGCCCACGCTCACGGTGACGCAATAGCGGCCTGACCAGACCGCCGCGCACGCATAGGCCGTCTCGTCGATCCATTTCATCAGCGCGCCGCCATGGACCTTGCCGCCAAAGTTGACGGAGGTCGGCTCGGCGAGGAAGCGAAAGGTCGTCTCGGACCGATCGAGCGGGGCGGTGACGGTTGACATCGGGGCTCCGGTGCTGCGGCAAAGCGCATGTTGAAAGGAGCCGATTATACGGGGGCAAAATTCGCGTCAAGGGCCTCCGGTTGCCGTTACTTGCGAACGGTGACGCCGGTATCGATCGTGCCGTACATCGTGACGCTGCCGCTGCCGCTGCTGCCGCCTCCTCCCTGCGCGCATGCCGCGCACAGGCATGCGGCCAACACCGCCGCCATCCACGCTTTCATCGCCAACCACCTCGCTCGCTTCGCCGCATGAACTGGGATTCTAGCCGCTTGGATCACAGCCCTCCGGGTTCGCGATGCGTTCGAGTAACGCGCACTCGGGATTCCACATTTCAGCTCGCCCCGAAACGTCGAATGCGATCGGCGAGTAAAGTGAAATCTTCAGCGCAACACTTGGAGTAATCCATGACCTCCATCTTCACCGACGATCCCCGCGAAAGCGGCCACTTCCCGGGCTTGAGCCGCATCGCGGCGCTGCTCGCCGATCCGGGCCGCGCAGCGATGCTATGGGCGCTCATGGACGGCAGCGCACGCCCGGCCGGCGAACTGACGCTCATCGCAGGGCTGTCGCCGTCGGCCGCGAGCGGGCATCTTGCGCGGCTTGCCGAAGGCGGCCTGCTGGCGCTCGAAGTGCGCGGCCGACACCGCTACTACCGAATCGCGACACGCGAAGTAGCCGCGACCGTGGAAGCGCTGGCCAATGTTGCCCAGGCCAGCGCACCGCAGCGCACGAGCGTGCGTGCCGCACGGACGGTGCCCCTCGATCTGCGCTACGCCCGCACCTGCTACGACCATATGGCCGGCGAGCTGGCGGTGCGCGTGTTCGACGGCCTGCTCGCGAAGGGATGGCTGATCGAGCGCGACGGCGTCGTGGATACGACCGATGCGGGTGACGATGGCTTGCGTCGCTGGGGCATCGATCCGGCGAGGCAACGCACGCGGCGCAGGCGGTTTGCCTGTACCTGTCTCGACTGGAGCGAGCGCCGTGCACATCTGGGCGGCGCGCTTGGCGCGGCGTTGCTCACGCATTGGTGCGAACGCGGCTGCGTCGAGCGCGCGGAAAAACCGCGCGTCTTGCGGGTGACTCCGGCGGGCAGGCACCATTTCGAGGCGATGCTCGCGGCATAAGAATCCGTGGCGGCGAGCGCAAGAGCGTTCGTCGACATGTTTCGTTACACGGGGCGTGCGCGGATTTACAAAACACCGACCCTTGATACAGGCGATGGCGCTACATTGATCTCACGGATGCCGACACCTTGCACCCGCTTACGAGATCATCATGACAACGCGGACCACTTCCCCTCTCGCCACATTTCGTCGGGCCACAGCCTGCGCGCTAGCTGTCGCAGCGCCGCTCGCGCTGCTGCCGCACCCGTCATTCGCGCAGAGCGCCCCGTCGCCTGACGCACCGGTTGCCGGACAAAGCGCCGATCCCCCCGGCCGCGTCGCGCGGCTCAATTACATGGCGGGTACGGTCACGACCGAGCCGGCCGGCGCGACGGACTGGTCCTACGCCTCGGTCAACCGCCCGCTCACAACGGGCGATCAGCTCTGGAACGACGCAAACGCACGCTCCGAGCTGCACGTCGGGTCGACGGCGGTACGCCTGGGCGCGTCGACCAATCTCGATATCCTGAATCTCGATGACAGCAACGCGCAATTGAAAGTGACGCAGGGCACGCTTTCTACGCATGTGCGCGACCTCGCACCGGGCTCGGCTTATGAGATCGATACGCCCAACGTGGCGCTCGCCGTCACCCAGCCCGGCGATTACCGTGTCGATGTCGCCCCCGACGGCAGCACGACGACCGTGACCGTCCGGCGCGGCGCCGTCACGGCATACGGCGATAACGGCCAAATGCCGCTCGCGGCCGGCCAGCAGTTGACGTTCTCCGGCACCAACCTGCAGGTCGCGGCCGAGGATCAACCGCCGCCGCCCGATGCCTTCGACCGATGGGCCGAAGCGCGCGACGCCGCGGCGGAACGCTCGATTTCGGCGCGCTACGTCTCGCGCGAGATTCCCGGCTACGAAGATCTGGATGCCAATGGCACGTGGCGGGATGATCCGCAATACGGCGAAGTCTGGATGCCGCGCGCGGTTCCGGCCGGATGGGCGCCCTACCACGACGGTCATTGGGCGTGGGTCGCGCCTTGGGGATGGACCTGGGTCGACGATGCGCCATGGGGATTCGCCCCGTATCACTATGGGCGCTGGGCCTACGTCGGTTCGTCCTGGTGCTGGGTCCCGGGCCCCGTCGTGAGCGCCCCGCCCGTCTATGCACCCGCGCTCGTCGCATTTGTCGGTGGCGGCGACAGTGGCTTCAGTTGGAGCGTTGGACTGTCCATCGGCGGCGCAAGTGCCGCGGGCGTAGCGTGGTTCCCGCTCGGCCCCGGCGAAGTCTGGCGCCCGAGCTACGGCGGATGGAGTCCGCGGTATTACGAGCGGGTCAATCAGACGGTCATCGTGAACAATCAGCACATCAACAACGTCAACAACATCAACATCACGAACATCCACAACACCTACGTGAATTACCACGCACCGGGCGCTGTCACGGCGGTGCCGGCGGCGGCGTTCGTACAGGGCCGCGCTGTCGCTCACGTCGCGCAGCGCATCGACCCGCAGCAGCTGCGCAACGCTCAGTTCCATCCCGGCGCGCCCGGCATCGCGCCGGTACGTGAGAGCTACGCGCCGGGGTTGCGCCATGCGACCTACCATCCTCCCGGCGCCGCCGGCGAGCGCCCCGTCGTTGCGACGCGTGCCCCGGCAGTACCTGCCGTCTACCGCGATCCGCTCGCGCAGCGGCTCGCCCAAAACGGCGGACAGGTGCCCGGGGCCGGGCGCCCCGTGGCGCACTTCACCCCGCCGGCCGGTGTCGCCGCGCAATTGGCGCACCCGACGGCCAACCCAGGGCCCGGGCGTAACGTGCGCATCGTCGAGCGTCAGTCGCCGGTCATCGAGCCACATCGAGCGGCAAACGAAACACGCCCGGCCCCCGGTGCGCCAGCCGTCGCGGCACAAGGCGGTGTACGGCCGGCCCCGCAACAAGAGCCGCATGCGCCGACGGAGGCCTTGCAACCTCGAGCACAACCGAGCAATGGCGTGCCGCGTCCGCCGAGCCAGCGCGGTCCGGCCGAAGGGATGCAAGGCGCCCCTGCCCAGGCGCGACACGAACCGACCTGGACACAGCCGCACGCGCCCATCGCTCAGCAGCATGGGCCCTCGGCCCAACCCGGCGCGGCAAGGGGCGAGCCTGGCTCACCGCAGCAGCCGGTAGGCGCGCAGCAGCGCATACCTGAACACGGTCCGCAAACGCCGATGGCCATGTCGCGACCTGGGGCGGGCGCCGAGCCGCAAGCATCGCCGCATGTGCCGCAGCCACGCATGGAGCCCCGCCCGCAAGGGCCGCAGGCCGCTCCGCAACCCCGCACCGAAGCGCCTGCGCCGCAGCGCGTGGAGCCCAGAGCGCAGCCACAGCCGCAACCTCGCTTCGAAGAGGCCCGGCCGCAATCGCAGCCGCACATCGAACAACCGAGGCCGCAACCCCAGGCTCGTTTCGAACAACCGAGGCCACAGCCGCAACCGCAACCTCGCGTGGAACAACCGAGGCCACAACCGCAACCGCAACCTCATTTCGAGCAACCGAGACCCCAACCGCAGGCCCATTTCGAACAGCCTAGGCCGCAACCTCAGCCTCAGCCCCACATCGAACAGCCGAGGCCGCAACCGCAGCCGCGCGAGCCTCAACACCCGCAAGCGCAAGGCCACGAGAACCGCCATCAGGGCTGAGTCGAATAACCGACCACAACGAAACGAAACGAAGAAGCCCACTGGGGCCACGCAGTGGGCTTCTTTCACTTCGGGAGCATCTGCACGACTCGAGCCGAGCGGCTCTCCCGGCGATAGCGATCGTCAAACGGCCATGGGCGCGGTCAACGGCTCGTGATGTCGATAACCGACGAGCGAAAAATCGGACGGCTCGACTTTTTCGAGCCACTCGGGCTCGTAGCGCCCGGTTTCTGCGAACGACGGTACGCGCTCGGCGATCGAAAGCGTCGGACTCTCGTACGGCGTGCGCTCGAGTTGCCGCTCGAGCATCGCGAGTTGATTCTCGTAGATGTGAGCGTCGCCGATGAAGTACGTGAACCAGCGCGGGGTATAGCCGGTCAGCCTGCCGACCAGTGTCAGCAGCGCGGCACCTTCGGCGAGATTGAACGGCGTGCCGAGCCCTACGTCGTTGCTGCGGATATAAAGGCACAGCGAAATCTCACGGCGCACGACGTTCGGGATGAACTGATAGAGCAAGTGGCATGCAGGCAGTGCGATCTCCTCGAGCACCGCGGGATTCCAGCCGTGAAACAGAATGCGGCGATCGGTCGGATTGCGCATGATCGTATCCAGACACTGACGCAACTGGTCGATGGCCTTGTAGAGCAGCACCTTCGGAACCCCGTCTTCGTCGAAGCGAGTCACGACCCGGTAGCCGCGCGAGCGGGCGTCTTCGATGCAGGCCGACGCGTCCTCGGCAAGGACCTTGTACGCCGGCCACTGGCGCCACTGGACGCCGTATACGCCGCCCAGGTCGTCAGGTCCATCCCGATAAGGATTGGCGAGCCACTGAGGATTTTCATTCGCGTTGGCGTCCCAGACCTTGCAACCGAGCTCGCGAAAATCGGCTGCGCTACGCGAGGCCCGCAGAAAACCGATCATCTCGCCAATGGCCGATTTGAACGCGAGCTTTTTCGTCGTGACCGCGGGGAATCCCTGTTGCAAGTCGAAACGCAGCATCGCGCCCGGCATGCTGATGGTGCGGATCCCCGTGCGGTTCTCCTGCCAGGTACCCGTTTCGAGAATCGTACGGACCAGATCGAGATACTGTTTCATCGAAAGATTCGGCAGGCGGCAGCCTGCGCCGGTTCGCGGTAATACGCGATTCTACCAAGGCGCGCGGATCGGGCCGGTGCTCCGCGCGCCCGGCTACCCGGTCAACTCGTCAATCGCTGCGAGCCTTGGTGCACTTCGATGTGACGCATGCCGTGCGAGCTCAGCAAGCGATAAAGCGTCACGCGCGATATGCCAAGCTCTTGCGCCGCATCGCCGAGGCGCCCGCGATGACGCAGCAGCGCCAGTTCGATCGCCTGCCGCTCGGCCGCCTCGCGCGCCTGCGCGAGTGAGACCGGTACCACGTCGACGTAATCGGCGAGTTCGAGATCGCTGGCCGTGATCAGCCGCGCTTCCGACATGACGATCGCGCGGCGCACGCGATTGATGAGTTCGCGCACATTGCCGGGCCATCGATAGTTATGCAGCGCAGCGATCGCATCGGGCGAAAACCCACGCAGACGTCGGCTCGCATCTTTCTTGAAGCGCTCGAACATATGCTGTGCAAGCAACTCGATATCCTTGCCGCGCGCACGCAACGGCGGCTCGTCGATTTGCAGCACACACAGCCGATGATAAAGGTCGGCGCGAAAACGACCCTCGAGCATCGCGCGATGCATATCGACATGCGTAGCGGAGATCACACGTACATCCACGGGCGTCGCTTCGTGGCCACCCAGACGCTCGACATGGCCTTCTTGCAAAAAGCGCAGCAGGCTCGCCTGGCTTTCCAGCGGCAGGTCGCCAATCTCGTCCAGAAAAAGCGTGCCGCCGTGCGCCGCTTCGATACGCCCGATCTTGCGTTGGTTAGCGCCCGTGAACGCTCCGCGCTCATAGCCGAAGAGTTCGGATTGCAACAGGTGCGGTGGAATCGCGCCGCAATTGATGGCCACGAACGGCTCCGTGCGCCGCGTCGATCGCTCGTGGATAGCGACGGCCGTCAACTCCTTGCCGGTTCCGGATTCGCCCGAGATGAAGACCGGCGCGTCCGTCATGGCGACCTTGTGGATGGCGCGGAAAAGCTGGCGCATCGCTTCGCACGACCCGATCATCTGACCTTCGCCCACGCGCGTGGCACCTTCCTCTTCCGCCTGCGCGAGCACGACCATGCCGTACGCATGGCCCACGGAATCGGCGACGCGCCGCGCATCCGAGGGCATCGTCACATAGTCGAAGCAATAGTCGCGCACGAGACGGCGCAACGCTGTGTCCTGGAGCTGACCGGGCGCGGTCGCCGCTACCCAGCCGATGCGCGGCGCGGTAAGGCAGGCTTCGAGTGCGCCGATTTCCTGCTCGTCGAATTGGCTCGACAAGTCGAGCAAACCGCCTGCCGCTTCCCCACTGCGCATCGCACGGCGCGCCTCGCGTGCGTTCGTGACTACATCGACATGCCAGCCACGTTGATGGAATTGCGCGCTCCATTGGGCATTCGCATCCCGTGTAACGTAAATCAATTGCCGTGTAGCGGGTTCCATTGACCAAACCTCGTTTCAATGACGAATAGTGCCGGCGGCGCACGACGAAAATATGGCGTCTTTGCGCTAACCACTTCCCCGTCGACGCGGAAGTCTGCCGCTCTGTCCTCTCCGTGAAACTACGGACCCCGAAACAAATTATTAATAGCAATGGCTGTTGCATCAGCCTTATTCGCGGAATGAGACTGCTTGCTAAGCTTACTATACGGGCCGCCGCTTCGGGATCGCGACGCATGTAACAAATTGGAAACACCGTTATCGAGGACGCCGGCGTGAGCCTCTCCGAAACGTCCCTTCTTTCTTTTAACGGTGTTGCGTGGCTGTTTTGCGACACGCCGTTTCTTCCTCGATCGCAATCCTCAGAACGGCATTTTTTCCGCTCGTTTCATTGCTGAAACAATTCGGCTGCATCTCGGCCGGCGCGTTGCACGAGACGCAATGGAGTGCCAATTCCCGCAACGATCTGGCCGTCATGGCACGCCTTTCGCTCTCGTTCGCAGCGAGAACGGAGGCATCGTCATGCATGTGCATCGCTTCGCACCTCGACGCGAAATCGCGTGCCCCGCGGTGCCCCGGTTCGCTGATTCGCGAGCCGACCGATGGTCCATCGGCGCGTCGACCCATTACGTGACGCTGTGGGACGAACTCGCACGTCCTGCGCCTGTTCCAACACCGGCACCGGCGCCGGCCGGGGGAATGCTCCGCGGGCAGGCAGTAGCGGCAGCACCGCGGCGTCCGTCTGGTTTGTGCTCCGTCCCCCGGCGGGCACTTTTTTAAACGACAAGCGATCCGGCGCGCAACGCGTCTGCCGGATCGCGGGACTCCCGAATGACTACGACGGCAAGCGTAGACCGCGTGTCTCGATCGATGCCGCCCGCAATGTAGGCCTTCGCACATTGCATCGCGGTGGCGCACGTTCCCCAGGTCCGAAGCGCGTCGATATGTGCGCAAGACAACGCGCGTTTCCGTTCCGATCCTCATAGTCTTGCAGACATACGGCAAGGGTGAACGAGCGCTGGGATCAGTCGGCGTTAGAGAACCCGCCGCAACAAGGGACCATGAACAGGGCAGTCAGCCGGCGCTCGCAAACGGAGGACAAGCACGTCTGAGCGGCGTCGCAAACCGGGGGAAGAATGATGTCAACGATCTCGACAAGAGACGCACGGTATCGCCAGCACCAACCACATGCCGCTGCAAATCGGCTCGCAGCACACACGCTCCGGGTCGATCGGTACGCGCAGGCGCGTTCGCGACGCACGTCGCGATATCCCCTCCCTTCCACGTCGGACCATGCGGGGACATCGTGCGCGAAACCACTCATCTGAGCCCTGCTGCGCCACTGATGGCCAGCACGTCCGCCGTGTCGAGCGTGCACGCGAGGGGCGTCGACATGAACGAGAAGAACACGCGAACGCTCATCTACGTGGCGCAAACGCCGGACGATTCGCTCGTCTCGCATCTCGCCGGCGCCGGCTGGAATGTGCTCATCGCGCGCTCGGCAAGCGAAGCTGCGCGGTACACACGCCCGGATCTTCCCTACGCGGGCCTCATCGATGTCACGCGTCTCGCGTCGCGCGATCTCGCCGCGCTCGAGCCGAGTTTGCGTCAACAGCACATCGGCTGGATCGCGCTCGCGAATGCACAACGGCTCGACGAGCCCGAGGTGCGTCGCCTGATCCGCAATTACTGCTTCGATTACGTGAAGCTGCCCGTCCCTCATGCCAGCATCGACTATCTGATCGGCCACGCGTTCGGCATGGTGACGCTTTGCGACCTCGATATGGTGGCCGGCATCGCATCGGCCGGGGACGACGAGATGGTCGGCACCTGCGAGGCGATGCAGCAGTTGTTTCGGACCATCCGCAAAGTAGCGAACACCGATGCCGCGGTGTTCATCTCCGGCGAATCCGGCACCGGCAAAGAGCTGACGGCACTCGCGCTGCACGAGCGCTCGCCGCGCCGGAAAGCGCCGTTCATCGCGATCAATTGCGGTGCGATTCCCCACCACCTGCTTCAGTCGGAGCTCTTCGGCTATGAGCGCGGGGCTTTTACCGGAGCCAATCAGCGCAAGATCGGACGCGTGGAAGCTGCGCACGGGGGCACACTGTTTCTCGATGAAATCGGCGACTTGCCGCTCGAAAGCCAGGCGAGCCTGCTGCGCTTCTTGCAGGAAGGCAGGATCGAGCGGCTGGGCGGGCGCGATTCGATCGCCGTCGACGTGCGGGTCATCTCCGCAACGCACGTCGATCTCGAAGAAGCTATGCGAGAAGGCCGGTTCCGGGCCGACTTGTTCCATCGCCTGTGCGTGCTGCGCATCGACGAGCCGCCGCTGCGTGCGCGCGGCAAAGATATCGAGATCCTGGCGCATCACATGCTGCACAAGTTCAAAACGGACAGCACCCGCAGAATTCGCGGCTTCGCGCCGTCGGCCATCGAGGCGATGCACAACTACAATTGGCCCGGCAATGTACGCGAGATGATCAATCGCGTGCGACGCGCCATCGTCATGGCCGAGGGCAAACTCATTTCCGCGCAGGATCTCGGCCTCGCGCAGTTCACGGCGCAAGAAACGGTGACGCTCGCCCAGGCCCGCGACGACGCAGAAAAACGCGCGATCGAAGCGGCGCTGCTACGGCATCGGAATCGGCTCAACGAAGCCGCGATCGATCTCGGCATTTCGCGCGTGACGCTCTACCGGTTGATGGGCGCACACGGGCTGCGCGAGATACCGGCGCGCGAAAAGGACGAGGCGGGGAATCCGTCGCCGATGGGCGACGCCTCCGGCGATTGAAGGCGATGGAAACCAGGCAAAGAGCGGCAGCGCGATGCGGCACACGCGCGCAGCCCACGTCGCTGCGCGAGCGGTGAGCGGGCGTCGCGTAAAATCGCCACACCTTGGCTTTCGGTTTTTCGCTTTTCGATGACGACGCTGACCATTCTGGTCGCTCGCGCCCGCAACGGCGTGATCGGCCGCAACAACCAACTCCCCTGGCACCTGCCCGAAGATCTCGCATTCTTCAAACGCACGACCATGGGCGCACCCATCATCATGGGCCGAAAAACGCACGAATCGATCGGCCGGCCGCTGCCCGGTCGCCGCAATATCGTCGTAACGCGCGACGCAACGCGTCGATTCGAAGGCTGCGAAACGGCGACGGGCATGCAGGAGGCATTGGCGCTCGCCGCCGCCAGTGGCGCCCCCGAGGCGTTCCTGATCGGCGGCACCGAGCTTTACAGAGCGGGAATCGCGTACGCCGACAAACTCATCGTGACCGAGATCGCAGCCGAGTTCGAAGGCGACGCGACGTTTCCGGCACCCGATCCCGCGCAATGGCAGGTCGTGTCGCGCGACACTCATCGCAAAGAGGGTGACGACGGCTTCGACTACGCGCGCGTCGTTTATCGGCGCGTCGGCTAAGCCGCCTTCACTGCCCCGCTACCGTCATCTGTTCGATGAGCACCGAGCCCGTCTGCTTGGTGCCGCGGACGATCGTATCGGCGCCGATCGCCACGATATTGCGGAACATCTCCTGCAGCGTGCTGGCGACGGTGATTTCCTCGACCGCGTACTGAATCTTGCCGTTTTCGACCCAGAAGCCGGACGCACCGCGCGAATAGTCGCCAGTCACGTAGTTGACACCCTGGCCCATCAGTTCGGTGAGCAGGAGCCCGGTGCCGAGCTGCTTCAGCATGGCCTCGAAGTCGTGCTCGGGCCGGGTGGCCGAGCTCGCGAGCGACAGATTGTGCGAGCCGCCGGCATTGCCCGTCGTTTGCATTCCGAGCTTGCGCGCGGAATACGTCGACAGGAAGTAGCCCTCCACCACGCCGTCTTTCACGACGGCGCGCCGCTTCGTACGGACGCCTTCCTCATCGAACGGGGCACTGCCCATCGCGCGCGGCAAATGCGGCTCTTCGACGATCTGCACATGCGGGGCGAACACCGGTTTGCCTAGACTGTCGACGAGAAACGATGTCTTGCGATAGAGCGCGCCGCCGCTCGTCGCCTGCACGAACGCGCCGAGCAGGCCGGCGGCCAGCGGCGCTTCGAACAGGACCGGCACCTTGCGCGTATCGATGCGCCGCGCGTTCAAGCGCGCGAGCGCCCGCTGGGCGGCGTACCGGCCGACCGCTTCGGCAGGCGCAAGCTCCTCCGCGCTACGCTTCGAGCTATACCAATCGTCGCGCTGCATGTGGCGGCCGCTGCCCGCGATCGGCGCACAGGCGACATAGTGGCGCGAATAGGGATAGCCGGCGAGGAAACCGCGCGTCGTCGCCAATACGAACTGCGAATGCTGCGCCGACACGCTCGCGCCCTCGGAATTGCGGATCTGTGGATCCGTGGCGAAGGCGGCGTCTTCGGCGCGGCGGGCAATTTCGACGGCATCCTCGGCGCTCAATTCCCACGGATGATAGAGATCGAGATCCGGCGGCGAAGTCTCGAGCAGCTCCACCTCGGCGAGACCGGCGCAGTGATCTTCCGCGGTGAATCGCGCAATGTTGTAAGCGGCCGCGACCGTGTCGCGCAATGCCTGCTTCGAGAAATCGGACGTGCTCGCATTGCCGCGCTTGGCGCCGATAAAAACGGTCACGCCCACCATCTTGTCGCGGTTGTGCTCGATCGTTTCGACCTCCCCGCGCCGCACCGATACCGACAAGCCGTCGCCTTCCGAGATTTCGGTCGCGGCATCCGTCGCGCCAAGCGATTTCGCGTGCCGCAGGATGTCGGACGCAATTTCTTTCAATTCATCTTGCGTATGCGGGAAAAAGCGTTCTCTGGTTTCGGTGTCCGCTGCCATCGTCATTGCCGTCCGGTATGGATTCCATCGTTGCGGCGCATGCACTGCCGGCGTGCGCCCGGGATTACGCCTCGTCGTACCCCGCGATCATAACAAGGTCCGCGTCCGAGGACGTTGCCGCGATGCGTTCGGGCAACGCCCGCCACGGTCAGGGCTGGCGCGTCGAGCTACAATGGCGCGCATGACACGCAAAACCCGTATTCAGCCGATCGAGACGCCCGATGCCGGACTCGACGAAGAGACCGGCTACGATCGCCCCAGCAAATCGCAGTTGAAGCGCGAGATGCTCGCGCTGCAAACGCTCGGCGCCGCCCTGGTCGAGTTGCCGAAAGACGCGCTCAAGCGCATGCCGATGCCCGAGGAACTCGCGGATGCCGTGCTCGAAGCGCGCCGCATCACCGATCACGAAGGCAAACGGCGCCAGTTGCAATATGTCGGCCGGGTCATGCGCTCGCTCAACGACGACGAAACGGCGGCGCTGCGCTCGGCGCTCGATGCCTATCGCGGCGTGAACAAGGCCGAGACGGCGAAGCTTCACTGGATCGAGCAAGCGAGGGAGAGACTGCTGGCGGACGACTCCGCCCTGACCGAGTTTCTCCGCACGCATCCCGGCGCGGATGCGCAAGCCGGCCGCACGCTGATTCGCAACGCCCGCAAGGAAGCGCGCGAGGGCAAGCCGCCGCGTTATTTCCGTGAGTTGTTCCAGTGGATCAAATCGGCGAGTGAAGCAGGCGGAGCGAGTGACGACGCGGGCCCGGCAAATACCACGGAAGACGACGATGACGACAATCACGCGTAATCACGCAGACGAAATCGTGATCGGCCTGGTCTCGGTGAGCGATCGCGCGACGAGCGGCGTGTACGAGGACAAGGGCATCCCGGCGCTCGAGGCATGGCTCGGAAAAGCGATCGTTTCGCCATGGCAAGCGGTGAAACGGCTGATCGCGGACGATGCACCGGCCATCTCCGCCACGCTCATCGAGCTCGTCGACGACCTCGGCTGCGACCTCGTCTTGACGACCGGCGGCACGGGTCCCGCCCGACGGGACGTCACACCCGAGGCGACGCTTGCGGTCGGCACGCGGGAGATGCCGGGCTTCGGCGAGCAGATGCGTCAGATCAGCCTCAATTTCGTGCCGACTGCGATTCTCTCGCGGCAAGTTGCCGTGATACGCGAGACGCCGTCCCACGCGGCGCTGATCGTCAATTTGCCCGGACAGCCGAAGTCGATTCAGGAGACGCTCGAGGGCTTGCGCGACAGTACCGGCACGGTCGCGGTGCCCGGCATTTTCGCGGCGGTGCCGTACTGCATCGATCTGATCGGCGGCCCCTATGTGGAAACGAACGCCGATGTCGTCACGGCGTTCCGGCCGAAGAGTGCGCAGCGGCCCGCGCGCGCATGATGTCCGACGCCCGAGCGCGTCGGACGGCTCAGGCGCCTTCGACCGGAGCGCTCGGCGAAACGACGAGGAAATGCTGACGATAGTACTTGAGTTCGTCGATGGACTCGTGAATGTCCGCGAGCGCCGTATGCATCGCGCGCTTCTGAAAGCCTTTGTAGACAGTCGGCTGCCACCGCCGGCACAGCTCCTTGAGCGTGCTCACGTCGAGATTGCGATAGTGGAAAAACCGCTCGAGCTCGGGCATCCAGCGTGCCATGAAACGCCGGTCCTGGCAGATGGAGTTGCCGCACATGGGAGATTTGCCGGGGGGCACATAAGCGGCGAGAAAGGCGCGGATTTGCTCGGTGGCGGCATCCTCGGTGACCGTCGATGCGCGCACCCGCTCGATCAGACCCGAGCGTCCGTGCGTGTTCTTGTTCCAATCGTCCATTTTGTCGAGCGTCTCGTCGCTTTGGTGAATCGCGAGAACGGGCCCCTCGACGACCTTGTCGAGCGTCGAATTGGTGACGACGACTGCGATTTCGATGATGCGGTCGGTATCGGGCTCGAGCCCCGTCATCTCCATATCGAGCCAGATGAGGTTCATCTCGCTGCGTACGAGCGCCGGCTCGCCGACGGGTTCGACAATTTCAGTCATGAAAGCAATCCTGGTTACGGAATAATTCGGGGCGTACGCCCGTGTGCGGGTGAGCCCACTCGCCCCTTTCGGCGAAACCCTATAATTCTCGCATAGATACAACGGACTTCCCCGATGCCCTCTTTCTACTTCACCGTCGTTTTCGCCGTCACCGTGCTCGCCATGGTCGGGACGAAACTCTGGCTCGCCTCGCGCCAGATCCGTTTCGTCGCGGCGCATCGGAGCGAGGTGCCCAAGCAGTTTGCGGGCACGATCACGCTGGCCGGCCATCAGCGCGCAGCCGACTATACCGTCGTGCGCACGCGGCTCGGGATGATCGAGGTCGTCGTCGGTGCCGCGCTTACCATTGCGCTCACGCTGCTCGGCGGCGTCCAGGCGCTCAATGTGGGCGTAACGGGCCTGCTCGGCCACGGATATCTCGCCCAGATCGCGCTGGTGGCGCTCGTGATCGGCATCACGAGCGTCATCGACATACCGTTCGACTACTATCGGCAGTTCGTCGTCGAGGAGCGCTTCGGCTTCAATCGTATGACGCGCGGCATTTTCTTCGCCGATCTGGCCAAGGCAACGGCGCTCGGTGCCGCATTCGGCTTGCCGCTTCTTTTCGTCGTGCTCTGGCTCATGGACCAGGCGGGCGCCCTCTGGTGGCTGTGGGCCTGGATCGTGCTCGTCGTCTTCCAGTTGGCCGTACTCGTGCTCTATCCGACGCTCATCGCTCCGCTGTTCAACAAGTTCGAGCCGCTGACGGACGAGGCACTCAAAAACCGCATCGAGGCGCTGATGCGCCGCTGCGGGTTCGCGGCCAAGGGCCTCTTCGTGATGGACGGCAGCCGTCGCTCCGCGCACGGCAACGCGTATTTCACCGGCTTCGGCGCGGCCAAGCGCATCGTGTTCTTCGATACGCTGCTCGCACGTCTGAGCGGCAGCGAAATCGAAGCCGTGCTCGCGCATGAACTCGGCCATTTCAAACGCCGGCACGTGGTCAAACGGATGGTCGTGACGTTTGCGATCAGCCTCGCTTTGCTTGCGCTGCTCGGCTGGCTCTCGCAGCGCACATGGTTCTACGAAGGGCTCGGCGTCACGCCGTGGCTCGCGGCCAGCAACAATGGCCTCGCGCTAGTACTCTTTTTCCTGGCGCTGCCCGTGTTCCTTTTCTTCGTCACCCCGCTCGGCAGCTTGAACTCGCGCAAGCACGAGTTCGAGGCCGATGCGTTCGCCGCCAGCCAGACCGATGCGCGAGAGCTCGTCAATGCGCTCGTCAAGCTTTACGAGGACAACGCTTCCACGCTGACGCCCGATCCGGTCTACACCGCGTTTTACTACTCGCACCCACCGGCATCGCAGCGCATCGACCGCCTGCTGCGGCGCGTATGACGGCCCCGCTCGTCAAACCGGCACGACGTCCGGAAGTCGGCCAGCGCGCCGAGGGGCTCGTCATCGCGGCTCATGGACGCCACTATCTCATCGCGCCCGGCGGAGATACGAGCGCCCTGGTGCAATGCTTTCCGCGCGGCAAAAAAAGCGAAGTCGCGGTCGGCGATCGCGTCGTCTACGAGCAGAGCTCGGCCGATCAAGGCGTGATCGTCGAAATCGGCGAGCGTCGCAACCTGCTCTATCGTTCCGACCAGTACAAGTCGAAGCTCTTCGCCGCCAATCTGGACCAGTTGCTGATCGTCCTCGCGACCGAGCCGCACTTCAGCGAGGATTTGCTGGGGCGCGCGCTCGTCGCGGCCGAAGCGAACGAACTCGCGCCGCTCATCGTGCTCAACAAGACCGACGTCGAGCGCGCGCTCGCACCGGCGCGGGCCCGACTTGCGCCCTACCGTTCGCTCGGCTACGACATCGTCGAGCTGTCGATCAAAACGCGGCCGGACGAAGCGCGCGAGATGCTCAGCGCGAGACTCGCGGGGCATGCGACACTACTGCTCGGACAATCGGGCATGGGCAAATCGACACTGGTGAATCTGCTCGTGCCGGATGCCGAGGCGGCCACACGCGAAATCTCGACAGCATTGAATAGCGGCCGCCATACGACGACGTTCACGCGTCTTTATCCGCTACCCGGCGGGGGGGCGCTGATCGACTCGCCGGGCTTTCAAGAATTCGGCCTGCACCATCTGACCGAGGGCCGGCTCGAGCGGGCATTTCCGGAATTCCGGCCATTGCTGCCGCATTGCCGCTTCTATAACTGCCATCACCTGCAAGAACCCGGCTGCGCGATTCTCGAAGCCGTGGCCGCGGGCCGGATCGCGCGCGAGCGCCATGCGCTCTATGCGCAGCTCGTGCACGAAGCCGGCCAGATCGTTCGGTAGCGACATACCGCCCCGCCAAGGTCTGTCCATGCTCAAGCTGACGCTCGCTCCGAACGCCGTGACGGGTCAACATTGGGTGAACCTGCTGAGCATCGCCGGTATCCCTTGCGAATTGCACAACCGCTATCTGAACGGGGCACTCGGCGAAATCCCGGCGGACCAATGCGCACCCGAGCTCTGGCTCGTCGATGAGCGCGACGAAGCATTGGCAAGAAAAATTATCGAAGCGGCGATCAGCGGGCCGCCTGCCGGCAGCTTGCCGTGGCGATGCGCGAGGTGCGGCGAGACGCTCGAGGCGCAGTTCACGCAATGCTGGCAATGCGGCGCGTCACGCAGCCTTGACGAACAGTGACGTGCAGGCCGCCGCGGCCCGCCGGCGCAAGAGATCGATAGCGATCGATAGCGCCGATCAGCCCAGCCAGACCGCGATCGTCAGCATGAGCAGCAGGATCATCCAGAGGATGACGGCACGCCACACGAGCCCGACGGCCGATTGCAGCGTACGCGGCGTGCAGTCGTCGCCGACGGGAATGGGACCGCCGTCGGGCGCGACGAGCGCATCGAGGCTCGACGGTTCCGCGAGCGGCCCCGCGAGGCGCGCGCCCAGCGCGCCGCTGCCGGCCGCGAGCAACACGCCATCGTTGGCGTCGGGCCACTGGCGCGTGTGATTGCGCCATGCATAGATCGCGTCCTCGAAATTGCCGACGATGGCAAAGCCAAGGGCAGTGAGCCGCGCCGGCACCCAATCCATCACGAAGAACACGCGCTGCGCGAATGTACCGAAAGCCACGGTCCGCTCTCCAGCCGGTACGGACCAGGCGCGGGCAAGATATTCGGAAACACGGTACAACACCGCCCCTGCCGGTCCGATGGGGATGAGAAACCAGAAGAAGACCCCGAACACATGGCGATGCGACGCCACGACCGCGTGTATCAGCGTGTGCCGGACGATCTCGCCGACGGGCATGTCGACCGTCTCGAGGCCCGTCCATTCACTGAGGATTTCGCGCGCGCGCGGCACGTCGTCATTATTGAGCGCGAGATGGATATCGGTGAAGTAATGACTGAACTGCCGAAAACCCAGTGTGAAATAAACGATGACGACGTTCCAGAGAAACGCCAGCGCGAAACTGATTCGATAAAGGAGGTAATAGACTGCGCCGACGGCGAGCGTCCAAGGAAGGACGACGACCAGCCATGCCAGTATGCCGTGCTTTTTCTTGCCGGCGTCGAAGCCCTGAGCGGCCCATTCAGCATGATATTGAAGCAGTGCGAACACCGGATTGTTCGGCGACAGCGCACGTAGCTGTTCGATGACGAGAGCCAGTAATACGGAGAAAAAGGTCATGCGACGCGCCGTACCAATTCAAGTTATTTGCATTTGTCGCGTAACGATAGCACAGGGCCGCCTGTAGGGAGTGCGCGCGACACGAAAGTCGTCGGATTGAGAGGTACGCTCGGCCTCACGCCAGTAAAAAGCGATAGAAGTTGCGCAGCATGCCCGCGGTGGCGCCCCAGACGAAGTAGTGACCGCTGGTTCCCGGCCGAGGGTACGGCATCGAAAAGAAGCGGCGCTCGCCGCCCTCCCATCGCAGCAATCGAACTTCGTGGTTCGCAGGATCCATCAGAAATGCAAGCGGGACCTCGAAAATGTCCGCGACCTCGAGCGTATCGGCTTCGACGGCAAACGGCGGATGCACGAGTCCGACCACCGGTGTCACGCGAAAACCCGTGCCCGTCAGATAATCGGGGAGTGCGCCGAGGATTTCCACACGCTCGGCGGCCAACGATACTTCTTCCTGCGCTTCGCGCAACGCCGTTGCGATCGCGTTCTCGTCTTCCGGTTCGCGTCTGCCGCCAGGAAAGCTGACTTGGCCCGCATGGTCGCTCAAGTGATCGGCCCGCTGCGTCAGCAACACGGCAAGACCTTCGTCGCGCACGACGAGCGGCATGAGGACGGCGGCTGCGCGGGGGTCCCCCGGCTCGCGCCAATTGACATCGGTCGGCTCGGGCGCCCAGACGAGGCGCTGGGTAAAGCGCGCACGCAGTCCGTCGGGTGTCAGTCGCTCGGGCGGAACGATGGGCAAATCGGCACCCGTGGACTCGACCGGCAGCGCCTCGGGTTCAAAGACAGGACGGATCAAAGCAGACTCTCACGGGCGACGATGCAATACCGATATTTTGGACCGACAAACAAAAAAGCACCCGGGCGGGTGCTTTTTCTTACAGCTCTTACGCTCAGGAAGCAGCGCGGTCCTTGAAGACCAGCTTTTCCTTGATTCGAGCCGACTTGCCCGAACGCTCGCGCAGGTAGTACAGCTTCGCACGGCGCACGTCGCCGCGGCGCTTCACGACGATGCTCGCCAACAGCGGCGAGTACGTCTGGAACGTACGCTCGACGCCTTCGCCCGACGAGATCTTGCGAACGATGAACGACGAGTTCAAGCCGCGGTTGCGCTTCGCGATCACCACGCCTTCATAAGCCTGAACGCGCTTGCGGTTGCCTTCCACGACGTTCACATTGACGATCACCGTGTCGCCAGGGGCGAATTCGGGGACGGTCTTGCCGGCGAGCACGCGCTCGATCTCTTCCTGCTCGAGTTTTGCAATCAGATTCATCACTGACTCCTTAAGCCATCTTGTCGGCGTTCTGCCGGCCCGAGCATGCGAGATGCATCGCGCGCGGCCCCGATAGAGGATGGGTTCACATCCTGGTGCCGATCATACGCCCGGCACCGCCTGCCCCCGCCATCGTCGCCTCCAACCCTTTCAGGTTTTTGGGGATCTCTTGGCAAGGGTTGCGAGCCATGCCTCGTCGGCACGGCTCAACATCTTGTTGTGCCTCGCGCGCTCGATCAAATCGGGCCGCTTGGCCGCGGTATTTCTGAGCGCCTCGCGGCGGCGCCACTGCTCGATTTCAGCGTGATGTCCGCCGAGCAGCACGTCCGGCACACGCATCCCCTCGTATTCCTCGGGCCGCGTGTAATGCGGACAATCGAGCAGTCCGTCCACGAAGCTGTCTTGCACCGCCGATTGTGCATCGTTGAGCACCCCCGGCAGATGCCGCACGACGGCGTCCATCAAGGCCATCGCCGGCAACTCCCCACCCGAGAGCACGAAGTCGCCCAAACTGACTTCCTCGTCGACGCAGCGCTCGATGAGCCGCTGATCGATCGCTTCATATCGACCGCAAAGCAACACGAGCCCCGGCTCGCCGGCGAACCGCATGACACGCTCGTGATCGAGGCGTTGTCCCTGAGGGGACATCATGACCACGCGCGTGGCGGCAATGCCTTGCGCCGCCTGCGCCGCTCTCGCGGCGCCGATTGCGGCCTCGAGCGGCTTGGCCAGCATGACCATCCCCGGGCCACCGCCGTACGGTCGATCGTCAACCGTACGATAGTTGTCGGTCGTGAAATCGCGCGGATTCCATGTGCGCAGACCGAAACGCCCTTGTTTCACGGCACGGCTGGTAATGCCCCACTCCGTCACCGCGCGGAACATTTCCGGAAAGAGCGTGACGACATCGAACTGCATCGCGCTCCCTTGTCTCGATCGAGCTCAGTAATCGCTCAGTAATCGGTTTGCCAGTCGACAACGATGCGTTTTGCCGTCCGGTCCACCGTTTTCACGTATACACCGACAAACGGAATGAGCCGCTCGCCGTTCACCGGCTGGCCGTCCTTGCCAATCGACGGATATTCGACCCGCAGGACCGAATGCGCACCGTTGTCGATCAAGTCGGCAACACGGCCAAGCGCCTCGCCCGCCTCGTTGACGACATCGAGGCCGACCAGGTCGACCCAATAAAACTCGTCATCGTTATCGAGCACCGGAAAATCGGCTCGGCGCACGAACACGCGAAAACCACGCAATGCCAACGCGCCGTCGCGGTCGGCCAAGCCCGCGAGATGCGCGACGATGCTATCGCCATGCACCTTGGCCTGAGTGATTTCGCCAGACTTGCGTTCCCGCCCCTTGGCCAGCCACCAGCACTTCGCGTGAATCAACGCTTCGCCGCCTTGCACGCCACCGGCGTGCGCGGCGATTTTGACCCAACCCTTCAGCCCGTAGGAATCGACGATAGCACCGACTTCGACCGCGTCATCAGGCCAACTCTCTGTATCGGCGACCGCCCGCGGCTGCTCGCCAGCCTCTGCCGCGCGTTCGAGCGGTTTTCGCACGAATGCACCGAACGGCGACGCCGCGTTGCGTGCACCCGGCTTCGAACGCTCCTTGGGGCTCGACGGTCCGCTCGAATCATGGGCCGGCATAGGGATCCCTCGGTCTCACGAACGGTCCGATGTCACGTCTGTAAACCGCGAAAACCGCGATCAAGCAGCCGGCTGCGCCTTTTGCGCTTGCTTGACGAGACGTTCGACCGTCGGCGACAGTTGCGCGCCCACGCCTTGCCAATACGTCAGACGGTCTTGCGCGATACGCAGCGATTCGCCCTTCGTCGCAACCGGGTTGTAAAAGCCCACGCGCTCGATGAAACGTCCATCGCGACGGCTGCGCGAATCAGTTGCAACGATGTTGTAAAACGGGCGCTTCTTCGAGCCGCCGCGAGCCAAGCGGATGATGACCATGCTGTAATCCTTGAAATCCGGGGGTTCGGAACCACTGAAACGCTCGATTATAGCGGGAAATCGAAACCATAACAAACACTTACGCAGGCGCTTGCCATCGGCCGCCTCAACGGCGACCCCGGCCCGTCACGGAGCGTAAAATGCGCGTGGCAGCAGGCCGCCGCGCACACGAGCGATATCCGCATAGCCGAACATTCAACCGCGTTCAATAGCCCAACTCCTTGCCCCACTATGTCAGGACCTCATTCGCGCAGCATGCAGCGCTTTCGCTCCAAGACGCTTACGGCGACGCTGGCCTTCGTGCTCGGCAGTCTGGGCGCGCATCGCTTTTATCTCTACGGCGCGCGTGACCCGTTCGGCTGGGCTCATCTGTGCGGAACGCTGCTCGGCATACCAGGCATTCTGCTGCTCGTTGCGACGATGCGCGCTTCTCCTCTCGGATGGGCGCTCGCCGTGCCCGGCGCGGTGTCGCTGCTGGCCGCTTTCCTCTCGGCAATTGTCTATGGCCTGCGGCCCGACCACAAATGGGATGCCCAATTCAACGCAGGATCGGACCAGCGCAATCGCTCGGGCTGGGCCGTCGTGTTCGTTGTTATCTTTTCCCTTTTCATCGGTGCGTTGCTTTTGATGGCGGGCCTGGCTGTGACATTCGAAACCTATTTCGAATCGCACGGCGATACGGCCAAGTCGCTCGAACAGTAGCCGCGGCAGCCGCGGTTAAAAAAGGCTCAATTGAGCGTTCGGCGCCACGGGTGGTTCCGGCCTTTTGAACTGGGACATGTCGAGAATGCCGTGCCGCCGCTCGTTGAGTCCAAGCCGCTTGGCCGCTTTGTCGAATCGTTGCTTGAGCAATTGCGCCCAGGCACCTTCGCCTTTCATGCGGTGCGCGAACGAAGAGTCGTAATCCTTGCCACCACGCATGTCGTGAATGCGCGCCATGACGCGATCGGCGCGCTGCGGAAAATGAGCGGCGAGCCATTCCTTGAAAAGCGGCGCCACTTCCCAGGGCAGGCGCAAGACGATATAGCTCGCGCTCGTTGCGCCCGCCTGCGCGCATGCCTCCAGCACGCGCTCGAGGTCCGGTTCGGTCACGAATGGGATGACTGGCGCGACGCTGACACCGACGGGGACTCCAGCGTCACTGAGCGTGCGGATGGTACGCAGTCTGCGCGCCGGTGTGGCCGCACGCGGCTCGAGCGTACGGGCGATCTCCGGGTCGAGCGTCGTGACCGTGATCGCGGCCATCACCTGCCCCTTCGCGGCCATCGGCGCGAGCAGATCGATGTCGCGCTCGATCAGTGAAGACTTCGTTATCGCCGCGAACGGGTGCCCGTATTCGTGCAGCGTTTCGATCACGCGCCGGGTGAGAAGCAGTTCGCGCTCGACGGGCTGGTATGCATCGGTGTTCACGCCCAGAGCGATAGGCTCGGGGATGTAATTCTTTTTCCGCAGCTCCTGCTGCAGCAGCTCGGGCGCATTGATTTTTGCGTAGATCCGGCTTTCGAAGTCGAGACCCGGCGACAGCCTGCCGCGCGTCAAACAAGATGAGAGCAGCGCGTCAATCAGGATGAGAGTACTGGCGTGGCGGCAGCGGTGAAGGGCGTAGCCCGGAACCGCTGCCGCCACGCCGCGCCGAGC
>NZ_JAAAYE010000029.1 GCF_013282575.1 Paraburkholderia sp. NMBU_R16
GCCGCATTCTGCCGCAACCAGCCATACCTCAGCTTGTCGATTCAGAGCGCCTCAAGGGTTCGCTGCGCCGGGCTTACGCCCGCCCTTGACCCGCTAACATCACCCACTCGGAATTCAAAAGAGGCATAAAAAGGGTAGTTCACTGCTGGAATATTGATCCTTATCGGCCCTGAATATGCTCGGCTGAGGGGCGTTTTATTGCGTATCAACATCCGAGCGAAGCTGTCGCGTATAAAGTTTTTTTATGTCGCGGATTAAATTTGTTTGCTTGAATTAGGCGATCTTCCATGTCGATAAAGCGAAGTGCCAGATATCAAGCGTAGGAAACATCAAATGACTCACTGGCAATGGCCTGCCGGCCGGATTCTGTCGGCGTGTCTCGTATTGCTCCCGGGCTGCGCTGCGACCGAGCACCTGGCCGCGGCGCCCTATTCGGTCACGTTCGATGTCGCTGCAGACGTGAATCGGGATACGAACCGCAACCCTGCACCGATCGTACTGAAGGTCTTCCAACTGAAGACCGCATCGGCATTCGAGGGCGCCGACTTCTTTTCGTTGCAGAGCAAACCGGATGCGGCCCTCGGCGGCGAGCTCTTGAGCGTCGAGCGCGTCATCCTGCGCCCGGGCGAATCGCGGACGCTGCGCTATGTGGGCAATGTGGAGGCGCATGCGCTCGGCGTCGTCGCAGAGTATCGCTCGCTCGAGCAGAATCGTTGGAAGCTGACCGTCGCGCTGCCGCAGCCGAAACAACTTAACTTCTACCGTTTTTGGCAGACCTCGCCCAGCGAGATGAAAGTGACGATCGCCGTCAGGAGCGGTGGCTTGGCGCTCGGCAACGACAAGCGAGGCGGTTCATGAGCGAAGCGCTTTCGTCTTCGACATCGGTTGCGGCGTTGCGCCAGCGCGTGGTCTGGACCGAGGGAATGTTCTTGCGGCCCCAGCATTTCCAGCAATTGGAGCGGCACTGGGAACGCTATGTCCGCGTGCGTTGCGCAGCACTTCAAGGATTTTTCTGGGGCTTCGACGAACTCGAGATCGATCGGGATCTGCTCGCGCTCGGCAAAATCGCTTTGCTCGCGGCGTCAGGCGTCATGCGCGACGGCACGCCATTCGACTTGGCGCACCCAGAGGACCGACCCGAGCCGTTGGACGTACCCGCGCACGCGAAGAACCAACTCGTCGTGCTGGCGCTGCCATTATGGCGCGGTGGCGCCGAAGAGATATCGTTCGGCGGCGAAACGCATACGGATCTGGCGCGCTATCTGGTGCGCGAGCACGAGGTGGCGGACGCCAATACCGTTGCACTTGGTCCGGCACTCGTGCAAACGGGCCGCCTCAATGCACGGCTCATGCTCGAATCGGAGTTGAGCGGGGAGTGGCAGGCGCTCGGCGCGATACGCGTCATCGAGCGCGGCACGGACGGGCGTTTGCTCGTCGACGAAACCTATATTCCGCCGAGGCTCGTCGCGGCTCGCGATCCGGTGCTGGTGGGCTATACGCGCGAACTGCATGCACTGCTGTCGCAACGCGGCGAGGCGCTAGGCGAACGGCTTGCGCAGCCGGGCCGTGCGGGCGTTTCCGAAGTGGCGGACTTTCTGCTGCTGCAACTCGTCAACCGCTATCTGGCGCTCACCTGGCACGCGCAGCAGGAGGTGGTCGTACACCCCGAGACGCTCTTTTGCGATTGGCTGAAGCTCGCCTGCGATCTCAGCACGTTCACGGCTGCGGGCAGACGTCCGCAGGTCTTGCCGGTCTACTGCCACGACGATCTGCATGCGAGCTTCGCTGCGCTGATGGTCGAGCTGCGGCGCTCGCTGTCGACTGTGCTTGAACAGAACGCGATCCAACTCGAGCTGACGGACGCAGGCAATCGCGTCCGGGTTGCCGTAATTGCCGATCCAGCATTGCGCGAACACGCCGGTTTCGTGCTCGCGGTGCACGCCGACGTGCCGGCCGAGACGTTGCGTGAGCGCTTTCCCGCGCAGGCGAAGGTGGGTCCCGTCGAGCGCATTCAAGACCTCGTGCATTTGCAACTGCCGGGCATCGGCATGCGGCAACTGCCGGTCGCACCGCGACAAATTCCCTACCACGCCGGCCACACCTATTTCGAAATCGACAAGGGCAGCGAGCTTTGGCGTCAGTTGGAGCGCTCGGGCGGGCTGGCCTTTCACATCGCCGGCGATTTTCCCGCGCTGTCGATGGCGCTTTGGGCGATCCGGGGCTAATAGCTGGATTAGAAGCAGACATTTTCGATGAACTACTCTTCCGATTCGTTTGCCGCCGGTGCGGGCGGCTTCGTTGCGCCGAATCCCGGAGGCGCGCAGCCGCCTGGACCGTCGGCCGCGCGCGCGGACGCCGAGCCGGCGCCCGGCCAGTGGGCCGCGAGCGGCACGAATCCGCTCGTCGCAGCGGCCAATCCGCTGCTGAACCTGCTGCCGCAGATTCGCTCGACGGTGCATCACCCGAACCCCGCCTGGTTGCGCGAACATCTCGCAACGGAGATTCGCCGGTTCGAAGCGCGGGCTCAGGAGGCCGGCGTCGCGCCCGAGGCGATCATCGGCGCGCGCTATTGTCTGTGCACCGCGCTCGATGAAGTTGCGGCGCTCACGCCATGGGGCGGCGGCGTCTGGTCGGCGCATAGCCTGCTCGTGCTGTTTCACAACGAGACGTGGGGCGGCGAAAAATTCTTCCAAGTGCTCGAACGTCTTTCGCAACAGCCGCGTCAGCATATCGAGTTGCTCGAACTGCTCTACTTTTGTCTGGCGCTAGGCTTCGAAGGACGCTATCGAGTTCTCGACAACGGCCGGTCTCAACTGGAGGCGCTTCGGCAGCAACTCGCGCAGACGATCCGTTCAGTGCGCGGCGAATACGACCCGGCACTCTCTCCGCACTGGCGCGACGAACTCACGCGCGAAGCCGTGCGGGGTCCCGCCGTGCCCCTATGGGTGTGCGCGGCGCTTGCGCTGCTTGTGTGCCTGGGCGTGTTCGGCGCATTGCGCATCATGCTCGCGAGCCATTCCGATCAATTGTTCGCATCGATCGATTCGCTGCATTTGCCGCAATTGCAGCCGAGCCCGCCGGTGCCGCGTCCCGCGCCGCCGCCGCGCCTCGCGCGATTCCTCGAGCCCGAGATACAGGCCGGTCTCGTCACCGTGCGCGATGAAGCAGATCGCAGCGTCGTGGTGCTGCGCGGCGACGGCTTGTTCGAATCGGGCTCGGTGGATGTGATCGGTCGATACCTGCCGGTTCTCACCCGCATCGCGGACGCCTTGAACCGTGTGCCGGGCAATGTTCGCGTGACAGGGTACACAGACGATATCCCCGTGCATACCGTGCGCTTCGCATCGAATTGGGACCTCTCGCGCGAGCGGGCCGAAGCGGTTCGCAGCCTGCTCGCGGCCCGGCTCGGTCAGCCGCAGCGCGTCGTCGCGCAAGGACGCGGCGCGCTCGACCCGATCGCACCCAACGACAGTCCGGCCGGGCGCGCCCGTAACCGGCGCGTAGAGATTACGCTGATGCTCGCCCCTGTGGACAGCGCGGCATCGGCAGCCACGGAGACGCACTGAGCATGAGCCAAGTCTTTGAGCGTATTGCGCGTGCGCTGCGGCGAGGTGAAGCAATGACCTTGGCGGGCCTCGTCGTGCTCGCTGTCCTGATCTGGATTGCCGGCCCGCTGTTCGCGTTTGCAGGTTACCGTCCACTCGAAAGCGCATGGGTGCGCTGCTCGGTCATCGGCTTGATATTCGCGGCGTGGGCGATACGCTTCGCCTGGCGTCGCTGGCGAGCCGCGCAGCTCAATACGCAGATGCTGAATCAGTTGCGTAGCGCGAGCTCGCGCGCGGCGGGTCAGGAGCCGGCGCAACCGCACCTGGAGGAGTTGCGCAGCCGCTTCGACGAAGCTGCGACGCTGCTGAAGCGCGTCAGCTTCGGCCGGGTCGACGGCGCGCGCAAAGGGGTGGCGAGCTGGTTCGAACGGATGTCGCGTCAGTATCTGTATCAGTTGCCCTGGTACGTCTTCATCGGTGCACCCGGATCGGGCAAGACCACGGCGCTCGTCAATTCGGGGCTCAGCTTTCCGCTTGCGGAGCAGTTCGGCCGTGCGGCGATTCGCGGCGTGGGCGGCACGCGCCATTGCGACTGGTGGTTCACGAACGATGCGGTGTTGATCGACACGGCCGGCCGATACACGACGCACGAAAGCAACCGCGCGCTCGACGAAGGCGAATGGAACGGGTTCGTCGAGCTGCTCAAGAAGTACCGCGCCCGCCAGCCTTTGAACGGTGCGATGCTGACCATCAGCGTAGCCGATTTGCTGAGCGCCTCCGAAGCGGAGCGCACGCAGCACGCGATGGTGCTGCGCCGGCGTCTGCAGGAGTTACGCGCGCAGCTTGGCATTCAGTTCCCTGTCTATCTACTCGTGACGAAAGCCGATCTGCTCGCCGGCTTCATGGAATATTTCAGCGCGTTCGGGCGGACCGAGCGTGCGCAAGTCTGGGGTTTCACGTTTGCCTTGCGTGAGAGCGGCGCACCCACGTTCGATTTGCGCGAAGCATTCGATCGCGAGTATCGACTGCTGAATCGGCGCTTGAACGACGCGTTGCCGGAACTGCTCAGCGGCCAAAGCGACGCTCGCCATTGCGAGATGGCCTATCTGCTGCCGCAGCAATTCGCGGACTTGCAGGACATGTTGGGACAGTTCGTGGCCGAAGTGTTTTCGGTGTCGAGCCTCGAGCCGATGCCGTTGCTCCGCGGCGTCTATTTCACGAGCGGCACGCAGGAGGGCACGGCATTCGACCGCGTGATGAGCGGCATCAAGCGCTATCTGAAGATCGAGGGCGTGCCGCCTGCGGCGCAAGCCGGCTCGACGGGGCGCAGTTTTTTCCTGAAGAACCTGCTGCAGGAACACATCTTCCGTGAGGCGGCGCTGGCCGGCACCAACATGCGCTGGCATGAACGGCGGCGCGCGCTGCGAATCGCCGGCTATGTCGCGCTCGGTCTCGTGCTGTGCCTGACGGTCGCGGCCTGGATGCGCAGCTACACACGCAATCGCCTGTATCTGGACGAGGTGGCCGCGCGCGTGCCGGTGGTGGATGCCGAGGTCAGCCGCGCGAAACTCGCCGATGCCGACGATATCGCACGTCTGCTGCCTGCGCTCGATAAGTTGCGGGCATTGCCGGCCTCGCAGCGGTTCGACCTGCATCGTCCGCCGCTCGCGTATCGATGGGGACTGTTCCAGGGCGAGAAGATCGAGGAGGCCGCCGACGCCGTCTATCGCCGCGCGCTCGAGAACGTGCTGCTGCCGCTTGCTGCGCGCCGGATGGAATCGGCGCTGCAAGAGGCCCGCAACGGGAGCGGCGAATACGCGTATGCAGCGTTGAAAGCCTATCTGATGCTGTACGAAAGCGCGCACTACGACCCGGCATTCGTGCAGGCAGTCGTGGACCTCGAACTGGAGCGCTCGCTGCCGGCCGACTTTCCGGTAGCGCAACGTGCGTCCCTGCGCTCACATCTGGCCTCGCTGTTCGGCGATCGTGTTGCCGTGTCGCCGTTTCCGATGAACGAGCGCCTCGTCGCCGACGTGCGCGACCGCCTGCGGCAGATCCCATTCTCGCAACGGCTCTACGGCCAGCTCGCCAGCACGATGCGCGCGAGCACGGCGGCTTACGACTTCAGCGTCGCGCAGGCAGTGGGGCCGGACGCGTCGCTCGTGTTCCGGCGTCGCAGCGGCAAGGGGCTCGACGAGGGCGTCCCCGGTCTTTATACGCCCGAGGGCTACTGGAACGTGTTCGCCAAGCGGCTGAACGACGAGATCGACCGTTTCGGCCGTGAGGAAATGTGGGTGCTGAATCGGGGTGCCTCCGAAGTTCCGAGTGCGGCCGACGAAGCCAACTGGGCGCGCAACATCCGACAGCTCTACCTGAACGACTACGTCAAGACCTGGGACGATTATTTGGCCGACATCGCCCTGCAGCGCGGCGCCACCCTCACGCAGAGCATCCAGATTGCACGGATGCTGTCCTCGCAGGATTCGCCGCTCGTGCGCCTCGTTCGTGCGCTGGCACGCGAAACAGCGCTCGGGGAGGCCGACGGCGGTGGCGAGCACGCGCTCGAGGTGCAGGTGCAGGACAAGGTCGGCGAAGCCCGAAGCTCGCTCGCGCAGGTTTTCGGGGGCGTGCCGGCAGGCGACACGCGTAGCGCACCGTCGCCCACTCGGCCCGAAGACGCGGTCGACGCCCATTTCGCCGGCTTGCGCGCGCTGGCGCCTGCCAGCGGCGGCAAGGGCGAGCAGGGGGCGGGGCCGTTGGATACGACGCTCAAGATGATCGATGCGCTTTACACCTACCTGTCGGCAACCGACGACGCGCTGCGCGGTGGCGCGACGCCGCCGCCGTCCAGCGCCATGGACCAGGTCCGCGCACAGGCAGGGCGCTTGCCGACGCCGGTGCGCGAGATGCTCTACGACCTTTCGAATGCGGCGAACGGCAATGTCGCCGCCGTCGAACAGAAGAACATCGCGCAAAGCGCGGGCACGAGCGTCGGCGACTTCTGCCGGCAGGCCATCGCGGGACGCTACCCATTCGCGCGTGGTGCGGCGCGTGATGTCGCGCCGGCGGACTTCGCTCATCTGTTTGCGCCGGGCGCACTGATGGACGACTTTTTCCAGAAACACCTGCAAACGCTCGTGAATACGTCGGCCCAGCCCTGGCGCTTCGACAACCGTCCGACCGACGCGAATCCGTCGGACGCGGCGATGCTTGCGTCGTTCGAGAAAGCGGCCGTGATCCGCGATGTCTACTTCGCCGGTGCAAGCCACGATGCGCAATTGAAGGTCGAGATCATGCCGCTCGACATGGACCCGTCGATTACAGAGATGGTCCTCGACGTCGACGGACAAATCATCCGCTATGCGCACGGGCCGCAGGTACCGGCCACGGTGCAGTGGCCCGGTCCGCGCGGCAGCAACCAGGTCCGGCTGCAGGTCTTCGAGCAGTCGGGCGCGACCGGCGGCTTCATGACCGAAGGACCGTGGGCGCTGCATCGACTCTTCGATCGCGCGTCGCTTTCGTTAGGGCGTGCGCCCGAGCAGATGGTCGCAAGCTTCACCGTCGACGGCAAGCCGTTGTCGTTACGCGTGACGGCCGGCAGCATCCGCAACCCGTTCCGGCTGCCGCAGATGGAGTCGTTTTCGTGTCCGGCGAAGTCATGAGCGCTGTCCCTATGTCCGACGACGCGACGTTGCCAGCCTGGTACGGGAAGATTCCGAGCGCCGGCGACTTCGTCAACCGACGGCTGCCGCACGAGCTTGCGCTCTGGTGGGAGCGCTGGATGCAGCTAGGCGTGAGCGCAATGCGGCAGCGCGGCGCGGGCGAGATCGAGCGCTATTACACGATCGCACCGGCGTGGAATTTCCTGATTCCCGCAGGCGCCGGAGCATCGTGCGTTCAAGCCGGGTGTCTCGCGCCGAGTTGCGATCGCGTCGGGCGCTATTACCCGCTGATCGTCACCCAACCGATCGCGGTGGCGGACTACTGGAGCGGATTGCCCGATGACGCCGACGCGTTTTATCGGCAGATCGGTATCGCTCTGATCGAAACGATCCGCTTCGCGCATTCGCCCGGGCACTTCGAGCAGGCGCTTGCGCAAGCGCGGCTCCTGCCGCGCGGCGCGGTCGGTGGCAGCTCGACCTGGGCGAGCGAGGCCGCGCCGTCGGCCGAGCCGGTCGCATGGCCCGCGCTGTCGCAGTACTTCGATCCGCACGGGGCGACGAGCTTCTGGTGGACTCATCGCATCGACGGCTCCCCATTGCGCACGCATGCGCATACCGGTGTGCCCGACGCGCGGCTGTTCGTCAGGCTATTCGGCGCGCAGCCGGATGGTTAGCCGAACGCGCGGCGACGAGAGAAGGCCTGCGCGAACAGCGTGGGAGGAGAACGGTTCAAGAGGTCGCAAATGACGGAACAGCTATCGAGGGAAAACGAACAGGACGCAGGCGTCGCCGTGGCCGGACAGGCCGTGCGGCCGCTGCCGCTCGGCCATCGGCTCGGCGAATTGCAGATCGAGGCGGTGCTCGGCGGCGGCGGCTTCGGAATCGTCTATCGTGCGTTCGATTTGGCGCTGCAGCGGGTGGTGGCGATCAAGGAGTACATGCCCTCGATGCTTGCGGTACGCGACGGCGACCAGACTGTCGCGCTGCGCTCGGAGCGCTTCGCGCAGGCGTTCGACGCGGGCAGGAGCGCGTTTCTCAACGAGGCGCGGCTGCTCGCGCAGTTCGATCACCCGGGTCTCGTGAAGGTCTTGCACTTCGGCGCCAGTCACGGCACGGCATACATGGTGACGCCGTTCTACGAGGGCCGCACACTCAAGCAGATGTTCGACGGCGGCGTGCGGACGAGCGAGGCCGAACTGCGCGACATCGTTGCCGCTTTGCTCGGCGCGCTCGATACGCTGCACCGCGCGCAGTGCTTTCATCGCGATATCTCGCTCGACAACATCTTGATCCGGCCCGACGGCAAGCCCGTGCTGCTCGATTTCGGCGCGGCGCGCAAGAAGATCGGCGATGTCGTCGACGACAGCGCGATGATGCTCAAGCCCGGGTATGCGCCGATCGAGCAGTACACCGACGATCCGGCTTTCAGCCAGGGCCCGTGGACCGATCTTTACGCGCTGGGCGCCGTGCTGCATGCGATGGTGTCGGGCGAGCTGCCGCCGGCGGCCGTCGTGCGCAGCATCCAGGACAATTACCAGCCGCTTGCAGCGCGCGCGTTGCCGCAGCGAGAGCGGTACAGTTTGCCGTTCCTCGCGGCGATCGACCACGCGTTGCAACTGCGTATCGCGGATCGGCCCGAATCGATCGCCGAGTTTGCCGCCGAACTCGGCCTGCATGATTTCGATCGCGGCTCGTATCCGTCTGCGCCCTCGACATCACCTGCTGTCGAACTTGCGCCTGAGGTCGAATCGGCGCCCGAGGCCGAATCGGCGCGTCCGGCCAAATCGACGTGCTCGGCCGAATCGGCACCTTCGGTCGGGGCAGCGCCTACGGCCGAACCGCCACCTGCGATCGAATCGACGACGGCCGCCGCGCTCGCACGACAGCAAGCGCCAGAGATAACAGGGGAGCCGCCCGGCGTGCGCGCGACGCAACCCGCCGAGGCCCGAACGGGCATCGCCAAACTCGCTGATCGAGTAGCCCACCGCTTCGGGCCCACACCTCGGCTTTTAGCCGGAACCGCGCTGATCGCGGTCGTAGCGGGCACCGTTGCCATCGCACACTTCGCCAAGCCGGCGAAGCCGGTGACCGCGCCGGTATCGGCATCGGCGGGCGCGCGACCGAGCGCCGCGCGAATCGTCTCGGGCGCAGCGGCCACTGCAACAGTCGCCGGCCAACATCAAACGGCTTCCGCGGCGCCCGCACCGGCCACGGCGGCGCCTCAGCGCGACTTGTCGTTCACGACGAGCGCGAGCGGTACGCCCGCCGCGCAACCGGCGGCGGCCGCGAGCCGTGAAGCGCCGGCCGCCAGCCTCGACGCATCGGAGTCCGTCGTCGCGCCGGCAGGCGCCAGCGCGCAAAGCGCCTCCACACCGGTACAGGCATCCGCGCCGCAGCCGCTCAAAGTCGCCGATACGGTCTTCGTGCGCCTGCACATCCGGCCATGGGGCGAAATCTATGTCGGCGGTGTCAAGCGCGGCGTGAGCCCGCCACTCAGATCGTTGGCACTGAGTCCCGGCGTCTATCAGATCGAGGTCCGCAACGGCAGCCTGCCGCCGCTGCGCCGTACCTTGAGGGTCGACCCGGGCAGCAAGTCGATCAACATCGACTACGCATTCGAGTGACATGGAACGATTCATAGACAGGAAAGCCATGGACAGAGCACAACGGGTCGAAGCGTTGCTTGCCGAGATCGAGCACGACGCGCCATGCGGGCCGAACCTCGAGTACGAACCGGAGTACCTCGCGCTCGAGCAAAGTGCCGTAGGCAAGCCCGAGCAGCAATACGGCGACACGGTGATTCCTGCCGAGGCGCCCGACTGGGTAGCCGTCGAGCGGCTTGCGCTCGCCTTGTTCAGCCGCACGAAGGACCTGCGCATCGCGTCGCACCTGACGCGCAGTTGGATCGAGCTACGCGGCCTCGTGGGTTACGCGGATGGCCTTCATGTCGCCGCGGCGCTCGTCGAGCGATGGTGGGAAGACGTGCATCCCCGGCTCGACAGCGACGGCGAGGCGGATCCCACGCCGCGCATGAACGCGCTGGCCGAAATGGTGGGCGCCCATGGCTGCGCGCAGGCGGCGCGGGCGCAGAGCTTGATCGATACCCTCAGCGTGCGCGATGCCGGGCGCGTGATCGACGGCCTCGGTGCCGAGCTCGAGCGCTACCCCGGCGGATGCGATCGTTTGCAGGCGGACTTGCTGCGCTCGCACGAAGCGGGGCAGCCGGCGTTACGAGCCGGGCTCGATGCGCTCGATGCCATCGACGCCATTCGCGCGTGCGTCGCGGCTCGACTCGGACAGGAATGGTCGTTCGATGCGAGCGAATGCGAAAAGACGCTGCGGCGGATTCGGCATGACCTGCTGGCTGCGGCCGGCACACAACACTTAGATGTCGCATCCACAACGGGGGATCCGACTGCAGCGGAGGGCGGACAGGGCCAGGCGGACCCGACAGGAAGCGCGCGTCATGCCCGTCTTTGGCAAGCGGCGGAACTGTCGAGCCGCGACGACGTACGCATCGGCCTCGAAAAAATGTGCCGTTACTTCGAGGTTCACGAGCCCAGCCACCCCGCGCCGATCTTGCTGCGCCGCGCTCAACGGCTCTTGACGCTGGACTTTTACGAAATCATCCGCGATCTCGTGCCCGAGAGCCTGCCTCGGCTCGACGAGCTGAGCGGGCAGCGCGGCGAATGACGGGTTCGACGACGAGCGGCCGATAGGGCGGCACTTTCAACGTTCAACGGCGCGAGCCGGAAAGAGGAGCATATGACGACCGACAAGCAAAAGGCCAAGACAGCGAGCGGACAGAAGTTCATCGCTCGCAACCGCGCACCGCGAGTGCAGATCGAGTACGACGTCGAGACGTACGGATCCGAACGCAAGGTTCAACTGCCCTTCGTGATGGGCGTGCTCTCGGAGCTGGCCGGCAAGCGGGCCGAGCCGTTGCCGGATCTGGCCGAGCGCAAGTTCCTGGAGATCGATATCGACAATTTCGACGAGCGAATGAAGTCGATTGCACCGCGCGTCGCTTTTCAAGTGCCGAACACGTTGACGGGCGACGGCCTGCTCAATGTCGACATGACGTTCGAGCGTATGGACGATTTCTCGCCGGCGGCGATCGCGCGCAACGTCGACGCCTTACGGCAGTTGCTCGACGCGCGCACCGAGCTGTCGAACCTGCTGTCGTACATGGATGGCAAGCACGGCGCCGAGCAACTGATCGAGAACGCGATCAACGATCCGGCGCTGCTGCAGTCGCTGGCGCGCCACGCTGCGCAAGACAGCGCGGAGCGTGGTGCGCAGACCTCCGAAGTCGAAGATGCGGGGTCGCAGCCGGAGAGCCGTCATGACTGAGCGCATGCAAACCCTCGTTGAGCGCGAGAGCGCCCCGCCCGCCGCGCAGGCCGAATTCGCCGCGCTGCTGCAAAAGGAGTTCAAGCCGAAGACAGAGCAGGCGCGCGAGTCGGTCGAGCGTGCGGTACGCACGCTCGCTCAGCAGGCGCTCGAAAATACAGTCGGTGTGACGAGCGATGCCTACGGGACGGTCAAGCAGATCATCGCCGAAATCGACCGCAAGCTGAGCGAGCAGATCAATCAGATCCTGCATCACGAATCGTTCCAAGCGCTCGAAGGAGCCTGGCGCGGGCTCCACTACCTCGTGAATCAGACCGAGACCGACGAGCTGCTGAAAATCAAGGTGCTGCCGGTGGCAAGAAACGAACTGGCACGCACGCTCAAGCGCTACAAGGGAGTGGGATGGGATCAGAGCCCGCTCTTCAAGAAGGTCTACGAGGAGGAATACGGACAGTTCGGCGGCGAGCCGTTCGGCTGCCTCGTCGGAGATTTCCATTTCAATCACAGCCCACCCGACGTTGCGATGCTGGGCGAGCTCGCGAAGATCGCCGCCGCCGCGCACGCGCCGTTCATCGGTGGGGCGTCGCCGGAACTCATGCAGATGGATTCGTGGCAGGAACTCGCGAATCCGCGCGATCTCACGAAGATTTTTCAGAATACCGAGTACGCCGCCTGGCGCAGCCTGCGCCAGTCCGACGACTCGCGTTATCTGGGCCTTGCACTGCCGCGATTTCTTGCGAGGCTTCCGTATGGCGCGCGCACCAATCCGGTCGACGAATTCGATTTCGAAGAGGAAACGGACGGCGCGAGTCACGGCCGCTACACCTGGGCCAACTCCGCTTATGCGATGGCAGCCAACATCAATCGCTCGTTCAAGCTGTACGGCTGGTGCTCGTCGATTCGCGGCGTCGAATCGGGCGGCGCCGTGGAGGAGTTGCCGTGCCACACGTTCCCGACCGACGACGGCGGCGTGGACTTGAAGTGCCCGACCGAGATCGCCATCAGCGACCGGCGCGAGGCGGAGCTCGCGAAGAACGGTTTCATGCCGCTCGTGCATCGCAAGAATTCGGATTTCGCGGCGTTCATCGGTGCGCAATCGCTGCTGCAGCCGGCCGAATATCACGACCCCGACGCTACGGCCAACGCGCGCCTTTCGGGCCGGCTGCCGTACCTGTTCGCATGCTGCCGCTTCGCCCATTACCTCAAGTGCATCGTGCGCGACAAGATCGGCTCGTTCCAGGAGCGCTCCGACATGGAGCGCTGGCTCAACGACTGGATCATGAATTACGTGGACGGCGACCCCGCCAACTCGTCGCAGGAAACCAAGGCGCGCAAGCCACTGGCCGCGGCGCAGGTTGTCGTCGAAGAGATCGAAGACAACCCGGGGTACTACGCCTCGAAGTTTTTCCTGCGGCCGCATTACCAGCTCGAGGGCCTGACGGTCTCGCTGCGGCTTGTTTCGAAGCTGCCGTCGGCGAAGTCGGCGACCGCATGAACCTCAATGGAAATCAACGCGTAAGGAGCGATCGATGGGAGTAGCACTGTTTATGAAAGTGGAAGGCGTGACCGGCGAATCGGAGGACTCGCAGCACAAAGGCTGGACCGATATCCAGTCGTTCTCCTGGGGGGCGAGCCAGCCGGGCGCCATGGCGAGCGGCAGCGGCGGCAACGCGGGAAGGGCGAGCTTCAACGACCTCGTCGCGGTCGCCTACATGGACAAGGGAACAGCCGCGATTCTCAAGAACTGCGTAACCGGCAAGCATCTGGACAAAGTGGAAATCTCGGCTTGCAAGACGGGCGGCAAGCAGCTCGAGTTCATGCGCATCACGCTGCAGGAGGTGCTCGTCACCTCGGCGCAGGTCACCGGCGTCGATCCCAGTGATCCCGCGGATCGCCTGCTGATGAACTACGGCTTCCAGGCCGCGAAGGTCAAGAAGCAGTACTGGCAGCAGACGGATACCGGCGGCAAGGGGGCAGAGGTGTCGGCCGGCTGGAACATCAAGGAAAACACCGAGATGTAAGGCCGGTAGGACCTCCATGGAACACACGCTATCGCGCGGCGCGGGAGAGACTGCGGCGCGTACACCGGCCAAGACGCGCGACCGTCTGCAGCCCGCGCTGCTCGATCGGCTGACCGACGATGCGCCGCAGCAGCGCGCGGAGGCACCCGACGCGCAGGCGATCGGCGGGGAGCGCCTGCGCGCGGCGGTGCTGCGCGATCTCGCGTGGCTGCTCAACACCGCGAATGCGGAAGATGGACACATCGATTGGAGCGGGTTCGACGAGGCGCGTGCATCGGTCCTCAACTTCGGTATGCGTCCGCTGGCGGGCAAACAGATGTCGGGCCTCGAGCGCATGGAAATCGAGGCATCGATGCGCGAAGCGATCTTGCGCTTCGAGCCGCGTCTGTTGCCGCAGAGCGTCGAGATTCGCAGCCTCGCGGAGCTCGACGCGCGCCACGGCGCGTTGGCGCAGCGCCAGAACGTGCTCGCGTTCGAGATCAAGGGCACGCTTTGGCTCTCGCCTTATCCGGTCGAGTTGGTGCTGCGCTCCGATCTCGACCTCGAGACGGGTGCGGTGTCGCTGCAATCCCTCGGAGGCGCCTGAGCGTGGATACCCGCCTACTCGACTACTACAACCGCGAGCTCGCCTACCTGCGCGAACTCGGCGCCGAATTCGCCGAGCAGTTTCCGAAGGTGGCCGCGCGCCTGCGCATGGACGACGCGGGGCCGCCGGACCCGTATGTCGAGCGCCTCCTCGAAGGCTTCAGCTTCCTGACCGCGCGCGTTCAGATGAAGATGGACGCCGAGTTTCCACGCTTTACGCAGGGCTTGCTGGAGGCCGTCTATCCCGGCTATGCGGCGCCTTTGCCGTCCATGGCCGTCGTGCAGTTCACACCGCGCATGAACGAGGGTACGGTCGCGCAAGGCTACCGGCTGCCGGCCGGGACCGCCTTGCAGGCTCGGCTTGCCGACGGCGAGCAAACCGCCTGCGAGTTTCGCACAGCGCATGAGCTGACGTTATGGCCGCTCGAATTGACGCGCGTGGCGCTGACCGGCGTACCGGCCGACCTGTCGCTCGCCGGGCCATCGCTGCGCCGCGGGGTGTGCAGCGCATTGCGCATTCGGGTGAAGGCCCACGCGGGTGTGAATCTGCGCGACTTGCCGTTGGACAGGTTGACGTTCCATCTCGCCGGACCGGAGCGCGATGCGCTGCAACTGCTAGAGCTGGTGGCAGCGCATACGCTCGGCGTCGTATGCCACGACACCGCGAGTCCGCCGCGCTGGCAGCATGCCTTGAGCGCAGGAGCCCTCGAGCAGCGGGGCTTCGCCGCCGATGAGGCGCTTTTGCCCGACGACGGCCGCAGTTTTCACGGGTATCGTCTTCTGCGCGAGTACTTCGCGTTTCCGGCGCGGTTCCTGTTTTTCAGCATCGACGGTTTGCGGCCCGCCGTCGCTCGAGCGCACGGGGACGAATTCGATGTGACCGTGCTGTTGGGCCGGCACGATGCGGCGCTGGAAAGCCTCGTCGATACACGCCATCTCGCGCTTTACTGCACGCCCGCGGTCAACCTGTTTCCACGCCGGGCGGACCGGATCGCCGTAACGCCCGGCGCGCGCGAGCATCACGTGGTGGTGGATCGAACTCGCCCGCTCGACTACGAGGTCTACGCTGTTCAGAGGCTCGTGGGCGAGCGTCTCGAGCACGGATCGGAGCGCGAATTTCGTCCGTTCCATGCGAGCTTCGGCTCGGACGCCGGCAACTTCGGAGCGTATTTCACGATTCGCCGCGAGCCACGGCTGATGTCGTCGCAAGCGCGCACGCACGGCACGCGCACGGGCTACGCGGGCAGCGAAACCTATGTGTCGCTGGTGGACACGCAGTGCGCGCCATTCGACGAGGCGACGCGCTACCTCGCCGTCGATACGCTGTGCACCAATCGCGATCTCGCGCTCATGCTGCCGCCGGGCGGCACCTCGGCGTTCACTTTGCGAATCTCCGCCCCGGTCGAGCGAATCGCGATGGTGCGCGGTCCGTCTCGACCGCGCGAGCCGATCGGTGACGAACAAAGCGCGTGGCGTCTCATCAGCCACCTGGGGCTGGCCAGGCAGACGTTGACGGACCTCGACGACGAAGAGGGAGGGGCGCGGCTGCGCGAGTTGCTGGAGTTGCACGCGGACCCCGCGGATGCGGCGATGCGCAGGCAAATCGACGGCGTGCTTCGCGTGGCGTTCGCGCCGGTGGTTCGCCGACTGCCGGGCGCCGGGCCCGTGATGTTCGGGCGGGGTGTGCGAGTCGAGCTGACCGTCGACGATCATGCGTTTTCCGGTGACAGTCCTTATCTCATCGGCGCGGTCCTCGAACAGTTTTTTGCGCGGCACGTCTCGATCAACTCCTTCGCCGAATGCGTGCTGCGCAGCATCCAGCGCGGCACGCTCACGCAATGGCCGGCACGCATCGGCAGGCGACCCGCGATATGAATGCGCCCGGTTCCCGCGCTGCCGATGCGCAGCGGCTCGATTCATGGTGGGCGCGGCTGCGCGACGCACCGCACGCGCATGACCTGTTCCAGGCGCTGCGCTGGCTCGATGCGCTAGCGCCCGGTGCAGCGCCGCTCGGCCGTGCGGCGCGCCCTATCGGCGAGCCGGTGCGATTGGGCGTCGAGCCGTCGCTCGGCTTCGCGCCCGCGATGCTAGCAGGCGTGCGCGACAGCGGTGCGCGTCCTCATCTGGCGATTCGCGGGTTCGGGCTCTTCGGACCCAACGGACCGCTGCCGCTCCATCTGACCGAATACGCGCGCGAGCGCGCGCAGCAGTATGACGATCCGACTTTTGCCGCATTCGCGGACGTCTTTCATCATCGGCTGATTCTGCTGTTCTATCGCGCGTGGGCCGACGCGCAACCGGCCGCGAGTCTCGATCGTCCCGGGCGCGCGCGTTTCGACGCGTATCTCGCGAGCCTCATCGGACGCGCTGCGCCCGATGCTGTCGCCAAGCGTATGCACGAGGACATCGCGCCGCATGCGCAATATTTTCACGCGGGCCATCTGGTGCGGCACACACGCAACCCCGAAGGGCTCGCGCAAATCCTGCGGCGCCATTTCGGTGTGCCCGTGCGCATCGTCGAGCATGTCGCGCAATGGTTGCCGCTCGACCGTGCGCAGCGCTGCGTGGTGGGTGAGGCTCACCTCGCGCCGCCGCTCGGCAGCGCGGCACTCGGCGTCGCGGTGCGGGATGCGCAATCGCGCATCAAGATCGTGCTCGGTCCGCTCACGCTGGCCGAGTACCGGCGGTTTCTGCCGGGCGGCACAGCGGCGCGCGCGCTCGAACAATGGGTACGCGACTACGTGGGCATCGAGTTCGACTGGAAGGTGCAGCTGGAACTCGCGCCCGACGAAGTGCCTGCGCTCGCGTTGGGCAGCCGCGAAACGCTGGGGCTCGGCGCATGGATCGGGCGGCGGCTCGACCCGGCACCCGCGCGTGAGCTCGTGCTCGATTATTCCGTCCGCCGTCGTCCACTTCAATCTCAACCTCGATCTGCTTGAACGGGAAATCCCTATGTCCGAAATTGGCCGGATGGCCCTGTTCGGGAAACTGAACCCATTCCTCTACCAAACGCTGGAGCAGGCAACTGGCGCTTGCCGGCTACGTGGCAATCCGTACGTGGAGATCGCCCACTGGCTGCATCAGATACTGCAGCACCCGGACAGCGATCTGCATCGCGTACTGCGTCGCTTCGGCATCGACACCGCGGCCGTCGAGCGCGGTGTCGCCACCGCACTCGAGCGGTTGCCGCGCGGCGCCGGTTCCGTGTCGGACTTGTCGGCGCATATCGATGACGCCGTCGAGCGCGCGTGGGTCTATGCGACGCTTAAGTACGACGCGTCGAGCATCCGCGGCGCGGTGCTGCTGCTCGGCATCGTCAAGACGCCGCAGTTGCGCAATGTGCTGTACGCCGCGGCACGCGAGTTCGAACGCATCGTACCCGACGTGCTGGCCGACGAACTCGATAGCATCGTCGCCGGTTCGCCCGAAGCGCCGCAGCCGGCCTCGGGTCAGCCTGCCGCACCGCGCGCCGGCGAGTCGGCGCTGCGGCGCTACGCCGTCGATCTGACCGCACGGGCGCGTGCAGGCGAGATCGACCCGGTGCTCGGCCGCGACGTGGAAATTCGCCAGATCGTCGACATCCTGTTGCGGCGGCGGCAGAACAATCCGCTGCTGGTCGGCGAGGCAGGCGTCGGCAAGACCGCGGTCGCCGAAGGGTTCGCCCTGCGCATCGTCGCGGGCGACGTTCCGCCGCCGCTTGCCGATGTCGAACTCCATTTGCTCGATATCGGCCTGCTGCAGGCCGGCGCGAGCGTCAAGGGCGAGTTCGAGAGCCGCTTGCGCGCCGTCATCGACGAGGCCATGTCGGGCGAGCGCAACATCATCCTGTTCGTCGACGAGGTCCATACGCTCGTCGGCGCGGGTGGCCCGGCCGGCACAGGCGACGCCGCGAATCTGCTGAAGCCCGCGCTCGCCCGCGGGCAATTGCGCACGATCGGCGCGACGACGTGGTCCGAGTACAAGCAGTACATCGAGAAGGACCCCGCATTGACGCGGCGGTTCCAGGTTGTCCAGGTGAGCGAGCCGGAGGAGCCTGCGGCGCTGACGATGCTGCGTGGGATCGCCGGCAAGCTCGAGCAGCACCATCGCGTGCTCGTGCTCGACGACGCGCTCGTGGCCGCGGTCACGCTGTCGCGCCGCTATATCCCGGCCCGGCAACTGCCCGACAAGGCGATCAGTTTGCTCGATACTGCCTGCGCCCGCGTTGCCGTGAGCCAGCATAGCGTGCCGGCCGCGATCGAGGACGCTCGGCAGCGCATCGAGAGCCTGCGCATCGAACGCGCCTTGGTCGATCGCGAGCGGACGCTCGGCCTTTGCGACGAATCGCGGCTCGCGGCGATCGATGCCTCGATCGACCGCGAAGCGACCGCGCTCGCAGAGCTCGATGTGCGCTGGCAGGCCGAGCGCGAGGCGCTGACACGCATCGTCGCATGGCGCAACGCGCTGCTCGTCGACGCATCGAGCGAAACGCCCGAGCCTGACCTCTCGGTACGCGCCGATACGCAAGCCAAGGTCGACGCGGCGCTGCGCGAGTTGGCTCAGCTGCAAGGCGAGACGCCGCTCGTGCTGCCCGCCGTCGATACGCATGCGGTGGCCGCTGTCGTCGCGGATTGGACGGGCATCCCGCTCGGCCGGATGGTCAGCAACGAGATGCAGGCCGTCCTGCGGCTTGCCGATACGCTCGGCGAGCGCGTGATCGGACAACGCCATGCCGTCGAAACGATTGCGGAACGGATTCAGATCGCGCGTGCGCGCCTCGACGACCCGGTTAAGCCGCACGGCGTGTTCCTGCTGTGCGGGCCCTCCGGTGTCGGCAAGACCGAGACGGCGCTCGCGCTTGCCGAAACGTTGTACGGGGGCGAGCACAACCTGATCGCGATCAACATGAGCGAGTTTCAGGAGGCGCATACCGTTTCCACGCTGAAAGGGGCCCCGCCCGGCTATGTCGGCTACGGACAGGGCGGCGTGCTGACGGAAGCCGTTCGGCGGCGGCCGTACAGTGTCGTGCTGCTCGATGAGATCGAGAAAGCGCACCGCGACGTGCACGAGATCTTTTTCCAGGTATTCGACAAGGGCTGGATGGAGGATGGCGAAGGACGGTTCATCGATTTTCGGAATACGGTGATCATTCTGACGTCGAACGTCGGCACGGAGCGCGTGATGCAGTTGTGCCGCGACCCGCAGCGCCTGCCCGATGCAGCGACGCTCGCCGACGCGTTGCGCGGCCCGCTGCTCGAAGTGTTTCCCGCAGCGCTGCTCGGACGGCTGTCGGTCGTGCCGTATTTCCCGCTGACCGACGAGATGCTGGCGCGCATCGTGGCGCTCCAATTGCGCCGCATCGAACGCCGTCTCGAAGCGCACCATCGGATTGCATTCCATTGCGCGGATTCGGCCACTGCGCTGATCGTCGAGCGATGCCGCACGATCGAATCCGGTGGGCGCATGGTCGATGCCATCCTGAACCATACCCTCCTTACCCGCATCAGCCGCGAAGTGCTCACGGCGACGATCGAAGGCCGGACGCTAGCGGCCATCGAGGTTAGTGCGACCGACGGCGAGTTCGTCTACCGGTTCAAGCACAAGGAAATCGCATGCCCAGAATCTTCACGCTAGAGGGCCCGCTTGGCGACACGCTGAAGTTTCATCGCCTGGAAGGCGAGGAGATGCTCGGGCAATGCTTCGAATTTCGGATCGAGGTGCTTGCCGACAGTCATAGCGTGTCGCTGACCGACCTGCTCGGCAAGGCCGTCACTGTGCGCATCGAGCAGCAGGACGGCTCGTCGCGCTATTTGACCGGACTGGTGGCGCACGCGCAGCTCCACGGCCGGCGTGCCGCGCGGCACTACGGCTACATGCTCGTGGTCCGCCCTTGGCTATGGCTTGCCACGCGCCGCTCCGATTGCCGAATCTTCCAGAACGAGACCGTGCCGCAAATCGTGCAGCAAGTGCTGGCGCCTTACGGCTACCCGATCAAGAACCGCCTCGTCGAAACCTACTCACCGCGCGAATACTGCGTGCAGTACAACGAGACCGACGCCGCGTTCGTGTCGCGTCTCATGGAGACCGAAGGCATTTACTACTACTTCGAGCACGCCGTTGGGACACACACGCTCGTACTGTGCGATGCGATGGCATCGCACAGTACGCTGCCGGGCTACGCGACCATTCCCTTCATCGGCCCGGATCGCACGGCGATCGCGGAGCGCGAGCATATCGACAGCTGGCAGCCCGCGCAACAGGTGAGTGTCGGCACGCACCAGGCCACGGACTACGACTACACGAAGCCCCGGGCGGATCTGCTGGCGCAACGCGTGGACCCGCGCGGGCACGACTACGACAGCTACGCGATATTCGAATGGCCTGGCGGCTATCGCGACGAGGCACCCGGCACGCGCTACGGCCGGGTTCGGCTGGAAGAACTGCAGGCCGAACATGAACGGGCCAGCGCATCGACCAACGTGCGCGGCATGGCGCCCGGCTATCTGTTCACGCTCGAGCGATGCCCACGCATCGATCAGAACCGCGAGTACCTGATCGTGCGTTGCGAGTACCGCTTTCAGGAGAACCCCTATGCAAGCGAGCGCGCCGACGACGAGGTGCGGCACGACACACTGGCCGTCGCGCAGCCGCACAGCCTGCCTTACCGTTCGCCACGGGCGACGCCGCGGCCACGCACCAACGGACCGCAGACGGCCACTGTCGTCGGCGCGAAGGGGGAGGAGATATGGACCGACCAATACGGCCGCGTGAAGCTGCAGTTCCGCTGGGATCGCTATGGGCAGTTCGACGAGAACTCGTCTTGCTGGGTGCGCGTCTCGAGCCCCTGGGCGGGCAGCGGATTCGGCGGTGTGCAGATCCCCCGTATCGGCGATGAAGTGGTCGTGGATTTTCTAAATGGCGATCCCGACTATCCGATCGTGACCGGACGCGTCTACAACGGCGAACGGATGCCGCCGTGGGGCTTGCCCGCGAATGCGACGCAAAGCGGGCTGCTGTCGCGTTCGTCGCCGGGCGGCGGGGCGACGCACGCGAACGCGCTGCGCTTCGAGGACCGAAAGGGGGCCGAGCAGCTTTGGATGCATGCCGAGCGCAATCTGGATGTCGAATCGGAGCTGGACCATGCCGTCAAGACAGGCCGGGATCATGCTCATACCGTCGGGCGCGACGAGACCGCGCAGGTACAACACGACCGTACCCGCAGCGTCGGGAACAACGAAACAGTGAATGTCGGACAGCATCGGACGGCGAGTGTCGGCGCAAACGAAACGATGCGTGTCGGACGCAACCGCAGCCGGGAAGTCGGGCAAAACGAAACGGTGACGATTGGGGCGAACCGCCGCGCGACAATAGGCGGCCATCATGCGGAAACCGTCGCGCTGACGAAGACCGAGGAAGTCGGGCAAAGCAAGACGTTGACGGTCGGGCAGCAGTACCGCACGGCGGCGACTACGATGACGACCGTCGTCAGTGCCGCACACACCGAGGAGATCGGCACGCGGACCTCGTCGATTGCGCGCGAGCACGTCGTGAATGTCGGCGGCTCGCAGCGCGTCAATGTGGCGGCGAACCAGTCCACGAACGTCGAACAACAGGTGCAGATCGTCGCGGGAAAGTGCATCAGCCTGATCTGCGGCCAGTCCAGTATCACGATGGACTCGGCTGGGAACATCACGATCCAGGGTGTCAACGTCAGTGCGCTCGGTGCCGCGAGTCACCGCATCGCGGGCGCGACCGTGACGTCTTCCGCGAGCGGCGAGCACACGATCGAGGGCGCAATTCTGAAACTCAACCCATGACGCGCGACATACATGGCTGGCAACCTGCCAATCCGATCGAGCGGCGACTGATGCTGGCCCATGAGGACTGGCTTGCTTTCGCGCGGGAAGCATCGGCCCGACTGATGGTCTGGCAGACGAACAGCGCCGATGCACCCCTCGTGCGCCTCTATTTTCAGGCGCAAGAAGAGATGTCGTGCGCGGTGATCATACTGCGCTCGGCCTGCGAGGACAGCGCGCAATATCCGTATGCGCTTGCGCAGGAACTGATCGACTTCTACGAAAGCCGGCGCGCTGCGTCGAACGCGCAGGGAGTCCGTGCCGATTGGCATCCGCCCGCGAATACGGCGCGCGACGGTGCGCTGTACCTGATGCAGGTCGTCGACAGCTTGATGCGTCATCACCCCGATCTGTTCCCCGGCATGGTGCTCGTGCTGGAACCGCAGCCAAGCGGGCATCGCAACGGCGACACCATGTTCGAACGGGCGGCCGGCGATCTGCTGGCGGCAGCGGCGCTGATGCCCCGGATATCGGCGCGTCTGCGGTTTGTCGTTCCTCGCGGCGCCGACAGTCCGCTGCCGTCGCTGAGCGCTCGTTGTTCGGACGTCGTGCGCGTCGTAGCGGGCCGATACGCGATGCAGGCCGTGCCGCGCGAATTGTTGGCGGAGTCCGGCGAGCGTGGGCCGGGCGCCGACTTACGGCGCCTTTTCGTAGAGATGGGAGAGACCATAGGAGAAGGCGATCCCGCCAAGACGATGCAGCTGCATGCAAGAGCGTTGGAGATCGCGGAGCGGGAGCAGTGGCTCGACCAATGCGTGGTGCTCCATTTGATTGCCGGCGCCGCATGGCTCAAGCAACGTCGTGACGAGAACGCGCTCGCTGCCTATCGCAATGCGGCGGAATGCGGCAGGCAGGCCTTGGCTGCCGGGCATGAGGCCGGACACAAGCTGGTGGCGAACGGGCTGTTCGGAGAAGCCAGCGTACACCTCATCCGTAGCGAATTCCCGCAGGCGGCCTGTTGCTATGAGTGCGCCGCGATCGAGATGGCTGCCGCGCGCGATGCAATGATGACGGTCGAGGCCTGGCGGATGTGTGCCGACAGCTGGGATAAGGCCGGCGAGCGCGAGCTCGCGCTCGAGGCGGGCTTTAACGCGCTCGATGCCGGGTTGGGAGTGGATGCGTCGATGCGCAGGACAGGTAGCCTGCCGCTCGTCGTCGAGTGGATGGCGCGGCGGGTGGGCGCGTTCGACAGGCGGCGCCCCGAATTGCGCGAAAAGGTCGATGCGCTGCTGAACGTGCCGCAGGCTTGACGGGGAGCGCGCGCATATGGCTTCGCCTGCCGTCAAGCATATGGACCCGGTGATTGGAGTCGACGTGCATACCGTCGCGGTCGGTCCGGTGCCGGAAGTGCCGCTGCCGCATCCGCATGTCGGGTTCGTGCTCGACTTGCGCGAGTACGTCGATGCGGCAATGGGTGTCATCGGCAGCATCGTGTTCACGTTCGTGGAAGACCAGGCGCAGTCGTATCTCGACGACCACCCGGACGCGCAAGCGAAACTGGACCGGACGATCGGGGCAGTGGCCGACGCCGCCGGCGACGCTCAGGCCGCGGTAATAAGCAATCCGCTCGGCGCGGGCGCCGCCCGCCTGGCCGAAGGCGGCCTCGGTGCGGCGGGCGCGCTTGGGGCCGGTGTCGGGATGGGAGGCGCGGCGGGCCGGCCCGTGTTCGTCAATGGCTTCTTGCGAGCCACCGCCGGCACGCATACGTGCCATCTGCCGGCGCTGCATTTCCCGCTCGGCGAGGCGTTCACCGCGCCGGACCCATTGCCGTCGAACGACGCCGAGTCGTACATGGGCAGCCGCACCGTGCTGGCCAACAACGATCCGATGTCGTTCATGGCGCTGCCTGCCATGAGTTGCTGGGCTACGGGAATGGAGCCGCCGCCGCACAATGGCGCGCATACGAAGCGCATCCATCTTTCGATGCCGTCTTCGGTGATGCTGCCGATCCCGGGCGGCCGTCCCGTGCTGGTAGGCGGCCCGCCGGTGATGAACATGATCGCGGCGGGCAAGGGCCTTTTCAAGGCGTTCCGCGGGTCGAAATGGGCGCACTCGCTGGCTGACAAGCTGCGCTTGAAACCGGGATTTTTGCGCTGCAAGGTGCTGCGCGCTGAGCCGGTGGATGTGACGACGGGAGAGGTAGTCGTCCAGCAGTGCGACTTTACGGTGGCGGGACGATTGCCGCTGGCATGGGATCGGTATTACGCGAGCCATGACACGCGTGGCGGGGCGGTCGGGATGCGTTGGCGGACGCCGGCTGACATTCGGCTGGAGTTGGTGCCGCATGAGGGCGCGTTCGGCGCGGCCGCGTACTTTCCCGATCATGCGACCGCATACGACGTGTTGCCTGCAGCCGACGGCTGGGCCGCCCGCGAATACGATTGGCAACACGGGCATGCGCTCTATCGAGTCGATGATCGGCTGGTGCTGCGCACGAGAGGCGGCGTCGAATACGGGTTCGCGCTGCCCCGTGACTGGGAGCAAACGGTCGCGGCGCTCCGGGACGATGCGCGGCTGACGCTGCCTGTGGAACGCATCGCCGATTTGAACGGCAATGCATGGGTTTTTGAGCGTAACCAATGGGGGCAGCTCGCGCGCATCGCCGAATGGACGCGCGAGGGCGCAACGGCTCGGGCGATCGAATGCGCTACGCGGGACTCGGCGCTTGATCGTGCGCGCGGCAGAGCGGATGCGGGATGGCTGGCCGCGCTGACCCTGATCGACGCGGACGGAGGCGCGCATCCGCTCGTTTCCTACGAGTACGACGGTGAGCGCAACCTGCGCGCCGCGGTCGACGCAATGGCGCACCCGCACCGCTTCGACTATGTGGATGGGCATCGGATGGTCGCCCACACGAGCGCACGGGGCGTGTCGTTCTACTACCAGTACTCCGTCGACGAAGAGGGAGTATGGCGCGTCGATCGCGCGTGGGGCGACGACGGCCTGTTCGATTACCGCTTCGAGTACGACCGGGCCCGCATGGAAACGTGCGTGATCGATTCGCGTGGGCATACGTGGGTGTTGCAATTGAACGAGCGCGGCATGCCGGTGGCCGAAATCGACCCGTTGGGCGGCGTGACCAGCTATCGCTACGATGAGCGAGGACGCGCGAATTCGAAGACCGATCCGGCTGGCCATACGAGCGCATGGCAATACGATCGGTATGGCAATCTTCTCGCGCAAACGCTGCCGGACGCGAGCGTGATCCGCAGTGAATACGATGCCCACCACCGCCCCGTGCGCGTGACGTTACCCCGGGACCGACAGTGGCACTACGCATGGGATGCGCACGGCAATTTGCTGACCCAAACGACGCCCTCGGGCGCGACCTCGACCTATACATACGACCGATTCGGACAGCCGAGTTCACACATTGGCGCCCTTGGCGCCTGCACGCGGTTCGAGTACGACCGCGACGGCAATCTCGTCGCAGTAACGGACGCCCTTGGCCGTCGTAAGCAGTATCGACACGATGCGAGTGGATATCTCGTCGAAGCGATTGACGCGATCGGGCAAGTGAGCCGCTATGAATATGACCACAAGGGCAATTTGACCCGCGCCATCGAGCCGGGCGGATGCGAGACTCACTGCGCTTACGATGCCGATGGCAATCTGGTGCGTCACCGCGATGTGGCCGGCGCCCCGACGAACATGGAGTATTCCGCGCTCGGACAGCTCACCAAGCGGATTTCACCCGACGGCGGCGTTGTCGAGTATCGCTACGATACCGAGGGGCAACTGACGGGCCTGCTCAACGAACGTGGCGAGCTGTACCAATTCAAGCGCGATCCGTTGGGCCGGATTACCGAGGAAATCGACTATTGGGGGCAACAGCGTCGATACGAATACGGGAAGTCGGGGCATCTGCTGCGAACGGTCGATGCGTTGGGGCGAAGCATCGATTTCGAAACAGATGCACTGGGGCGCGTGATTCGAAAGCATGTTCCGGATCCGACTCAACCGGGTGGGCTTCGTACGGAGGTGTTTTGTTACGATCGAAGCGGCAATCTGGTCTGCGCCGAAAGTCATGGCCACCGGATCGAGCTGGCATATGACGCGGCAGGACGCATCGTCGAGGAAAGGCAGGGCGACGCGTTTTCGGTGACCCATGCGTTCGACCCAGCGGGCAACTACCTCGAGCGCAAGACGAGGCTGGTGAAAGGCAATCGCGAAATCGAACATGTGATCCGCTATGGATATGACGCGCTCGGCCTGCTCGAATCGATCCAGGTCGACGATGAGCCTCCGGTACGCATCGAGCGCGACGCAGCAGGGTTGGTCTGTATCGAACGACTCGACGATCGCGTACGGCGAGAACTGGTTTATGCGTCCGACGGGAAACTCGCCAGCCAGACCGTTCGGCGCACCGATGGCGCTGCGTTTGCGAGCGAATACACATACGACGCTTACGGCGAAATGCTTGCCAGGCAAGACTCCCGGCTGGGTCTCGACTGCTTCGAATACGATCGGGCAGGCCGGATCGTTGCCCATCGAGATCCGACTGGCCGATTACTGCAATTCCCGTACGACCCTACCGGTAACTTGCTCGTGACACGCATGCGCGACGGCGTGCATCTTGGAGGGAGCGGTGCAGATCCGCACTCGCATGGCTGGATCCGAGACGGAGAACTGAACGGTTGCCGATATGTGTTCGACCGCGTTGGCAATCTCATCGCCAAGCACGACGCGCAACAGGAAATGACCCTGTGCTGGGACGGGGACGGGTTACTGCTCGAATCCACGGTAAGGCGACACCGCGATGCGAGCGCAAATGCGGATCGTGGAGCGTACGTCCATACCCACTACATCTACGATGCGTTTCATAGACGTATTGGAAAAACATCGCGCAGCCGAGGCCGAATCGACTGCTCGGCAGAACACGGCGAGCTCGAAGAATCCCTATCCACGACCAGTCTGTATTTTTGGGATGGAGACGTGCTGACGGGTGAATGGTCGACTGAAACACGAACGTGGCGCGAATGGTTCTACTATCCTGCGACGTTCGTTCCGTTAGCGGTCGTGGAAGACAACATCCGCGAGTGCGAAGAAAATGTGCAGTGCGATCCTGCAGTTCGCTTGCGGACCAATGACTGTGAGCGGTACTGGCTGAATACGGAGCCCAATGGGGCGCCCACGCGTGTATTCGATACACTGGGCAACGTCGTTTGGGAGGCCGGGTATGGCGCGTGGGCGACGGTACGCCAGCTTGCGTCCGACAAAGGCTTCAGGCAACCGTTGCGCCTCCAAGGGCAGTACTGTGACGAAGAGACGGGCTTTTACTACAACCGTCACAGGTATTTCGATCCGGCTCATGGAGGTTTTATCAGTCAGGACCCGTTAGGCATCGCGGCTGGGACGAACGCGTTTGCTTATGGGCCCAACAGCCTTGGCTGGACCGATCCGCTTGGACTGGCCGCTGCCAAGGATTCGCCTCATCTGCTTTTTGCCGCGATTGTCCGGGACAACCGAGTCGTGCACAGTGACATCCTGGAGAGCGGCGGCATTACCGCCGAGGAAGCGGCGGATATCAAGCTGCGCAAGGCATCGCATACCGAGCCCAAGTTCTTCGAGCCCATTCTTTCAAAACTGCGCCCCGGCGATACCGTTTTGATGCGCGGAGTAGAGGACCCGTGTGCTGCTCATTGCAAGCGATATTTGCAGATCGTCGCATTTTCGGGGCATCGGGTAAGCTATGCCGCGTCTCGAAGCAACGAGGCCTGGATTTTTCGTCGAACCACCCACGGCGAACGCGGGCACATCGCGATCGAGCGACGGCATTTCGACAATATGACCGGCGCGGTCGGAGAAATCATCAAGGTCGACCACTTCCGGGTGCAGTTCAACGGTGAGACCAACAACCCCAAGATTTGCAAGATCTGACGAGGGCGCTGAAGTGCCGGCCGGGGACAGAGCACCTACAGGAAGACCGGGCGGAAGCAACGCCGCCATGCTCGAGCGCGGACGGGGCGGCTCATCCGAGACGCTGAATAGTATGTTCGAACGTCAATTTATTGACGCGACAAGCGAAGCTGTGAAGTGATTCATAGTTTTTGTTGTTGACCCGAATGGCGTCGAACACCTCGTTCATATGCGCCTTTCCGTCCGGAGAAACTATAATAAGGTCATACTCTTCATTCGGTTGATAAGTCCCAAATTTGCTATCGTATTCCAGTGAATAATTTTTAATTATGTTGCCCTCCGATTTGGTATCAACCGGATCAACCTGATACCCTTGCAAAAGATGGGCGGCTCTGGTGCCAATGGACACACGATCTTCTGTACTGTTGAAGTGCAGTGTCAAGCCTTGCGGCACGCTAACCTGGCCGGAGCCATGCCGGAGAAAACCTCGGTCCGGGGTATATCCTCCATGCGACAACAATAGCGCCTTCCTGGCGGTGCCGTCTGCACTCTTGATCACGACGTTTTTATACTTTATGACGGTTGTCATTTAAAATATCCGAAAAATATAAAAAATTTCAAGGACGAAGAATTTAACGCCACTTGGCCACTGGATTGAATTGACCATGCTCTCGATTAAAACAAACTTTACTCATTCCAGCGATAACGTGCAACCGACGAATCGCATAACTTGAGCGAGTACGAACAGGTCGAGCCTTGTTGGTACCAGGTAGCGGTGGACCGACGTCAATTCAAACCGGCAAGCCGGTAGCCGACGCCGGTCTCGGTGATGATGTACTGAGGCTGCGTCGGATCCCGCTCGAGCTTGTGCCGGAGGTTCCGCATATAAATGCGCAGATAGTGCGCGTTTTCGGTACGCGCAGGCCCCCAGACTTCCCTCAGCAACTGCTGGTGCGTCAACACGCGGCCCGCGTGCCGTATCAGCAGGACGAGCAGGCGATACTCGATCGGCGTGAGATGCACGGCGGTGCCATCGCGCTCGACGGCACGCAACTCCAGATCGACCGTCACGTCACCGAAGCGCGCTTTCGATGTTTCCGATGCACCATTTGCGTTGCGATTATGCCGCCGCAGATGCGCGCGGATGCGCGCCAACAGCTCGGCAGCACCGAACGGCTTCGTCAGAAAATCGTCCGCACCCGCATCGAGCGCGGCGACTTTCTCCTCCTCGCGCGTACGCGCCGATAACACGATCACCGGCATCGATGACCACTCGCGCAGCCGCCGGATGACGTCGACACCATCGATATCCGGTAACCCCAGGTCGACGATGGCGAGGTCCGGCCGCGCGTTCGCCGCAAGCGACAACCCTCGGCGCCCGGACTCGGCGTCGAGCATGCGCATCGCTTCGCTCTCCAGGCATGTTTGCACGAAGCGTCGGATGCGGCTGTCATCTTCGATCAGCAGTACGGTGATGGCGGGTTCCGACATGAGTTATCCGTTCCTGTCGCCAGGCGTAGCATCGAGACCTTCGATCGGCACCGTCTCCAACGGCGACTCGTTCGCAGGCAACATGAACCAGAACGTCGCACCGAGCACCGTACCATCCGCCGCGACGCGGTTCATGGCGCCTATTTTGCCTCCATGGGCTTCCACGATCGCGCGGCAGATGGCAAGACCGAGGCCGATGCCCGGCTTCGCGGATTCCTTTTCGCCGCGCGTAAACTTCTCGAATATGCGCGACGCCATGGCCACAGGCAAGCCCGGACCGTCATCCTGGACTTCGACCTTGACGTAACGCTCGTCGCCTTCATGCAGCACCGATGCCACCACGCAGATCGGCGAGCCGGCCGGCGTGTACTTCGAGGCATTCTCGAAGAGGTTGGCAAAGAGCCGCTCCACGAGCACTGCATCGAGCTCGATGAGCGGCAGGTCCGCAGGCACGCGCGTGCGAATCGGCCGGCCCGCGAGTATACGCCGGCACGCGGCGAGCGCGGAGCCGATGACTTCCTCGATCGACGACCACTGACGATTGATCTTCATGCTGCCTTCCTGCAGCCGAGCCATGTCGAGCAGATTGGTGACGACGCCCGTCATGCGCAGCGCCTCGTCGTGAATGGCCTCGGCAAGCTCGAACGAACGTGCCTCGTCGACCTTCACCCCACCGGGCTCTCCGGCCAGCATGGACGCAAAGCCGACGATGGACGTCAACGGCGTACGCAGATCGTGCGAAATGGCCGACAAAAGCGAATTTCGCAATCTTTCGGACTCCATATTGACCAGCGCGTCCTGGGCGATTTCGACGTAGTGCACGCGTTCGAGTGCCAGCGCGATCTGTGCGGCGAACGTCTCGATCATCCGCCGCTGCTCGGGGACCTGGAGATCCTCCATGCGCGGCGAAACCAGCGCCATGACGCCGCGCGTGCGCATCGGCGCCTTGAGCGGCAAGTAAAGCGCACTCGTGGCGGGAAGTGTGTCCGTGCCGTGCCCGGCTGGCCTCTGCTGATCGTAGACCCACTGCGCGATGTCCTTGTCGATCTCGGCCTCGGCGAGCGTGACGGCCGGGTCCGGGTTCTCGATCTTGGACCGCACGCTCTCGTTGCTGTCCGGCAAAAGAATCGCGACGCGTGCCTGGAAGACTTCGGCCACGTGCCGGGAGCCAGTCTCGATGATCTGCACCGTAGCGAGCGCGGCACCGAGTTCCCGCGTCATGGCGAACATCGCGCCCGTGCGGCGCTCGCGCAGGTTCGCGATACGCGCCTGGCCGCGCAAGCTCGCCGTGAGATGACTGATCGTCAACGACGTGGCGAGCATGACCGCAAACGTCAGCACGTATTGCGTATCCGATACAGTGAACGAAAGGCGCGGCGGCACGAAGAAGAAGTCGAACGAGGCGACGCCGAGAAACGAAATCAGCACGCCCGGTCCGCGCCCGAGCCGGGCCGCCGTGAAAATCGTGCCGAGCAGGTAAAGCATGACCAGGTTGGCGAGCGAAATCCGCCCAAGCGCGTGGCTGGCGATGACGGTGATGGCCGCGCACAGACCGATCGCGTACAGATACGACGAGGGCTTCGAACGCTGTACCTCGGCGCCCAGGCCCGCGAAACGTGCAGTTGACTCGCGACGCTCGGCTTGTTCGCGTACGGCGCCCGAGTTCACGAGTGTCACATCGATGTCGCGTGCCGCACCGATTAGCCGCTCCCCGGTTGAGCGACGCAGCCATGCGAACCCGCCGGAAGCAGGGGATGCGCCTACCACGAGCTTCGACACATTACGCATGCGTGCATAGGCGATCAGCGTTTTCGGTGCATCTTCTCCCTGCAGCGTGACCGTTTCGGCGCCGAGTTCGGACGCAAGCTTCAGCGCATCGAGCGTTCGCTTGCGAATGGCATCCGGCAGGCGCTGCAGTTTTGGCGTTTCGACGTAGACGGCGAGCCAGTCTGCCTTGAGACTTGCCGCGAGCCGGGCGGCAGCGCGTACGAGCGTCGCGCTCTCGGGGCCCGCGCCGACACACACGATGATGCGCTCGCGCGCTTGCCAGATGCGCTCGATCGACTGGTCCGCGCGATATTCCCGCATCTGTGCGTCCACCCGGTCGGCCGTGCGGCGCAAGGCTAGTTCGCGCAGCGCGATCAGGTTGCCCTTGCGGAAGAAATTCCGGACAGCGTGCTCCGCCTGACGGGGGAGATAGACCTTGCCCTCTTGCAGGCGTTCGAGCAATTCGTCTGCCGGCAGATCGACGAGTGTCACGTCGTCGGCCAGATCGAACACGCGATCCGGGACGGTTTCCCATACACGGATACCGGTGATCTGTCCGACGATATCGTTCAGGCTCTCGAGATGTTGAACATTGACGGTCGTATAGACATCGACGCCGGCGTCCAGCAGTTCGTACACATCCTGCCAGCGCTTCATGTGCCGCGAACCCTGCACGTTGGAATGTGCAAGCTCGTCGACCAGAATCAGCCCGGGCTTGCGCACAAGCGCCGCATCGAGATCGAACTCGGACAGCGGGTGTCCGCGATAGTCGATCGTTGCGGGAGGGATGACTTCGAGCCCTTCGATGAGGTCTACCGTTTCCTTGCGGCCGTGCGTCTCCACGACGCCGACGACGACGTCGACACCTTCGTCGCGGCGGTGCCGCGCCGCCTGCAGCATCGCATAGGTCTTGCCGACGCCGGCGGATGCGCCGAAGAACATCTTCAGCCGGCCGCGACTGCGCTTTTCTTCGTCTCGCTGAATTTTTTCGAGCAGCGCGTCCGGATCGGGACGTTCCATAGTGCCTCGTTGCAGAAATGGGCCATACCATGCGAGCTTAGCCCAATTCCGACCGATTCCCGATCAATGCACAGGGTGGATTCGATCGAGTGCAAGGTTCAGCCGCAGTACGTTCACGCGCGGTTCGCCCAGCACGCCGAACTGCCGCCCGGACGTGTTCTGCTCGATCACGCGATACACCTGATCGAGCGTCAGGCCGCGTGCCTTTGCCACCCGGGACGCCTGATATACCGCGGCGGCCGGCGAGATATCGGGATCGAGCCCACTGCCCGACGAGGTGACGAGATCGACGGGAATCGGCGCCGTATTCGTCGGATCCGCTGCGCGCAGCGCCTGGATTCTTCCCTTCACTTCGTCGGCGAGCGCGGGATTCGTCGGCCCCAGGTTCGAGCCGCCCGAGTTCTGAGCGTTGTAGGGGTTCGGCGTGGTGGCCGATAACCGTCCCCAGAAATAATCGGGCGCATCGAACTGCTGGCCGATCAATTCGGAGCCGACCGGCTTGCTGTCTCTCTCGAGGATGCTGCCATTCGCCTGACGAGGAAATACCGCTTGGCCTATCGCCGTCACGATGACCGGATAGGCGATACCCGTGATCAGTGTCATCGCTGCAAACAGGACGAGCGTCGGTCGCAACAGGTTTTTCATGATCGATCGAATAAGAAGAGGATTCGGTTCAGGCCCAGCCCATCGCGGCCAGGGACATATCGATCAGCTTGATGAACGGAAACGGCAGCATGATGCCGCCAAGCCCGTAGATCAGCAGATTGCGGCGCAGCAGCGCGGCTGCGCCAAGCGCGCGATACCTCACGCCTTTCAGCGCGAGCGGAATCAGGAAGACGATGATGAGCGCATTGAAGATGACTGCGGAGAGAATGGCCGAAGCCGGCGAGCTCAGATGCATCACGTCCAGCACGCGCAGCTGTGGGTACGTCGTCGCAAACGCAGCCGGAATGATCGCAAAGTACTTCGCGATGTCGTTCGCTATCGAGAACGTCGTGAGCGAACCGCGGGTCATCAGCATTTGCTTGCCGATTTCGACGATCTCGATCAGCTTCGTCGGATTCGAATCGAGATCCACCATGTTGCCGGCTTCCTTGGCCGCTTGCGTACCGGTGTTCATCGCCACTGCAACGTCGGCCTGGGCGAGCGCCGGAGCGTCGTTGGTCCCGTCGCCCGTCATCGCGACGAGCCGGCCTTCGGTCTGGTGCGCGCGGATCGTCGCGAGCTTCGTCTCGGGCGTCGCCTCGGCAAGAAAATCGTCGACTCCGGCTTCGGCCGCGATCGCCGCGGCCGTCAACCGGTTATCGCCGGTCACCATCACGGTCTTGATGCCCATTTTGCGCAATTCGGCAAATCGCTCCTTGATGCCGCCTTTGACGATGTCCTTCAACTCGATGACACCGAGCACGCGGGCGGCTTCGCTGGCATCGTCGCCGCCGGCCTTTTCCGCGACCACGAGCGGCGTGCTGCCGCGCCGTGCAATATCGTCGACTGCCTTGCTGACTTCCTGCGCAAACCGGCCGCCGTTCTCCTCGACGTATTTGCGCACCGCATCGGCCGCGCCCTTGCGGATTTTGCGGCCAGGCGCCCCGAAGGAAGTCCCCTTGGGGGGCGCCCCGGCGGGCGTGCCCTTCGGGTGCAGATCGACGCCGCTCATCCGCGTTTGCGCCGTGAACCCGAGAAAGGCTGCCTGCAATTGCGCCATGTCGCGCTCGCGGATATTGAACCGCTGCTTCGCGAGCACGACGATGCTGCGGCCTTCCGGCGTTTCATCGGCGAGCGAAGCAAGCTGCGCCGCATCGGCGAGATCATGCTCCGTGACCCCGGGCGCCGGGACGAATGCCGAGGCTTGCCGGTTGCCGAGCGTGATCGTGCCTGTCTTGTCGAGCAAAAGCACATCGACATCGCCCGCGGCTTCCACCGCCCGGCCGGACGTCGCGATGACGTTGGCCTGCATCATGCGGCTCATGCCCGCCACGCCGATGGCGGAGAGCAGCCCCCCGATCGTCGTCGGAATCAGGCAGACGAGCAGGGCAACGAGCGCGGTGATCGTCACGACGCTGCCCGATTTCACCGCCGCGACCGAAAAATGCGAGAACGGCAAAAGCGTCGCCGTTGCAAGCAGGAGCACCAGCGTCAACGCGACGAGCAGAATCGTGAGCGCGATCTCGTTCGGCGTCTTTTGCCGCTTCGCGCCTTCGACCATAGCGATCATGCGGTCGAGGAACGCCTCGCCGGGGTTCACGCTGACCCGCACGACGATCCAGTCGGACAGCACGCGCGTGCCGCCCGTCACGGACGAGAAATCGCCACCCGACTCGCGGATGACGGGAGCGGACTCGCCCGTGATCGCGGATTCGTCGACGGAAGCCACACCCTCGAGGACTTCGCCGTCGGCGGGAATCGTGTCGCCGGCCTCGACGAGCACGACGTCGCCCCGGCGAAGATCGGTCGACGCCACGATGCGAATGGGCGACTTCGGATGCGGCTCGTTGAGCTTCTTCGCCGTGACATTGTGTTTTGCGCTGCGCAATGACGCGGCTTGCGCTTTCGAGCGTCCCTCCGCAAGCGCTTCGGCGAAATTGGCGAACAGCACCGTGAACCAGAGCCAGAGGGCGACGGCCAGGATGAAGCCGGCCGGCGCTTCGGCCTGCCCACACAGGGCCGCGATCCACAGCACGGTCGTCAGGATGCTGCCGACATAGACGCAGAACATCACGGGATTGCGCAATTGCGTGTGCGGCCCGAGTTTCCTGAACGAATCGACGATGGCCGGCTTGAGGAGCCCGGGATCGAACATCGTGCGCGCGGCCGTGCGTGCTTGCCCTTGATTATCGGGGCGATGCGCGGGCGTGGGATTGACTGTTGTCATGCTTTTCCTCGAGATCAATGGCCCGAAATCATCACCAGATGTTCGACGATCGGGCCCAGCGCCAGTGCTGGCACGTAGGTCAGCGCGCCGACGAGCACGAGTGTGCCGAGCAGCAAAACGACGAAGAGCGGCCCATGCGTCGGCAAGGTGCCGGACGTGACGGCGATGCGCTTCTTGTTGGCGAGGGATCCTGCAATGGCGAGCACAGGCACGATGGTGCCGAAGCGGCCAAACCACATCGCGATCCCAAGCAGCACGTTGTAGAACGGGGTATTGACCGTCAAACCGGCAAACGCACTGCCGTTGTTGTTTGCGGCGGAGCTGAACGCGTAAAGCACTTCCGAGAAGCCGTGCGGGCCTGGATTGGCAATCCCGCCCGTACCGAGCGGCGAGAGTAGGCCGATGGAAGTGCCGACGAGCACGAGCAACGGGGTCAGCAGGATCGCGATCGAGACCATCTTCATCTCGTACGATTCGATTTTCTTGCCGACGTATTCGGGGGTCCGGCCGATCATCAGGCCCGCGACGAATACCGCGAGCAATGCGAAGACGAGCATGCCGTAGAGCCCGGAGCCGACGCCGCCGTAGACCACTTCGCCAAGCTGGATCAACAGCAGCGGCACGAAGCCGCCCATCGGCGTCAGCGAATCATGGGTGTTGTCGACGGCGCCGCACGACGCTGCCGTCGTCGCCACCGTGAACATGCCCGATTGAGCGATGCCGAATCGCACTTCCTTGCCTTCCGCGTTACCGCCTGCCTGGCCATCCGATGCACGTTGGTCGACCGATAGCGTCGAGAAAAGCGGATTGCCCGCCTGCTCGGCACTGATTTCGCCCCAGCAGGCGATCGCGAACGCAATCGTCATGGCCGCGAGTACGGCGACGCCCTGGCGGCGATCGCCGATCATTCGGCCGAACACGATGGGCAGCGCCGCGGGAATCACGAGCATCGCGATCAGCTGCACGAAGTTCGATAACGGCGTCGGGTTCTCGTACGGGTGCGCGGAGTTGGCATTGAAGAATCCACCGCCGTTCGTGCCCAGCATCTTGATCGCTTCTTGCGACGCGGCCGGGCCCATGGCGAGCGTCTGCTTGTCCGCCTGCTGGTCCTGCACGATCGGGTTGCCCTTCGCGTCCTTCAGGGGGTTACCTTGCGCGTCGGTCTTCGGCGCCTGGTAGGTCGTAACCTGCAGCGTCGACACATCTTCGTAGGGCTTGAAGTTCTGTATCGCGCCTTGGCTCACGAATACGAGCGAGACGACGATCGCAAGCGGCGCAAGGACGAAGAGCGTGATGCGCGTGAGGTCGACCCAGAAGTTGCCGATGGTCTGGGCCGTGTGCCGCGCGAACCCGCGGATCAGCGCGACCACGACAGCGATGCCGGTCGCTGCCGACAGGAAGTTCTGGACCGCGAGCGCCGCCATCTGCGTCAAGTAGCTGACTGTGGCTTCCGGCGTGTAGTTCTGCCAGTTCGTGTTCGTCACGAAGCTCACGGCCGTATTGAACGCCGCGTCGGGCGTCACCGGGCCAAAGCCCTGCGGGTATGCGGGCAGCCATGACTGCAACCGCAGGAACGCATAGAGGGCGAGGGCACCCAGCGCGTTGAAAAGCAGCACGGCCAGTGCATAGTGCTTCCACGACATTTCCGCCTCCGCTTCGACGCCGGCAAGCTTGAACAACAGGCGTTCGATGGGACGACCGATACGACGCACGACCATCGACGATCCGTCGAGCACGGCTGTCATGTACCGGCCGAGTGGCACGGCGAGCGCGATCAGCATGACGATGAAAAGCGCGGTCTGCAACAGGTCATTCGCATTCATTCGAGTTCCTCCGCCCTGAGGAGCGCGTACACGAGGTAGGCGAACAACAACGCTGTGGCGGCCCCGGCGAGCCAGATCATCCAGGTCATCATGGCCGGCCTCCCGGAGCGCGGTTACCGAGCCTCTCGCATCCGGCCGTCAATCCAACGGTCATTGCCAGGAAAAAGGCAATCCCCGCGATATAGATCAAGTCCATTCTTCTCGTCTCGCTTGCGAACCATGACAGCCTGAAGCGTAGAGGAGGGGGCGTAAATGCAACGACAAGAGTGGGGGCGGGGGCGTAAAAAACGCGTAAAGACGGTTCTTCGATCGCTGAAGAGACCGACCGGACGTTCTGGCATTTCCGTAGGAATACCCGAAGCGCTTATCGAGAGTTACAGAAAGTCGTGTCATTCGTCCGCCCGAACAACTGAACAATGGAGCCCCCGTCTTACGGCACGCTCTGCAAGCGTCGCCTTACATCGAGGTTTCGGTATGTCCGTTCACACAGAGCACGCGAGGTTCTTTTCGCCCCCCGCCACGACGGCTACGGAGCAAGACCGCGCAAAGCACGAGGTATGGCAATCGTTGGGATCGCGCACAAAGGCCTTGCTGAGCACCGACGGCACATTGACATTGCTGCTCGACGCGTTTTCAGGCGAAAGCATCGAGACCGTCCTGCTCGGGCAATACGCCGAAAGCGACGATTCGGTATCGGCCTGCGCGACCATGAGCCTCGGTCCAAACGAAGCAACGACACGGCGCGAGGTCGTGCTGCGCACTGCGCTGAGCAAGCGCAATCTCGTGTATGCCGAGTCTCGTATCGCCGATGCACGCTTGCCGCCGAAGCTGCGCGCACCGCTGACGCAAGGCACGCTTCCCATCGGACTGCTGATGCGCTCGGCGCGTATCGAATCGTTCCGCGAACTGCTCGACTGGGGTATTCACCCGCTCGACGAAGCGCCTTGCCCGAACGCATGCTTCGACGCCACCGAGCTCGTCTATCGCAGCTACCACATCGTCGTCGCGGGCCGCCCTTTAATGCGCATTACCGAGTACTTTCCGCGCGGCCTGTTCGGGGACGACGATGAGTAGCACGACATCACCGGTTCTGATCGTCGGCGCAGGTCCTGTCGGGCTGACCACCGCATTGCTGCTGGCAAGACAAGGGATCCGTTCGACGATCCTGCAACGTGGCTCCGACATCCTGCGAACCGGATCGCGCGCCATCGTGCTGTTGCGCGACACACTCGAAGCGTTCGACGAAGCGGCGCCCGGCACGGGCGCTCGGTTGGCCGCACGCGGTATCACCTGGCTTGTGAAGCGGACCTACCACAAAGATCGGCTTCTTTTCAGCGAAACCTATCCGGAATCGAAGGACGCGCGCTATCCCCTCTTCGTGAACGTCTCGCAACAGGAAACCGACAACGCGCTACTGGATGCCGCGCGCACGCAGTATCCCGATCACATCTCGGTCGTCTTCGATCAGCACGTGACGGGATTGCGGCAAACGGAGCGACAGGTCGTGGTCGTTACAGAACAAGGCCGGGAGTTCGTTGCGGATTTCGTCGTCGGCGCGGACGGCGCACATTCGAATATCCGCAAGCTCCTGCGCATCGAGTTGATCGGTCGGCGATCCGAAAACCGTTTCCTCATTGCCGATGTTCGCGCCGAATTGAACATCGATTACGAGCGCCGTTTTTATTACAGCCCGCCCGGCAATCCCGGCTATCAGGCCTTTATGCTGCCGCAACCCGATCGGGTCTGGCGTTTCGATTGGCAGGTCGCGCCCACTACGCGTCTCGAGGACCTGACCAAGGGCGACGGCCTCCACACGAAAATACGCGCGCTCATCGGGCCGGATATCCCTTATGAGGTGCTATGGACGAGTCTCTATCAGTTCAACAATACGCATGCGAAGACATTCGGCGCGGGCCGGGTTTTCCTGGCTGGCGATGCCGCGCATCAGTTCAGCCCGTTCGGCGGGCGTGGGCTCAACTCGGGCATCGGCGATGCGCGCGCGCTGGCTGCGCATCTGGCCCGCGCGATCGAGGATAAGACAGCGATTTATTCGCTCCCCAGCTACAACACCGAGCGACAGAAGGCCGCCATCGCCAACCTCGGTGCAACGGGAAAAGTACTTCGTGTACTCGTTCCGGCTACTCCGCTGCATCGCGCGGTCCGTCATCTTGCACTGCGGGGCGCGCGGCATTTTGCGTTCTGCCGTCGATACGTCGACTCCGGGCCGTACGCGGTATCCCAACGCCCAACGACGCAAATCGATTGAAAGATCGGCCGCGGCTGGCGCACCGAGCCGATCGACCAATGCACGTCGGTCGCGAACTCACGTGCTCATTTGCTCGATGAGTTCGAACCCCACATCGACGCGCCGCAGCTTGAGCGGACTCACTCGCGTCGGACTGCCATTCACGTCACTCGGGAAACGGCAGCGCCGTTTGGTCATCGGCACGCATGTCGAACACGTTCAGTGTCATCGCCACCAGCGCGTAGTAACCGAGCAGACCGACCAAGTTGATCGTCACTTGATGACCAAAACGCTCGACTGCCCTTTGAAACGTCGGACCCGAGACACGCTGCGTGTCGTAGAGTTCGGTGGCGAAAGCGAAGATCAGCGCGTCGTCTCCATCATCGAAATCGGGCTGCCGCCCGCTGCGGATTGCCTCGGCTGTCGCCGCGGGCACGCCGGCATCGAGCGCGATCGGATAGTGGATGTGCCACTCGGCCTGCGAACGCCAGCGTGCGGCGGTGACCAGTATCGCCAACTCAGAGAGGCGCAGCGGCAGCCCGGTACGATAGCGGCAGAACGCGCCGAGGCGCTGTGCATGCTGTGCGAGCTCGGGGCTGTGAATCCATCCGAGGAACGGACCGTTTAAATTGCCTCGCGGTCCCGACCGAATCTCCGTCAGGACGGCTTCCTGTTCGGGCGTGGCATGCGCTTGATCAAAGACCGGCAAGCGGTTTGCGGGAGGGGCGGATGAGGGTGGCGTCATGGTTGGACTCCTGAATTCAGCGTACGCCCACGACGCGCAGCGCGTCATCGATCGCATCGGTCAGGCAGCTGACGATGCGATCGATGTCCTCGGCCGTGCAAATGAAGGGCGGCGCCAGCAAAACGTGATCGCCCGATACGCCATCGACGGTCCCTCCCATCGGATAGACCATCAGCCCACGCTTCATCGCCTCACGCTTGATGGTCACGTTAAGCGCCAGCTCGTGTGCAAACGGCACCTTGGTCGCGCGGTCCTCGACGAGTTCGACGCCGACGAACATCCCGCGGCCGCGCACGTCGCCGATATGGTCGTGCCGCGAGTAGTGCTCGCGCAGCGACGCGCGCAATTGCTCTCCGCGCGCCTTGACGTTATCGAGCAGGCGGTCTTCTTCGATCACACGCTGAACCTCCAGTGCCGCAGCACAAGCGGTTGCGTGGCCGATATAGGTATGGCCGTGCTGGAAGAATCCCGAGCCTTCGACGATCGCGTCGAAAATCCTGTCGCTGACGAGCGTTGCGCCGATCGGCTGATACCCGGCGCCGAGGCCCTTCGCGATCGTGAGCAGGTCGGGCGCAACGTTGTCCTCGTCGCATGCATACAGATGCCCGGTGCGGCCCATTCCACACATGATCTCGTCCAGGATCAGAAGAATGCCGTATTTGTCGCAGACCGCGCGGATCTTGCGCAAATAGTCACCCACCGGCGGCACGGCGCCTGCCGTCGCACCAACGACCGTCTCTGCGACGAACGCTGCCACGGTGTCGGCCCCGAGCTCCAGAATCTTGCTTTCGAGTTCGTCCGCGAGGCGCTGCGTGAATGCGTTATCGGATTCACCGGGGCGCTGCTCGCGATAGGCGTAGCAGGGACTGACGTGATGCGCCTCGATCAGGATCGGGAGAAATGGCTCGCGCCGCCACGCGTTGCCGCCGATTGCCAACGCGCCGAGCGTATTGCCATGATAGCTTTGACGGCGCGCGATGAAATGACGCCGTTGCGGCTCACCGATCTCCACAAAATATTGCCGGGCCAGCTTGAGCGCAGCTTCGATCGCTTCGGAGCCGCCTGACACGAAGTACACGTGGCCCAGACCCTGCGGGGCCCGCTCCACCAGCCAGTCGGCCAGTGCCTCGGCCGGCTCCGTCGTGAAGAACGAGGTATGGGCGTAAGGGAGCTGCTGGACCTGTCGTTCGATCGCGTCGATGACCCGCTGGTTGCTATGCCCGAGGCACGACACCGCAGCACCACCCGACGCATCGATATAGCGTTTGCCTTCGGAATCGATGATCTCGATACCATCGCCGGCGACGGCAACCGGCAGCGTCCGCTTCGGCGCACGGTGAAAAACGGTGGTCATGCGGTTTCCTCTGAAAGTGCGTTAGTCAGCAACGGATTCTGTGACGAGGTGCCGTAGCTTGTCGCGTACGTCTTTCCAATCGTCCGCGTCCGGAAGAGGCGCTTGCCTGCCGATGATTGTAGGCCATTGTTTCGCCAGAGAAGCATTCAACTCGACGAAGGATCGCTGATCATCGGCAATGTCCTCCGCCGAGACGATCGCGTCGGCCGGGCACTCGGGCACACAGACGGCGCAATCGATACACTCGTTCGGATCGATGACGAGGAAGTTGGGCCCTTGGCGGAAGCAATCGGCTGGGCATACTTCAACGCAATCGGTGTAACGACATCGAATGCAGTTTTCAGTCACGACATAAGCCATTGACCCTCCTGGCAAAGCCAATCCGATTGAGAGGCGGAGAGCCGAACGCGACCGCATAGACGCCTGAGGCCGCCTCTCTCATGCGTTAGAAGCGATTGCATAGGCGGGCTCGGTCGACGCGCTGGAAAGGGCATGGCCCGCATGGCGTACAACGCTGATGTTCGTCATGCTTTCCTCTTCGAAGAAAAACTTCCTTTCGCCGAACGCCGGCTTCAGATCATGCAGCCAGGTTGCCGCAGGATCGAACTTTGCATAGAAGGGCCTGCGCACCCAGTTTGGATTGCGTGCTTGCAAGAACTGAAGGGCGAACACCTTTTCGCCGCGAATATCGACGATGCCATCGATGACTACTTTGCCGGGGAACGCGCTCATCGAAGGGCCGCGGACCGTGCGCGCGAGTCCCGATACGGTCTGATAGGCCGCCTGGAAAATCTCATAGGCTTTCGCCAGCGGCAACTGGAAATAGTGGCTGGGACCGGTGTCGCGTTCGACGAACATGTAGTAGGGAATCGCACCGAGCCGCACGCCTGTCGTCCACAGCTCCGCCCATCCCTTGGGGTCTTCGTTGATATGGCGAATCAGCGGCGCCTGCATACGAAGGGTCGCGCCGGACGAGACGATGCGTTTGACCGCACGTTGTGCGATGGCCGGACGCAGTTCCGCCGGGTGATTGTAGTGGCCCATGATCGCGAGGTTTTTGCCGGCCGCAACGACCTTCTCGAACAGGCGCATGAGGTCGTCCGAATCCTTGTCCGTCACGAAGCGCTGAGGCCAGTACGATACAGACTTCGTACCAATGCGGATGTTCTGGATATGGGAGAGATCAGGCGCCAACAGAGGTTCGATATATCCGGCGAGAGATCGCGTATTCATGATGAGCGGATCGCCGCCGGTGATCAGCACATCGGTCACTTCGGGATGTTGCTTCAGATAGGCAACCAGCTCGTTGGATTCCCGCGCATCGAACTTGAGATCGTCCATGCCGACGAATTGAGGCCAACGAAAGCAGAAGGTGCAATAAGCGTGGCAGGTCTGTCCAGAGCTGGGGAAGAACAGCACGGTTTCCTTGTATTTGTGTTGCAGGCCGCTTACCGGTTGACCGTCCAGGAACGGGACGTTGTGCGTCATTTGGCCTGCCGGATGCGGATTCATGCGCATACGGATCGCACGCACCATTTTCTCGATGGCGGCCTCATCCTTTTCCTCGAGTACGAGATTGCGCAGCTGCGCATATTCGGACGGCGGCAGCATGTCCTCGTGAGGAAATGTGAGGCGATAGATTGGATCGTTCGGGATGTCGGTCCAATCGATCAGTTCGTTCATGACGTACTGATTCGTGCGAAACGGCAAGACGCGAGAGACGACCTGTACTGCTTCGCGAAGCTTCGGAGGAAGCTGTTGCCATTGGGGGGCTTGGCTGATCGTTTGGCGGGTGTACGGTTTGAATTTTACGGGAAGCTCGTCGTTGGACATGATGCTCCTTCGATTCGAAAGAAAGTATTTATATAAAGAAAGGAACGCTAATAAGTTTCTCTGCAGAAATTCCTCGCCGCAGTCGGTTCGATGGCCAAGTCCTACGAGAACGCTATGGAAGACATTGTTGCGATATGGTTCGCCACTAGCAAACGATATAAACTCGCGACGTTGTGCGTTTGAGGAAGGATCTGTGAAACGAAAGATACCGAGTATTGAAGCGCTGATCGCCTTCGAGGCGGCGGCCCGTCATTTGAGCTTCACACGCAGCGCCGACGAACTCGCCGTGACGCAGAGCGCCGTAGGACGGCAGGTTGCGGTCCTCGAGGAGTATCTAGGCATTGCGCTGTTCAACCGGGTCAAGAAGCGTCTCACGTTGACAGAGGTCGGCCAGCTCTACGCGAAGCAGGTGCGAGAGAACCTCGGGAGAATGGAGCGCGACACCCTCGCGGTGATGGCCCATCGGAATGCCGGCGGTATCCTCGAACTCGCTGTTATTCCCACGTTCGCCACGCGATGGTTGATTCCGCGGCTTCCGCAATTCTACGAGGCGCACGAAAACATCGTCGTCAACCTGTCGACGCGGGCCGAGCCGTTCCTGTTCACCGATACTCAGTTCGATGCAGCGATTCACTTCGGCGATCCCATCTGGCCTGGGGCAATCGCCAAATATTTGTTCGGCGAAGAGATGACTGCCGTATGCAGTCCTCAACTCATGAACGGGCAGTCTAGCCTGGAACCTCACGATGTTCCGAATTTCACGTTGCTGCATCAGTCGGCGCGCCCCGATGCATGGCGACAATGGCTCGCGCAGGCGGGCGTTCACGACGCGGACAGCATGAAAGGTCAGCGATACGAACTCTTTTCGATGTTGGTGGAAGCCGCCCGCGCAGGATTGGGGATCGCGCTCGTGCCGCGATTCCTCGTTTCGCACGAGTTGGCTACGGGGGAACTCATATGTCCTTGCAATCTGCCCTTGCGGAGCGACAAGGGCTACTACCTCGTGTACCCGGAGCACAAACAGAATTCGCCGTGGTTGCAGGCGTTTGAGGCATGGCTGCTGTCGGCCGCGAGCTGGTACATTGAGCGCGGCGGGGAGTATTAGGAGGAGGGTGCTGAACGCGGCGCAGCTTCTCATGTCGTCGACGACGCGCAGAATGGGGCCCCGCGCGTCGTTCGATCCAAAGCCCAAGCACATCGCGCGTGCTATCGGCTGGCTGCGACGGTGCCTGAATTGGATGGCGTTACAGTTCTCGGAGCCTGTCGGCGATGGCGTCCAACAGACCAATTGCGCTCGAGGTGTCTGTCGGCAAATTGTCGTAGACCTGTTCCAGATAGTTGTCGGCGAGCGACGCCAACGTGCCTTCGCCCTCGGTCGCCCCTTCGTCGGAGACGGCCAGCTCCAGACGTTCGAGCACATCGCCAAGGCCACGCCAACGGTTGCGGACGCTTTCCGTGACCAGCAACGTTTCGGCCTCGTCATAAATTTCGCGCACCTCGTTGAGACTCGCTGTCTCGACCTGATCTTGCAGCGATGCCGACGTTTCCGCGCGCTCCCGATGACTGTTGTAGGCTTCCAGCGTCGGCCGGGTGAATCCACCCTGTTCTTTCGTGACGATCCCCGTCAATGGCGTCCCTGTTCTCTTCCATAGCTGGTGGTAGTCGCCGTCGAGCGTATTGGCCGTCTTGTTTACGGGATGCAGGCCCATGCCGGAATGAGGCTGTCCCGTCCAAAACGTGTCCGGATGGTGCGACAAGGTCTTGCCTTCGCTGCGCTTCTCGTTCTGTTTGCGGGCCTCTTTGAGAATGACGGCGGATTGCGATTGGATGGGTTTCGTGCTCCGGCCTGTCAATGGTCGCGGTAAGGGCAGGGAAGACGAATAGTCGACGAAGCTATTCGTGAGCATGGCGCCGGAGCGCACGTCGCTGCGTACGTCCGGGGTCAGCGTGAGTTGCCCGCCACGGTGGTACTGCAGTTGATCCCGGGTCAAATCGACGACCAGATCTGTGGGCTTCACCTCGTCGTCTTCGATTTGCATCTCTTGATGCTGGGATGCGTTCGGCTCGTCGATCTCTTCCGGTTCCACCAGGATGGGTGGCCCGCCCGGGTTGTGCGTTGTCGTCGAGACGACCCACGACGCCGGGATGCTCTGAGTCTGCGGAAATATCGGCTGGACATCTCTTCTAAATGCCGCCTGGATAGCTCTGAGCTCCATCTGCTCGCGCAATGCACCGAGTTCGATGCCGAGATTCTCCTCTACCCAGGCCTGCAGTGTCCCGTGGTCGGTTGTATTGTCATCGGCCAGGTCGTTGAACTCGTCGAGATCGGGAGACCCCTTCCACTTCATATAACTTCGAACGAGCTCAATATCCTTCGGCGACGCCTTCACCTTCATTAAGGTCTTGAAGGGCGTGACTTTGCTTTTATCGGTGAAGTAGCCCTGCACGACGCTTGCACCGCGCGGATAAGACGATGGCATCGCGCCCGGCGCGCTTCGCGCGGCCGGCGCCGGTAGCGATGTCGGCGTGGGTATCGATGTGGCTGCGTATGTCCCCGACGTCGCCACCCCAAGCGCCTTGGCGCCCATCGTATCCGCCTCGCGCTCGAGCCTCGGATCGTCGTTGACGCTCGCGCCTTGCGGCAGGCTCGCCGTGGGCGGCACGCGGCCCCGCGCCTGCTGCACGACGTGCCACGCCTCGTGCGCGAGCCGGTGTTCGCGGCCAGGCGCGAGATGGATGTCGGCGTTACGAGCGAAAGCCTCGGCGCCCATCTCGGCCGGCCGCGGCGAATTGCGGTGTACCGCGACGCCGCTGAGGTCCACTCCCGAGAGCGTCTCGAGGCCCGTTCTCAAGGCCTCGGGCAGTTGCCCGATCTGGCGGGGACTGGCCCGCGAGCTTTCGGGCTCACGCTTGCCGCTATTACGTCGTTCGTATGCGTACATGGCCGTTAGTCGTCGTTATCGCTCGCGTCTTCGTCGTCCGCTTCCGAGCCGTCCGAGTCCGAATCGGAGGCTTTTTCTTTTCCTTTGACGCTCGCTTTCGTCGGTGCTTTCCGCTTCCGTTTTTTTCGCTGCGGCTTTTCCTCTTCTTCCTCCTCATCGGGATCGACGCTCAGGGTCTCGCCACCGCCCGAGCCGGATGCCAGTTCATCGAGCCCCTTGTCACCCAGTCCACCGAATACAGCGGGATTTTCTTTCCGCCATCCTCTCGGGTTCTCGGACTTGCGTCGGAGGATCTTGCCGATCGGCGTTTTCGCGTAGAACTCCTCGAGTGTCTGTTTCTTGAGCTCGAGCCCCCGCGTTCCGGCATCGAGCTGTTTCACATAGATTTCGATTGCCTTTTTCAAGGGTACGGCTTCGGTCTGGAGTTCAGAGAACTTGGCCTTGCTGAGTCTTGCGGTCTTCTTGAGAAAGGCCGTCACCATCGTATAAGCCGGGTTCTTCGTGGAAATCTTTTTGAGCTCCGCCCTGCCGATCCGATGGGTCTTGCCGAGCAATACGTCGCAGATAGCTTGCTCGGCCCGCAGACGCGCCACCCGGCTCTCGATCGCGGATATCTTGTCCGCCCGGAACTTCGTCTCCGAAGCAATGCCGGCGAATCGCTCCCCGTAATGTCGATTGAGGTGCGTCACCCGGCGATCGTTGCCTCGTCTGATACGCGCGCGCTTTTTGGGACCACCGTCTTTATCCTTGTCGAGCGCCGATTTCTGATTTTCCAATTTCACGAACACGCCCAACGTGTTCAATATGGTCTTGCGCTTTTTGTTCGCTCGATCGAGGTTGTCTTGAGACGCGTAGAGCTCCGTATCGGTGGGGGGATCCCTGTCTGTGTCGGTTGGGGCCTCGTCGAACGATTCGGCGTCCTCGTCGTAAAGGAGATTCGCATGCTTCGCGACGTATGTCTTGCCGCCGCCGCTTGGAATGACGGTAGACGTGTCTTTTTCCAGCGTTTGGAAAAACGCCGGGTTCAGGTGCGAGCGCAGATCGGACACCTGTATTGAGCCTGAGGTCGAGCTCGGAGCGGACGTGCGCGCCTGCTGCTGCCTTGCGCGATCGTAAGCGTCGCGGAGCAGCCCCTGACTGAGCTTGAACACGCCTTTGTAAATCTCGCCGGTGAATGACGAATGCGCGAGCGCACGATTACTGTCGATGGGCGCGGGTAGTGCGTCGTGGAGGCTGCCTCCTTCGGCCAAGTCCGGAACCGGGGGCACGATGCTGGGCAGATCGTTCGCGGCCTTACGAATGATTTCCTTCGTTTGTTCCACCAGGAATGCTCTGAATGCGTTTTCGTCCCGATTTTCGGGGCGGTCCTGCAAGGGGCCGTGGTTGAACGTCTGGTACCTGAGCAGATGGTGGACGATCAGCTGAATGTCGGTATTGAAGCGAGCGTCCAGTTTTACCGCGTTTCCCGTGGCATCGAAGTGCGCCAACGCGGCGTTGACCGCGTCCGTGATGATTTTCTCGGCCTGATCTTTCGGCAAGAGTCCAATGGTTCGCAAGGCGCCCGCGAGCAAAGCGTTGAGGTCGGTATAGGACAAGTCGGTCTTGTCGTTTTCGCTTTCGGTCCCGTCGGAGGCTGTCGACTTGCGCTTGCGAGAGGGCTTCTTGGCGGAGGTTCCGGCGGACTTGTTCTTCGCCTTCAGGCGCCCCCGTTCAGCCAGAACACCGTGAAACGACGAGCGTCGGGGAGGAAAATTGGCGGTATCCCCAATATGGGTTTCAAGGCGCCTGCCGACCCGTTCGAAAGAAAATGTCTCGCGAACGATGCCTTCGTCAAGAAGCTTTTTAAAATACGGAAGCGACAACTCGCCGTGGTTACCGTATAGCGCAAGCTCCTCGATTGCCAGCGTGAAATCCTCGATAGACAACGCTGAGTCGGCGTCGCTACCGGAGACCTCGTCATAGAGCGACTTCGCCAGGTTCTTCGCCGTTTCGTCGTCGTCGATCTCCTTGCCGTCGTATAGGAATACACCTTGCATGACATCTGTTTGCGGGCTGGGTGGGGAAGTTCGCGGCGCATCAACCGGCGAAGCGTCCCCCGGCGTCGTGCCGATGCGCAGCGCGGCGTCGCCCATACGGTCTGCCTCGCGTTCGAGTTCTATATCGTCATTGACGGGAATATCGCTCTTCAATTGCCGCGTCGGTTCGACACGGCCCTGGGCTTGTTGTGCGACGTGCCACGCCTCATGGGGCAAGTGCCGCTCCTCGCCGGTAGCGAGATGGATTTGCCTACCCTGTGCGTACGCGTGCGCTTGATATTGCGCTGGCTTCGCCGAGCGGTAGTGCACTCTGACGTCGTCGAGATTCACGCCGGAAAGGGCCTCGACACCGGCTTTCAAGCCGTCGGGCAGGCCCGTGCGGTTGACCGGCGCAGGCGAGCGTGCAGCCGGTGTGCCGGGCACCTCCGGCACATCCGGCGTGGCTTGCCCAGCCCCTTCGTCTTGCCCGGACGCTCGCCGCTGCACGACGCTGCGCGCGTAGTGGTACTCGCCCATCGCGACGAGCCCCGTTGCGGAGTCACCGGTTGGCGCAGCCTGCGCCGACGGCGCAGCCGGCTCGCTTTGCGCGCCGCGCCTCACGGGTGCGCCGGGTGTCATCTTCGCCACGTTCACCTCCGTGTCGCATCCTGTTTTCGCGAACGAGACCGGTCAATCATCGTCGCCCCACTCGAAATCGCGCACGTTGAACACTTTGCCGAGCTTTCCGTATTCGCGTTGCGTGGCTTCCAGCAAGTGCCGCTGCGACACGGGCTGCCCTTGTGCCGCCGCGAGAAACGCCGCGCCGATCGCGATGTTGTTGATGTTGCCGCCCGAAAGCGGTGCTCGCTCGGCGAGCAGTTCGAAATCGATGTCCTGGGCCATCGGCACCGCAGAGGGAAACGCGCTCTTCCACAACGTCAAGCGCTGCGGCGTGCTCGGAAACGGATATTCGATCATGAACTTGAAGCGGCGCACGAAGGCCTTGTCGATGTTTTGCATCAGGTTCGTCGACAGCACGACGATGCCCGGATAGGTCTCGATCCGCTGCAGCAGATAGCCCGTTTGCAGATTGGCGTAGCGGTCGTGCGCGTCCTTCGTGTCGGTGCGTTTCGCGAAGAGGCTCTCGGCCTCGTCGAAGAACAGCACGACGTTCATCGCCTCCGCCTGGTCGAACAATTGGGCGAGCTGCTTCTCGGTCTCGCCGATGTATTTGCTGACGACGCTCGCCAGATCGATTCGGTAGAGGCCCAGGTTCAGTTCGTTGGCGATGATCGACGCCGCCATCGTCTTGCCGGTGCCCGACGGGCCATGGAACAGCACGCACAGGTTGCGGCTGTTGCGATGCTTGACGTCGAAGCCCCATTGTTCGACGACCTGATGACGGTGGCGCGCATAGTGCAGCACTTCGGCGAGCGCGCGCCGCGTATCGGCCGGCAGCACGATGTCGTCGAACCGGTAGGGCGTCTTGACTTCCTGCGCGACGCTCAGTTGCTCGCGTTGGCTCTCCTCGCGGCATGCGTCGAAGAGCAGCGCTTGTTCGTCCTCGCCTGCGGCGTCGATGATCTCGCGGCTCGCGGCGTCCTTCAACGCCGAGACGATCTGGCCTTCGGTGAACGGATATTGATTGACGAGTTGATCGAGTGTCGCTGTGCTCACCGCGAAGCCGAACGTGGGCAGATGACGTTGCCATACCCCGCGCCGCAGCCGCGTATCGGGGGCTGCGCTGCGCACGAGGACCGCGACCGCGCGATGCCGGCGAAAGCCGTGCGCGAGATCGGCGATGCGGCGGGCGGGGCCGTTCAGGACGGCGACGTAGCGCTGGCTGTCGAAGAGCGTCCGGCACACGTCGTCGAGCAAATCGTCGGCGCCGTCGTACGCGCCGAGCGATTGGCAGTCGACGAGCACGAGCACGCGGTTGCATAGCAGTGCGTCGCGGCACAGGATGCGCAGGCGCGCGGTCAGCGCAGCGGCGTTGCGGCCAGCGTTGACATACGCTTGCCGGAGCGCGCGCCCGTCGAGCCGCGTGCAGCGCATGGCGGCCCGCCTGAACAGTGCGGCGCACAAGCTCTCTTGCAGCGCCGGGTCCGGGCCTTGCAGATGCAGCACGTAGCTCGTCGGCTCCGCGTCGTTCGCCGTGGCGCGAGCGAGGAAATTCGACAACTGCTGCTTGACGGTGTCGTCGACGAAGTGGTCGTCGAGTTCGAGATCGCCTTCGATCTCTTCGAGCGGCCGTTCGAGCCGCAACTGCGGTGCTGCTCGCGCAAGCAGATACGCGGCGATCGCGGGCGGCAGGCGGCAGCCGCCCGCGAGCGTGCCGAGCCGGCTGCCGGGCGCAAGCTCGACGAGATCCCAGTTGCGCAACGCGGCGTCGCTCATGAGGCGTTGCTGGACTTCGAGCCGCGCGGTCGGCTCACCTCCGAGCATGCGCGCCATGCTCGCTAACGGCACGAACGGTGCGAATGACGCGAGCGGCTCGCGCGCTTCTGCACGAGGCTCGTCGGACAACGTCTGGAGGATCGCTCCATAGCGCCCATCGAGCTCCGGTAACAGGGCGCAGAGCAGCAGCGCGAGATCTTGCCGCTCGAGCTGGAACAGCAGCGCGAGGTGCACCCAGGGCAGAAACACCTGCGCGTCGACGCTCTTGGCGCTGCGCGCGGCGAGGCTCGACCACTGGCGGCGCAGCGTTGCGTCGAGCTGCTGCAGCGGATGCTGGAGCCGGGCGTCGGACAGCCCTTGACGGTTCGCCTGACGGTAGAGGTCGGTGAGCCGGTCGGCAGGCAGGGCCGGGTCCGGCTGCTCCGTCGTCTGCCGCTGCAACAAGGCCCGCTCGATCATGGTGTCGCCGAGCTGGCGTAACGCCTGCAGCAGATCGGCGTTGTCGTCGTAGGGGAGGGCGTCAGCGATGCTCATCGGCGGAGAATCCCGGTGGTTTGACGAAATCGGCGAGCAGCACCACGCGATCGGCGCTGCCGCGATTCCAGGCTTCGTGCTCGACCGTGTCGTCGAAGATCAGGCACTCGCCGGCACGCCACCGCCGCATTTCGCCGCCGACGCGCAGGCCGCATCCATCTGGTGTTTGGAGTGCGAGATGAAGCCGCAGCACGTCGCGGCTGTAGCCGACGTGCGGCGCGATCACGGTGCCCGGCGCGAGCCGCGAGAATCCCGCCGTGCGCAGACCCGGAATGTCCCGCACGAGCGCGGTCGTGCGTGGACAGAAGACGCAGTTCTCGACGAGCGGTTGGTCCATCAGATAGAGGCCATAGACGTCCCAGCCGTGGTTGTACAGGGCGGTCTCGGGCCACGCGTCGAATTCGAGCGTGGGCAGCGCCTGACATTCGTCGAGCACGTCTTGCCACTGCGCGAGGAGGCGTCGCGTGAAGGGGAACGAGGCGGGATCGAGGAACATGACGTTCGTTTCACCAGAAGAGCCGCCATGCGCCGTCGATCCAGATGCCGTGCCCCTGAAGCGTGATGCGGTGGTCGCCGGGTGTGACCGGGAGGCCGCGCGCCTGGTGATAGCACGTGCCCGAATGCAGGAACAGTGTGCCGGGGCGATAGGCGACGAAACGCGTCGGGCTTGCGCGCAGGCGTTCGAGCTGGCTCGCGCCGTCGAGATGCGCAAGGTCGGCGACGCCGAGCGGCCAAAGCGCCATGCCGGCGCCTTCACGCGGCAGGCCGAGCGGCAGCGTGAACGACAGCGTCGGCGGAAGATTCGGCACGGACACGTTCGCGAGGTCGAGCGCGCCGTGTGCCGTATCGACGTGGATCGGATTGCCCGGAAACTCGGGGCCGTCGCGCCGCGTGAACCAGACACGGTGCAGCACATCGTGCTCGGCGCGCGGGGCGAACTCGGGGTGGCCGTCGAAGATGTGAAAGCCCGGCAGCGCCGAGCCGGCAAGAAACGTTACGGGCCGCCGCAGATGCTCGGCAAGGCCAGCGACGAGTGTGTCGTACAGCTGAGCGAAGCACTCCCGCAACAGCGGATTGTACTGCCGGGCCAGGCGCTCGTAAGGCCGCGCCGGATTCGCGGTGATGTCATAGTAGTTCGTTGCGCCGAGCGTATAGAACGGCAATCGCGCGTGGCGCGGCAGCCAGAACGCGTCGAGATCGCGCGCGCGCTCGGCGAACGCCGCGCCTTGTCCGGCCGAGAAGAGCGGTAATTCGGCTTCGAGTTGGTCAGGATGGCCCGTTAACGGGTGCGTTGCCGCGTTCGTTACAAAAGTCGCTTCCATGTTCGTCGCGCCTTGTGGTCGCTACCAGTAAAGCAGGATTTCCCGCTTGGTCGTCCGGATGCCGTGCCCTTGCAGCGTGATGCGCTCGATTTCGCCGTCGCAGGCGAGCACGGCCTGATGCTTGAGCAGGCCGTCATGCACGACGAGCGTGCCGGTGCGATAAGCGTGCCGCTCGGGCTCGCCCGCACCGAGCGGCCACAGTGAAAGGCCGCTGCCGAGTGGCGTGCTCAACGGCAGCGTAAAGCTGAAGAGGCTGTCGTCGGACGGGGCGAGCCGCGCAAACACGTCGCGGTATTGCAGATCGCGGTGCACGCTCGCCACCGGCAAGCCGAACGCCGGGTCCGGGAGGTAGATATGAAAGCCCGGCCGCGCCGCTTCGTCGGTCAACCGCGCAGGCAGGCCGAAATGCGCGCCGAGCGCAGCCGCGACCCGCGCCACGAGCGGCGCGAAATGCGCGTCGATGAGCGCGTTGTTTTCGCGCCGCAGCGCCTCGTCGCGATACGCGCTCGCGCCTGCCGCCGCGGCCCAGTCGAGATAGGCTGCGAGCCCGAGCGTGAAGAACGGGGCGTGCGCGTGCCGTCGCCGCCAGTGGCGTCGCATCAGCAGCACGCGCAGCACCCAGTCCTCGCAGTCGGCTTCGTCGAAGAGTTCGAGCGTTGCCAGCCGCGCGCTGCTTCGCGCCGCGTTGCCTTCGTCCATGGCGGCAAGCATTGCGGCTCAGCGCTCGCCCTGCGACCCGTCGCCGACGATGCGCACGAGCGCGCGTGTCAGCAAACGCCGCTCGTTGACGACGAACCGATGGTCCAGCACTCGTTCGGTGTTGTCGAGAAAAAGGCCGATATTGCGGTTGATGAGGGCAAGGTCGTGGCGGTTCGTGTCGTTATCGTTGATCTGCACGAGCGCGCGCACGCCCGTTTCGAGCAGCGCGTGTTGCTCGGCCGTGAAGGTGCGCCCGGCTAGCCGGCCGAACGTCGCGATGAGCGCTTGCAGGTCGTCCGGTGCCACGCGGTTGTCGGCGCGTTCGCCGGGCGGCGTAGCCGAGCACACGATTTTTTGCAAATCCTGGAGGAACTGCCTGCGTTCGGTTTCGCCGCTCGCCGGGTTCACGGCGTCGCCGAGAATCTGGGCGAGATCGTCGACGCGCGCGTCGATGGCGCGTTGCGTCGAGACCAGCATCTCGCTTTGCACCTTGCCAGAGCCGATGTCGGCGCGCAGCGTGCTCAGCGCTTGCGCCATCGCGCTTGCTTGCCGCGCTGGCAATGCGGCTTGCGCGGCTTCGCCTTCCGCCGGAATCCAGTAGAACTCGATATCCGGTGCGGGCCCGATCGCTGGGTTCCAGGTCAACTGCAACGTCCAGGTTTCCCCCCGACGCACGGGCATAGTGAACGAGCCAGGCACCGGGACGACGATCGACTGCGGGCCCTTCTTCGAGTTCGACATGTATCGGTAAGACAATCCCGTCGCATAGACGAAGCTCGTCATTTCGCCCTGCGGCGTGAAGGTGGAGCCTTCGAGCGTGCCGAGGTAGTTGGTGGTGAACGTCGGCTGCCCGACGGTCGCCATCACGAAGCCGGCGACTTGAGCGACCTGGCTGAATGTCGTGCCGTTGGTCAGGTCATGCTGCGTGTAGGCCACGCGTTGACCGAAGTCCATGTCTGCAACGTTTGCCATGTTCGTTCCTTTCGAGTGAGTGAGCGTTTCGAAGCATGCAGTGAAACTGGGGTCGTCCATCGCTTGCACCGTGCCGGCCATTCATGCCGGCCGCTAACCGCCGCCAGCGGGCGCCGACCCGTCGCCGACGAGACGCACGAGCGCCCGCGTCAGCAAGCGCCGCTGGCTGCTGTCGAACTGCATTCGCAAGACCTGCTGCACGTTGTCGATGAAGCGTTCGACATTGCTCTTGATGAGCACGAGGTCGTGCCGATTCGCGTCGTTGTCGTTGATCTGCACGAGCGCGCGCACGCCGGCCACGAGGAGGTCACGTTCGTCGGATGTGAACTCCCGGCCGGTCACGCGCGCGAAGACATCGACGAGGCTTTGCACGTTGCTCGCGAACTCGGGTGACTCGGAGGTGTTCGGCTCAGCCTGCGGCGCGCAGACGATCTTGGCGAGCTCCTGCATGAAGCGCTGCCGCGCATCGGGATCGGCGCTCATGCCGGTAGCGTCGCCGAACGCGCGGGTGAGATCGTCCATCCGCTGCGTGATCGCCTGCTGCGCGCTTTGCGTCATGCTCGCGCGCAGGCGACCGCTCGAGAGATCGTCGCGCAACTGATCGAGCATGGCGCCCATGCCACCGTTCGGCAGCGTCGCGGGGGCGGGCTCCGCCGCCATGGCGTCGGGCGGCATCCCGATCGGGATCCAATAGAACTCGACCTTCGGCGGCCCGCCGAAAGCGCTGTTCCAAGTGAGTGTCAGCTCCCATCTTTCGCCGTTTCGGACGGGCATCGTGAATGCGCCGGGTACGGGGATCGTGTAGGACCTGCCGCTCTTTTTGCCGCCTGTATCGTAGAGGTACGAAAGCCCCGTCGCATAGACGAAGCTCGTGCGCGTATTGCCGCTGTAAGTGGCGCCCGACAAGGCGCCAGCGTAGTTGCCGGTGTAAGTCGGCTCGCCGACCGTCGCCATGACGTAGCCGTCGGTCGACGCCGTCTGGGTAAAGTAGGTGCCGCCGTCGGTCAGCGCGGATTGGTCGTAGGCGGCCCGAGCGCCGATCATCTGTGTGCTGCCGTTCGTGGCGATCCGGTTGCCGGCCACCGCCAGTGCCGCGCCTTGCAGCGTGGCGCCGGTGACGAGGTTGCCGCTCGCGTGAATGACGCCTTGCGCGTCGAGCGCATAGTCGGCGCTCGTCGGGCCGACGACGACGTGGGTCTTGTTCACGGTGAGGAGCGGTGCCGCGCCGCTTGCGCCCACTGCGAGCAGTGGGTCGGCCGAGCCGTCGTCGCTCGCCACGGTGACGCTTTGGCTGGCCACGAGCGTTTTCACCTTCAGGTGGTCGACATCGAGTGTGCCGGTACCGAAGTTCACGTCGCCGGTGACTTGCAGCGCGTAATCCGTGTCGATGGAGGCGAGCTCGGTGTTGATCGCGACCGTGTTCGGCTTGTCTTTGTTGCCGTTCGTCGTGACCGCGAGCGCGGGCGGCAGCGTGGCGCTGGAGTCCGCCACCGTGATCTTGTTGTTGGCCTGCATCAGTGCGAGTAATGCAGGCGACACGACGTAGGCCGAGTTCCTCGCGTCGAACGCGACTGCTTTCGGCAGAGGGGCGCCGTCATGCTGGGTCAGCGTCAATTCCGTCTGGCCCTTGATGGATTTGACGAGCATCGTTTGTACCGTCGTGTCGTCACTCGCCTTGAACCGCTTGATGATGATCGCGCCGCCGACCGACATCGTGCTCGTGAACTTCGTTTCCTTGCCGACGACGGCGATGCCGCTCGTGCTGATCGTTCCCGGCCCATCGGTGGCTTTGTCGTAGTCGACGTCGACACCGGGCGGTTGATACCTGTAAGCCGTTTGGGTCAGCGGGATCGCCATCTGCTGCTCGAGCTGGAGATGCTCGTCGTCGATGATCTTTGCGACGGTGCCGATTTGTTCGACGAGCACGCCGACCGTGATGCTGTCGCCCACCATGATCTGGTCGCTGAACGCCGTCTGATAGCCGATCAGAACACCGTCGGAGATCGCGGTGAGGACACCTTTGCCGACGAACGCCGGGCCGTTGCCGACGGACAGCGAAGCGATCGGGTTGTTGTTCAGGATGCCGACATTGCCTTGCGTGTAGTAGAGATTGCTCGTCGGCGTGCCGACGGTCTCACGCGTCCAGTAGCTGAGAATCGGCAGGCCCTTGAGCTTCGAGCCGTTGCCATCGAAGCTTTGCGCGTAGACCGTGCCGCTCGCCACGACCGAGCCCGTCTGGATTTGCGCGCCGACCGTCAGCGCGTCGGCCTTGATCGTGCCGTTGACGTCGAGCGTGGCTTGCGGATCGCGGTCGGCGAGCGCGATCCCGACCTGCCGTTTCGGCGTGATCGTCAGTGCGCTGCGCCCGCCCGAGCCGATTCCCGACTGCGCGGACGCCTGCGCGCCGATCCCGATCGTGCCGTCGATGCGCATGTCGAACAGCATCTTGCCGCCGCTCCCAGAGAAACGCACGAGCGTCGTGCGGATATAGGTGTAGGGGATCGCCTGCAGCTCGGGGTCGAACGCGAGATCGACTTTGACTTGGCGTCGGGAGGAATCGACGGCGGTGATCGTACGCGTTTGCGAGACGCCGAAGGTCGGGACTCCGCCCGTCATCGTGAGCACAGGCGGATCGGAGATCAGGATGTCGCCGACCTGGAAGAACGGCGTAACGGTTTCGGAGATCGTCACCTCGACGCCGCTTGAGGTCAGCTTGCCGGGGCCTTTGAAGGTAATCGATTCGACTTGCAGGTTGGACACCGGTTGAGGCGCACCGATGCCAAGGTTGCCTTGCGTCGATGCGAAGCCCGTGAAGACGGTCTGCGTCGCATCGACTTCGAGATAGACGATGTCACCCTTGGCCTCCTTTTTGGCGCGCAAGCTGGGGTAGCGGACATCGTCGAGCAGATCGGCCTGGGCGCCTGACATGCTGGGCGTTGGGTTGCCGGATACGCCCGCACCTTCCGTGATCAGCGTGACCGCACCGAGCGTCGAGCTCACGTAGCGGCGCGCGGCGGCCCCTGATTTGTAGGTCAACGAATTGACGGCGCCTTGGTTCGAGAAGCCAATCACGGCGAGCAAGATGTTCAGGCCTGGATCCTGCAAATTGCGCACATAGCGGATTTGCGGGATCTCGACGATGCGCTTGTAACCGGCCACGCCGGTCTGGTCCTCGTAGTCGGCGTAGACCTCGTGGTAGTTGATCGTGAGGAAATAGGTGGCGCCGGGCACCACGTCCGTCAACTGCACGATTTGCGACTGAAGCAGGATGATCTGCCGCCCGAGCCGGTCGATCGCCATGCCGGCCCGCACTTCGACCTGATTGGCGTTCGTCTTCGCGTCCCAGATGACGTCGAGCCCCCGCGCGACGCCATAGGTGTAAAGGCTGCGGTTGTTCAGGCTCTGGATCGTCATGTGGTACTGCTGCTCGCAGACGAAGTCGTCCGTGACCAGTGCTTCGCCGGAGAAGTAGTGGGGGCGTTGAATCGAGGGCACGCTCATGGCAGGGCGATCCAGTTCACTTGTGCTGTCGGCGTGCCGTCGACGCGCGTTTGCAAGGCAGTGAGCGTGAGGACGAATTGCGCGGTGTCGATTTCCGAGACCCGGACGGCGTAGGGCGTATCGCCGACGACAGTCGCGTTGACGACGCTCGGCGACACGGCGAAGACCGCATTCTTGTCGGGGTGGTACGTCACGGACACCTGCGTGCTGTCGCCGGGCTTCAGCAGTCGGGTGGTGTCGACGTGCACGTTGCCGTGCCGCGCGCCGGTCAGGTTCGGCGCCGCGCTGGCCAGGTTCGCGCCGGCCGGCGGAATCACGATGGGCAGCTTGCTCGTCACGCCGACACGGCTATCGGTGATGCTTTTGATGATGCCCGGGTTGTTCGGGTCGAGATTGACGGTGGCCAGTAGCACGCCGTAACTCGGGTCGGTGGAAGCGGGGCCGTTTTGCAGGATGGCCGCCGTGCTGACGACGTTGGGTTGAGAGGTGGTCACGGGCTTCGTCGGATAAGCGAGATAGAGGCCATACGTATTCCCGAGGCCCGTGGCGGGCGTCATCATGTTGCCGCTACCGTCGGGAAAGATCAGGAACTCGCCGATCGAATCGATCGCCGCGCCGCTCGCGACGATGAGCGTGTTGCCCTGTAGCGTGACGGCGAGTCCACTCAGCACGCCGGGCGTGTAGAGAAAACGGTTCTGCCACGTGATCCAGTTCCAAAAATAGGTCTGCTCCATCGTCATGTTCTGAGCGGTCAGAAACATGCCGTCCGCGTAGCTGAGACACAGCGCGACGTCGGATGGAATAAGAGGCGTGTCGCTCATGGCGTGGTTTTCCGTCCTTTCAATTCCCGGGCAGCCCGAGCAAGGTGTTGTAGCCAAGCGTCGAGGCGTTGCAGACCTGCGTCTGCGGGCTCGGCGCCTGTAGCTGCATGCTCGGCAGGATGTCGATTTCGAAGCGTGTCGCCGCGGGCTTGGCGCGCATCAGCAACTGCTGCAGTTGCTCCTTGAGCCGCAGGATCGTCTGCACGTTGTCCCGCGTCAGAATGAAATTGGGGTTGCTCGCGTTCGGCAGCGTGATCAACACGCTGAAAAACCACGGCAAGTAGCCAGAGATGACCGGATCGCCGCTCACGTACCGATCGCGCACGACGAACGTTTTCCTGGCCTCGTCGTTGACGGCGATGCCGGGCGGCGCCGGGTTGCTGATGGTGACAGTGACGTTGCCCTCGATCGGGGCCGTCGTACCGGCGTGCTGGCCGTCTTGCGGCGGTTGATAGACGATGCCGGTGATCGTAAGCGGCAGATCGAGCAGCAGATCGACGAGAAAGCCGAGCCCCTGCGGCGTGCCGCGCAGCCGATAGAGCGCGAGGACCTGCGCGAGCACGGTGCGCTTCTTGTCGATGCTCCAGCCGTCGTCCGGCGTGAGGTCGACCCACCCCGAGAGCCAGTTCAGGAACCCGCTCAGCCAGGTTTCGATGGCGTCTTCAGAGGTCGGCTGCGACCGCGGGCTGCCCGCGAACGCGCGCGTCGGGTTGGCGGGCGTCGGCACGCCGATATAGCGCTGGAGGTCGGCGAGGATCGCCGCTTTCCGGTCGGGCGGCGCACCGGAGATCGGCGGGATGAATTCGGTATTGGCCGGATCGAAAAGGAAACTGAGGCGAGGGTAGAAAAGATTGCCGATCACCTGGGACGCGAGCAGCTCCTGAATCCCGCGCTGGCCTTCGAGCGTGTCGTCGTCGATTCCGGTGAGTACCTTCTCGAAGATCTTCAGGTAGTGGCCGACGAATGCCGAATCGGGCCCACTGTAGAGCGCAGGCAGATAGCGCAGATAGCTCGACGGCAGGGACGAGGGCGTACTCATGCGGGTTGCGTGGTGGCGGTGACGTCGAGGCAGCGCAGCTGCGGCAGCCCTCCGTAAAGCATCGCCGTATTGCCGCCCGGCAGCGCTGCGAGCAGCGTGTTGGCGCCGAGCTCGGCCATCTTGGCGAGCACGATCGTCGGGTAGAAGGCGTAGTCGAACGCGTCGAGCGCGTCGACGCCGGGCACGCCGAGCACGAGGTGCTTCAGCTCGTCGGCGCTCGGCGCGTGGCCGTAGGCCCAGCCCGTTCCACCGGGGCCGCCGGTGGGCAGCAGATAGCCATACAGCAGCGCGAAGAGCGCATCGAGCGTCGCCGCGACGGCCGTGGACCGGGTGCAACGGATCGTCATTTTCAGATCGATTTCCGTCAACTCGGCTGCCTCGACGCGCACTGCGTTGCCGGCGAGCACGCGCGGCTGCAGATAGACGCCGACCTGCTTCAGCAGCGTCCGTTCCAGCGCGCCGTTGTCCACCGGTTGCAGCAGCAGCACGCGCCGCATCGTATCGGCCGAGTTGTCGTACTCGTTGTTCGGATACTGCGGATACTGGTATTGCCACTGCGCATTGCTGAGCACGTAGGCGACGATCGCCTCGTCGCGCGCCTGGGCATAGGCGCGTTGCACGTAGAGCGGCGCCGGTGGCGGGGACAGGTGGTTTTTTTCGGCGTCTTGCTGCTGCTCGTATTGCGCCTCGATCATCAGGTTGGTCTGCTGCGCGAGCAGCTCGACGTTCGGCAGCGTCAGCGCCAGATAAGGCCGCTGCAAATAGAGCAGCACGTCGCGTTGCAGGCTGGCCTTCGTGGCCGCGCGACCCTGCTCGATGGTGGCGAGCGTCCCCCGAAGCGCCTGGAAGTCGTAATCGTAGACGGTCCTTGCGGCTCGGCTGTAGTCCGTGTCGTTCGTGCTGAAGGCAAGACCCAGCACCCAACGCAGGAAATTCTCGTCGGTGAGTGTCGGAATCCTGTTCGCCTGATAGAGCAGCGATTCGTCGAGCCAGCCGAGCAGCTGCACGAGCGTAATGCCCGGGTCGGTATCGTTGTAGTCGGTCCACAACGTCGTGTAGCGCGGAATCGCGCGGATCAGCTCGGCGACGAGATGATCGTAAGTCTTCGTGTCGAGGTCCGGCAGCTCGAAGCTCATGACGCCGCCCCCCGCGAGAGCAGCAGCGTCATCTCTCCGGCCACGGGCAGTTGCTCCGGCGTGAGCGTGATATTGCCGTTCTGGCGGCCGTTCAGCGCGAGCCCCAGCACGGCTGCGACCTGCGGGAGCTCACGCAGGAAGCGGTTCACGGATTGCGCCTGCACCGGCTGACCGAAGCACCAGCCACCTTGCGTGGGCCCGCCGAACACCGGCTGAAAAAAAGCCTCCAGTTGCGTGACCAACTTCTCGCGCAGCGCGTTCACCTGATCGAGCGCGCAGTCGACCGTCAACTGCGCGGTCACGTCGATCGGGACGTACTCGGCCGCGACAGTGGCGACGCGCGACGCGAGTGGTGCGAGGCAGCGGGCGCGCACATAAGCCGCCACGTCGTCGAGAAGCGCTGGCGTGACATAAGGCGCCGGCGCCGCGCTTTGCGCGACGAGCGCAATCCGTATCGTTTGTTCGGCCGTTTCGATCGCGCGAGCCTGCGCCACTTCCTGGCTTGCCTCGGCGGCGAGCGCCGTGAGGTCGCCGAGTTCGACCGCGTAGCCGTTCGCCTTGACGAGCGCCGGGCTCGTGACGGCCAGGCTCGCGGTGGTGTCGCCGTTGACGCCGCCGAGCCCCGGCGCGGGGTTCGTCACGGCCTCGATGTTGTCGATGCCCGGGCGCGGCAGCGTCAGCACGTTCGGTGGGACATTGCCGGCCAAGCCCTGCGTGTAGTCGTAGCACGCGGCGACGACATTGTTATAGCCGGGCGGCGGGATCATGCCGTTGTAGCCGTCGCCGAACGTGACGAGGCCATTCTGGCAATCAAGCGTATAGACACGCTCCGTGGGCCCACAGAGCGACAGGTTTTCCACCTGCCTCCACGGCTGACTGACCTCGTCCGCCTCTCCCACCGAAGCGAGATCGCGCCCCGCCGCCGTCTCGAGCGTGGCGATTTCGATCACGCGCAAATCGAGGCCCGGCAGCACCGGCGTATGGGTGAGCGTGAAGGTTTGGGCTGGCTGCCCGTTGCTCGAGCCGAGTACCTCGTCTTTCACGGTCGTGACGTTGAGGCTCATCACCGCGTTCGGATAGAGACCGTAGAGGCGGATCGTGCGGTCGACGCGCGGATTCTCGACGCGGAACCAGAATGCCGTCAGCGAGTAGAGCGAGGCCGGCATCATTTCTGCCGGCACGACGAAGCTCACGATGCCGGAGCGCGAGAGGCCGTAACTGCCGTCGTCGACCGCGAGCGGCTGCCAGCGCGCGCCGTCGTGGTACTGCCAGTGCAGCGCGGCGCCCGGCGCCGCGCGTTCCTGCTCCACATAGACGTACAGACTAAGCCGCTTGCCCAGCGTTTGAATGCCGAAGCCATCGGGTGCGAACGCGAAGTAAAAGCCGGTGAGGAGGGCGTCGACGGGCTTGTAGGGGTTGTAGAGAAAGCGCGTCAGTTCGAACGCGTTGTAGCTCCAGTAGCGCGTGGGTTTGGCCGCGTAGCTGTAGCCGATCGTGAGCGAGCGGATGTAGGGCGGATAGTAATGCGCTTCGTTGAAGCGATAGGCGAAGTTCACGCCCTCGACGTCGTTGAGGTAGGCCGTGACGCCGGCCTTTTGCTCGGGCGTCAGCATCGGGAGGCTATCGATCGTGATCGCGACGTTCTCCGTCACGAAGCCTCCAGCCGTGCCGTAGCCCCCGGAAACGATCTGCACGCGGATCCAGAGCCCCGCACTGCCGGCCACGGTTGTCTCGCGCATGCTCGGGCACTGGAACTGTACCCACGTCGGGCCGTTCGCGTTGTTGCGTTGCAGGTTGTGCGTCGTGTCGACGAATTGATACTGGCTCGTGTCGGCGAGCGTCGCGTTGAACGACTGCCAGGCTGTGCCGTCCCAGAACTGCCAATAGAGCACGACCGGAAACTGCACGGCCACCGGCGCGAGATCGAACGTCAGCGTGACGAGCGCACCCGTGCGCGCGAAGACTGCGTCGCTTCGGATATAAAAAGCGTCGTTGACCTGCGGCGTTTGCCCGAACGGGTAGGCGCCGTTCGCGAGGTCGACGAGCATGACGTCGTACGCGGCCTGCTGCGCCTGGATGCCGTTGCCGCGAAACGTGCATTGCAACCCGGTAACGACGGGCAGCTGCCGCGCGAGCGAGGCGAGCACCTTCGTTTGCGGGCTGGGCTGGACGAGCAGCCAGTATTCGGGCACTTGATCTGCAAGATCGGCTTGGCCGATGGCCGGAGCGGTGAAAGCCGCGCCCGGGTCCTGCTGCGTATAGATTTCCTGCACGAGTTGATCTATCGTCAGCGGCGGAGCGAGCGGCATCCGGTCGAGCGTGATGTCGAGTCGGCGTGCGTCGTCTGACGGTGCGAGGCGCGCGGCGAGCGGCTTGAGCGCGCCGTCGAACCATTGCGCGAAATATTCGCTGTAGAGCTGCGCGCCGTAGAGCGTGACGGTGATCTCCTGCAAGGCCGGATCGGGCTTGAAGAGCTCCGCGTCGCCTGTGATGAACCAGTGCCCGAGCGGCGTTTCGGTCGGGTCCACTTGCTCGCCGGCGACGAAAATGGGCACGCTTTGCGAAGCCGTGCCGTTCGCCGCGGCGGGGCCGAGCACCGGCATTGCATCGATGTATTGGTCTTGCGCGGGGACGATCGTCATCGCCGCCGACAGTGTTGCGGGTACCACGAGCAGGTCGTCGTTCGTCTGGAAGCGGATGGCCTGCGCGTTTTCGTCGAGCACGGCCGTTTGCGCGGGCACGAGCTGCGCCGGCTGCTCGGGGCGCGGCTTGAATTGCAAGGGCGCTTGCGCCGCGAGCGGCGGGCGCAGCACCATCGACAGGAATTGGAAGAACGCCTGCCGCCGCTGAAAAGGAATCTGATTCTCGACGCCGGAGGTATAGCCGGCCAACTGTGCGAACAGGTTCAGCAGCACGAGCCCCGGATCCTGGTCGACGGCTTGCGCCGTCAAGGCGGGGTCCTGCTGTGTGGTCGTGTCCTGCATGACCGGCGGCCAATAGTCGCTCCACTCGGGTACGTAGGCGCGCGCGAGCGCGAGCGTCTGCCGGTAGAACGCGGCGGCGTCGCGAAAGTCGAGGAGCGGGTCCATCGTGGGCTGCCTGGGTTATCGGGCGAGTCGCAGCGCCTCCACCTCGCCGCGCGTCGAGGCGTCCGCGGCATCTTCGGCGTCGGCATCGTCTCGTTCGTCCAGCAATTCCTCGAGTACTTGAATCGCGCCGCTGATTCTCAACAGCGTCTGCTGAATTTCGCTGCGCTGCGCCTCGAGCCGTTGCAGCTGCGCTTGGCCGGCCTGATAGTTGTCCCGGAGTTCCGCGAGGCGTTGGTTGAAGCGTTCGTGGTTCATGACGGGTTCCTCGCTCATTTCAGATAGAAGGGGTACACGAGATTGTCGGGCTGGTTGTGGCTGCGAATCACGTAATCGACGGAGATGAGCAGGCAGTTCGGCGTGTTCGGCGCAATCGTCACGCCGACGCTCACGGTCTGGATGCGTGGCTCCCAGCGGTTCAGTGCTTGCGTCACGTAGAGCTGCGCGAGGCTCACGACCGTCGCGTTGTTGGCCGCGAATACGAGCTCGTTGATGCGGCAGCCGAAGAGCGGCAGCATCACGCGCTCGCCGGGCGCCGTTTGCAGGATGGTCAGCACGGCCTGCCGGATGTCGTCCGCGCCGGCCGCGAACTTGACCTTGCCGCCTTGCGTGGCGATCGGAAATGCCCAACCCTGGCCGAGAAAATCGCTCGTATTGCGCGAAGGGACCGTGCTCATGCGTCACCCCATTCGCACGGTTGAAAGGCCCATGACCTGCACCGTCGGCGGCGGCGCCTGCGGGCCCGCCGGCGGGGTGTCGTGACAGGTCTCGCAGAAGTCGCCCATGCGCGCCGCGGCGCGGCCGTTGATGCGCACGGTCATACTGCCCATGACCACGCGCCCGAGGTTGGTGGGCGGCACCTGGAACGTTCCGGTGGCCGGGATGTGGGGCGGCACGTTTTGTGCCATCGAGCCAACCATCGCTGCCGGCCTGCCGTTGATACGCACGTTCGCGCTGGCGTTCCTCGTGATCTTGCCGTTGAACGGGAACGGCTGCGGCGTCGGCACGGGGCCGCCCGGGCTCGGCACGAGCACGATATGAATGTCTGCGGCGTTGACGATGCTGTCGCCAAGTTTGGCTGCTCCTTGTCCCATGATTTTCGTGGCCTCGCTAGTTCAAGTCGATCATCGTGGCCGAGAGCTTCATGCTCTGACCACCTTGCAACTGCATTGCAGTGCTCGACAGCGCCGCCTTGACGCTGCCCGAGGTGTTTTGCACCGTCACCTGCGCACCGCTGATCGTCACCGTGCCTTTCGCGCTGATCTCGAGGTCGCCCTCGCTGCTGATCGAGATCTTGTTGCTCACTGTATCGATGCGGATGCGATTCTGATTGTTGTCGACGATGACGATGCCGCCTTTGCCTTGCTGCGAATCGTCGAGCATGATGGTCTTGCCGCTCTTCGTGCGGATGACGCGCACGTCTTGCTGCTGCGCCTTGTCGACGGGCGGCTTTTGCGCGCCGTTCCAGAGGAAGCCGAGCACGTAGGCGCGACTCGCATCGCCGTTGGCGAAGCCGAGCAGCACGGAGTCACCCTTTTGCGGCAGAAAGAACGCGCCGTAACCGGCCCCGGCGTAAAAACTCATGATCTGCAGCCAGTCCGATTCGATCTTCGTTCCCTTCAGAATGAACTCCGCGCGGACGCGGCCGAGGCCGGCCGGGTCTTGCGTGTCGCTGACGGTGCCCGGCGTCACGCTGAGCGCGAAACTGTCGAGCGAGACGGCTTCGTCGGGCGTCATATGCCTGTCCTCCGTAACTTGAATTCGGTTTGATAGCCTTCTTCGACATCGTAGGTGTGCACGCTCGAGGTGATGTAGTAGATGCCGTTGAAGCGCTCAGAGAGCCCCGTGAGCTTGACGTTGATACCCGCCACGAGGTCCGGGTTGCCGAGCACGGACGTGCTGCCTTCGATGAACTGGTTCAGATTGCGCTGGTATTGCGCGGACGAGACTTTTTCGAGCGCCTGCTGCGTGTTGATGTTGGGCCGCTCGTAGCGGACCGGCGAACTCGGGAAATCGTCCGCGAGCTGATAGCCGATGGACTTGCCGCCCATCTTCTCCTGGGTCGTCCCCGAGGCCGTGGTGGCCGTGAGCACCCTGTTCGAAGCCACGTCGTAGCCGCTGACGGTTACTTTCTGGCCCAGCGTCGGCACGCGCAGCGCGAGATGCAGGTCCGACACGTCGAGCGGGAAGTTCAGCTCGCGCTTCGGGCTCATGCCTTCTGCCGAGGGGCGAAAGACGAGCGTCGTCTCGTCCATCAGCAGCTCGTAGTTGAGTTGGGCGCAGCGCAGCATCAGAAAGTCGTAGTTGGTCAGGTTGTTTTGCAGCACGTAGTCGTTGACGACGCCCGCGGTGCCCGTGAGCCGCACCCTGAGACCCACGCTGTCGGCGACTTGCGCGACGATGTCGTTGTCGGAGAGCTTTTGGAATGTGCGCGTTCGCGTGCCGAATTTGAGCCAGTACATGCGGTCGAAGCCGCGGACTGTCGCGCTCGAGTAGTCGCTGAAATGCGGCTCGATCGCGGTGATCTGGCCATCGACGAGCTGTTTCAGCGTATCGATGCCGAGGAATACGGTGATGGTGTCGCCGGGCTGAAACATGTCGAAATTGACGTCCTGCCAGCGGCCCGAGGCCGACAACGAATTCAGCGTGAAGCTGAACATCGTCGGCATGTTGATCTCGTTCTCGACACGCACGCTCCGGATCGCCGTCGCCACACCCGACGGCAGTGCCGAGCGGTTCTTCATGATCCGAAAGCCGCCGGTCTTGATGTCAGACATTCGCGGCTCCGTTGAAGGTTTCGCCGTGCGTGTCGACGATGACGAGCATGCGCCCCACGTCCTCGCGCCTGGGGAAGTCGAGGGGATCGTAGATGCCGTTGGCCTCGGCGATGAGGCGCCATTGGTCAGGGTCGCCGAGCGTTTGCTGCGCGATCAGGTAGAGACGGTCGTTTTCGCGGACTTGCCACAACTGGCGGCAGTTGAACTTGCCCTGGGAATGCTGATCTTCTTCCGGCGTCAGCACCGATTTGAGTGTCACCGTGAGCTCGGCGCGCACGGGCACGCCCGAGCTCAGGAACATCGTGAACTTCTGCTCGAGCTTCTTGACGATGCCGACGAAAAGCGGCCCGGCCCACGTGAACACTACGACGGGCGGATCGCGCCGCTCGCCGGTGCCGACGGTCGGCTGCGTAAGCGCGGCGATCCTGCTCGTTTTCGAGCGCACGTCGCCCTGCTGCTCGTAGGTGTCGAAGAAAAGCGACACCGTGAAGTCGTCGTCCTCGACACGCTGAAACTGAATGTTGGAGCCTTGCCCCTGCAGCATGACCGTCTTGTTCAGCGACAGCTCGGTGGGGTTGTACATGACCGGGATTTCCTCGCCGGTCTTCTGCACGACGATCTTGGCCATTTCGAGCATCAGCGCACCCCTTTCCGGTAGCGTTCGACGTTCGCGCGCTGCTCGAGCGTCGTTTGGATCTGGCGCGCGAGCGTCTGCACGAGTTTCGGCGAGAGCAGCGCGTCGGAGACCGCCGTGCGGATTTGCTGTTGCTGGTGGCCTTGATGCATGATCTCGCGCACGACCTTTGTCTGGACCGTGCGTTCGATTCGTTCGATTTCGCGCTTGATGTCACGGGGTTGTGCGTGCGATGCATGCCGCAGGGTGAGAGCGGACGTGAGCGGCTGGGCTGCCCCGTAGCGCTGCAGCACGGTTGCCGTCGAGTCCTTGACGAGCGGCGCGACGATGCAATGCAGCGTCATGGTCGAGGTGCGCAGCGCGGGCGGCCGATCGATCAGCAGGCGCTGGAAGTCGCGGCCCGTGAGGCGAACGCGCGCCAGACGCTCGAAGTCGAGCTGGGTGAAGCGATCGCGCACCAGGCGTTCGAAGTCGCGCCGGGCGAAGTGGTTGCGCGTGACGCCTGCGATGTTTCGCGTGGCGAAGCGGACTCGTGTCAAACGTCCGATGTTCCGGCTGGCGAAGCGGATTTGCGTCAGGCGCTCGATGGCCGGCTCGGCGAAGCGCTCATGCATCAAGCGCTCGATGGTCCGCTCGGTCGCGCGATCATGCGTCAAGCGTCCGACATCGCGCCTGGCGAACCGATCGCATATCAAGCGCTCGATGTCGCGCCGGGCGGAGCGATCGCGCATCATGCGCACCGTTTCGACGACGCGCTCGCGCAGCACCGTCAGCCGCGCCGGCACGTGCGGCCGCGGGGAGCGATGCAATGCCCCATGCTGCTCGACCCGCAGCGTGAGGCGATGAATGAACTGCTGCAACAGATGCAGGTGCTGCACATGCTGCGTCACGTTGCGTACATGTTGCACCGGCGTTGCCGCGCCGGCCGGGTGCAGGAACGCGAGCGATAGCGGCGCCTGGCTCGACGCCCCGCCGAGACGGGTGTCCACCAGCCGTAGCGAGCCGTTCGCGGCGCGCCGCGCCAAAAACTCGCGAGCCGCATGGACCGACGCCAGTTTGAACGCCGTGCGGCGCGCCGCGAATCCTCGCGCTCGCTTCGGGGCACCCATCAAGGCGCACCTCCGCCGCTCTTCCTGATCCCTTCATGCGCGAGCGTGAAGCTCTGCGTCGCGACGAGATTCTGGTCCGCGTCGAGGCTCGGGCCTTGCCACTCGATCGGCCAGGCGCGATAGAAATTCCAGGTGACGGCGGTGTTCCCCTGAGCGTCGAGCAGATAGATCGAGCCATTATGGCGCGAGACCTTGCCGCCTGCGCACGCCTGATACCAGAGCCACATCGGATCGAGCGACGTGATGCCGGCCTTCAGTACCAGGTCGGAATAGGTGAGCTGTCCCGGCAGCTTGTACTCGACGTCGTTGACGCCGCCTTGCCGCACGGTCTTCACCTCGTTTCTCGATTGCAGGCCGTCGACGGACGTAAAGCCGCCGACGACGATGCCGCCGATCTCGACGCGAAAGCGATACGACATGAATGGGTCGGCGCTCGGTCCAACGCGGCCATTAGGCATATCCAATCCCCGAAAGAAGGCTCTTTTCGCGCTCGGCGCTCATCATGGTTTGATTGATTTTGCTGATCTCGTCGCACCAGCGCCGGCGCTCCGCATGCTCCATGGCGAGAATGTCCCCGTAGGACCAGTGGAAGTGATACGCGACGAACGCGATCTCTTCGTAGAGCTGATCCGGTACTACAGGGAGCCGAACTTTCCCGTCGAAGCCACCGCCTCCATGCCCGGCATCGGCGCGGCCGTCTCGTCGTGCTCGGCGTGAGCGCCGCCGTTGATGCGGTTGTAGAAGTCCTGAAGGTAGGAGAAATCGAGCGTGAAGAGATCCTCGATTACCTTCGTGGTGACCATGTCGAGATTGCCGAGCCGCACGATGACACGCGACAGGACGATCACCGTCAGATAGGAGGGGTTCGATTGCACGCGGTGATCCTTCATCGGCAGGATCTCATCGGCGGCCGTCGCGAGCCGCATGACACCGTGCTTGTGGAGGTTGCCGTCCGCATCTCGATAGCCGAGCGGCAAGGTGAATTCGAATTCGGTGCTGAAGGCGTTCATATTGGGCTTCCGTTGGTACGGTTGGTCGTGCGATGTATCGCGTGACCGTTTGATCGTTCGGTCATGCGTCGATCGCGCCGGGAAGGCCGGGCTGCGAGCGGCCGGCTACCGCTATGAAACGCGGGTCATGTACTGGATCGTCAACTCGAACGTCTCGACCATCACGTCGCTCGTGCTGGCGTTCAGCCCCGTGCTCTCGTACTTGCTCGGCCACGCGTTGATGACGTTCCAGCGCGCCTTCGCCGAGCCCGTCGTATCGATGAGGATGAGCGAGATGTTCTTCTGCGCGCCCTTGAACGTCGAGCCTTTCTCCGCGACCTGGGCGAACCAGTTGTAGAGATCCATCGAATCGGTGAGCCCCTTTTTCAGCGTGAGCTTGCCGTAGGTCGTGAGGCCCGAGAACGAACGCTTGTAGGTCGGGTCGGTGCCCTCCCGGTAGTCGACGGTTTCGACGGTGGCGTCGGGGATCGTCGCCTCGGAGAAGGACGCGACTTGAATGCCCGAGATTTCCAGCTGGAAGCGAAAGCCGCGATAGGGGTTGGTCAGTTGCGTCGCCATGGTCACGTTCCGTGGTCAGTTAGCCGTTCGGGAAGCCGCTCACGTCTGTGTTCATGAGCCGGAGTCCGGTCCGGCGACCTTCTGCGTCATGCGGATGACGACGAATTCGGCGGGGTAGACGGGCGCCAGCCCGATGTCGATATACATCTGACCTAGCGCCCGCGTCTCCGGCGGGTTGTTCGTTTGGTCGCAAGTCACGAAGAACGCCTCGCTCGCCGTCGCGCCGAAGAGGCCGCCTGCCTCCCAGAGCGTCGTCAGGAACGCTGTGATGTCGCGCGTCACCGCCGCCCAGGTCTGCTGGTCGTTCGGCTCGAACACGACCCACTGCAGGCTCTGCTTGAGGCTCTGCTCGACGTAGATAAAGAGACGACGCACGCTGATATAGGTCCATTCGCTGCCCGTCGCGGCGAGCGTGCGCGCGCCGTAGATCACGTTGCCGTAGCCGAGCAGATTGCGGATCGCGTCGATGCCGTTCGGATTGAGTGAGTCCTGATCGGCGTCGGTGACGGTCGTCTGCACTTGCACGGCCGATTGCAGCAGGCCGTCGTTGACGCCCGCCGGCGACTTCCAGACGCCGACAGTGTTGTCCGTGTATGCGTAGCGGCCGAGCGAGGGGCCCGAAGGCGGGATCGGCGTATTCAAGCCGACGAGCGGGTTATAGATCCAGATCCACGGGTAATAGAGCGCGCCGTAGGTCGAATTGAGTGCAGGCGAGGTGCTGCTGCCGGTCTTGAAGCCCAGTACGCCCTGCACGCTCTGCCCGAACGGCGGATCGCAAGCGTAAAAGAGGTTGCGCGTCGCCGGCTTGTCGCAGAAGAGCAGCGCGTTGTTGATGAGGGTCGCCTGCTTCGCCGGGTCGAGCGTGTTGCCGGTCGTGTCGGTCAGCGTGACGGTGTCGGGGATCGCCAGCAGGCTGATGCCTTGCACGGTGGCGAGCGTACCCCATGCGCTTTCAAGGTCCCAGTTGGGCACGGCACCGCCCGCGAGCATCGTCGGCGGGTTCTTGCCGGTGTTCGGCAAACGCGTGGTGCTCGTGATCTCCGCGCGCACGAACGTTGAATTGGCGTTGATCGCCTCCTGCAGCGCGGGCATGGAGTCCTTCGTGTAGCCATTGAAGCTTTCGAGGACGTAGTAACCTTTGTTGTTCAACTGCAGCGTGGTCAGCTTGTTCTGCGTGCAATAGGCTTTCAGCGTCGAGTTGACCGACGAGGCGGCGGTGGTCGATGGGTCAGGAAGCTTGCTGAGCGCGGTCTGGTCGGCGACGATGCTGAGGTTGAAGACTTGCGTCGGCGTGCCCGGGTCGGAGCCGTCCGCGTTGCTGATCACGTAGCCGATCATCGCGTTGGGCCAAGCGCCCGGCGTGACGGCTGTAATCTTGACGCCGTTTACCGAACTCGTGGCTGCGGCCGCGTCGTTTTTGTCTTTTGCGCGCACGACGTAGCACGCCGAGCCGCCTTCGTTGAAGAACTCGTAGACGGCCCACGGCAACATTCCGTTCCAGATCAGACTGCCGAACTGGCGCTGGTAGGCGCTCCAACTGGTGATGAGTGTCGGCTGTTCATAGGGGCCCGCCGCCGGGCCGTAGCCCGTGACGCCGACGAACGCGGCCGTCGAGGTCGATGCGCCCTGAATCGTGCGGGCGCTCGGCACCTCTTGAATATAAATGCCGGGGTGAGCGTAGGTGGTCGCCAAGATTGCCTCTCGGGGTCTCAGTTAGCGCATGTCGATATCGACGAATCGGGTGGTCGCCGCTTCCAGAGTCATTTGCTTGCTGACTGTCGTATAGCCGGATTTGCTGAAGGTCAGCGTAAGCTCAGTGTCGGGCGCCAGGCGTGGGCGGGGCGCGAGCGCATAGCGTCCGTCGTAGCGTCCGTAGTCCGATGTGCGTGTGGCCGCTTGACGCGGCTCGCCTCGCGCGACTCGATAATCCGCCTGCACGACCACACCCGCGAGCGGTTCACCCGTGAGCGCCGCGCGCACCTGGCCGCGAATCACGGCGGTGCCGGTCGGGTAGGGGTAGAGCGGGCTCGGCTCGAGCAGGCACGGCACGATGGCGTCGGCAAGTGGCTGCGCGAGCGGCACGTTGAACTCCACCTCTTGGGGAAAGAACGCCAGCGCGAGTGCCGTCAGACGGTAGGCGCCGTCGGCGAGCTCGCTGAACGCATAGAAGCCCTGCGGCTTCGCGTGAGCCAGGCACGGCGTGCCGTTGAGCAGGAAGCGCGGCGCGATCCCCTCGGCCGGTGCGCGGCTGTAGCCGTCGATCAGTTGCACGACCGCCGAGAGCTTCATCGCGTCTCCCGATAGGCCGCGTCCGCCTGCGTCACCATCTCGGTGTTGAGCGCGAGCGTCGATGGAATCCGCACCGGCGAGAGCGTGTAGAGCTTCGTGAGCCGATACGTCTTGTTCGGAAAGAGCGTCCAGATATTGCGCAATTGCTCGCTCGTGTCGAGCTCCGGCACGATCTGGATCAGGTCGTTTCCCGTGCGCTTGAGCACGGGGTTCAGCCACTGGCCAGTGAGCGCGCTCACGTCGTGAAAGAGCTGCATCAGCTTGTCGGCGAGGACGAGCTCGAGCTCCGCCGAGCGCGCGTACGGCACCATGAGGTAGGTGAGATCGAGCACGAGCGGGCTCGGCGTGACGGCGAGCCCGGCCGGCTGCGACGGCTTGGCCGCGCTACGCGTGAGGCTCGGCGGCAGGTTGCGCAGATACGGGTTGATCTCGGTTTGATAAAGGTAGAGCGAGAGCTTCGTCTCGTCCTCGTCCTCGATCTCGCCAGGCGAATCGAAGACGACGGCCGACTCTGACTCCAGCTCGGAAATGGAGAGGCGAATCAGCCTGCGCAGCGCCTCGCTGACGTTGCGCAGTACTTGGCCGCTGTCGAGATTCGGCTCGGTCATCATGCTTAGAGGGTGAATACCGTATCGGCTTGGCTGACGGTCTGCGGCTGGCGGTTACTGACTTGCGCCAACACGGAGACGTCGCTGTTGCAGTTGGCGCGCAGGTAGACATAGGTCAAGTCGTCGGGCGCCCAGGTGATGTAAGCGTTCATCGAGAACTGGAGCGTCGCGCCGGAGTTGCTCGACGCGTTGGCATCGTCGGACGGGGTCGTGACGAAGGTCAGCACGGTGTCCGTAACGGACATCGACGTCAACGGAACGAGGCCCTGCTGGCCGACGAGTTCGATGCCGTTCGATTCGGAGAAGTCGGGCCCCATCGACCAGCTCACTTTGCCGAGCCCCTTCTTTGCGCTGACGACGACCTCGATCCTGTTGCCAGGGCGTGCGCCTTGAACCGTGAAGCTGATCGGCCTGTAGTTGCTGCGCGGCGCGAAAAGCACGGCGCTGATGCGGCCATTGCGCCAGTGCACCGGCACCAGCGCACCGAAGGTGACGAGCACGACCGCTTCGGTATTGAGCGTGCAATAGCCCTGCAGGTAGTCGACGCCTTCGCGCACTTGCAGAAAGAGAGTGAGCGTGAATGCGTTATCGGCCTGGCCGCTGCTGCTCTGGGCGGTGGCGCCGGTGCGGATCGTCAGCACCTCGTTGTTGAATTCGATCGCCTGAATGCAGGACTGGCCGCTCGCGCTCACCGGCGTGACGTTGTACGAGAAGCCGATGCTGTCGCCGGACTTCGCGCCGAGCGACCATGCAGCGCCGGCCGTGGTGAACGTAAAGCTCAGGTTGCTGTTCGAGGCGATATGGCTGAACTGCAAAGTGACGGGAACGAGCGTCACCGGCTCTTGGGCGTCGTCGTCTTGTTGCTCGCGCGCGGGAACGGCTGACGCTTGCGGCGCGCGGTCCCCGGCCAAAGGCGATTCGGTAGTCATGTGTGACGCTTCCGCTTTGAATTGTCAGTGTTCACCAAGCTCGATCGCGAACGAGCTCACGCCTATCACAGTGCTGCGATCGTTGCTCGATCGGAATGTGACGCTCGCACCCGGCGGCAGATCGACGTTGCCCCTGATGCCGCGCTGCAGGGTTCGCACATAGAGGTCGATCTGAATTTCCTGCGCGTCCTGATAGGTCTGCAAATACATCTCGCGGGCATTGATCAGGAAATTGCTGACGTAGAGCACCGGATCGAGCCGGCTCGACACCGATAAGCCGACCAGGCGATTGCCTTTGCCGCCATCGCTCCAAATGGCGGCTTCATCCGGGCGCAGCGTCAGGAACGCCTTGCTGTTGGCGCGCACCGCGCTGAAGGTGAGCGTCAACGGCTTGAAGGTGTGAACCTGCGTGAAGCATTGCTCATTGAGCGCTCGGCTCCTGTTCGCGAGCAAATGGGCGCCGAGAAACTGTCGAGCCTCGTCGGGCAGTGCGCTGCGTTCCCTCGCAATGGCTTGGATGACCGTTTGGTCCGGCACGCCGGCCACCGAGGCCGCCGGCGTCGCAGCCTTCGCTGCAAGCGCCGGCCCACCGGGCTGGGGGTCGTTGATAGGATTCTTCGCTTTGGTCTCCATCGTTTTCCCGGTCAGTCCGTTGGAAAGGGAATAGAAAACGAACCGGCCGAAATGGTGCCGGATTTTTGGTAGCCAATAAATTGATACTGCAGCGTGACGAATTCGTTTCCGCGAAACTGATAAATGCCTGTCAGATTGGCCCCGCCCGGCTTGATCGTCACGACGGATTTGGCCGCTTGGAAAATCGACCCATCGGGTGGCATCGCTTCCAATGTAATGGCCGACGACGACACAACGGCTGAATTCAGCGGGGTTATCGCTCCGTCCACTGCCTGAATTTGAATCGTCTGGCTCTGTGTCAGAGAAATCGTATTGCCGCCGTTGAAGTTCAGTATCACATTAAGCGGCGCGGTATCCGTTACCGTGAAAGTGAGGGCGATGGTGTATTCCACAGGCGGTTCCCTATGTGTCGAAAGACGAGCTGGGGCGCTCGCTGACAGCGAGCGCCCGGCCACTCCGCGCCCGCGCGCTTAAAGCGGATTCCAGAAAACCGCCAGCGGCGTTCCCGGCGAGAGCGCTTGTCCCTTCCGTCCATCGAATTCGGCGCTCACCGTGATGCCTTCCATCCCCGGTTGCAGCGTCAGGATGAAGCTTTGGATGTTCGGCTGGGCGGCCACCCACAGCGTGATTCCGAAGTTCACCGCGCCACTGCCACCGCTGCTGCTTTGAACCGCGACCGTGACAATTGTCGGGTTGACCTGGAGCGAGGAGATCGGCAGTGAAATGCCGCTCTCCACGTCGATTTCGAGGCCGCCATAAGAGGAGAAATTCGGCCCGGTGCTGTAACTCGCTTTGGGCTGGCCCGCTTGCGTGGATAAATTCACGGTAACCGCACCGCCTGAAACGTTGACGTACTTGAGAATCAATGCCTTGTATTCGACGTTATTTTCGACGATGGTTGATTCGGTCGTGCTCATGACATCCCCTTTTAGAAGAAACGTTTTAAGTGCGTAATGAACATTACGCCAACTTATCGAGCCCTGAAAAAAGATGAGGCAACAAACGGTCGTTTTATTTTGGCGAGTTTGATTCTCGACGTCTGGTATGAAGATACATTTCGTTGCGCTTTGTTGCAAACTTTTTTTAGAAAATGTTTTTACCTACCAATATTGACAGGGTGCTAAGACGCGCTAAATCTCTCACCCGAAAGCGAAGGGGGTACGTAATCGTATGGATGCCCTGACCGAGCATGCTAGCCGGTTGTAGCAAGAACCTATAAATCGGCCGCGTGCTATCCGCCGGCGGCGAGCCGGGGCGGGCCATCGCGGGATGAAGCGCTAGCGCGACTGAAGAAACGTCGTAACGGCTTTTGCGTCTTTCTTGCTCAGCGTATGCGCCACGGCCGACATCACGGGCGCATTCGCCCGCGTGCCGTTCTGGAAGACCTCGATCTGGCGCATCAGGTAGTCGGCGTGCTGGCCACCGAGCCGGGGAAACTGTCCGTTTCCTTCCGCGTGCGCGCCATGACACGACGCGCAGGCCGGCACACCTTTGTCGGGCAGTCCGTGTTCGAATATATCCTGTCCTTCAGCGATCAGCGCAGCATCGCCAGCGCCGCCTACCGTAGGGCTTTGTTGGGAGTAGTAATCGGCCAGCGATGCAACAGTCGCGTCGTCCAATTGCGACGCGATGGCCCACATGTAGGCGCGTGCATCGGATTCTCCGCGCACGTGCTGCCGGAATCCCTTCAACTGAGCGACAAGATAGTCATGCGTCTGTCCGTTCAGCTTCGGAAACATCGGCGACTGACTATCGCCATGAACTCCATGGCACGCCGCGCACAACTGCGCAGCCATGCGTGCGCCTTCTTGCGCCAGCGCCGGCGCCGACATGGGCGCGAACGACGATGCGAGTATCGTCAAGACAATCGACAGCACCGGCTTGTCGAAGCAGCAATACAGTCGTTTCATACGTGGCCCTTCGGAGGATTGCGTTCCATTCCCGGTGTCGTGTTCCTCAGAAGACGATCCAGGCGAGCAAGTACAACGTGTCGTTATCGCTTGCGTTGCGGCCGTTGCCGTCATAGTTGTAGCGGGCGCCGTTGAACTTAAGGAACCAGGTGTACTGTATTGCGAGCTTGACCTGTGGCATCGGCAAATAGTCGGCCTCCAATATGAGACCGTTTGAATTTGGACTTCCATTGGCGCTGCCGGTGACGGGTGCGGATCCGTAGAGTCCTGGGTCGTTGCTGCCCGTCGTTTGAAAGTAGGCAATCGTCGCACCGTATTTCCGGTGGAAGTAGTACGACGTTTTTGCTTTGAATGTATTGAGCGTATCCGAGGAGTTCGCCGGCGTGGGCCCGGCGCCGATTCCGCCGCTCGGGAAACTGGCATCCCAGCGTTGCTTCTCGTGAATCCACGTGGCCTGCGCTGTAATCGAATGCGTGAAGGTCAGGTATTGGTACTGCGTATCGAACGCATAATCGGTGAAGTGATCGGTGGGCGACACGGGAATCGTATTGTCTGGGAACTTGTTGGCGACGAGCCCGTATGTTCCGACCATGAGCGAGTGCGGTCCCCATTCGGCGTTGTAGGCAAGCCGCCAGTACGGATTGCTGCCCGACAAACGCGCGACGCCACCCGGGGTCGCTGTATCCTGCCCGGCGCGAAGGAACGAGAACATCTTGTCGGCGGTTCGATACAGCCCCACCTCCGCGTATATGCTTCGTTGCCAGAGCGCGTAGGCGGTGACACCGGCCACCTGTTGCGCGAGGCTTCCGTCGATGAGTGTGCTGGCCATAGGTGTCAGCGACACGCTGCTCGACGCGTACGGATACCCAAATGCCGGCGTGCTGTTCCAGACATCCGACACCGTGGGATTGTTGTTGAGTGTCATCCCGTAGATGAAGTCGACATCGCCCTTCGTAAAGTGCCCGGCAGCCCGAATATCGGTGTTATCGATGCCGCTGTGGTGGGCAATGCCATCGTAGGTCCATTGCACGAAAGCCCCGACCGGCCCGGCAATCCGGCCGCCATAAAACAGGCTGGCCTGTTGTAAGACTGGATCGCTGTTGCGTACGAAATCGTATTGACTGTTGTTTATCGTTCGTGTGTTGGTTTGAGAGAACTGGACCATGCCAGCCAGGGGGATCGTTTTATTGTTGGTCAGCGTATAGCCCGTCAACTTGAAGAATCGGCCAAACGGAGTCAGCTCTGGAAAGCTCACGTGGCACGCCACACAAGCAAGGCCGGTCTGTCGGGCGAAAGCTGGAACGGCCTCGGCTGTCTGGCTCGCCAGAAATAGCATTGCCGCCGCAAAGATGATTGCGCAACATCTGCGTGCGGCGCCTTCGTGCCATGCAAGCATGACTCCCCCCTTTTGCAACCTTCACGTTTTTGTTTCTTCTTGGTTTGTAGGACAAAGTTGACGCGCTGCGCAAGAACTCGTGCCGGCATCTGTGCGGACCGGCACATGCTGCCGCGCGTCAAACAAGATGAGAGCAGCGCGTCAATCAGGATGAGAGTACTGGCGTGGCGGCAGCGGTGAAGGGCGTAGCCCGGAACCTGTCTCTTATACACATCTGACGCTGCCGACGAGTAAGC
>NZ_JAAAYE010000030.1 GCF_013282575.1 Paraburkholderia sp. NMBU_R16
GACGGGGGACTGCTCGGCGCGGCGTGGCGGCAGCGGTTCCGGGCTACGCCCTTCACCGCTGCCGCCACGCCAGTACTCTCATCCTGATTGACGCGCTGCTCTCATCTTGTTTGACGCGCGGCACCGCACCCGCCATGAGTTGTCTGCGCGATCTCTGGTCCGCCCAGACACCGAGCAACATCGAAAGCAACAAGAACGGCAGTGTTTGGGCGGTCTGCAGCCAGCCGGTTTGTCCAGCCCCCGCGCCGAGGGCGAAGACCGCAACGAGCGGCGTCGCTGCGAGACCGATCTGCTCGGCCGACTGAGCGGCCAGGTTGGACCATGCGAGCCGATGAAATGCAGGCGAAAGACGAGTGACGGGAGATTCGGAAGCGGTGCGAACGGACATTTTGTGATCTCCGGCTATCGAGTCACATCGATGTTCGCTGTCGCCGCTCATATCTACGAGCCGATTCTTGCTCTCCCATTCACTCCAGGTCGATCACCCGCGAAGGGTGCGTGTGCCGCCGCAATCAGAAGGTGATCGTCGCGCGCGCGCCGACGACGAACGTATTGCGCAAGGGGCGCGCCGGGTCGTTCGGATTCTGGCCTGCGCCCGCGTTGAACGTGTATTGCGCGTCAGCGGCCAGCATCCACCATGGTGTGACCTGATACTGGTAGGTCGCCTCGACAGTCGTTTCGCGCGTGCGCACGCCATAGGGGCCGCCGCCGAATGCTAGCTGATCGCGGTCAAGCGACGTGACATGGTTGCCGACTTGGATGTAGGTGACGGCGAGGCCGACGCTGTCGTTGTCCCGGCCCTGGAACGGGGCCTTCAGCACGAGGCCGGCATTGGCCGCGAAGCTCACGAGGTTTCGATCCCCGGGCGCGCCCATTACGCGCGCGAAAACGCCGAGGCTCTTCGGGCCCGACGGGTCGGGGCGCCAAATCATTTGATCGGCGACGGCATAGAAACTGTAGTCGCCGTGACGCGACTGCGCGGTACCGGTCGAAGCGGGATTGGCGAGCGACAACCCGTCGACGCCCATGCGCTGATCGGCGAAGTGGCCGTTGTGATACCAGACGCCGATCTTGTACGTACCCGGCAGGCCGCCGGAGCGTCCGGTGTTCGCATCGCCGTCCGAAGGCGGATTGAGCGCGTACTGCAACTCGCCGATGTAAAGGGCGCCGTTGTGCAGATTGAAGTTCGTACCGCTGAGGTTGTTCGGGTTGTTGCCGAGCGGATCGCCATCGAATACGCCCGCCAACGCGGTGACAGACGGTGCCAGTTGCGCGCGCACCCGCACGCCGAGTGCGGCGAGCGGATAGGCGGGGCCGCCGTTGGGCAGATCGTACGAGGGCAGTGCGGGCCACCCGAACATCGTATTGATGAACGTATTGGCATACGTGCTGCCCATGAATTCCTGATCCAGGCTTTGCTGGCCAATCTTCACGTCGACACGCTTGTCGAGGAACGACTGCTGGTACCACAGCTCCCACAGACGCGTCGTGGCCTGCGCCTCGATGCCGCTCGCGGTGTTGAGTGTGCCGAGGTTCGAAGTGCTCAGATTGCGGCCGTGAATCTGCAGCGCACTGGCGTTGAATGTGCCGCCCGGTAAGCCGATCGCTTTTTGCGTATCGACCGAGAGCGTCATCGTCGTCAGACCATCGTACGCGCCACCGCGATTTAGCCCTCCGCGGAGGTTCGCGAGGTATTCGCTGGTCTCGGTGATCTGCAGCGTTGCTCCGTACTTGCCGAGCCACGGACGGATTCCGCCCATGTCGCCAAGCAGCGTATCGCGTGACCAGATGTCGGTCGGCTTCGCCTGGCTGGCGGCGTCCGCTTGCGCTGCCTTCGGTTCGGCATCGGCTTGCGTATCCGCAAAAGCGCCGGTGCTCGCGAGGCTGGCGTAGAAAGCGACGGCTGCGCACGCAGCGCGGCGCACTGGATGACGAAAGCGTGCGCGAGCGGATAGCGCAAATCTCATTTTTTTCCCTGCATCGATTCGATTGACGTGTGAACGAATGCGCGCCCTGGCATGTATGTGCGACGGAAACGCAGTGCGGGGCATCGTAGAGGTTTCGCAACGCGAAGTCAATCCAAACGAGAATCGTTTGCGTTTATTCGGCCGGGCGTGAAATGTTACCGACTCAGAACCATTGGGCCAGCCCGTAGGGCGCACCATATCGGCCGCCGGCCGGCCAGCGTTCAGGAGCGGGCTTTTTCGCACGCGGGGGGAGTTCGCTTGTCGGGAGTGCGTTTCGCACCGCTGCGGCACGCGCCGGGGCTGGGCGCGCTACCTTGCATTAGGGCTGCTCGACGACAGCGGAGGTCAAGAATGCGCATTTCGGTATGGATGGCGGGCACCGTGTTCGCATTATTGTTGGCGTCCTCAGGTGCGCATGCGCAAGCGGCACCGACGACCGGCGGAACGGCTTGCGCGCAGCTGGGACGAGCGCAACCGTGTGCAACGAGTGTACGGCTGAGGCGTTGCTCAGCGAGGCTACGGCGCGATGCGGCGCGGGATCGACGATGCCAGCGTGAAGCGCGATTGAGCGAGCAGCGGTTGCATGACGAACGCATTGACGAGCAGCGGTTGCATGACGAACGCGTTGACGAGCAGCGGTCGCATGAGGAACGCGTTGACGAGCAGCGGTTGCATGAGGAACGCGCTGACGAACAACGGGTGCACGACGAACGCGTTCACGAACAGCGGCTTCGCGACGAACGCGTTCGCGAACAGCGGTTGCGGGCGGAACGCCGACGAGGTTAGCTGCCGGCGAGCGTACGCTACTCAAAAGCGGACATTTGAACTTAGCGAAAAGCGGACATTACAACTTAGCTGCTACAGCCCGAAAAGTTGATAATTCGCGTTATGTCAAATCAAGGACGGGCATCCCTCCATCATCTCGGGTTGACCCGTCCCGGATCATCGATCGCGAAATCACGCTCGCCCCACGTCTGGAAAGCCGCGTTTGCAAAGTGGTGAAAGCAAGCCGAAAACACATCGGAACTGCTGAATTTCGCTTAGTTTCCCGCAAAAGCTAATGCGTCGAGGGATATACCATTTCGGTTGAGTACCTGACTGGAGACGCCGGATGAAGCAATTTGCTTCCACCCGCCCCGACGTACTGGTAGTCGGCGCAGGACTGGTCGGCTCCGCCGTCGCTTACGGGCTTGCGCGCGAAGGCGCGAAAGTAACCGTGCTCGACCAGGGCGACGATGCTTTCCGTGCATCACGCGGCAATTTCGGACTCGTGTGGATCCAGGGCAAGGGCTATGGCCTGACGCCCTATACACGCTGGTCGCGCGATTCCGCGGCGCGCTGGCCGACGCTTGCGGCGACGCTCGCGGACGAGACGGGCGTTGATGTCGCCCTGCGTCAGCCCGGCGGGTTCCACTTCTGTTTTTCCGAGGATGAGCTGGCGGCACGCGAAACGCGCCTTTCGACGCTGCGGCGCGAAATGGACGGCGACTACCCCTATCAGCTGCTCGACGCGCGCGAAGTCCGCGAGCGACTACCTGCGGTTGGGCCAGCGGTGCTCGGCGCGAGCTATACGCCGATGGACGGCCATGTGAATCCCTTGAAACTGCTGCGCGCGCTGCATGCCGGCATGCAGCAGCGCGGCGTCAGGCTGGTGAGCGGCGAGAACGTGTCACGCATCGCGCCAAACGGCGCAGGTTTTACGGTGCACGGTGTTCGCGGTACCTGGCGCGCAGACAAGGTCGTGCTCGCCGCGGGACTCGGCAATCGAGCGCTCGCGCCACAGGTGGGACTTCATGCACCGGTTGAGCCGAACCGCGGACAGATACTCGTCAGCGAGCGTGTCGCGCCGTTTCTGCATCACCCCACGCTGAACGTTCGGCAAACCGATGAAGGCACCGTGCAGTTCGGCGATTCCATGGAAGACGCAGGCTTCGACGACTTCACCACAACCCGCGTGCTCGCCGACATCGCGCGTCGCGGCGTGCGCACGTTCCCGTTCCTGAAGGACGTGCGCCTCGTGCGAATGTGGGCCGCCCTGCGTGTCTATAGCCCGGACGGTTTTCCGATCTATGACGAGTCGCCCCGCTATCCCGGCGCGTTCGTCGTGACGTGTCACAGCGGCGTGACGTTGGCCGCCGCCCATGCGGCGCGCATCGCGCCGTGGATCGCCGGCGCGCCGACTCCGGAAGAGCTGCCTGCATTTTCCGGCAGTCGCTTCAGCCTTGCCAGCGCCATTCCGGTCCCAGCTCACTGATCTCGCCATGACATCCAAACCGTTATTCAAGACTTTGTCCGACGCTGATGCGCCAGTCCACATCTGGTTCAACGATCGATCGATGCGCGTGCCCGGCGGCCGGTCTGTGGCGGCTGCGCTGCTGACAGCAGGAGTCTCGCGGTTTCGTGCAACGCCCGTCGGCGCTTCGCCCCGCGGGCCCTACTGCATGATGGGCGCGTGCTTCGACTGCCTCGTGGAAATCGATGGCGTGCCGAGCCGGCAGAGCTGCATGGTCACGGTACGCGACGGCATGCGCGTCCGCTCTCAGGAGGGCGCACGTGAACTGCCGCCTGTCGTCGCCCAATCGCCGGAGCACGTCCGTGAGCGTTGAAAACGTTGCTGAACCCGCCCACGAACCGGTCGATGTCGTGGTCGTGGGCGCAGGCCCGGCGGGGCTCTTGGCCGCCGCGCGCGCGGCGAGCGCGGGACTTTCGGTCGTGCTGCTCGATGAACAGGACGCCGTCGGCGGCCAGATCTATCGTGCCATCAGCCATGCCGACGCCCGTCGCACGGACATTCTCGGTCCCGACTACGCGGCAGGCGCAGCCATTGCCGACGCGTTCACCCGCTCGGGCGCACACCACGTCGCCAATGCATCCGTGTGGCAAGTGACCCGGGAGCGCTGTGTACATTATCTGAAGGACGGCAAGGTCGGCAGCTTTCAGGCGCAGCGCATCATTCTCGCGACCGGTGCATTGGAACGCCCGTTCCCGATTCCAGGCTGGACATTGCCGGGCGTGTTGACTGCGGGCGCCGCGCAGATACTGTTGAAGAGCGCGGGTGAAGTGCCGGCGCAGCCGCCCGTGTTGGTCGGCTGCGGCCCCCTGCTCTATTTGCTCGGCTGGCAATACACGCGCGCTGGCGTGCCAATTCGCGCGCTCGTCGATACGACGCGCCACGAAGACCGCTGGCGCGCGAAGCGCTACGTCCTATCGGCTCTGCGCGCGTGGCCTTTGCTCAGCAAGGGCCTGCAGTTGATCCGCACGCTGCGCGAAGCTGGCGTGCCGATCCATGAAGCGGCCGACGATCTACGCATCGAGGCGAAGACGGATGAAGACGGCGTCGAGCGCGCCGCCGCGCTCAGTTTCACAACGCACGGGCGCCAGCATCGCATCGACGCTAACTTATTCCTGCTGCATCAGGGCGTCGTGCCGAACATTCAGTTCCCCCTTTCGTTGCGTGCGCAACATCGTTGGGATGAGGCGCAGCTGTGCTTCGCACCGGTTACCGATGTCTGGGGCGAACTGGACGTGCCCGGCATCTTCATCGCCGGGGATGGCGGCGGCATTATCGGAGCGCAGGCGGCGGCCGTCCAGGGCGCCCTCGCCGGGCTCGCTGTGGCCGAGCAGCTCGGCGCGATCGACCTGTCCACGCGCGATCGCGAAGCTTCGAGCCACCGCCGCAAGCTCGCTGACCTGAAGCGCATCCGCCCTTTTCTCGACAGCCTGTACCGGCCGCGCGACGCAAACCGTATTCCGGCCGACGACGTCATAGTCTGTCGCTGCGAAGAAGTCACCGCGGGCGAAGTGCGCGGTTTCGTTTCCTTGGGTTGCCTGGGGCCCAATCAGGCGAAATCGTTCGGGCGCTGCGGGATGGGACCTTGTCAGGGGCGCATGTGCGGGCTGACGGTAACTGAAATCATCGCGCGCGCACGCGACGTCGCACCCGAGACGGTCGGCTACTACCGCATCCGCCCCCCGATCAAACCTGTCACGCTCGGAGAACTGGCGGGCGACTGAGACCCAGCGCCGCGTGTCGGGCGCATTGTGTGATCACGTCGTTCCAAGCGCGCGTTTGAGAGCAGCCACACCGCTGCGCGGACTAGAGAGCACTGGAACTCGCACCGCTCCCAATTGCGGCACGAGCCGCGCCATCGAAACCTGCGCCAGCACGACGACGTCGACCTGCTCTGCCAGTGTCGAGATCGCGCGCTTCAGAATTTCGTCGTGCCGGGCGCCGTCCCCGCTGATGAGAGCCTCGAACGCACCCTCTGCAATCCGCTCGGTCACTTCGACCGTGCGGCCCAGTTCGTCGGCCTTCTTTTTAACCAGTCGAACGGTCGGTTCGAGCGTGGTCGATACCGTTGCGATCACCCCAATGCGATGACCGACCGAGCTCGCCTCTTCTGCCATCGCCTCATCGATTTTCACGATCGGCGTGGTGACGAACTGGCGCACCGAGTCGACAGCTTCGCCTACCGACGAGCACGCGTTCAAGATGATATCGACGTGCATCGCCTGCGCATTGGCCATGTACGAATGAATCCGGCTCGTAACTTCCGGAGTCAGATGGCCGGCTGCCCGCACGTCAGCGAGCACGCTATCGTCGACGATGTTGATAACACGCGCCCCGGGGATTTGCTCGCTGATTTGCTCTTTGATCGGTTGGACCGTGACCAGTCCCGTGTGAACCACGGCAATTGTCGTCATAGTTTGATGCGGCTCGTAGCAGGTTGCGGTCATCCGACGCGACGTAAGGTAGGGGCGACTGTACAACGTGTCGCGGACGCATCTAGAAATCGGCGACCTTGCCCCACGCCGAATCGCTGAACCGGCTCGGCCGATACGGTTTGGGGTCCACGATCGGTACAGCACCGGTAGCAAGATCCGCGATCAAGTGGCCGGCGCCGGGACCAATGCCGAAACCGTGTCCCGAAAAGCCTGCTGCCAAAATCAATCCCGGCATGCCCGGCACTTCACCAATACCCGGAACACCGTCCGGCGTGCTGTCGACGAAGCCGGCCCACGCGTGGGTGACCTTTGCTCGACCAAGTTCCGGCAGCAGATCGATGGCTCGGCGCTGCGTTTCCCTGATCGTCGGCAGGTCCGGTTTCGGGTCGAGAATGCGCACGCGCTCCATGGGTGTCGGCGCATCGACCCGCCACCGCTTCAATGTTTCATGCCCACCTCGCATACCTTCCAGGCCTCCCGGCAGGAGGTTGCGCCAGCGCTTGGCGAACATCGGCACGAACTGCGGCGCGAATCGCATGAACTGCGGCGTGACATCCACGCGTGCGCGGCCGCTGATGGCCAGTGCGTATCGTCCGTCGCTGCGGCGCGTAACGGATACGCCCGAAGTAAACAGAGCGTCCGGCAATGGATGCTCCACGGGAGACACGCTAAGGATGGATTGGCGGATGGAGGCCTGCGGAAAACGGATGCCGAGCTGGCGGCAGAACGAGGACGCCCACGCGCCTCCCGCTAGCACCACGGTTCTCGTCTTGATGACGCCGGCTTCCGTGATGACGCCGCTGACCCGACCGCCCTCCAATTCGAGGCCGCGGGCCGCACACTGCTGGTGAACGCTGCCACCGAGCTTCATGAGTGCGGCTGCCACGGCCGGCGCAGCCTTGGCAGGGTCCGCCGTGCCATCGCTGGGGGAAAAGACGCCGCCTTTCCAGGCGCGGCCGGTCGCCTGCCCTCGCTCGGCGGCTTGCCGGCTATCGAGCATGTACGTCGTCACGCCGGCGGTCTTCGCAAAATCATGCCAGTTGGACCAACGAGAGAGTTCGGCCTCGTCGTTGCTGAGGTACAGCAGGCCGCAGCGACGAAAGCCCGTGTCTTCACCGGACTGCATCGCAAATTGCTCCCACAGGTCGAGGCTCTTGCTGGCAATCGGCAACTCCCGAGCGTCGCGATTCTGCTGCCGGCACCAGCCCCAATTGCGACTCGACTGCTCGGCGCCGATCCTCCCCTTCTCGATCAAGGCGACCGACACCCCGCGCTGGGCCAGGTAGTAGGCCGAGAAGACGCCGATGATGCCACCCCCGATCACCACCACATCAGCCGCGGCCGGCAGCGTGGGCGAGGTTTGAATGTGTTGCAACGGAGGAGACATGATCAGTTTCGCTCGATGGGAACCCGGAGGTTTTGAATCGCGTAAAACTTCGCCACGCGCTCGCGGCTTTCCCATCCGATCGGTGCGCCTTGCGGCACGAAGAGCGCGTCGCCGGCGCCGAGCGACAGCGTGCTGCCGTCTGGAGCGGCGAACCGAACGCTGCCGGTTAGCAGATGCATGAACTCGTTCACGCGATGCGACCGGACGATCCGATGGTAAGGCGTCGAATCCCACGTGCCAGCGAGGTACTGTGCGCCATCGTCGGTGAAGACATTATCGCTACGGCATTGCGGCGCGGGGCCTAGCAGTATTTCCGCCGGTAGCGACGCGGAGGCCTTGAAGTCGGCGTCGGCCCGCAAGGGGATCAGTCCGCGCTTGGTCGGTTTCTCGCAAGCGGCCACGCAGAACACGAAGCGCACGCGAGACTCGGCCTGGACGCGAAGCGCTGTACCGGCCGCGATGACCGCACCCGCTTGCGGGCCGAGCACCAGCGGAGTCTCTCCAGCTGCTTGCAGCGTGAGGCTTCCTTCGACTACGACGATGGTTTCAATATGAGGAAACCTTGTAATGTCGAGCTCGCCAATGAAGCTTGCCCGACCCGCGGCCATCGAGTCCGGTCCTTCCCACGCGATCTCGCGATGTCGTGCAAACGGGTCGTCGTTGCCGAACGCCGCCCTGCGGAACGAGGTTGAAAGCGGTGCACCGTCCCCACGGTGCAGCACGAGTGCCACGGTCATTTTTGCTCCTGTTCATTGCGCGATTTCCGAACTTGCAGCCTGATCTAGCTCGTATCTGTAAAGCGAAGTCAATTTATCGCGTAACAGGCGGCGCGTGCGGTTGTTCGCGACGAACAAACCGCATGAACATTACGTTTTTGCCGGCGCATGCGGAATTTTGTGCTGCGTTGCCATCGGTGCCGCGGCTCACGGGCGAACCGCTCGGAGTCGGGCGATCGGACGAAGAACGAAACAGCAAATTTCGGAGCGTTGGCGGCGCGCTGGAGCGGTACATTGAACCTTTCCAGGCCATTCTTGGAGGCTGCATTGGCCACGCCACCGTACCTGTCCGCCGTTGCCGAGGCAGCGTTGGAGGCCGACGACAACGTTCCCGGCGAATGTCCATCAACGCAATCGCGCATCCAGACGCTCGATTGGCCCGCACTTTCGGAAACGCTCGACGAAGCGGGTGTTGGCGTCATCCCTCGCCTGCTGTCGGCCTCGCAATGCGAAGCGCTACGCGGCCTCTATAACGACCCAACGCACTTCAGAAGTCGTGTCGTGATGACGCGCCACGGGTTCGGTCGCGGCGAATATCAGTATTTCAGCTACCCGTTGCCCCCTCTTCTCCAGATGTTGCGCGAGACGCTCTACGCGTTTTTGGCTCCAATCGCAAACGGATGGAACGAGCGGCTCGGAATCGGCACCCGTTATCCTCGTACGCACGCGGCGTTCATCCGTCGCTGCCACCACGCGGGTCAAGTGCGCCCCACTCCCTTGCTACTGCAATATGCCGAGGGCGACTACAATTGTCTGCATCAGGATCTCTATGGCGAACACGTTTTTCCGCTTCAGGTTGCGATCCTGTTATCGCAGCCCGGGCGAGATTTCACCGGCGGAGAGTTTGTGCTGACCGAACAGCGTCCGCGCATGCAGTCGCGCGTCGAGGTCGTTCCGCTTGTGCAGGGCGACGCCGCAATATTCGCTGTCAGCCATCGCCCTGCAAAGGGCTCTCGTGGCGCCTATCGGGTCAATATGCGTCACGGGGTGAGCCGCTTGCGGTCGGGGCACCGGCATACGGTCGGCATCATCTTTCATGACGCGCTCTGAGCGTCAGGCGTTCATGCTGCAAAAGCCGATCGACGGATGGTCCGATGTTCATGCACGCATTGTTCAAAAACCGCGCCGAAGCCGGCCGTATGTTGGCCGATCGTTTGAAAGACACTACGTCCCACGACGCGGTCGTGCTTGCACTGCCGCGCGGCGGTGTGCCGGTCGGCGCCGAGATTGCTCGCGCGCTCGGCCTTGAGCTCGACGTGATGCCCGTTCGCAAATTGGGCGTGCCAGGGCAACCCGAACTCGCGATGGGCGCGATTGCTCCGGGTGGCGCCCAGTTCGTCGATCGCGAGATCATGCACTCGGCGCACGTCTCACAAGCCGCATTCGAAAAGGTGTTGGCAGAAGAACAGGCAGAGCTCGCTCGCCGGGAAACGCGCTATCGCGACCATCGCCCGCCCGCTTCCGTGGAAGGAAGAACCGTGATTCTCGTGGATGACGGTATGGCGACCGGCGCCACGATGCGCGCCGCCTTGAGCGCGCTGCGACAACGCAACCCGGCCCACGTGATCGTTGCGCTGCCTGTCGCGCCGCTGGGCGCCGAGTCGGATTTGACGGATCTCGCAGACGAATTCGTCTGCATTGCCCAGCCGGCTCTCTTTTTCAGCGTCGGGCAACACTACGACGAATTCGATCAAACGAGCGACGAGGAGGTCCGCCAGCTCCTCGGCGATGCCAACGACCGCATGTCGGACGCTTAGTCCGTCGCGTTCCGGAAACGAGCGGCGATCAGAGCCTCAGCTCGGGCGCCGTATATCGGCACTCGTACCGCTTGCGCACGGTCCCGTTCTCGTCGGCGCTTTCCAGATAGACGTCGAACTGCCAAAGCCGGGCCATATGTCTGAGCACTTCCTCGGTGTCGCCCGACAAGTGCCGGTTATCGCTCATGAAATGTCGCAGCGTTAAACTCCGGTCACCGCGGGTGTTGACCGACCAGACCTGGATGTTTGGCTCGCGGTGGTGCATGTCGTATTGCCGCGACAATGACTGACGCACGTGCTGATAGCCGCTCTCGTCGTGAATCGCCGATACTTCCAGCGTCTCGCGCGTATCGTCGTCGAGCACCGAGAAGAGCCGCATATCGCGGATCAATTGCGGCGAGAGATACTGCGCGATGAAACTCTCGTCCTTGAAATTGCGCATCGCGTAGTGCAGCGTCTGCAGCCACGGGGATCCGGCGATGTCCGGAAACCACTTGCGGTCCTCTTCGGTGGGCGCCTCGCAGATGCGGCGTATGTCGCTCATCATCGAGAAGCCCAGCGCATAAGGGTTGATCCCGCTGTAATACGGTTTCGTGACGGGGGGCTGATAGATGACGTTGCTGTGTGAATGGAGGAACTCCATCATGAAGCCGTCTTCGAGCAAGCCCTGGTTGTACATCGTGTTGAGCAGCGTGTAATGCCAGAACGTGGCCCAGCCCTCGTTCATGACCTGAGTCTGCCGCTGCGGGTAGAAGTACTGCCCGATCTTGCGCACGATGCGGATCACTTCCCGCTCCCACGGTTCGAGCAGCGGCGCGTTCTTTTCGGCGAAATAGAGCAGATTCTCCTGCGGCTCGGGCGGATAGCGCTCCTCTTCTTCCGCAGCAAGCGGCGTGTGATGCGCGGGCAGCGTTCGCCACAACTCGTTCACCTGCGATTGCAGGTACGCTTCGCGATCGCGGCGCAATTCGGCCTCTTTCGCAAGCGAGGGTTTCTGCGGCCGTTTATAGCGATCGACGCCATAGTTCATCAGTGCATGGCACGAATCGAGCAGTTCTTCCACGCGGTCGAGCCCGTAACGCTCTTCGCACTCGGCGATGTAGTTCTTCGCATAGACGAGGTAATCGATGATCGCGTGCGCGTCGGTCCAGAGCTTGAAGAGGTAGTTGCCCTTGAAGAAGGAGTTGTGCCCGTAGGCGGCGTGCGCGATCACGAGCGCCTGCATCGTCATCGTGTTCTCTTCCATCAGATACGCGATGCAAGGATTCGAATTGATGACGATCTCGTAGGCAAGCCCCATCTGTCCCCGGCGATAGCTTTTTTCCGTCGAAAGGAAATGCTTGCCGAACGACCAATGGCGATAATTGACCGGCATGCCGACGGACGCATAGGCGTCCATCATCTGCTCGGCGCTGATGAGCTCCAACTGGATCGGATAGACATCGAGCTGGTACTGCTCGGCGACTTGCGCAATATGCGTGTCGTACTCTTCGATCAGCTCGAAAGTCCAATCGGACGGCCACGGCAGGGGTCTGCGGTCGGCAACGTTCATGCGAGGTTCCTTCAGCTGCACAACGGGCGCCTCGACCGGGCGGCGCGCCGGCTCGGTCTCGGCGTGCTGCTTGCCTTGCTCGTGCGACCCGCTTGCGTGCGAGCCTTTGCGGCGACGCTCCGGCTGATATCCGCGCGATTCGTTATGCAGATGCTTAGTAGTCATGCGATGCCACCTGCTTTTCGAACAGCTCCCTGAACACAGGGTAGATATCGGCTGCGGCATCCACCTTCTTCATTGCAAGATGCGGCTGCGTCATGGCCAGCTGCGCATACTCCACCCAGAGATTCTGCTCTTCGGGCGCGACTTGAATATACGCGAAGTAACGAACCTTTTGCAGGATGTCGTCCTGCAAAATTCGACGGCATTTCGGCGAATCGTCCGTCCAATTGTCGCCGTCGGACGCCTGTGCGCCGTAAATGTTCCATTCGGTCGGCGAATAGCGCTCGTCCATGATCTTGCGCATGAGTTCGAGCGCGCTCGACACGACGGTGCCGCCGCTTTCCGTCGAATGAAAGAAGGTGTCTTCATCGACTTCTTCCGCCCGGGTATGGTGCCGGATGAAGACGACTTCGATCTTTTCGTAGTTCCGCTTCAAGAAGAGGTAAAGCAGGATGAAGAACCGTTTCGCGAGATCCTTGCGCTGCTCGTCCATCGATCCGGAGACATCCATGAGGCAAAACATGACCGCCTGACTCGAGGGCTGCGGCTGTTTGACGCGGTTGATGTAACGCAGGTCGAATGGATCGATGAAAGGGATGCGCCAGATGCGGCCCCGCAAATGATGGACCTCGTCCTCGAGGAGCCGGATTTCCTCGCTGTTGTCTCCCGGCTCGTTCTTCAGCGCTTCGAGCTGCTGCTCGAGCTCACGGAGCTGATTGACGAGCGGTGCGCCAAGGGCAATGCGGCGCCCGAGCGCACTGCGCAGCGAGCGAACGACATCGATATTGTTCGGCGTTCCCTCCGCCGCCCAGCCCGCGCGGATGTTCTTCCACGTAGGCACGGCAAGCAGATGCGTTTTGACGAGCCGCGGCAGCTCGAGATCGTCGAAGAAATACTGCATGAATTCTTCGCGCGAAAGCTCGAAGACGAAGTCGTCCTGCCCTTCGCCCTCGTTGCTGGCCTGGCTGCCACCGCCTCCGCTGCCGCCGTTCGGGCGCGGAATCTTGTCGCCCCGCACATAGTCTTCATTGCCGGGATGCACGAGCTCGCGCTTGCCGGCCGAGCCGTGCCGGAACATAGGTTCGGCGATATCCTTGCGCGGAATCGTGATGCTCTGCGTGCTTTGAATATCCTTGATGCTGCGATCGCGCACCGCCTCGGAAACAGCCCGCCGAATGTAGTTCTTTACGCGGCGCAAAAAGCGTTCGCGGTTCGCAATGCTCTTGTTCTTCCCTGCCAGCCTGCGGTCGATGATTTGGTGAAGCACATCCAGTCTCCCGCTTCAATTCCTCAAAGCGGTGCGCGCAGCCGCCGGGCAGACGGCATGCCTGCCCACCGCGCGTACCGCGAAACGCCCGGCCGGCGTCGGCCCGCCGGGCGCTGCGCCCTTCGTTACGAGGACTTGCGCACCCGCAAGTACCAGTCGCACAACAGGCGTACTTGTTTCGGCGTGTAGCCTTTCGCAACCATCCGATTGACGAAATCTTCGTGCTTGCGCTGCTCCTCGGCCGAGCCCTTTGCATTGAACGAAATGACCGGCAACAGTTCCTCGGTGTTCGAGAACATTTTCTTCTCGATCACCACGCGCAGCTTCTCGTAGCTGATCCACGCCGGATTCTTGCCGCCGTTTGCCGCCCGTGCCCGCAACACGAAATTGACGATCTCGTTGCGGAAATCTTTCGGATTGCTGATGCCGGCCGGCTTTTCGATCTTTTCCAGTTCGGCGTTCAACGCGGCGCGATCGAAGCTTTCGCCCGTGTCGTGATCGCGGAATTCCTGATCCTGAATCCAGAAGTCGGCATACGTGACGTAGCGGTCGAAGATGTTCTGACCGTACTCCGAATACGATTCGAGGTATGCGGTCTGAATCTCTTTGCCGATGAATTCCGCGTAGCGCGACGCCAGCACATCCTTCACGAACGACAGATACTTTTGTTCGGTCTCCGGCGGGAACTGCTCCCGCTCGACTTGCTGCTCGAGCACATACATGAGGTGAACGGGATTCGCCGCGACCTCGGTCGTATCGAAGTTGAACACGCGCGAGAGAATCTTGAATGCAAAGCGCGTGGACACCCCTGTCATACCTTCGTCGACCCCGGCGTAGTCCCGGTATTCCTGATAGGACTTCGCCTTCGGGTCGGTGTCCTTCAGGTTTTCGCCGTCGTAGACCTGCATCTTCGAGAAGAGATTCGAGTTCTCGGGCTCCTGCAAGCGCGTCAGCACGGAGAACTGCGCCATCATCTTCAGCGTGCCGGGTGCGCATACCGCGTCGGCCAGCGAGGAGTTGCGGATCAGCTTCTCGTAAATCTTGATCTCTTCCGAAACCCGCAGGCAATACGGCACCTTCACGACGAAAATCCGGTCGAGCAATGCCTCGTTGTTGCGGTTGTTCCTGAACGCCTTCCATTCGGACTCGTTCGAGTGCGCCAGAATGATGCCGTCGAACGGTATCGCCCCGAAGCCTTCCGTACCCTTGAAGTTGCCTTCCTGGGTCGCCGTCAGCAGCGGGTGGAGCACTTTGATCGGCGCCTTGAACATTTCGACGAATTCAAGCAACCCTTGATTCGCGAGACACAGGCCACCCGAGTAGCTGTAGGCGTCTGCATCGTCCTGCGCATACTGCTCGAGCTTGCGGATGTCCACTTTGCCGACGAGCGAGGAGATATCCTGATTGTTCTCGTCGCCCGGCTCGGTCTTCGCGATGCCGATCTGGCGGAGGACCGACGGATACCGGCGCACGACGCGAAACTTGCGGATGTCGCCGTTGTACTCGTGCAGGCGCTTGACCGCCCACGGGCTCAGAATGCTTTTGAGGTAGCGGCGAGGAATGCCGTACTGCTCTTCGAGGATCGGGCCGTCCTCGTCGTAGTCGAAGAGCCCGAGCGGCGACTCATTGACCGGCGAGCCCTTGATCGAATAGAACGGCACGCGTTCCATCAGTTGCTTGAGCCGCTCGGCGATGGACGATTTGCCGCCGCCCACCGGCCCCAGCAAGTACAGAATCTGCTTTTTCTCTTCGAGGCCTTGTGCCGCGTGACGGAAGTACGCGACGACCTGCTCGATCACATCCTCCATCCCGTAGAACTCGCGGAATGCCGGATAGACCTTGATGACCTTGTTCGCGAAGATCCGCGACAGCCGCGGGTCGTTGCGTGTATCGACCTGCTCCGGCTCCCCGATAGCCGTCAACATGCGTTCGCTGGCAGTGGCGTACGCGGCGGGATTGTCTTTGCAGAGCGCGAGGTACTCCTCAAGCGAGAACTCTTCCTCTCGCGTTTTTTCGAAGCGGTTCGCGAAACTGCTGTAAATATCCATGCTCCCTCCTCGCCCAAGTATGCGGTCGATGTCGTCTCCAGGCCACTATACCGAAACGACCTCGCTCGAATTCATCCTAAACCCTTTTAAATTATTTTTCACGGCTTACGTTGTTCACGTGACTACTAACTTGGAGATGCGACCGCGCTCGCCTACAATCTACGTCCGCGATGTAGCGTGCCTCTCGCTCCTCTTTCGCTCCCACCTTCGTATACGTTGCAGGTGTCGCGTTCGTCGACACATGTACGCTTCCGTTACAACTTTTCGCGTTGGAGCACCCTCCGCAAAAATGGCGGGCGGCGCCGCGCTGCTTGCGTCCCCATTTAGGGCGGACGCTAACGCGAACGCGTCGTGTGCAGGTGTGAGCCAATACGTTTCGTGCCGCCTCCGCGTGCTCTGCTCTATCTGATTTAACGGCCGGCGCGAACTTGCGCTTAAGCGATTTCCGAGGACGCGCCCCCCCGAGGAAACCCGCGGCGGGGCGGTATTGGCGAGGGGGGAATCAGCAAGCCGCTGCGTCGAGCTCGGCGCGCGTTGGAATCGAAGGCTGCGCGCCCGCGCGCGTCACGGAGATCGCCGCAGCGCGTTGTGCGAAACGCAGTGCTGCATCGGTGCTGGCGCCTTGCGCAAGCTGCGCGGCGAATGCGCCGATGAATGTATCGCCGGCCGCGGTGGTGTCGACTGCGGCCACACGCGGCGCCGGTACGTGGACCGGATCATCGCCGCCGAATGCCGCCACCACGCCCGCGGAACCCAGGGTGATCAATACATTGCGCGCACCTTGGGCCACGAGCGCCTGCGCCGCCACGACCGCGTCTCGAGGTGAGCCGATCGGCAAGCCCGTGAGGGTTGCCGCCTCCAACTCGTTCGGAACGAGGTAATCGACGAGTGGCAGCCACTGCGCCGGCAAAGGCCCGGTGACGGGTGCGGGATTCAGAATGACCGTCTTGCCGAGCCGGCGAGCTGCCGCAAGGGCAGCCATGACGGTCGCGGGCGGAGTCTCGAGCTGGCACACGACGACATCCGCCCGGGCCAGCACCGCTTCGTGCCGCGCGATATCGTCCGGCGTCAGCGCGCCGTTGCTGCCGGCGACGATGACGATCGAATTGCGGCCGCCATCGTCGACCAGAATCAGCGCGACGCCGGTAGGCGTCGAAGGCGTCGCGACAAGTGCGGCGCAGTCGATTCCTTCCGATTCGAGGCCCGCGCGCAGCGTGGCGCCATTCGAATCGTCGCCGATTCGGCCGATCATCGAAACCTGAGCGCCGAGTCGCGCCGCCGCGACGGCCTGGTTGCCGCCCTTGCCTCCCGGTACCTGCGCGAACGTCTGTCCGGCGAGCGTTTCGCCCGGCAGCGGCATGCGCGCAACCCGCGCGACCAAATCCATATTGAGGCTGCCGACCACCGCCACGCGCGCCGTGGCGCGCACCTGGCCCGGCACAACGTGTGCGTTCGCCGGCCCGTTCGCTGCTGTCATCCTGTTGTTCTCCGTCGAGATTGGCGGGCCTATACGTACTGCGCCGCGCCCGCATAGACCGCGGTCGATTCCCGCAGCACGAGGCGCGGCGAAACGACGCGACGCTGAGTCGGCCCCGACATCGAACCGTTGATCCGAGCGATCAACATTTCGGCCGCGGCCTCGCCGAGCGCGCGCACCGAATGCCCCACCGTCGAAAGCGCCGGATAAGTATAAGCGGCGAGTTCGATGTCATCGAAACCGATGATCGAGCATTGGCGCGGCACCGCAATGCCGCGTTCCGCCGCGACACGCAATGCGCCGATACCCATCATGTCGTTACAGGCGAAGATCGCGCTCGGCCGCACGGTATCGAAAAGGCGCCCCGCCGCATCTTGGCCGCCAGGGCCCGAGAAATCGCTTTCGACGATGGCCGACGGCTCGATCTCGATACCGCGCTCGGACATCGCCCGAATGAAGCCATGCACACGCATGGCGCTGACCGCCGTCGAAACCGGCCCCGAGATGCATCCAATTCTGACGTGTCCGAGTTCGAGCAAGTGGCGGGTCGCGAGATAGGCACCGCGTTCGTGATCGATCTGGACGAGATCGGCGGCGAGCCCCTGGATATTTCGATCGACGACGACGAGCGGCTCGCGCGCATCGGCAAGACTGGCCGCCAGCACCGCATCTTCGCCGGCCGATGCGATGATGAGTCCGTCGATGCGCTTTTCCTGCAACACGCGCAGATAGTTGCGCTGTTTGGCCGGATCGTCGTCCGAATTGCAGAAGAACATGCAGTAGCCCTCGCGCGCGCAGCCGTCCTCGATTCCGCGCGCCAGTTCGGCAAAGTACGGATCGCTGCTATTGGGCACGACGAGCCCGATCGTGGCGGTGGTCTTGGCCTTCAGGGAACGCGCCACGGCGGAGGGCACGTAGTTGAGTTGGCTGATCGCGCGCTCCACTTTCGCGCGCACATCCGCGGACACCGGCCGCGTGTTGTTGACCACGTGCGAAACCGTGGTGAACGACACGCCGGCGATGGCCGCCACATCCTTGATCGTTGCCATAACCCGTTTCTCTCTCGCTTGTTTTTCTTTGCCGCGGTCAAACCGCCTTTGTGCCCTGTTCTCTTTGCCCCGCCGCGCATCGCCTGCCGCGGCGGAACACGCTCTCTCAACTGCGTTTGCGGCTTCGGTAGGTGTCGAGCACGACCGCAACCACGATGACGGCCCCCGTGATGATCCGCTTCGTCGGCTCGTTCGCGCCCACTTGCGCGAGACCGGCCGCCAGCACCGAAATGATCAGCACGCCGAAGAAGGTGCTGATAACGGAACCGCGTCCGCCCATCAGGCTCGTGCCGCCTATCACCACGGCCGCGATGACCTGCAACTCCGCGCCGGCGCCCGCATTGGGATCGGCCGCTTCAAGCCGCGACACCTGAAAAAGCGCGGCAAGTCCGGAGAGCGCGCCCATCAGCGCAAACACCGCGACCTTGTAGGGCCGCGGATCGACGCCAGCCAGCCGCACCGCCTCCTCGTTCGTGCCGATGCCCACGAGGTGGCGGCCGAAAACAGTGCGCGTGAGCACGACCTGCGCGGCGATCATCACCGCCACCGCGATCAGGAAGGCCGGCGATATGCCGACCGCGATCGGGTTCGACAGGAAATCGAACGCATCGCCGATATACGCCGTGCGCGAATTCGTCATCTGATAAGCCAGGCCGCGCGCCGCTTCCAGGACGCCGAGCGAGACGATGAACGACGGAATCCGCCAGCCGACCGTCACCCCGCCGGTGATCGCGCCGGTCAATGCCGCGGCCGCCATGCCGGCGAGCGCGGCCGGCACAGGCGGCCAGTGCCATTGGAGCGCAGCGACGCTGACGACGGATGCGGACAGCGCCAGCACGGAGCCGACCGACAAATCGATGCCCGCGACGATCAGCACGAACGTCATGCCGACCGACATGACGACGAGGTCGGGAATCTGGTTGGCGATCGTGCTGAACGTATCGTAGGTCAGGAAGTGCGAGCTCAGCAGCGAAAAGAGCGCAACCATCACGGCCAGCGCACCCGCCAGGCCGAGGTAATTCGAAAGTCCAAGCCGAGTGCCGCCCGGCTTCACGCTCGGCGTCTCGTCAGCAAGGACAGGCGCACCGTCGGGGCGCGCGGATGGATCGGTCATGAAGCACTCCGTGCATTTCGTTCATGATCGGGAGCCGTTGGGCGAGTCCCCTTCATATGTCCTGCGAACGCTGCGGCGAGCAGCGCGTCCTGGCTCCATTCGTCGCGCTCGAACATGCCGGTCAAGCGCCCTGCCGACATGACGGCGATTCGATCGCAGATCAGCATCAATTCACGCAGATCGCTCGAAACGACGACGAGCGCGCGACCTTCGCGCGCGAGCGCCCCCATCAACCCGTAGATATCGAACTTCGCGCCGACGTCGATGCCCCGCGTCGGTTCGTCGAAAAGCAGCACGTCCGCCTCGCGCGCGAGCCAGCGCCCGATCACGACTTTTTGCTGATTGCCTCCCGATAGCTCGCCCACAGGCTGGGTCGGCCCGCTCGCGCGTACGCGAAGCGCGTCCATCTGGGTGCGCGCGAGCGCCTGCTCGCGCCGCGCGTCGATGAAACCCCAGCGTGCCACGCTTCCAATGTTGCCGAGCGACACATTGGCGGCGATCGAATGCGGCAGCAGCAGGCCCTCGCCCTTGCGATCCTCGGTGATCAGCGCAATGCCGTGCCGTACCGCATCGGCTGGCGAGCCGATATGCACCGGTGTCGGGGGCCGGCCCACTGCGATCGTGCCGGAATCGGCCCGGTCTGCGCCGTAGATGAGCCGCATGAGCTCCGTCCGACCGGCACCGATCAGACCGCTCACGCCCAGTATCTCGCCTTCCCGGACCTCGAACGACACGTCATGCACGACGTCGCCGCGTCCCAGCCCTTGCACCTTCAAAAGCGGCGCGCCGATCCGGCGCTCGCCGAGGTCGATGCGCTCGCCGATGACCCGCCCGACCATCAGCGTCACGAGCCGCTCGCTCGAGACGTCGGCCATCCGGGCTGTATGGACAAGTCTGCCATCGCGCAGCACCGCCACGCGATCGGCAATTCGCGCGAGTTCCTCGAGCCTATGCGAAATGTAGACGATCGCGACGCCATTCGCCTTCAGGCGCGCAATTTGATCGAACAGCAGGTCGACTTCGCGATCCGTCAGCATGGCGGTCGGCTCGTCGAAGATCAGCACACGCGTGTCGCCGATCAGATTGCGCGCGATCTCGACCATTTGCTGATGGCCAATGCCGAGCGCGCCAACGGGCGTGTCGGGATCGATCGAATCGAGTCCGACTCGCGCCATCGCGCGGTGTGCGTCCCGAGCCAGGCGCCGGCGGTCGATCCAGCCGAGGGCATGCGGCCCGCGGCGCGGCAAGTTGTCGAAAAACAGGTTCTCGGCGACCGTCAGCGTCGGCAACAGGTTCAACTCCTGCATGACCATCCGCACGCCGAGCGCCTCGGCTTCGCCGCGGCTCGCCGGCGCATAGGGCTTGCCGCCGAGCCGCATGGCTCCGCCCGTGGGGGCGACGAGGCCACCGATGATTTTCGAGAGCGTGCTTTTACCGGCACCGTTCTCGCCGGTCAAGGCCAAGACCTCGCCTGAGCGAAGCGCAAGCGTCACATCGGACAGCACCGGCTCGGCATAGGTCTTGCCGATCCCGCTCACCGCAAGCACTGCATCTGTATCGTCTGCGTCGGTCGAATCCATCGCGATCCTGTTCTCGAGGCCGCCCATCCCATTCCGGCGACATCGTGCGCCGCGCTGGCCTGTCGCATCACGCCTATTCTCACGGATAACGGCACCGGCGCGCGATACTTGAGTATTCGACTGAGGAGTGGGCCGGGCCGCGAGGGCGGCCCGCTGAGGCTTGAGCCGCGTTATTGTTACTTGACGACGCCGGCTTTGGTGACGAGGTCCACCGGCGTTTCGACGACGCTCGACAGGTCGGCCTGCTTCTTGTGCTCGGCAATCGCCTTGAGCGCCGTGTCGATGCCGAATACGGCTTGCTTGGCGGCGTATTGGTCGGCAGTCGCGAGGATCCGGCCATCCTTGAGCATCGGCTTGATGGCGCCGATGTTGTCGTAGCCCACCACGTAGACCTTGCCTTGCTTGCCTGCCGCGCGCACGGCCGAGACGGCACCGATCGCCATATTGTCGTTGCCGCACAGCAACGCTTTCAGGTTCGGGTACTGGTTGAGCATGGCCGAAGCAATGGCATTGCCCTTGTCGATCTCCCATTCGCCGGACTGGACCGAGACGACCTTGGCGCCGACTTTTTGCATCGCGGCCTTGAACCCTGCGGTGCGTTGCTGAGCATTGGTGGTCGTCGAAACGCCTTCGATGATGCCGACTTCGTCACCCGCCTTGAGTTTCTTCGCGAGTTCGTCGCCGACCTTCTCGGCGCCCTTCGCGTTGTCCGGACCGACGAACGGTACATTCAGGTCCTTGGACTTCACTACGTCGGGATCGAGCCGATTATCGATATTGACGACGATGATTCCGGCATCGACGGCCTTTTTGACGACCGGTACGAGCGCCTTGGAATCGGCCGGTGCGAGCACGATCGCATCGACTTTCGAATTGATCATTTGCTCCACGATATTGATCTGCGCCGCCGTATCGGTCTCGTTCTTGATACCGTTCGTAATCAGCTCGAACTTGCCGGCATTGTGCTTTTGATAGTCCTTCGCGCCGTTTTCCATGGTCAGGAAGAACTCGTTCGCGAGCGATTTCATCACGAGCGCCACTTTCGGCTTATGGGCCGTTTGCGCGGCTGCATCGGTGGCAGCGAACGGCGCGGCGGCGACAGCAACGAGGCTGGCCGCGACGGCAAGCATGCGGCGACGGGTGCGATGAACCATGAGCTTCTCCTTTTTTCGCATATTGTGATCGGCTCGCTAAAGCCTGGATTTTCGATTCGAACGTACGCTCGAAATCACCGGTATCGCCGTGCGATATGCGGGCGACGATATTTTGCGCGAAAAACCGCGCGCAACGCGCGATCCGGACCCCATATGCTGGACCGTTCCGCGGGCGCGCGCAAGGAGAAAGGGAAGAAGCCTCGTTAAAGTTGAAGCTTGGTCAAAGTTTATCGACGGAAGAGCCCTCGACTTTGCCGTCGATGATGTCGCGGGCGTACTGCAAGCCGATCTTGTGGGCCGCGATCTGATCGTCGAGCGGTTCGTGCTCCGGCACGCCGAACATTTCGGATTTGCCACGCTCGCCGCTCGCATTGCGAGAAATCATCACGACGATGTCGAAATGTCGCGGCGCGCTTGGCGCCTCGTCCGGCTCTTTTGCACGCCGCAACGCCTGCACGCCGATCGAAAACCCTTTGTACTGTTCTGTGAATGGTTCCGACATGGACCGAACCCCCGTGCGGTTGCACATAGGTTGAGGGCGACTGCCCGCCGAGCCCGCGAAACCCTCGCGCAGGCCTCCGGTGTAGGCTGCACGCAAAAGCTGTTCCGCGTGTGGATGAAGGCTGGGCTGTGGGCGGTGCCCCGATGACTGCATCCTGCGGGCGGTAAATAACAGAGAATTTGAAGAAATTACGCGCTCCTTTCGCCAAGCGGCCCGACTCCCGCGACGATTCGTCGCATTTCTTCTATGATGACTGCCAAGACGGCCCGCTACCCCCTACACCGATAAAGACGCCATGGGCCGACGTCTCGTCGTTGATGCGTAAAGCATAGCGGAGGCAACGAATGGCATGGAGACAGAACCGGTGGTTCAAGCGCTGGGTCGTCACGATCCTGGTTTGGGCCGTACCGGTGGCGCTCGTGGCGGTGCACGAAATTCGCGAAGAAATGGCTTACAACGTCGTCGATCGCGATCGTGCGCTGACCACCTGGGTGCTCGACGACGCGCAACGCGCGGCCGGCGCTACGGCCCGCTGTCACGGCACGCCGGACGAGGCGCGTGCCGCCGGCTGCCCGAGCGACGTCCTGGCGGCCAACGCGCCGCGCCAGCAAGCCGCGATCGACGAATATATCGTGCGGCGCAACACGCTTGCCAGTTATCTTTGGCACGCTTTCGTCGGCTACTGGGTCGTGCCGGCAGCCTTTCTCTTCGCATTGGGTCTCGTCGTGGCCGGCGTCAGGCGCGCACTGCGCCGCCCGCCCGTGCCCAAACGCCCGGTGGCTCACTGACGTGAAATCGGGACAGGTACGGGCATGCACCGTGCTTGTTACCTCGACACGCGCAGAATGCGCGGGATCGACGCTTCGTCCAAACCTGCCGTCGAAGGTTTGACCGACGGATCAATACGGAGAATGAGCCATGAACAAACAACAACGCTTCATGCTGAAGGCGGCAACCGCGGTGGTGGCCGGCGGCCTTGCACTCGCGGGCTGTACCACGACCACGAACAACGGCAGCCCGACGGCGCAAAGTCCAGGCAGCACGTCGTCGAAGCGCCAGGAGATCAATAGTGGCGTCGATGCGGCGTTGTCGCGGATGTACGCGCAGGTGCCCGGCTCCCGTGATCTGGTCTCGAGGGCGCGCGGCGTCCTGGTATTCCCGAAGGTCCTGCAAGCAGGCTTCGTGGTCGGCGGCGAATTCGGCGAAGGAGCGTTGCGTACGGGCGGTACGACCCAGGGCTACTACAACCTGATCTCCGGTTCGTTCGGGCTGCAGGCTGGGGCTCAATCGAAAACGGTCGTCTTTCTCTTCATGACCGATGACGCGCTCAAGGCGTTTCAGCAGCGCCAGGGATGGTCCGTAGGAGGCGACGCCTCGGTCGCGCTCCTGAAGATGGGAGCCAACGGCGCCGTCGACACCACCACCGCCACCAAGCCCGTCCAAGTCATCGTCATGACCAATGCAGGCCTGATGGGCGATCTCTCCCTGCAGGGCATGAAGATTTCCCGCATCAATCTCTAAAGCAGGCGTTTTGCCCTAGCGCGGCGCGCTCGCGCCGCGCTTGTGTCGCCCTCGCCGGCTTTTGCGCTCAGCTTGTTTTCGAATCGATTACCTTGAAGCGCGAGCGCTTCTGAGCGCGGATGACCGTCTGATAAGCCTCCAGGTACTGCCCAGCCATGAAATGCGAGGTGAAGCGTTCCTCGAAGCGTTTGCGCACTCCCGCACGGGAGACGGTATGCAGCCGGTTGACCGCGGCGACGGCGCTGATCTCGTCTTCGACGATGAACCCTGACACCCCTTCGTCGACCACCTCGGGCACCGAGCCGCGATTGAACGCGATCACGGGCGTGCCGCAGGCCATGGCTTCGATCATGACGAGACCGAACGGCTCCGGCCAATCGACCGGGAACAGCAGTGCGTGCGCGCCCGACAGAAACGTCGCCTTCTCGTCATCGGCGATTTCGCCGATGAACTCGACGTGCGGCAAGTCGAAAAGCGGCTTGATCTCGCGCTCGAAATACTCTCGATCGGCTGCGTCGATCTTGGCCGCGATGCGAATCGGCAAGCCGCAATGCGAGGCAATCCGTATCGCCGTGTCGACGCGCTTTTCGGGTGAAATGCGGCCTAAAAACGCGAGGTACCGCTGTTCGACCGGCTGCGGCTCGTAAAGCGTGCGCGGCAGGCCGTGGTACACCGTCCTCAGCCATTTCGCCTGCGGCATCGGATGGCGCTGAGCATTGGAGATCGAGATGACGGGCGCCGTATCGAAGGTGTCGAAAACGGGCTGCTGCTCGGGCAGGTCGAGTCGGCCGTGCAGCGTCGTGACGAACGGCGTGTCCTGCCGGTTGAACAGCGAAAACGAGTAGTAGTCCATATGGAAATGCAGGACATCGAACTCGTCTGCGCGACGTCGCACGAGTTCCATCAGCAGCATATGCGGCGCAATGCGGTCGCGAATAGCCGGGTCGAGCCGCAGCGCCCGCGGCCAGACGGCCTCGAGCTTCGCACTCGTTTTGGAATCGCCGCTCGCAAAAAGCGTGACGTCGTGGCCCAGATCCACGAGCGCCTCGGTGATGTATGAGACGACGCGTTCCGTGCCGCCGTAAAGCTTCGGCGGAACGGATTCGGTCAAAGGTGCGATCTGCGCAATCTTCATTCGGTGTGAACTCCATGCAAGCGGGCGAGGTTCCGGACAACGCGGCGCCCGGGCGCCGTGTCAGTTCGACCGATCAGGGCGAGACCCGGGCCGTTCGCATCGCGGCGGCACTCGAGCCTTCATTATTGAGTACGGCTCTCGGAAGGAAACGCGCCATTTTCACTTATTCCCGGCTGTTACAGTCGGGAAACATGCGCCAGGCGACTGTTTCAATCGTGTTTGCAGGGAAATGCCTTGCCGAGGCCGAGCGAAACACTCGTACTGGCGTTGTAATCGGCCAGTTTCGGGTTTTCGGCCACGTATTTCCGGACCGCATCGACGAGCTGCTGGGGCTTCACGCCGCTCGGCAGGCAGAAATACTGGCCCACTCGCGGTCCCGTGGTGCCGCCGATCGCGTCGATCGTGTTATAGACGCCGTCGGCGACTCCCAGTACGTACGCCTTGCATGCCGCGCGCGAAACCGTATCGGTTCGACCGCACAACCCATTGAGCTCGCTCCCCGAAAACGCAAATGCCGCCACCGGCATGGCGAGTGCCCCAAGGCATATCAAAGCCCGCAACATGGTTATCCTTTTCTCCGAGCGGTAAATCCGCGGGCTGTGAACCGGTCCCGTACCTCGCGACCGGTCGACCCGTCAGGCAGGCACGGCGCCAGCCGTGCCAAAAAACGCTTATTTTGCACCGTTTTGCCCGCTTGCAGGGGCCACAGCGGACGCACTCGCGGCGTCGCGGGCGAACATGGCCTCCAGCCCTTCGGTCGCGTCCTTCGCGTGATATTGCTTCGCGAAGTCCAGTGCGGTCATGCCGATCTGGTTCTTGACCCGCGGGTCCGCCCCTGCATCCAGCAGCACTTTCATCGTCGTGATGTGATTGCCCCGCGCGGCCATCATGAGCGGCGTCGTGCCGTTCGGCGAAGGCGTATCGAGATAGGCGGAATGGTCGATCAGCAGTTGGACGATATCGTCGTGACCGTTTGCCGCGGCATAGTGCAATGGCGCCCAGCCCTTTTTGTTGACTTCGGCATCCTTGTCGATCAGCAGCTTGACGAGATCCATATCGCCGTTCAACGCGGCGAGCATCATGGCGTTTTCATCGGCGCTATCCACCTTGTCCAGATCGGTCTTGGGATTCGACGCGAGCACTTTGGCCACCTTGTCCGACTTCTCGCGTGCGGCAAGGACGATGAGCGGCATGTGCAGCTTGTCGGGCGTCGTCATGTTCGGATCCGCGCCTTGCGCGAGCAGCTTGGCAATGCGCTTGTCATCGTCGAATTTGACGGCTTTCACGATGCTGTCGGTGTCGGCTCCGTAGGCCGGCGCCACGGCGGCCGCGGCCACGAGCGCGGTTGCGCACGCGGCAAGCGCCCGGTGCAGGCGACTGGCGGTTCTCAGGCGGCAGGCGGCGCGGCCGAGGCGTTGAATGAGCGGCAGGGTGAGCGTGTTCATAGGCAATATGGTTTTCCTTTCTGTTGCCTGACAAAGGCGAACGTGTCGTTCAGCTCGAGGAAGGCACGGCCGAGGCGAATAGTCGGAAGAAATTCCGGGTCGTCGCTTCGGCGAGCGCTTCCGTGGGCATATCGCGTATCTGTGCGATGAAAGCTCCGACATGGCTGACGTACGCAGGTTCATTGGGTTTGCCACGGTAGGGAACCGGTGCGAGGTACGGCGAATCGGTTTCGATCAGCAAGCGCTCGAGCGGTACACGCCGTGCGACGTCCTGCACATCGGTCGCGCTCTTGAACGTGACGATGCCGGACAGCGAAATGTGGAAGTTCTGCGCGAGCGCGCGCTCGGCGATCGGCCACGGCTCCGTGAAGCAATGCATGACGCCGCCCGGGACGTGAGCCGCTTCTTCCTCCATGATCCGCAACGTATCGTCGGCCGACGCTCGCGTATGGACGATGAGCGGCTTCATCGTCGCGCGCGCGGCGCGGATATGCGTACGAAAGCGCTCGCGCTGCCATTCCATGTCGGCGATCGAGCGGCCTTCGAGCCGGTAGTAATCCAGTCCGGTCTCGCCGATCGCCACGACCTTCGGATGCTTCGCGAGCTCGACCAGTTCCGACACGGTGGGCTCGCGCGCGTCTTCATGGTCGGGATGCACGCCGACCGACGCAAAGACGTTTTCATGCGCCGAAGCAATGTCGAGCACGGCCGGAAGCGTCTCGAGATCGACGCTGACGCATAGCGCGTGCGTCACATGCTGAGCCCGCATGTTCTCGAGCACTTCGGGCAGGCGATCGGCCAGTCCTTCGAAGTTGATATGGCAATGAGAATCGACAAACATCCTGTGTTCCTTTGCGCAACGGCCGAACGGATTCGCTATGCGATCCGCTTGCCGAGAATGACGAGATCGCGCTCCACGCCGTCCAGCACCGCGACACGGGGCAGCGTGCCCCAGTCTTCGAACCCCGCCCGGCGAAACAAGGCGAGACTGGGCGCATTGTGGCCGAAGATGAATCCAAGCGCGGTATCGATCTGAAGACCGGGCGCCGCTTCGAGCGCTTTTTCCAGCAGTTGCCTGCCTAATCCACGGCCGCGTGCGCACTCGTCGAGGTAAATGCTGAGCTCGGCCGTGCGCGCATAGGCCGGACGCCCGTAGAAGTCGGAAAAGCTCAGCCAGCCGATCATGCGCCCCGCGCCATTGGGATCGTCGCGCTCCGGCTGCTCGGCGACCCACAATGGCCGACGCGCCGCGCCGTGGGCGTGGAACCACCGCAGGCGGCTCTCGACCGTCACGGGTTCGAGGTCGGCCGTGACGCTGCGCGAGGCGATCGTCGAATTGTAAATGGCGACGATCGCGGCAAGATCGTCGAGGGTTGCATCCCGAATGTGTATCGACATGGCGTGGGCTCGTTTCAAGCGTGCGCGGACTGGACGAAGAGCTCGCGGTAACCGAGAAACAGCGCCTCGAAGACGAGACGCGCGTTGAGCGGATGGTTTTCGACCGCACGTTCACGCGCGACGGTCTTCATATAGCGCGCGAACGCATTGGCGTCGATCCGCTGCGCGCAGTGCGCGAGATCGCGCGCCGCCGCAGGAAAGTAGCGCGGCCGATGGGCGGTGCGCTCGGCGAGCAAGTCGTAAAGCCAGCGCTGCAGCCAGCCGAGCACGACGGGCACCGGAAGCTTTTGCAGCGCCTCGGCGCAAGCGAAGGCGTCGCATTGCGGGCCGGCAGCGAGCTGCTTGAGCGTGAACTCGCGCAGCGGCCGGTTTTCGTCCGCGGCGAGCGCCAGTGCGGCGAGCGGTGCGCCGCCCGCCATGGCGAGTAGCGCGTCGGCGTCCGCCACACCTTGCTGCGCAAGCCAGTCGCGCGCGAGTTCGGGGGCGGGCGTCGGCATCGGCCATTGGCGGCACCGGCTGACGATCGTCGGCAAAAGCCTGTCGAGGCGTGCCGAGACGAGCAGAAAGACGACGCCGGGCGGCGGCTCCTCCAATGTCTTCAGGAGCGCGTTGGCCGCCGCCGCGTTGAGCGCTTCGGCCGGATAGACGAGCACCACGCGCGCGCCGCCGCGATGTGCGCCCACGCCGCAAAAATCGAGCAGCGCCCGCACCTGCTCGATCTTGATTTCCTTGCTGAGCGTGCGCGTCTTTTTGCCATCTTCGCTGTCCGCTTTCTCGTCCCGCTCAGCGGCAGCCGCCGACGAGCCCAGCTCCGAGGCCAGCGCTTCCGGGAACAGGGCCCGGTAGTCGGGGTGGTTGCCCTGGACGAACCAGTTGCAGGCCGCGCAGGCCCCGCAGGGTTCGCCGTTGGCGCGCGGGGCCTCGCACAGCAGGCCTTGCGCGACGTGCTGCGCGAAACGAAGTTTGCCGATACCGGCTTGGCCGTACAGCAAAAGCGCGTGCGGCCACTGCCCGCGCAACGATTGCAAGCGGTTCCAGTCGTCCAGTTGCCAAGGATGAATCATCGTCGAATCGTCCAGACGTTGCGTTTCAATGAGAAGCGGTCGCGGTGCCGCGTTCGTCGCGGCCGATTCGCCTCAAAGCGTCGACACCAGCTGCGCGAGCTGGTGACGGATTTCGTCGATGCCGAGCGTCGCATCGACAACCACGAACCGGTGCGGGGCTTCTTGCGCGCGCCGCAGATACTCGGCGCGGGTACGCTCGAAAAACGCGAGCGTCTCGCTCTCGAATTTGTCGGGCGAGCGCACCGCGCCGCGCCGCTCGCTGGCGGTCTGCGGCGGCACATCGAAAAGCACGGTCAGATCCGGCTGGAATCCGCCCTGCACCCAGCGTTCGAGCGCCTCGAGCTTATCGCGCGGCAAGCCCCGGCCGCCGCCTTGATAGGCGAACGTCGCATCGGTGAACCTGTCGCTCAAGACCCAGTCGCCGCGTGCCAGCGCAGGCTCGATGACCTGCGCGAGATGTTCCCGGCGTGCCGCGAACATCAGGAGCGCCTCAGTCTCGAGGTCCATCCGTTCGTGGAGCAGCAACTCGCGCAAGGCTTCGCCGAGCGGTGTGCCCCCGGGCTCGCGCGTCGTGACGACAGCGCTGCCCGCAGGGTTCAGCTTGTCTTCGAGACGTTCCCGAAACCATGCCAGATGCGTCGTTTTGCCTGCGCCGTCGATGCCTTCGAAGGTGATGAATTTGCCGCGCGCCATTTAGGGTTGACCTCGAATATATTTATCGACCGCCTTGTTGTGATCGCCGAGCGTATCGGAGAAGACACTGGTGCCGTCGCCGCGCGAGACGAAATAGAGCGCGCCCGTTGGCGCCGGCTTCGCCGCCGCCTCGAGCGATGCCGCGCCCGCAAGCGCAATAGGCGTCGGCGGCAAGCCGCGTCGCAGATAGGTGTTGTACGGGGTATCGGTTTGCAAGTCCCGCTTGCGCAGCCGGCCGGAATAGGCGTCGCCCAGCCCGTAGATCACCGACGGATCGGTTTGCAAGGGCATGCCGATACGCAACCGGTTGGCGAACACCGCCGCGACCAGCGGACGGTCCGCGGCCCTGCCCGTCTCCTTCTCGACGAGCGACGCCATCGTCAGCGCCTCATACGGCGTCTGGTACGGCAACCCAGGAGCGCGCTCGGCCCAGACGCGCGCGAGCTGCTGCTGCATCAACCGGTACGCGCGCCGGTACACGTCGATATCGCTCGATCCCTTGTCGAACAGGTACGTATCCGGGAAGAAAAGACCCTCGGCATTCGTGAGGTCCTTTTCCTGCGCCCCGATCGCTGCCAGCAACTGGGCGTCCGTCATGCCCGCGGTGTCGTGCTTGAGCGACGGGTCGGCGTCGATTTCGGCGCGCATGCGCTTGAACGACCAGCCTTCGATGATGGTGACGACGTCCTCGTTCGTGTCGCCGAGCGCCAGCTTTTGCAGCACTTCATACGGCGTCACACCGCTCTTGAACTCATAGTTGCCGGATTTCAGCCGCGTTTGCAGGCCCAGCGCGCGCGTCATCAGAACGAACGGTTCGGGTGCGAGCGCCACGCCGGCTCGGACGAGTTGCAACGCGACGCTGCGCACACTGCTGTGCGGCTTGATGGTGACATCGACCACGGGAGCCGACAGCGTGACCGGGCTCGTGGCCCAGAAATATCCGCCGCCCGCGGCGGCGGCAAGCAAAACCACGGCAACTGCACCGAGGGCGAAGCATTTCTTCAGAAGGGACATGCGAAACAAGGCTCGGGTAGACCCCATATAATAGCTTGCTCGCATCAGCCAAAGTCAGGATTGACCGGATATCGAATCCATGAATGCCCCCCACGCCCCCGATTTGCCCCCCGCTTCGCCCGCACCGGACCTATCCCGCCCGGCTGCCGGCGAATTCGACGCGGTTCTCGCGCGCGGCGCTTTCATGCCGCTCGACCAATTCGGTGTCATCGAGGCCACGGGAGACGACGCCGCGAGCTTCCTTCACGGCCAGCTGACGAACGACATCCAGCATCTGGACGCCGCGAGTGCACGGCTCGCTGGCTACTGTTCGCCGAAAGGCCGGCTCATCGCCTCCATGCTCACCTGGCGCGCCGGGCAATCGATTCGGCTGCTCGTCGCGCGATCGGTTTGCGCGAATGTTCAAAAGCGGCTGTCGATGTTCGTGTTGCGCGCGAAGGCAAAGCTTGCCGATATCACGGATGCGGTCACCGTGATCGGCTTCGCGGGCGATGTGCGTGAAGCGCTTTCCAGCGTATTCGAAGCGCTGCCCGACGGCGTGCATGTGCAGGTCGCCGGTCCCTTGGGTTCGCTCGTGCGTGTGCCCGACGCGAACGGCCGCGCTCGCTATTTGTGGATCGGCCCGAAAGCCGAGGTCGAGGCGTGCCTGCCGGAGCTCGAAGCCCGTCTCGCGCGCGTTTCCTCGGCCGTTTGGGATTGGCTGGACATCCGCGCAGGCGAGCCGCGCATCGCCGCGGACGTGGTCGAACAGTTCGTGCCGCAAATGGTCAATTTCGACGCGTTGGGCGCCGTCAACTTTCGTAAAGGCTGCTATCCGGGCCAGGAGGTCGTTGCACGCAGCCAGTACCGCGGCACGATCAAGCGGCGCGTGGCACTCGCGCATATCGCCGGCGATAGCGGCGCGGTGCGCGCCGGCGCCGAACTCTTTCACTCGGCCGATCCGGGCCAGCCGTGCGGGATGATCGTCAATGTCGCGGCGGCGCCACGAGGCGGTTTCGACGCGCTCGTCGAAATCAAGCTTGTGTCGCTCGAGGAAGGCGTCGTTCGAGTCGGCACCGCCGAGGGGCCGGAACTCGCGTTCGAGCCGTTGCCGTACGCATTGCCCACGGAAGCCTGACGCGACAGATGTGCCTCATCGTCTTCGACTGGCGGCCCGATGCGGCACACGGCCCTCTGTTCACGCTCGCCGCCAATCGCGACGAATATTTTCGGCGCGAGACCGCTCCGCTCGGATGGTGGACCGATCTTCCGCAAGTACTGGCCGGCCGCGACCTGGCCGGCGGCGGGACTTGGCTGGGCGTATCGCGCGACGGACGCTTCGCCGCGCTCACGAATTACCGCGCCCCGCTCGACACGCGGCCCGAAGCACCGACGCGCGGGATGCTCGTCGCGGACTATCTCGCCGGCGAGCGTCTTGCGCCGCTCGATTACCTCGCGCGGGTAGCCGAGCGCGGCGCAATCTACAACGGCTTCAATCTGCTGGCAGGCGATTTTGTCCGGCGCGAGCTCGCGTGGTACTGCAACCGGGGCGAAGCTCTGCCCGTCCTACTACCGCGCGGAACACACGGTATTTCGAATGCGGTGCTCGATACGCCTTGGCCCAAGCTCGCGAGAAAGCGCGCCGAACTGGCTGCGCTTACGAGTGCTGGCAACGGGCAAGCCCCGCTTGCGGCGCTCACCGAACTGATGCTCGACAGACAGATTGCGGCCGACGACACGCTGCCTCGCACGGGCATCCCGCTCGAACGCGAACGCGCGCTGTCCGCGGCGTTCATCGAGACGCCCGATTACGGGACCCGCGGGACGACGGCCTTGCGCGTCGATATCGGGAGCACGGGCCTTCAGGTCCATATCGCCGAGCGCAGCGACGATGACGGATCGCATCGCTTGCGCCGCCCGGGCGACGTCGAACGCATCTTCGATTTCCGGATCGACGGCGGCGCCTCGAACACCGGGGGCTGACGATTCACGCTGGACTGCTTGGACTGCTTGGACCGCTTGGATCGCTGGGCTGGCGCTGCATTTCGATATCTTCGTGCCGCAAGCGGACGCCCGGAAGCATGGCCGGATGCGTAAACACATAAAAGCGTTCGTCGCGTATCGCGTCGAACGTCGCGGCGGCGATATCGGTGGCCGTGAGCCGTCCGGCACGCACGGCTTTGCGCAACTCGCGCGCAGCGAGAATCTGCGACGCCGTCGGTCCCGTGTCGTTGCGCCAGCGCGCGGGGCGCGCGCGCTCGGCATCGGCGATGCCTGTCGGTGCGAACGCCGGGCTCAGCAGGGAGCACCCCACCGGGGCGCCCACCTTGCGCAAATCGTGATAGAGCGTTTCGGTCAGTCCGACGACGGCATGCTTCGAGGCGTTGTAGACGCTCATCAATGGCGGCGCGAGGAATCCCGCGACGGACGCGGTATTCACGATATGCGCAGGCTCGTTCTGCCCGATCATGATCGGCGTGAACACGCGCACACCATGCGCCACACCCATTACGTTCACGCCGAAGACCCACGCCCAATCGTTCGCGCTCATCTCCCAGGCGAGGCCGCTTGCACCCACGCCGGCATTGTTGAACAGCAGATGCGCTTTGCCATAGCTATCGAGCGTCTTGCGGGCGAGCGCTTCGACCGCGCCGCCGTCCGAGACATCGGTGGGCGCAGCGACGGCCTGCGCACCGGCCGCTCTCAGCGTCGCTGCCGTATCGGCCAGAGCATCGGAATCGATATCCGCGAGCACGAGTCTCATGCCGAGCGCGGCGCCCTGTTCGGCAAACGCGCGGCCCAATCCGCTCGCCGCACCGGTAATCACGGCAACCTTGCCTTCGAACGCCTGCATGACGAACTCCGAGTCCTCAAACGAGCTTGACGAGTTGCTTGCCGAAGTTACGCCCTTTGAGAAGCCCCATCAAAGCTTCGGGCGCACGCTCGAGCCCCTCCATTATGCTTTCGCGATAGTTCAGCTTCTTTTGCGCAACGAGCGAGGCGAGCTCGGCCAACGCTCGCGGCCAGATATCCATATGCTCGGTCACGATGAAACCCTGCAATGTCAGGCGCATCGCCAGGATCAGCGCAGGCTGCCGAAGCGGCTGGGGCGCTCCGTCGTAGCCCGCGATCATGCCGCATAACGCGATGCGCCCAAACGGGTTCATCCGCGTGAGCGTCGCATCGAGCGAGGCGCCGCCCACGTTTTCGAAGCAGCCATCGACGCCCTCGGGCGTGGCAGCCTCGAGGTCCTCCTGGAGCTTGCCGGCCTTATAGTCGACACAGGCGTCGAAGCCGAGTGTCTGCGTCACATAGCGGCACTTCTCGGCGCCGCCGGCAATCCCCACGGCGCGGCATCCGGCCAACTTCGCCAACTGGCCCACGACGCTGCCGACGGCACCGCTGGCCGCGCTGACGACGATCGTCTGCCCTGCCCACGGCGCGATGATCTCGTTGAACCCGTACCACGCCGTCACGCCCGGCATTCCCGCGACGCCAAGATAAGCCGAGAGCGGGATCGCCGTATCGTCGACCTTCGTTACGCCCGTGCCGTCCGATGTGCCGAATTCCTGCCAACCGAATACGCCCGTGACCTTGTCGCCCACGGAGAAGCGTGCATTGCGCGATTCCACGACTTCACCGGCCGTTGCGCCGATCATCACTTCGCCGAGCGGTTGCGGCGCGGCGTACGACTTCGTTTCGTTCATCCGGCCGCGCATGTACGGGTCGATCGACAGCCAATGATTACGGACACGAAACTGCCCGTCGGCAAGCGGCTCGAGCGGCGTTGCGACGAGCTGGAAGTTGTCGGCCGTCATGGCGCCCTGTGGACGCGAGACGAGCAGCACGCGGCGGTTCACCTGAGTCATGGCGATCTTCTCCTTCGATAAGCGTCCGGCAAGCGCAACGCCGAAAACGATCCAATCCCCTCGGACGGCGGCAGCCCGGGGGCCGTGGCCGCCCGAGCGGCAGGCGCGAGGATCAGCCGTCGCTGGGGCCTGGTTTGCCCGCCGGTATGCGCCGGGTTCGCTGCTCGACGATGTCCCGGCCGACGGCCAGACGCCGCATGTATTTGAACGTGCCGAGTGCCTTGGCGACGAAGTGGCCCTCGCTGTCGCGCACCTCGCCTTCGCAATACGCCATCGTCGTCGAACGATGCAGCACGCGGCCGAATGCGCGCAACTCGCCGCGCCCGGGTTGCATGAAATTCACCTTCATTTCGACCGTGACTACGCCCATACCGTCGCCGGCCAGGCTGCGCGCGGCGGTCGCGAGCGCAACATCGGCCAGCGTCATGGTGACGCCGCCGTGCGCGACCTGCCATGTGTTCATATGGGTTGCGTCGAGCGGCAGTTCGACCTCGCTGACACCGTCGGCGGCGGATACGAGACGCACACCGAGGTGATCGACGAAGGGGCTTTCGATCACATTGGCATGACCGGCGGAAGGCGGAGTGTGCGGCATCGCGGTTTTTGCGGGGGCTGGTGGGTCTCAGATTTCGTAGTCGATGCACTGGCGCGCTTCGCGCACAGCGCCGACGAACGACTTGAGCGCTTCGTGCGTGGGATGAACCTGATACGCGTCGAGCGCGGCCTTGTCGGCGAAATCGGACACGAGTACGACGTCGTAGGTCGATTCGAGCCCGGGCTCGGCAATGCCGACTTCGATGCGCAGAATGCCCGGCACGATATCGCGGCAGCCTTCGAGCTTTTCCTTCAGCTTCAATGCGTTTTCGGCGCGCGTTGCACCTTCTGCCGTGTCCTTCAATTTCCACATGACGATGTGTCGAATCACGCTGAGCTCCGTTCGTTTGCGTTCGGCCGGCTGTCGCGCCGACGGTCGGCCTGTCAGATGTCAGCGACGGATGATACCCGTTTCGTTTCAAGCCCGTCTGAGGCCGACTACCGCAATGCGTCCTCGGCGCGAGCGCGCGCAATGCCAGCCGCCGCCATGTCCCGCCACGCTCGTTCGAGCGAGCCCTCGAGGTCGATGGCTCGGCAGGCGTCTTCGACGACGACGGCTTCGAAGCCCGCGGCCCGTGCATCGAGCGCGGTCCATGCCACGCAGTAGTCCGTTGCGAGACCGCAGCACCAGACCCGCTTGACGCCCGACTCCCGCAAATAGCCGGCCAGTCCGGTCGGCGTTTCGCGATCGGCCTCGACGAAGGCCGAGTAACTGTCGATCGTGCGGCGATAGCCCTTGCGAATGACGAGCCTCGCATGGGCGATGTCGAGCGATTCGTGCAGCGCCGCGCCCGCCGTGCCCTGCACGCAGTGCACGGGCCACAGCACCTGATCGCCGTACGGCAACGCGATGCGCTCGAACGGTGACTTCCCGGCATGGCTCGCGGCGAACGAGATGTGGTCCCGCGGATGCCAGTCCTGAGTCACGACCACATGTTCGAACGCGCGTGCGAGCCGATTCGCCACGGGCACGACTTCGTCACCGCGTGCTACGGCCAGGGCACCGCCCGGCATGAAGTCGTTTTGCAGATCGATTACGAGGAGGGCCTCGTCTTGCCCTTTCATGTTCGCTCCTTCGTCGGCCACACATGATCCCGGAACATATCGCGCAGCTTCATCTTCGATAGTTTGCCCGTCGCCGTATGGGGCAATTCAGGCACGAAAACGATGTCGTCGGGAATCCACCACTTCGCCAGTTTGCCTTCGTAAAATGCGCGCAGCGCCTCGCGAGTCAGGCCATCGCCGGTCGGCCGTTTGACGACGACGAGCAGCGGACGTTCGCCCCATTTCGGATGCGGGCATGCGACGCAAGCTGCTTCGGCGACATCGGGATGGGCGACGGCGATATTCTCCACCTCGCTCGAGCTGATCCATTCGCCGCCGGATTTGATGACGTCCTTGCTGCGATCGGTGATATGCAGGAAGCCTTCGCGGTCGATCGTCGCCACGTCGCCCGTCGGGAACCAACCGTCGACGAGCGCGGACGTTTCGGTCGCGAAGTAGCGGTCGATCACCCATGGGCCGCGTACGTATAGATCGCCGAACGCCACGCCGTCGCGCGGCAATTCCACGCCGTTCGCATCGACGATCTTCATATCGACGCCGAAGATGACCGTGCCCTGCTTTTCAAGCAACCGCCGCTGTTCTTCGCGCGGGCGCTGCGATTGCTCCCAGTTGAGTCGCGCAAGCGTGCCAAGCGGTGAAAGCTCGGTCATGCCCCAGGCATGGATCACGCGCACGCCATAATCGTCTTCGAAGCTGCGCAGCATCGCCGGGGGACAGCTGGAGCCGCCGATGACCGTGCGTTCGAGCGACGAAAAGCGCTTGCCGCCTTCGCGCACGTGGGCGAGCAAGCCCATCCAGACCGTGGGCACGCCAGCCGAAAAGGTGACCCGCTCCGCCTCCATCAGTTCGTAAAGCGATTTGCCGTCGAGATCCTTGCCCGGCAGCACCAGCTTTGCCCCGTTCAGAGGCGCCGCGTGAGGGATGCCCCAGGCGTTGACATGGAACATGGGCACGACGGGGAGCACCGAATCGCGCGCCGAAATTCCCATCGCGCCGGTCAGCGATGCGCCGTAGGCATGCAGCACCACGGACCGATGCGAGTACAGCGCGCCTTTCGGATGCCCCGTCGTACCCGACGTATAGCAAAGATAGGAGGCGAGCCGCTCGTCGAGCTCGGGCCACTCGAAGTCACCCTCCTCGGCCGCGAGCAGTGGCTCGTAGTACAGCAAAGGCACATTGCCCGGAGGGCTTTCCTTCGGCGCATCCCCGAGCGCGATCCAGCCCTTCACGTTCGGGCAGCGCGGCGCGAGCTCGGCCACGAGCGGCGCGAACGTCGTATCGAACAGAACGTATCGATCGTCGGCATGCGCAACGATATAGGCAATCTGTTCTGGAAAAAGCCGCGGATTGATCGTATGGCAAACCGCACCGAACCCCGTCGTCCCATAATAGGCTTCGAGGTGACGATAGCCGTTCCACGCCAAAGTACCGACGCGCTCTCCGGGCTGCACGCCCAGCCGGATCAGCGCCTGCGCGAGTTGTCGGGCGCGCTTTTCGCAATCGCGATAGGTATAGCGGTGAATATCGCCCTCGATGCGCCGGGAAACGATCTCCGTCTCCCCCGCATAACGCGCGGCATGCCGCAGCAGCATCGAAACGTTGAGCGGTATGTCCATCATCTGGCCCAGCAACGGCTCGGTCATGGCGGCGCCCTCCCATTTTCGTTGTCGTCCCGCGACCGCGTCCGGTCCACTCGAGTGCCCGCAGCCCGGGCTCGCGCGGCTTCCGACGCGCCCTCGGCCGGCGCCTTACAATAGCGGGTAACTCAAAGGCACCTCAATATGTCGTTTTCCCCAAGCATCGCAGCACGGCTCGACGCCCCCGATGAACTCGCGAGCGCGCTGGGCACCGCGCGCAGCGGCTCGTTCGCCGAGCTCGGCTCCGCGTTTTTCACGCGGCTGCCCGCGGCCCCGCTACCCGCACCTTATCTGGTGGCGTTTTCGGCCGACGCGGCAGCGCTCGTGGGGCTCGAGCCGCGCATCGCCGAGACGCCCGGCTTCGTCGAGCTTTTCAGCGGCAATGCGACACGCGAATGGCCGCAGGCGGCGCTGCCGTACGCCTCTGTCTACTCGGGGCACCAATTCGGCGTCTGGGCGGGACAGCTTGGCGACGGCCGCGCGCTCTCGCTCGGCGAGCTCGAGCACGGCGGTCTGCGCAACGAGCTGCAGCTAAAAGGCAGCGGCCGCACCCCCTACTCGCGCATGGGGGATGGACGCGCCGTCCTGCGCTCTTCGATCCGCGAATTTCTCTGCTCGGAGGCCATGCATCACCTCGGCATTCCGACGACGCGTGCACTATGCGTGATCGGATCCGATCAACCCGTGCGCCGCGAGGAGATCGAAACGGCGGCTGTCGTCACACGGGTGGCGCCGAGCTTCGTTCGTTTCGGACATTTCGAGCATTTCTATGCGGGCGAGCAGATCGACGCGCTGCGCGCGCTCGCGGATCATGTGATCGATCGTTTTTACCCGCAGTGCCGGGAAACGCCGGACCCTTATGTCGCCATGCTTGCACAGATAGTCACCCGTACCGCCGACATGGTTGCGCAGTGGCAGGCAGTGGGTTTTTGCCACGGCGTCATGAATACGGACAACATGTCGGTACTGGGCCTCACGATCGACTACGGTCCGTTCGGCTTTCTCGATGCCTTCGACGCCAACCACATCTGCAACCATTCGGATACGCAGGGCCGCTACGCGTACCGCATGCAGCCGCAGATCGCCTATTGGAACTGCTTTTGCCTGGCGCAGGCGCTGCTGCCGCTCATCGGCGCGCATCACGAGGAGAGTGTGCGCGCCGAGCGGTCGGTCGCCGACGCGCAACAGGCGCTCGAAGGATTCAAGGCCCGCTTCGCACCGGCGTTCGAACGCCGGATGTGCGACAAGCTCGGCTTGTCGGACGTGCGTCCGGGCGATGACAAGCTCGTCGACCGACTGCTCGAACTCATGCATGCCAGCCGTGCCGATTTCACGCTGACGTTCCGCCGCCTCGCGCAGGTCTCGAAGGACGACGCGCGCGGCGATGCGCCGGTGCGCGATATGTTCCTCGATCGGGAAGCGTTCGACCGATGGGCCGCGGACTATCGCGCGCGGCTTGCGTTGGACCCGCGCGACGACGCCACGCGCCGCGAGGCGATGAATCGCATCAATCCGAAGTATGTGCTGCGCAATCATCTGGCCGAAACCGCGATCAGGCGGGCGACGGAAAAGGACTTTTCCGAAGCGGCGCGCCTTGCCGCGGTGCTCTCGCGGCCATTCGACGAGCAGCCGGAATTCGAGGACTACGCGGCGCTGCCGCCAGAGTGGGCGGGCACGCTCTCGGTGAGTTGCTCGTCGTAGCCCTCTTCACGCTCTCAACGAGCGCCCGCCAAGCGGGTGCCATTCGATGGAGACATCTCCCCATGAACCGTCATACCGATCCTCACGATCCGCTCGCCTCCCCGGCTCCCACCGACGAAGACTATCCGCTGGGCAAACCCGACGAAGCGTGGCGCGATCAGCTCTCCGAAACCGAGTACGAGGTTACGCGCCATGCCGCCACGGAGCGGCCTTTCACGGGCCGGTACTGGGATCACTGGGAACGCGGCATTTACGATTGCGTGTGCTGCGGAACGCCGCTTTTCGAGTCGTCGACGAAATTCGACGCAGGCTGCGGCTGGCCCAGCTATTTCAAGCCCATCAACGGCGAGGTCATCGAAGAGCGTACCGATCGCTCGCATGGCATGCTGCGCATCGAAGTGCGTTGCAAGCACTGCGGCGCACACCTGGGCCATGTATTCGAGGATGGTCCGGCACCGACGGGGCTGCGTTACTGCATCAATTCGGCTGCGCTACAATTCGACCCCAAGTAGCGCCGCCCGGCGTGCCGCCCCTGGTTCTCGAGCGGGGCCGAACAGGGTGGCCGCGTTCGCCGACATTTCGTCGCCTTCTTCCGACACCCTCGGCCATTCATGAAATTTCTCTTCGACCTCTTCCCGATCATCCTCTTTTTCGTCGCATTCAAGGTCTGGGGCATCTTCACGGCGACAGCCGTCGCCATTGCCGCGACCTTGCTGCAAGTTGCCTGGGTCGCGTTTCGCCATCGCAAGGTCGATACGATGCTGTGGGTCAGTCTCGCCGTCATCGTCGTCTTTGGGGGTGCGACGCTCGTCTTGCACGATCAGAAATTCATTCAGTGGAAACCGACCGCGCTTTACTGGCTCTTCGCGTTGGGCCTGCTCGTCGCGCGCTATGGCTTTCGCAAGAACCTGATCGAGACCATGATGGGCAAACAGCTGAGCCTGCCCGGCGGCGTCTGGGACAAGCTCAACGTGGCGTGGGCGCTTTTTTTCGTGGCGCTCGGTGTGGCCAACCTCTATGTGGTCGGCAATTTCACGGAGTCGCAGTGGGTCAACTTCAAGCTGTTCGGCACGACGGGGGCGATGGTCGTCTTCATCGTCGCGCAGAGTCTGTGGCTTGCGAAGTATTTGAAGGAGGAGTGAGCGATGAGTGAACTGTCGAGCAGCGCTTTCGTCGAAGCGGGACCCGCCGCGCGCATTGCCTTCATCGAGGCGCGCCTGAGTGCGGCGCTGCCCGTCTCGTCACTCACGGTCCGCGATGACAGCGCGCTGCATGCGGGTCATGCCGGCGCGGCCGCCGGCGGGCATTATGCGGTGACGCTCGTATCGTCCGCGTTTGCGGGCAAACCCCGGCTGGCGCGGCATCGGCTGGTGTATGATGCGCTGGCCGACGTGATGCAGCGCGGCATTCACGCGCTCGCCATCACGGCCTACACGCCCGAAGAATTCGCGCGGCTCGGCGATGCGCCGTCTTCGACGTCCTGAATACGACGCCCCGAACGATCAACACGCATCGTATCGAACCCGTGCGAAGCATTCGCGGCGCAACGATTGACCGAACCCTTCCCGTTAGGAAACGTTAGGAACTCTCGATGACCTTTAACCAACCCCGTCTTTGGGTGCTGCTGGCTGCGTTCGCCGCCGCCCCGGCTTTTGCGCAAAATGTTGCCGTCGTGAACGGAACGCCGATTCCGAAATCGCGCGCGGACGCGCTCGTGGGTCAGCTCGTCAAGCAGGGGCAGCAGGATTCGCCGCAATTGCAACAAGCTGTGCGCGATGAACTGATCAATCGCGAAATTCTGATGCAGGAAGCCGTGCGCGAAGGCATTCCGTCGCACCCCGACGTCAAGGCCCAGATCGCCGTCGCTCAGCAAACGGTCGTCCTGCGTGCGCTCATCGAGGACTTCGTCAAGAAGCACGCGCCGAGCGATGCCGAGGTCAAGGCGCGCTATGACGAACTCGTCAAGCAAGCCGCCGGCAACGAACTGCACTTGCATCACATCCTCGTCGAGAACGAACAGCAGGCAAAAGACCTGATCGCCAAGATCAAGGGCGGTGCAAGTTTCGAAGACCTGGCGAAGCAGTATTCGAAAGATCCCGGTTCGGCGAAAAACGGCGGCGACCTCGATTGGTCGAATCCGAAGGCTTACGTGCCGGAATTCGCGCAGGCCGCGGAACACCTGAAGAAAGGCCAGATGACGGACGCGCCCGTCCATACACAGTTCGGCTGGCACATCATCCGGCTCGACGATACGCGAGCCATCGCCCCGCCGCCGCTCGATCAGGTCAAGCCGCAGATCGTTCAGCAGATGCAGCAGGAAAAACTGCAGGCGTTCGAGCAGAACCTGCGCGCCCAGGCCAAGATCCAGTAATCGCAGGCCGCCCCTCGAGCGACAAAGCCGCCCTTCATCGGGCGGCTTTGTCGTTTCAGGACCCAAGCGCCGCGGCGAGGCGGTGCCTTGCGCTCAGCCGAGCCAGCGCCGTGCGTTTCGGAACACGCGCATCCACGGACTCGCCTCGCCCCAGCCCTCGGGGTGCCAGCTCATCTGCACCGTGCGATGCACACGCTCCATGTGGGGCATCAGCACGGTGAAGCGGCCATCGGGCGTCGTCACCGAAGTGATGCCGTTCGGCGAGCCGTTGGGATTGAACGGATACCGCTCCGTCGCCTCGCCGCGATGATCGATATAGCGCATCGCGACGCTTACCCGGGACGCGTCGCCTTGCTGCGAGAAGTCTGCAAAGCCTTCGCCGTGTGCGACGGCAACCGGAAGGCGCGAGCCTTCCATGCCCGCAAAGAAAATCGACGGCGAAGGTTCGACGCGCACGAACGAAAAGCGCGCTTCGAACTGCTCGGACTTGTTACGTGTGAACTTCGGCCACGCTTCGGCGCCGGGAATCATCGAAGCAAGACTGCTGAGCATCTGGCAGCCGTTGCAGATGCCGAGCGCGAACGTCTCGGGACGGCCGAAGAACGCGGCAAACATGTCCGCGAGCCGCGGATTGAAGCGGATCGTCTTCGCCCAGCCTTCGCCGGCGCCCAGCACATCGCCATACGAAAAGCCGCCGCATGCGACGGCACCCGCGAAGTCGGCAAGCGTCGTACGGCCCGACAGCAGATCGCTCATATGGACATCATGAGCATCGAAACCGGCGCGATCGAATGCATAGGCCGTTTCGAGGTGGGAGTTCACGCCCTGCTCGCGCAGGATCGCCACGCGCGGGCGTGCGCCCGTGCCGATGAACGGCGCGGCAATGTCCTCGCTCGGATCGAACGTCACATGCGGCGCGATTCCCGGGTCGGCCGCATCGAGCAATGTCTCGTACTCGGCGTCGGCGCAGGCGGGATTGTCGCGCAGCCGTGCGATGCGCCAGCTCACCTCGGTCCACGCCCGCTGCAGCTCGGTGCGCGGCGCGTCATAGATCTTCTTGGCGTCGCGGTAGATCTCGACGACATCGCGCTCGTTCGGCTTGCCGATCACGTGCGAGCACGCGCCCAGCCCGTGCTGGCGCAACAGCGCGAGCACGGTGTCGCGCTCGCTCGCACGCACTTGCACGACGGCGCCGAGTTCCTCGTTGAACAGCGCACGCAGCGTGCGGTCGTCGCGACGCCCGCTCGTTTGCTTCGCCCAATCCTTGGCGTCCCCGTAATCGAACTCATGACCGGCATCGAGCGCGAGCATGTCCACGTTCAACGAAACGCCCACATGCCCGGCAAATGCCATTTCGCAAACCGTGGCCCACAGTCCGCCATCGGAGCGATCGTGATAGGCCAGCAGCAAGCCGTCGGCATTGAGCGTTTGAATCGCCGTGAAAAAGCGCTTGAGATCTTCGGGGTCGTCGACGTCCGGCACGCTGTCGCCGACTTGCTGCGTGACTTGTGCGAGGATGCTGCCCCCGAGCCGATGCTTGCCGTGGCCCAAATCGATCGCGATCAGCACGCTGTCGCCGACCTCGGCCGCACGCCGCAACTGCGGCGTCAGATGCCGGCGAACGTCGTCGACAGGCGCGAATGCCGAAATGATCAGCGAAACGGGCGCCGTGACTTCCTTTGCCACACCGCGCTCGTCCCATTTCGTTTTCATCGACAGCGAATCCTTGCCGACCGGAATGCTGATACCGAGCGCCGGGCACAGTTCCATGCCGATCGCCTTGACGGTATCGAACAGCGCGGCATCCTCGCCAGGGCTACCGCACGCGGCCATCCAGTTGGCCGACAGCTTGAGTTTGTCGAGCGAAGCAATGGGCGCAGCGGCGATGTTCGTGATGGCCTCGCCGACGGCCATCCGGCCGGACGCGGGTGCATCGATGACGGCCAGCGGCGCGCGCTCCGCCATCGTCATGGCTTCGCCGCGAAAACCCGCGTAGTCGACCGCTGTGATCGCGCAGTCGGCCACCGGTACTTGCCATGGGCCGACCATCTGGTCGCGCACGCTCGTGCCGCCGACGGTACGGTCGCCGATCGTGATCAGGAAGGACTTGCTTGCCACGCTCGGATGCTTGAGCACCGCCACCGCCGTCTCGGCGAGCGACAAACCGGTCACGTCGACCGGTACCCGCGCAGCACTCACGCGCGCGACATCGCGGTGCATGCGCGGGGGCTTGCCCAGCAGCACATCCATCGGCATATCGACGGGATACTGCGCCGAGCCCTCGCCTTGCGTGTCGACCAGTTGAAGCTGGCGCGCCTCGGTCGCGACACCGACGACGGCGAGCGGGCAGCGCTCGCGGACGCAGATGGCCTCGAAACGCGGCAGATCGGCCGGTGCAATCGCCAGCACATAGCGTTCTTGCGCTTCGTTCGACCAGATTTCGCGGGGCGACAATCCACTCTCTTCGAGCGGCACGCGGCGCAGTTCGAAGCGCGCGCCTTTGCCCGCGCCATCGACGAGCTCGGGGAATGCGTTGGACAGACCGCCCGCGCCGACGTCATGAATGCTGAGAATCGGGTTGCCGGCGCCCAACTGCCAGCAAGCGTTGATGACTTCCTGCGCACGACGCTCGATTTCCGGATTGCCGCGTTGGACCGAGTCGAAATCGAGTTCCGCCGTGTTCGCGCCCGTTGCCATCGAACTCGCGGCGCCACCGCCCATGCCGATGCGCATGCCGGGGCCGCCGATCTGAATCAGCAGCGAGCCTGCCGGCAAGTCGTGCTTGTGCGTGTGGGCATCCGAGATGTTGCCGATGCCGCCCGCGATCATGATCGGCTTGTGGTAGCCCCGTACCTGGCCTCCGACGTTTTGCTCGTAGACGCGGAAATAGCCGCCCAGATTCGGCCGCCCGAATTCGTTATTGAACGCAGCGCCGCCGAGCGGACCGTCGATCATGATCTGCAACGGCGATGCGATGCGCTCTGGGCGGCCGTAGGCGCCGTATGCGTCCGCAGGATTGCGCACGGCGAGCGGCACGGTGGCGTCACGGGCGTTTTCCCATGGCTCGAGCGCGTCCGGCAGTGCGAGATTCGACACCGAGAATCCGGTGAGCCCCGCCTTCGGCCGCGCGCCGCGTCCCGTCGCGCCTTCATCGCGAATTTCGCCGCCCGCGCCCGTCGCGGCGCCCGCGAACGGCGAGATGGCGGTCGGATGGTTATGCGTTTCGACCTTCATCAGCGTGTGCGTGAGCTCGACGTGGCGGCCGTAGCGCTCGTCGAACACGCCTGCGCCGTCACCCGCATCGGCGGCCTGTCGCGGAAACCAGCGCTCAGCCGAGCCGCCCGCCATGATCGCCGAATTGTCCGAATAGGCGACGATCGTGCCTTGGGGATTGAGCTTTTCGGTGTTCTTGATCATCGCGAAAAGCGACATGTCCTGCGGCTCGCCGTCGATCGTCCATTGCGCGTTGAAGATCTTGTGCCGGCAGTGCTCGCTGTTCGCCTGTGCGAACATCATCAGCTCGACGTCGCTCGGATTGCGCGCGAGCTTCGTGAAGGCATCGACGAGATAGTCGATCTCGTCGTCTGCCAGCGCAAGGCCCAGCTCGCTGTTGGCCTGCACGAGCGCGGCCCGGCCCGCGGCGAGGACATCGACCGTCGAAAGCGGCTTGGCGGGCAATTCGTCGAACAGATGGTGCGCATCGTCGCGCGAGGCCACGATACTTTCGGTCATCCTGTCGTGCAGCGCCGCCGCGACCGCGGCGCGCGCTTCGTCCGAAAGTCCTTTTTTGGCCCCGACGCCCAGAAAGCCCGCTTTGAGCGTCACCGCGTACTCGATTCCGCGCTCGATGCGCCGCACGTGATCGAGACCGCAGTGATGAGCGATGTCGGTCGCCTTGCTGGCCCACGGCGAAATCGTGCCGAAGCGGGGCAGGACGAGAAACGTTTCGCCCGCACCGCGCCCTTCGCCGGCCGCGAACGGCGCGCCGTAGTGGAGCAGCGCCTCGATGCGCTCGTTATCCTCGCGCGAGAGCGGCTCGGCCGCACTGACGAAGTGCAGATATTGCCCGCGGACATCGACGATATTCGCGTCGATGCGGCCGAGCGTGTCGATGAGACGGGATTGACGGAAGTCGGAGAGCGCCGAAGCACCGGGAAAGCACGAGAAGTGAGCCATGAAAGGACGTGGGCGTCGATGGGTCGGGCACGCGCATCACTGGCCACGCGTGCGGACGACATGAAGCGAAAGGAAGACCAGCATTATACCCGGAAGTCAGCCCCCAATAAGCCGCTGCCCTCCAAGCCGCGATCCCGCCGCGGCGCGCGCGCGGCCATGGCCCGGGACCGGTTTCGCTCGCGCGGGTGAGGCGTGCCGGCCCGATTGGCGCTATCATGCGCGGTTTGCTTCCTCGACGCGAAGGCGCAATGCGAGCGCGCCTCGCGGTTTGCACGGCTGAAGAGCAATCATTCAATGGATGTCATCGTCATAGGCGGCGGGGTCGTCGGCGTCGCCACCGCATATCAGCTGCATTCGGCCGGACATCGCGTCTGCGTCATCGAGCGCCATGCAACCGTTGCGCAAGGTGCCACCTATGGGCATGGCGGCGCGCTCCTGCCCACGCCGCTCGATGTATGGTTCGGCCCCACATTCGTGCCCAATGCGCGGGTACCGCGCAGCGGTCTCGTCTACAAGCCGGGCTTCAACGGCAGCACGCGGCGCTTCATGCAGCGCCTCGCTGCCTTTCAGGAGCCGGATGCGTTTCGGGACCAGTATCGGCGCCTCGGGCCGCTCGTCGATCTGTCGCGCGAGACGCTCGCGGCGCTCGAGACGCGCTTCGATTTCGAATTCGAGCAGCGCAGTGGAATGCTTCACGTCGTGCAGCACCCGCGCGAGTGGGAGCTTGCGCAAAGCGCGCTCGATTTGCTGCGCGAGTTCGAAATCCAGCATCAGGTGCTCACGGCGCGCGAATGTGCCGATCTCGAGCATTCGATACCCACCGATCCCGAGTTTGCGGGCGGCGTGTTCTTCGAGCATGAGCGCCTGGGCAATTGCCCGCTGTTCACGAAGCTCGTCAAACAAGTGCTCGAGGAGCAAGCCGGTGTCCGGTTCATGTTCGGCCGCGCAGTCGAAGCCTTGCGGCTCGACGAACAGCGCGCGGCGGTGGAGCTTGCGCCCGTGCCGAGCGAACGCGCGAGCGCACGGGAAGTCGATGTCGTCTCGGCCGACGCGATCGTCGTTGCCGCGGGCGCCGGCAGCCTCCCCCTCATCGAACGGGCCACGACGAATCTGCCCTTGCACCCGGCCCGCTTTTTCGCATTGACGGCACCGATCGCCTACGAGGAGTGTGTGCCGCACGTCGCGGTCGTCGATACGATCCGGCGCATTACGATGACGCGCGTGAATCAGAGGGTGCGTGTGGCGGGTGCGGCACTGGTACAGCCCGAGCGCGAAATCGCGAAACCGGCGCCGGAACCGCTTGCCACGGCCGCAACGGCCCTACTGGCGCAAGCCACGCATGACTGGATACCGGGCGCCGCCAAGATTTCGGCCGCGCACTCGTGGGATGGTGTCCAGTTGCTTTCGCCGGATGGGTTGCCCGTCGTCGGTCGGGCGTCGCATCCGCGGCTCTTTGTCAATCTCGCGCACGGCCCGGCCGGTTGGGGGCTCGCCTGTGGGTCTGCTAAAGTGCTTGCTGAAATCATCAGCGGCACCGAGCCCAGTGTTCCGCCCGATACGCTTGCCGCGTTGCGCGCCGATCGTTTCGCGAGCTGAGCGAACCACCGCACGGCCGCAAGCGTGCGGCCACCCACCGCCGAGGCACGCCATGGGTGGCGAACGATCGGTCTCGCGCCCGTTGCCGCTGAAACGCTCCCGGACACCCGAGCCCCATGACAGAAGCCGCCTCGCCCCCGCCGCATTCCAGTTTTGTCCATCCGCAGGAGCGACCGCTGCCGCTTTATTCGGTGACGCAAGTGCGCGAAATCGAGCATCGTGCGGCGGCAGGGTTGCCTGCCAACACGCTGATGACGCGCGCCGCTGCGGCAGCGGCGCGATGCCTGCTCGAGCAGGCCGGACACGACGGTTCCTTGGCGGGCGGATGGCCCGTCTGGCTCGCGGCAGGCCCCGGTAACAACGGCGGTGATGCGCTCATGTGCGCAACGGGGCTGCACCAGGCCGGCGTGCCTGTCGAAGTGTGCATGCCGGTCGAGGTCAAACCCGACGATGCGCGCTGGGCGCTCGGTACGGCGCGCTCGGCCGGCGTGCCGATCTCGCATGTGCCGCCGGCATCGTTCGAGCGCTACGGCTGGATCGTCGACGGTCTGTTCGGGATCGGGCTCGCGCGTCCGCTCGAGGGCATTTTCGCCGAGCTCGCCGGCCGCATCGGCGCGCACGCCCGCGGACGCGGCCGCGTGCTCGCGCTCGACGTGCCGAGCGGGCTGGACAGCGACTCGGGCACCATCGTCGGCGGCGCCGTTGCCGCTTGCGCTTCGCACACGATCACGTTCATCGGCGCGAAACCAGGCCTTTACATGGGCCACGGCCGCGATTTGAGCGGCACTTTATGGGTTGCACCGCTCGACATCGACGCTGACGCCATCGCGCTGTCGACGCCTGTCGCTCAGTTGAACGCGCCAGCTCTCTTCACCGACGTTTTTCCTGCGCGCACATTCGCATCGCATAAAGGGACGTTCGGTAGCCTTGCGGTGGTCGGTGGCGACACCGGTATGTGCGGCGCACCGATTCTCGCGGCGCGGGCCGCGCTGCATGCCGGGGCGGGCAAAGTGCACGTCGCCTTTCTCGGTAGCGGCGCGCCGCCCTACGATCCGCCCTACCCCGAATTGATGCTGCATCCGCTCGATACGCTTCGCCTCGCGAGCATGGACGCGCTGGCGATCGGCTGCGGCATGGGACAAAGCGAACGCGCGGCCGATGTGCTTGCAGAAGCTATCGCGCTCGATATGCCGAAACTGCTCGATGCGGACGCGCTCAATTTGCTGGCGCAGCGGGCCCATCTCGCGCAGGCGCTCGTCGAGCGCGGCGCAGCGGGCGCAGCGACTGTCCTGACGCCGCATCCGCTCGAGGCGGCGCGTCTAATGGGCTGTGACGCGGCGACGGTGCAGCGCGATCGCGTCACAGCCGCGCGAACGCTGGCTTCCAGGTTCGGTGCAATTGTCGTCCTGAAAGGCGCAGGAACCGTCATTGCGGCTCCCGATACGCGCGTGGCGATCAACCCGACCGGCGGCGCTGCGTTGGCCAGCGGAGGCACGGGGGATGTGCTCGGTGGCATCATCGGCGCCTTGCTCGCTCAGCGCCTGCCGGCCTTCGAGGCCGCGCTTGCCGGTGTCTATCTCCATGGTCTTGCCGCGGATACGCTGACGGCCCACGGGATTGGGCCGGCCGGCTTGACGGCGGGAGAACTCGCCGCGACGGTGCGCGCGTCCATTAATCGGCTGATATATCCGACACGCGAGTGACGCGTGCACGTAATGCGAGCGCCCCTCCAACGCCGCTATACTGTTCGACCCCGCCACATTGCTTGAGAGGCGTGCGCCGTCCGCCATCGCGGCCGGCGGCGCGCAGCGGGTCGCAGCAGCAAGCGAAAGCCGGCCCGGCCACCTGTGCCGCGGCCTTCGTTCGAGCCCCCAACGATCGACCGACAGCCATGACGACGAACTCGCTTTCCTCCTGGTCCGCGCTGCAAGCGCATTACGACACGATTCGCGAAGCGCGGCTGCGCGACTGGTTCGCCGCCGACACCAGCCCCACCCGCGCCGAGCGCTTCACCTTTGAAGGAGGCGGCCTCGTCGCCGACTTCTCGAAAAACCGGATCACCGACGACACGCTGCGCCTGCTCGTTGCGCTCGCGCGCGAAGCGGGTGTCGAAGCGCGTCGCGACGCCATGTTCGAAGGCGCCATCGTCAACCCCACGGAGGGCCGTGCGGCGTTGCATACCGCGTTGCGAGCCACGCGCGCCGATGCCCCCTACCACGAGCAAATCAGCGCCGAGCGCGCCAAGATGGCCGCCTTCGCCGAACGCGTGAGGAGCGGCGCATGGACCGGGTACACCGGCAAGCGCATCCGTCATGTCGTCAATATCGGGATCGGCGGTTCGGACCTCGGCCCGAAAATGGTCGTCCATGCGCTCGATCATCTCGCGCATCCCGAGATCGCCAGCTACTTCGTTTCCAACGTCGACGGTGCCGATCTCGCTCGCGTCCTTGCGCGCATCGATCCGGAGGAGACGCTCGCGATCGTCGTTTCGAAGACGTTCACGACGCTCGAGACCATGACGAACGCGCGCTCGCTGCGCGACTGGTTCGTGCAACGAGGCTGCCCCGAGCAAGCGCTCGCCAAGCATTTCGTCGGCGTGTCCGCCAATCCGGGCGAAGTCGTCAAGTTCGGCATCGATGAACAGAACATCTTCGAAATGTGGGACTGGGTGGGCGGGCGCTATTCGCTGTGGTCGGCTGTGGGTCTTTCGATCATGATCGCCGTCGGGCCCGAGCATTTCGACGCGCTGCTAGCCGGCGCGGATGCCATGGATACCCACTTCCGGCAAGCCCCGCTCGAGCGCAACCTGCCGGTACTGATGGGACTCGTCGGCATCTGGTACCGCAATTTCTTCGGCTCGCAAAGCTATCTCGTCGCGCCGTACTCCGAGGCGCTGCACTACTTGCCGTCGTATTTGCAGCAGCTCGAAATGGAGAGCAACGGCAAGTCCGCGCGGCTGGACGGACAATTCGTCGACTACGCGACTTCGGCCGTCACGTGGGGCGAACCGGGCACGAACGGACAGCACGCGTTCTTCCAGATGCTGCATCAAGGCCCGACCATCGTGCCGATCGACTTCATCGCGGTGCTCACGCCCGAGCATCCGCTCGCGAGCCACCATCCGAAGCTACTCGCCAATTGCTTCGCGCAAAGCGAAGCGCTCATGCTCGGGCGGACGGTCGAAGAAGCACGCAAGGTCGCCGGCCCCGACAAGCCGGAGCTCGTGCCGCACCTCGTCTTTCCGGGTAACCGGCCATCGACGACACTGCTCGTCGACGCATTGACGCCCCACGCGCTGGGTGCGCTCATTGCACTGTATGAGCACAAGGTGCTCGTACAAGCCACGATCTGGAACATCAACCCGTTCGATCAATGGGGCGTGGAACTCGGCAAGATACTCGGCAAAGTCGTGGAGGCGGACCTCGTCGCGGCGCAGTTCGACGCATCCAGGCACGATTCGTCCACTTCCGCGCTGATCGCGCGAGCGCGCGAAGCCAGCAAGCGTTGAACCTCCACCGGGCGGGCTCGGCTCACTGACGGCGCTCGCCCTAACGATGCGCAACCCGGCCCGCATCGAGCGTCACGATGCGCGCGCAACGACGCGCAAGTTCGAGATCGTGCGTGACGAGCACGAGCGTGGCCCCGTGTGCCGCGTTCATCTCGAACATGAGATCGATGACCGCGTGCCCGGTCGCGGCATCGAGACTGCCTGTCGGCTCGTCTGCGAAGAGGATGGCCGGGCGTGTGACGAAGGCACGGGCGAGCGCGACCCGCTGCTGCTCGCCGCCGGACAGGACCTTCGGATAGTGCCCGGTGCGCGCGCCGAGGCCGACCTGATCGAGCAGCGCGCGGGCACGGCCCGTTGCCTCGTGCGATGTGACGGCGCCTTGCAACTCGAGCGGCAAGCGCACGTTCTCGAGGGCGGTCAGATGCGGCATCAGCTGAAACGATTGAAAGACGAATCCGACCGTGCCGTTTCGGAGATTCGCCCGTTCATCCTCCGACAACGTTTCGAGCGCCTTGCCGAACAATCGAACCGAGCCCGACGTGGCATTGTCCAATCCCGCGAGCAAGCCCAGCAACGTCGATTTGCCGGAGCCGGAGGCACCGACGATTGCCACGCTGCTGCCGGGCGTGACCTCGAGTGTGATGTCCTCGAGTATCGTCAGCTCGCCCGTTGCGTCCTTGACCCGCTTGAACAAATTGCGTACTTCGATGATGGGATCGGTATTTTTCTGCATGAGGAAGGCGCGTCGCTCGAAAGTAGGTGCGCTCGCCGGCAATCTTCGCCGAGCGTTGCTGGCAATCGCGCTCGCCGTCGTCGCGACCTCGGCCGTCGCTACGGCGGACGCCGCCGCGCCGGCCAAGCCGGTCATCGTCGTGCTCGGCGACAGTCTTTCGGCCGAGTACGGCCTGCCCAGAGATTCAGGATGGGTTGCGCTGCTGAGGCGCCGCCTGGCGAACGAGCGCATCGATTATAGCGTCGCCAATGCAAGCATCAGCGGCGACACGACGAGCGGCGGCCGCGCGCGCCTGCCCGAATTGATATCGCGCCTCAAGCCGTCGATCGTGATCGTCGAGTTGGGCGCCAACGACGCGTTGCGCGGTGTCCCGCTATCGACGACGGAAGACAACCTGCGCACGATCATCAAAGACGCGCAGCAAAGCAAGGCGAAGGTCTTGCTCGTCGGCATGTATGTGCCGGCCAATTACGGCCCCGCCTATACGGAGCGGTTCCATCGAATCTACGGCGCGCTCGCCAAGGAACTCGATGTACGGCTCGTCCCGTTTCTGCTCGCCGGCATCGAAAACAAGCCGGACATGTTCCAGAGCGATCAGATGCACCCGACCGAGCAGGCGCAGCCGGTACTGCTCGATAACGTCTGGCCTGCTCTCGCGCCGCTCCTGCAGCGCCGGCAAATCCGCTAAGCCGGATCTGCCGGCAATCGATCAATCGGTACTACCTGATTTGCCGTCCGCCGCTCCGTAGAACTTCACCTTCGAGCGCGCGCACAGTGCATCGATATAAGCCTGCATATCGGTCTGTCCGCTCATCTGGGACAGTTGCTGTTGCGCTCCCGCAAGCCGGGCGGGGTCGATCGGCGCACCGGGCAGCACGGCATTCACACGATAGACGGCGTAACCGGCCTCGCCAAGATCCACGCCGGTGTAGACGGGCAGCTTGCTGGAATCGACCTTGAAGATCGCGCTCAACGCCGGGGGCGGGACGCTTTGCGCATCCGTGCGCGAGAGCTTCATCTCGGCGCCGAAGCCCGCGGTCGACTTGGACTTTTGCAATTCCGCAAGCTTGGCGGCTCCCTCCTTGCGGGCGAGCTCGGCAGCCTGCTCGGCCACGTAGCGGGCGCGCACGGCATCCTTGATCGATGCCAGCGGCAGCGTGGCAGCCGGTTTGAAGTCGGTCACGCGAGCCGAGATCAGCGTGTTATTGCCGACGTCGATCGCCTGCGTGTTGTTATGGTCCTTGACGGCATCGTTGGCGAAGACAGCAGCCAGGAACTTCGGATTGTTGAGCGGGCTGTCCGGCGGCAGCGACGCGCTGGGCTTGTTGGTGACCGTGGCCGTTTGCAGCGTCAACTTGAATTTGTCGGCAACCGGCTGCAGGCTCTTCGCCTGTTCGTAGACCGTCGACGTGAATGCGTCGGAGCCGTCGCTGAAAGCCTTGGCGGCCTGCTGCGACTTCAGCTCCTTCTCGATCTGATCCTTCACGCTGGCGAACGGCTTGACGACGGGCGGCTTTTCGTCGGTCAGCACGATCACGTGGTAGCCGAACGCCGAACGCACCACGTCGCTGACATCGCCCTTTTTCTTCAACGCGAGTGCGGCCGCGTCGAACGCCTTGTCGCCCGTGATCACGCCGCCTGTCGACCAGCCGAGGTCACCGCCCTTCGATGCCGAGCCCGGGTCCTTCGATTCTTTCTGAGCGATCTGCGCGAACTGATCGGGATGCGCCTTCACCTGCGCCAGTACATCCTGCGCCGTTTTCTTCGCGGCCGCGTCCTCATCGGGCTTCGCACCGCTCGGCGACGGAATCAGAATCTGGCTCACGCGCACTTCACGCGGTGTCGTAAAACGCGCCGTGTTGTCGTCGTAGTACTTCTTCGCATCGGCTTCGGTCGGGTTGATCCCGGCGCCGAGCGTAGCCGGGGAGAACACGACGTACTGGATGGATGCCGTCGGCGGCGTCGCGAAATCGGCGCGATGCGCATCGTAGTACGCGGCGAGCTGCGCGTCGTCCACCTTGACCTTCGAGGCGTAATCGCTGGCGTGCAGCACCAGCGGCTGCACCGAGCGCTGTTGCTCGGCAAGTTGAGCCAGGTGCTCGGCAACGCTCTTGGGCACGAACGCGCTCGCCTGGATGCTATCGGGGATCTGGTCCATCGCCAGGCCGTAACGGACACGCTCCTGGTATTGATCGGGTGTCATGCCCTGCATCGCGAGCAACTGGGTATAACGATCGACGTCGATCGACCCGTCGGGCTTGCGCAGCGACGCAATCACCGGATCGGCCAGCAGCGCACGACGCACGGCGTCATCCGATGCGCTCAGGTGCTCGCGCTGCGCCTCATCGGCCAGCACGCGCTGCTGAATCAGGCTGTCGAGCAATTCGCGCCGGCGCTCGGGGGTATCGAACATCTTCGCGTCGAAGCGCGCACCGAGCACCTGCCGCGCCTGATCGAGCTGCCGACGCATCGCGTCGTCGAATTCCGCGCGGGTGATTTTATGGCCGTTGACGCTCGCCACATTGGCGCTTTCGTCGAAGAACCCGCGGAAACCCTGAATACCGATGAAGCCCAGCCCCGGCACGATGACGAGGACGAGCATGAACATCATCAGGCGCTTGTGGTTGCGAAAGAAATCGAGCATGCGTGACTGGTTACGTTGGACAAAAACGCCCAATAGTACAACAGCTGCAACCGGCGGCGACAAATCCGCTTCTGGCGGAAAGACGGGCTTGCCAGCCGGCATGCCGCGTCGGCACAATAGCCGGGCGTCGCCATGCTGCGTGAGTCACACGTTCGCGAGCGCGGCGTGCCGCGGGAGGCGGTCATGCTCTACGACTGGCTGGAAGCGCAGCGCGCGTTGGCGCGCTCCGTTGGCGCGTGGACCGAATATACCGGGCGCCTTTTCGGATTGCCCGTAGCGCCGGGCGGTATCGCCGTTCCGGGCAGCGGCTGGTTCGGCCGCTTCATTCAGACCGCCGCCCAAGCGCCGGGCTTCGATATTCATTCGGTGACGATCGGCGAACGCCAGGTGAGCGTGAAGGAAACCGTCGTCGCGGCAACACCGTTTTGCGCACTGCGTCACTTCGCCCGCGAAGGCTTGGTCGTGCGCTCGGCCCCGTATCCCGTTCTCGTCTGCGCGCCGCTGGCCGGCCATCACGCCGTCATGATGCGCGAGATGGTCGAAACGCTGCTGGAGGACACCGACGTCTATGTGACCGATTGGGCCAACGCGCGAGACGTTCCGATAACGGCCGGCAGATTCGGGCTCGACGACTACGTCCAGACCATCGAACGGTTTTTGCGCATGCTCGGCGGCGCCGGAGTGCATGTCCTGGCCGTATGCCAGGCCACCGCACCCGCTGCTGCCGCAGCCGCCCTCGTCGCCGCCTGCGGCGAGCCGGCGCCGCTCAGCCTCACGCTGATGGGCGGTCCCATCGATGCGCGCATCAATCCGACGGCCATCGGCCGCTTCGCGCTCGCTCACAGCATCGACTGGTTCCGCGACACCGTCATCGATATCGTGCCGTCGCGTTATGCGGGAGCAGGCCGACGGGTCTATCCAGGCTATCTTCAACATGCGGCGCTCATGGCCGCGCATCCGCACCGCCAGCTCGCTCTCGAGTCGCAGTACTGGACGAACCGGATGAGTGCGGACGAGGCAAAAACAGCCGAGAGCCGACGCGCGCTCGACGAGTACGCCGCCGTGCTCGATATGACCGAGGACTATTTCCTCGATACCCTGCAGGTCGTGTTCCGCGAGCATCGGCTCGCGCGCGGTATTTGGCACGTCGCGGGACGCCATATCGATGGCTCGGCGCTTGCTCGCACCGCCCTTTGCACGGTCGAGGGAGATCGCGACGACATCACCGGCGCGGGCCAGACGCATGCCGCCCATACCGTTTTGACGTCCGTGCCGCAGCGCTCGAGAATGCGCCTGACGATCGCCGATTGCGATCACTACGGTCTTTTTACCGGAGCCCGCTGGCGCGAAGCGATCCACCCCGAGCTGGCCCGTTTCTGGCGCTCGGCGTCGGTGCGTCGTCGTGGCTCCCCGGTCCGGCCATCCCCGACGTCCGAATCGCGCGCAATCGATTCAGGTCAGGCTGCGGCGATGAGCGTGCGCCGATGATATCCGGAACACGGATCGAATTCGAGGGAGGCCCCAAATGTATCGACACATCCTCGCCCCTATCGACGGCAGTGCCACGTCCACGCGCGCGCTCGAGGCCGCGCTCCGGTTCGCCAGCGGCTCGGACGCCGAATTGCTTGCACTTTATGTCGTGGACGTGCCGGTCATCGGCTCGGAGGCGCCTGGCTACGATCCCAACCTGGTGCGCGATGCGCTTTTCGAGCAGGGAGCGCGCGTGGTCGACGAAGCGACCGAGAAAATGAAAGCCGCCGGCGTGACCGGCACGCCGCGTGTGGTCGAGACCAACCCGCTTCGCGACGATATTGCGCATACGATCTTGCGTATCGCCGAGGAGTGGCCGGCCGATCTGATCGTCATGGGTACACACGGGCGGCGCGGGTTCCAACGGCTCATGCTCGGCAGCGTGGCAGAACGCTTCCTGCGCATTTCGTGCTGCCCGGTTCTCCTCGTCCCGTCCAGCGATACGGCGGCCCGTGAAAGTTGAGTGCCGGCCCGACAGCACGACGGCACGTCGCCATAGACGCGGCACGCCGAGGCGCGGGCGAGCCGCAGACTACCATCAGAGTTTGGCGGTGGCGCCGCGGGCCACTTCATCGTGGCGCACGAGCAATACCGGCAGATCCACCATGCGCAGCAACGATTCGGCAACGCTCCCGAGCAACACGCGGCGCACGCCGTGGCGACCGTGCGTTCCAATGACGATGAGTTCCGCTTCGCATTCCGCGGCGACGCGAGCGATGACCGAGGCCACGCTTTCGCCGTACGCGTCGACGACACGCGACGTGCCTTCGACCCCCTGCGCCTTGAAGACTTCCTCCGCTTCCTCGAGCGCCGCCGTCGCCGCCTCGATCGCCTCTGGGCTCGCGCCCTCGCCGCCCTGATAAACCGCACCGACGTCCACGAGTTGCGGCGCATGCTCGACGACGCAGACCGCGACGATCGCCGCGCCCGAAGCGCTGGCAATCTTCACGGCCTCGTCGAGCGCAAGACGCGATGCGCGGCTGCCGTCGATGGCAGCCAGAATACGTGTATACATGATGGTTCTCCGGGGCACCGGCCCATTGCATCGATCATTGAGCAATAAGTGTGCGACCCGCAAGGCGGCCCTGGTTTGATGCCGATCAACGAGCGATGCCGACGCACTCCATGCCTGAGGAATGAGCGAATTCCTGCACGACCGTAGGAAAATGCTTACACGACCCCGTCAATACCTACCCCAGTTTCATATCACGCTGATATTTTTTCCCCGGGGCGCTGGTCATACTCACTGCCATGAAAGATCACGTGCGTGCTGCCGCTCGCGCGTCACTGGCGGAGGCTTCCTCATGTTGCTCGAACTGGATTTCCCTCGACAAGAAAGCACGTCCCCGGCCCCGCATGACACGTCCTGGGATGCCTACAGTCGAAAGGTACCGTCGTCTGTCAAGGAGGGTTGCTCGACCTGCTCGCTGCGCTCGGCCTGCGTTCCGGACGGATTGACCGCTCACGAGATCGCACGCTTCGATGCGATCGTCAACACGACGCGGAATATCAAGCGCGGCGAAGCGCTGTACCGTACCCACGACCCGTTCGAGAGCATTTATGCCGTGCGGGCCGGTTCGTTCAAGACCGTCGTCATGCACCGCGATGGCCGAGAGCAGGTCACCGGTTTTCACCTTGCGGGCGAAGTGCTCGGGCTCGACGGTGTCTGTGCCGAACGACACAGCAGCGATGCGATAGCCCTCGAAGACAGCAGTGTGTGCATCATGCCTTATTCGCTACTCGAATCGATGTGCACGGAATCGAAGCAGTTGCAGCGGCAAATGCTGCGCACGATGAGCAGCGAAATCGTGCGCGAATCGTCGCTCATGATGCTCCTCGGCACGATGAGCGCCGAGCAGCGCGTCGCCACGTTCCTGCTCAATTTATCGAGCCGCATGAAGGCGCGCGGCTATTCGGCCGCCGAATTCAACTTGCGCATGACGCGCGAGGAAATGGGCAATTACCTCGGCATGAAGCTCGAGACAGTCAGCCGCATGTTCTCCAAATTTCAGCGCGATGGCCTGCTCGAAACCCGCGGCAAAAAAATTCGCATCGTCGATCTGACCGCGCTCGCAGCGGTTTGAGTCGGCCGATATACGCCCAGGACTCGCCTCAATCGCCGATCGTCAACACCGCCGCGCCGGTGAGGCGGCCCTCGCGCAAGTCGGAGAGCGCCCGGTTGGCCTCGCGCAACGGGTAGCGTGTCGTCTCGATGTGCAACGGCACTTCCTCCGCGATCCGCATGAACGCGTGTCCATCTTCGCGCGTGAGATTCGCGACCGATACAAGGCGCCGTTCACCCCGGAGCAGGTCGTAGGGAAAGGACGGAATCGCGCTCATGTGGATACCGCCGCAAACCACGATGCCACCCTTGACGACGGCCGCCAGTGCGGCGGGCACGAGCGCACCGACCGGCGCAAAAATAAGTGCCGCATCGAGCGGTTCGGGCGGTGGGGCATCGCTGCCGCCGGCCCAATGTGTGCCGAGTCGGCGAGCGAGCTGCTGCGCGGCCGTGTCCCCGGGCCGCGTGAAGGCATAGACGATCCGTTGCTGATGGCTGGCTACTTGCGCGACGATGTGCGCGGCCGCTCCGAAGCCGTAGATGCCGATGCGCCGGGCATCGCCCGCCATCGCGAGCGTGCGATATCCAATCAGGCCCGCGCACAGCAGCGGCGCCGCTTCCGCGTCGGTGTAGCGGGCCGGCAACGGCAGACAATAGCGGCTATCCGCTGCGACCAATTCGGCATATCCGCCATCGAGCGTGTAGCCCGTGAACGCCGGCCGATCGCACAGGTTCTCGCGACCGCCGCGGCAGTAACGGCATCGCCCGCACGTGTGACCGAGCCAAGGCACCCCTACACGCTCGCCCAGCCGGAATTCGGTGACGCCCTCACCCAGACCCGCGACGACACCGACGATTTCGTGTCCCGGTATGACGGGCGTCTTGGGATGGGCCAATTCCCCGTCGACCACGTGCAAGTCGGTGCGACATACCCCGCACGCGCGGATACGGATCAGCAACTGCCCGTGACCGGGCGTCGGATCCGGCAACTCGCGCTCCGTCAACCGCGGCGACCGGCCGTCGAACACCATCGCGCGCACGTCGTTTTCTCCTCGGTGCGGATCAAGCGTCGTAGAAACGGAAAAACCCGCTGTGCAGGAGCACCGGCTTCTTGCCGAGCTCGTGCAACAACTCGCGCGCGGCTCCTTCGATGGCATGCCGATGCGTTTCGAACGCCGAGAGGACATCCTCTTCCCGCAACGACGGCGCGCCGAAGTGGTCTTCGAGCGCCTCGGCTGTGATCGCGCATTGCACGCGCTCGCCATCGACGAGCGCAGGGAACGCGAGCACCAAGTCGCGGCCACAGTACTCCGGAGCCTCGATCGGAAAAGAGATTTGCATAGCGCCCCCTTTCGCAGCATCCGTGCCGCGGCGAATCCATCCGGCAACCTTACGACAAAAGGCGCTGACGTGCCATGCGCCCTTCTCACCAGGATAGTCGACAGTAGGGGGCGTCCTGCTTGACTTGCATCAACGCTTGCGCGGCGCGGATCACTCCGCGGCGACCGTGCGTTGCCGCTGCTCGCCCAGTCCCTCGATGCCGAGGCGGATCGTCTGGCCTGCTTTCAAATAAAGGGGCTCCGGCTTGATGCCCAGACCAACGCCCGGCGGCGTGCCGGTCGAAATCACATCGCCGGGCTGCAGGCTCATGCACTGCGAAAGATACGAGACGAGCTTCGCGACCGTAAAGATCATCGTGCGCGTATTGCCGTTCTGATAGCGGTGCCCGTCGACTTCGAGCCAAAGATGAAGCTGCTGCGGATCGGCGATTTCGTCGCGCGTGACGAGCCACGGGCCCAAGGGGCCGAACGTGTCGAAGCCCTTGCCCTTGTCCCACTGCCCGCCGCGCTCGATTTGCCACTCGCGCTCGGACACATCGTTGATGACGCAGAAACCCGCTACGTAATCGAGGGCATTCGTTTCGTCGACATATTTGCAGGGCCGCCCAATGACGACGCCGAGTTCCACCTCCCAGTCGGTCTTTTTCGATCCGCGCGGGATCTCGATATCGTCGTTCGGGCCGACGATCGCGCTCGTCCATTTATTGAAGACCACCGGTTCGCTCGGAATCGGCATGTTCGACTCGGCCGCGTGATCCGCATAGTTCAGACCGATACACACCATCTTCCCGACCCGGCCGACACAGGCACCGATCCGCGGTTCGCCGTGGACAACCGGCAGTGTCGCCGAATCGATCGCCCGCAGCCGCGCGAGGCTCGCGTCGGAAAGCGCATCGCCGACGATGTCGTCGACGTAGGTCGACAAGTCTCGAATGTTGCCCTCGGCATCGACGAGGCCGGGCTTTTCCTGGCCTTTCGGCCCATAACGAAGCAGTTTCATATCAGTGGAATGCGATAAGGGAAAGTGGGAAAGATCAATTGGACCAGCCGCCGTCGATCAGATGGACCTGCCCTGTCGTGAAGCCAGCTTCGTCCGATGCGAGATAGGCCGCGAGCGCGGCGATCTCTTCGGGTTTGCCGATGCGGCCCATGGGCTGACGCGCGACGAATGCCGCCTCGATTTCGCCGACCGACTTGCCTTGGGCCCGCGCCTGCTCGGCAATGCGCGCCGTCAAAGAGGGCGAAGCCACGGTACCCGGGCAGATCGCGTTGCATCGGACACCGCGTGTCACGAAGTCCGCGGCGACCGACTTCGTGAGCCCGATCACCGCGGCTTTCGACGCGCCGTAGACGAAGCGGTTCGGCACGCCTTTGACGCTCGAGGCCGCCGACGCCATATTGACGATCGAGCCGCCGCCCCGCTCGAGCATTCCCGGTAAAAACGCGCGGATCGTCCGGTACATCGACTTCGCGTTCAGATCGAACGAGAAATCCCAGTCCTGCTCTTCGCATTCGAGCACGCTGCCCGCGTGCACGAAACCAGCGCAGTTGAGCAGAATATCGATGCCGCCGAGCTCGCTCGCGAGCGCCGCGATCGCGGCCGTGTCGCGCACGTCGAGCGGGCGCGCCTCGAACGGGACGTCGCCGAACAGATCGAGCCGGATATCGGTCGCGACGACGCGCGCGCCCTCGCGCGCGAATCGCTCCGCGCACGCGCGGCCAATGCCCTGCGCGGCCGCGGTCACGACCGCGACCTTGCCGGCGAGCCTGCCCTCGAGCGGATGCCCTGGGGATGTTGCCGTAGGATTCATAAACGCTCCATTTGAAGTCCGCCAGCGTGCGCCGCCGCGGGCACGATCGGCAAACAGGCCGGGCCAACCGGCTCGAATGCCTTGTAGGTCAGAATGAATTCCTGGTGGCCGAGCATCTCCGACTTCGACCGCGCGCCGTTGGCGACATCGATGGTCAAATCGAAGACTTCGCGCCCAAGCTCGTCGAGCGTGCCGCGTCCCTCGAGGATGCGCCCGGCATCGACGTCCATGTCGCCCGGTAGTTTCCGGTAGGTGGCTGGATTGGCGCAAACCTTGATGACCGGCGAGACCGCCGAGCCGACGACCGAACCGCGGCCCGTCGTGAACAAAATGAGGTGACAGCCGCAGGCGATCAGCTCGCCGATTTCGGCATTGTCGCTGATGTTCGGAAAGCCGAAGCGCGGCTCGCCGTCGGGCACGACATCGAGCAGGTAAAGACCGCCCGTCGGCGGCACATCGCCCGGCTTGACGATGCCGACGATCGGCGATGCCCCGCTTTTCGCATAGGCGCCGAGCGACTTCTCCTCCTGTGTCGTGAGCCCGCCGTCGGCATTGCCGACCGCGAAGCTCCCGTGCCCCATGATCGTGTAGTAGCGCGCCGCTTTCGCTACGCATTCGACGATCGCGTCGCCGAGCTCGGGCCGTGCCGCGCGCGACTTCATATGGTATTCGCAGCCGACGAGCTCGCCCGTCTCTTCGAAGACGCAGGTCGCGCCGCGCTCGATGAGCGCATCGAACGCACGCCCCACGGCCGGGTTGGCCGTGATACCGCTCGTGCCGTCGGAACCGCCGCAGACCGTGCCGACGATGAGTTCCGAAAGCTGCATCGGCACGGTGCCCTGCGCGCGCAAGGCCTGCCGCGTGCGCTTCACCCAGTCGACCCCGCGCATCACCGTGCTGCGCGTGCCGCCCGTTTCCTGGATCGTCAACACCTCGACCGGCCGTCCGCTTTCGCGCACGAGATCGGCCAGATAGTGCTTGTTCATGCTTTCGCAGCCGAGCGAGACGAACAACACCGCGCCGACATTCGGATGCGTGGCGATACGCGCGAGCATTTTCTCCGCGTAGGCGTTCGGATAGCAGCCGGGAAAGCCGATCAGATGGACATCGGGTTGTTCGTCGTGGGCGTTGGCGACATCGAAGTCGCCCTCCCCGGCGTCGGCGTCGGACTCGTCGTAGCGCGGGCCAAAGCGCGTGACGATTTCGCGCGCCACGTGATGGGCGCATTCGACGAGATACGCGACCGCGATCACGTTGCGAATGCCCTTGCGGCCATCACTGCGCAAGTAACCGCGAAGCGGGGCTGATTCGGAAGAGAGCTCGTTCATCGAAGTATCCGTCGAAAAGGGATCGGTGCTCAACGCTTGTCGTGGGCGACGAAGCTGTGTCCTTCGTCGTGCGTATACGTGGGCAAATAGTCGCTCACGAGATTGTGCATGTGCAGATGCTCGCCGCGTGCGACGCTCGCCGTCACATGGCCGATCGGCGCGCCGTAGCGGATGACCTTCTCGCCCGCTGCGAGCGGACGGCGCGCGAGCTTGTGCGCGAGCGGAATCGTCGTCGCGAGTACGACGGTCTCGCCGTCGATGGCGAGCGCCGTACCGGCTTCGAGCGTCGTCGCGGCGATCACGCAGTTGTCCTCCGGCGCAAGCAGAATCAGGCGAGGATCGAATGTCGGAGAAGTCATCGTCGTCATGCGTCACCGCCGGTCAGTTTCGTCGACATCAGCGCTGCGAGGATCAGCGCACCGTAAATCGCTTGAACCCAGAACGACGGCACATGCGCGAGCGTCAGCAGATTCTGCGCTACGCCCAGTAGCATTGCGCCCACGAGCGCACCTAGTATCGACCCTTTGCCACCATCGAGCGAAATCCCGCCAACGACGGCCGCGGCGACCACCGTGAAAATCATGTCGCCGCGACCGCTGGCGTCGATCGCACCGCCGTAGCCCGCGGCCGCCACACCGCCGTAGCCCGCGGCCGCCACACCGCCGGCGGCCGCAAGGACACCGCCGATCACGAACACACCCCATACGATACGCTCGACGCGAATGCCCGCCGCGCGCGCCGCCTCACGGCTGCCGCCTATCGCATAAAGGGCGCGGCCCAGCCGGTGATAGCGCAGCATGAACGCAGCCGCGGCGAACGATGCCGCGGCGAACCAGACCGACATCGGCAGCCCGAGCGCGCTCGCCGCCGCGAGCGTGCGAACCGACGGAGGCAGGACGAACGCGGCACCCCCTCGCGTCACACCGGCCAGCACGCCGCGCAATACGATCAGCATCGCAAGCGTCGCGACGAAAGCGTTCAGGCGCAGTCTGACGACGAGCAATCCGTTGATCCAGCCGATCATGGCCCCCACGGCCAGAACGACCGCAAGCGCCGCCGCGGGCCACGCCCAGCCTAGCCCGCCGGAACCGGCTGACATGACGAGCATGACGCCGACCGCCGGGGCGAGTCCGAAGGTCGACGCGAGCGACAAGTCGAACTGGCCGACGAGCACGATCAGCGACTCGGCAAGCACGACGAGTGCAAGGACTGACGTTGCAGCGAGCACGTTGACGAGATTGGCGCGTGCGAGGAAATTGGGACTGACGAACGAGCCCATCGCGACGAGCAGCGCGAGTGCCGACAAGAGCGCCACTTCGCGCCGGCGCGCGACTTCCGAGCGTATGGGCGACGGACGGGGCTGTCCAGTCGAAAACGGGAACCCGGCCGCGCGGACTTCGACGGCGGCGCCGGACAGACTAGGCTTCATCAAGGTCGACTCCTTCGATTGCTGCAATCAATTCACGGTCGGCCCAGAAGGCCGGAAATGTTTTGACGATGCGGCCACGGAACATCGCGAATACGCGGTCGCAGCTGCGCAGATCGTCGAGCTCGCCGCTCGAGACGATCACCGCGCGGCCGGCGTCGCGGGCGAGGTCGACCTGGGCGAGCAATATCTCTTTCGACTTCACGTCGACGCCGAGCGTCGGATCGACGAGTACGAGCACATCGGGATTCGTCGCCAGCGCGCGCGCCATCACGACTTTTTGACGGTTGCCGCTGGAGAGCGTCGCCACCGGCACTTGCGGCCCACGCGCAACGATGCCGAGCGACGCAATGACCTCGGCGCCCAGCCGGCTCTTGACGGCATCGCGCACGATGCCCCACGGAGCGAGCCGTCGAGCCAATGTCATCGTCGCGTTCTCGGCGATCGATTGACCGAGCACGAGACCTTCGCGGTGGCGCGCCTTCGGCACGCAGCCCACACCCGCATCGAGCGCGGCCCCGACATCGCCGTAGGGAAGCGTGGTTGCCGCCGTCCCGCCTCGTGCGTGAACGCGGACCGCGCCCGAGCGCGGCTTGCGCAGGCCGGCGATCGCCTCGGCGAGTTCCACGCGCCCGCTCGTCGACGCTCCGACCAGACCGACGACCTCACCGCGTCGAACCGAGAACGAAACAGCATCGAACTCCGCACCCGCGAGCCCCGCCACTTCCAACGCGACCGGTTCGGCCGTCCGCATCCTTCGCATGCCGAGCTCGGCGATGCCATCGCCTCCTGTGTCGCCTGTCATTGCGTCGATGAGCGTCTCGCGCGGCAGTCCCTCGACAGGCGCCGTCAGCACACGCCGCCCATCGCGCAATACCGTCACCGTCTGGCAGACGTCGTAGACTTCCTGCAATCGATGCGAGATGAACAGAAACGTCGCACCTTCGCGCCGCATCGCCTCGATGCGACTGAACAGCCGCCGGATCTCGCCCCGATCGAGCTGGGCGGTCGGTTCGTCGAGCACGATCAGACGGGTGCCTTGCGACAAAGCGCGCGCGATTTCGACGAGTTGCAGCGCCGGGGCGTCGAGCTCCGCGCAGCGGGTGTCCTCGTGCACACCGATATGCCAGCGGTCGAGCAATGCACGGGCCTCGCGTCGCATCGTGCGCCAGTCGATCGCGCCGCGAGTGTACGGCTGCCGATTGAGGAACAGGTTTTCGGCGATGGACAGCTCGCGAATGGCCGTCGAGTGCTGGTGGACGCAGGCGACGCTCAAGCACCCGGGGCTGCGCCCGGCGAGGCCTGGCACAGGCTCGCCCGCGAAACGGATCTGCCCGGCGTCGGGCCGCGCGAGCCCCGCGAGCAGCGAGACGAGCGTCGATTTGCCCGCGCCGTTGCGGCCAACGAGCGCATGCACTTCGCCCGGCATGACGGCAAGATCTACGCCGGCCAGCGCCGTCGTGGCGCCGAAGCGCTTGACTACGCCGCGCACGTCGACAACCGGCGCGGCAAGGACGCCAGCGGCCGTGCTCCCGAGAGGCAGCGAATGGCCTTGCACATCGCCGCTTCGCGCCAACGCCGGACCGTACGCCATCGTCTCCTCCTCGTTGAGCGTCGGTGCGACGCAACAGCCGGCAGATCGACCGGCATCTTTTGCTCCGCTCGTCGGCGGCTTGGTTATCCTGCGGGGTCAGCCGCGCGCACCGTCAGCGGCCCGCGCCATTGAGTTCATTGATGAATGTATTATTCATATACGGATGATTGACCGCAAGCACCGCGATTACCGGTGTTTTCCCTAACCTTCGCCCGAGGGCAGATCAATTGAAGTCCGAGAAAAACGCGACCGCGGCCGACGAGGCCTCCGACATTTCAGCCGCCGACGAGGCCGAGCGCTACCGTGCGCCTGCGCTCGACAAGGGTCTGGATATACTCGAGCTGCTGTCGGACCAAAAAGAGGGACTGACGCGGGCAGAGATCATGAAAGCGCTGGGCCGCAATGCGAGCGAGATTTACCGGATGCTCGAACGCCTCGTCGCGCGCCAATACGTCATGCGCTCGCCGGGCGGCGACCGCTATACGCTGAGCCTGAAGCTGTTCGCGCTGGCGCACCGCCACCCTCCGATGCACCGCTTCCTGACCGAGGCCGTGCCCGAAATGCAGCGCTTCGCCGATACGGCCGAGCAGTCGTGTCATCTGACCGTTTACGACCGGGGCAATCTGCTCGTCATCGCGCAAGTGGACGGTCCGGGCACGTGGGGATTGTCGATTCGGCTGGGCTCGCGCGTCGGTCTCATCGATACGGCATCGGGGCAAGTCATGCTTGCCTTTCAAACCGAGGATGAACGCACGCGCATGCTCGCCGAGCACACTCGCGTAAAAGGCGAAATCGCACGCTCGTCGAACGAGCTCGCAACGATGTTCGAAGCGATCCGCGCGCAGGGGCATTTGCGCAAGGAGAGCGCTCAGACGTTCGGCGTAACGGACGTCACGTTTCCGATTCTCGGACCGTCGGGTCAAGCTATCGCCTCGCTGACGAGCCCCTACATGCGTCGTATCGACAGCTACGTCGCCCCTTCGCTCGACGAAGTGACCGCGATGCTTGCCGCCACGGCAAGCAAACTCTCGATGTCTCGCCGCCCATGAAGAAAAAAGCCCAGACGAGGGTCTGGGCAAAAACCACCGGGCAATTCAACGGCTCGGCGCCGCTCGAGAGATCAATACCGTTTGTAGATCGGCGGCGAATACGAGCTCACGGAACCTTCAGCGGCGTGGCCGGATTCGGCAGCATTGCCTGCGCCGCCGACACCGCTCGTATCGTCCTGGGCCGCGGCCGCTTGCCGCGAGGCATTCTCGGCCGCGATACGCGCCTGCGCCGCCTGAATGTTCTCCGGATAATGCATACGGTCCGACGGGTTGTAGCCGGCCTTCATGGCGCGCTCGAGGTCGGCGCGTACTTCAGCACGCGTGAGCGGTTGATTATTCGATTGCGCGAACGAAAGGGCCGGTGCGGTCAATGCGAGGGCAACCGCGGCTGCCTTGATCAATGCTTTCATGGTGAACTCCAAAAAGTTGTGCGATACGTCGCTGCGTATGTCGATCTGCAGCAGGTAGAATCAGTTTAGAAGGGCCCAATCGGCGGATAAATAGTCGATTCCAGAATTCACTGGTGCGCCTGACAGAACAATGACCGCCGGTATTCCTGATTGCAGAGCGGCCGAAATGCACCGCGCCAATGGCCGACACCACGCTCGACCGCCTTGCCGGCGGCGCGCAGACAACGGCTTCGCTGTTCCAATAACGATCGGAGGATGCCGCCATGGATCGCTTCGCGGCAATGAAAGTATTTACGCGCGTGGTCGAATCGCGCAGCTTCGTCAAAGCAGGGGAATCGCTGCAGCTTGCCACCCCGCAAGTATCGAGAATGGTCGCGGCGCTCGAAGCGCATCTCGGCGCACGGCTTTTGAATCGCACGACGCGCAGCATAAGCCTCACCGAAGACGGCGAGGCTTATTACGAACGTTGCCTGCGCGTGCTGGCCGAAGTCGACGAAATGGAGGCCGAACTCACGCACGCGAAGCTCAATCCGCAAGGCAGGATCAAGGTCAATCTGCCGTCGTTGATTGCGAAGACTGCGATCATCCCGGCGCTGCCCGAATTCTTTGCGCTCTATCCCGACATCCAGGTCGAAATGGGGCTCAGCGATCGGCAAGTCGATGTCATCGAAGAAGGCGTGGACTGTGTGATCCGCACCGGCGAACTCGAGGATTCCGGACTCGTCGCGAGGCGCCTCGGCAATTTGCCGCGCATCACTTGCGCCGCGCCATCGTATCTCGAGAAATTCGGCGAGCCGAAAACGCTGGAAGCGCTACGCGAGCATATCGCCGTGAACTACGTCTCGAGCAACACCGGCCGGATAAGAAGCTGGGATTTCCTCGTGGGAGACAGGATCGAAACGATCGACATGCGCAGCATGATCGCGGTCAATGAGGTCGATGCGTACGTGACATGCGGCCTGCATGGTCTCGGTATTCTCAAAGGCGCGGTCTTCCCGCTTTGGCCTTATATCCAGAGCGGCGCACTATGCGAAATCCTGAAAGACTACCCCTGTCCGCCCCGGCCCATCTCGATCATGTATCCACGCAATCGGCATCTGCCGCGCAAGATCAGGATCTTTGCCGACTGGGTCGCCGATGTGTTCGCGCGCACCCCGCTGCTGCAAACGCGGGACGCCGATATCGAGGCAAAGGCGATCGCCGATTGAGCGTAACGCCGCCGTAATAGTTGCGCGTAAAACGCGCTATTGGCGCGCCGGGCCGCGCATGCGCCCTCACATCGCCGCCGGGAACGGACAATGCTACTCACGTGGGAGCCATTGTTATTTTCTCCTGGACCCCGGAGACCTAGAGTGAGGGCGAAACGCCATGACGATCGGTTGCCCGGAATGCGGCACGCTCGCGGATCTCTCGCCGCTCGACGCGCGCTCGGTCGCACGGTGCAGAGTTTGCCATTATCCGCTCGAGCGTCGCAGCGGACGTAGCACGCAAGCAGCGCTGGCTTGCGCCGCGACCACGTTCATTCTGTTACTGCCAGCCAATTTCGCGCCGCTGATGACCGTCCAGATACTCGGTACTCAGCATTCATCGGTCCTTGCGTCCGGCATCGCGGCGATGTGGGACGAAGGTTGGGTCTTGCTCGCCCTGTTGCTCGGCACGTTCGGCATCGTTTTGCCGTTGGTGCGTTTCGGCGGCCTCGCGCTCGTGCTCGCCGCCATATATTCGGGCCGACACTTCAATGGCATCGGCAGGCTTTTCCGTTGGACGCTATCGCTCGACGTTTGGGCGATGCCCGACGTCTACCTCGTTGGCTGCTTCGTCGGGTATGCTCGCGTGACACAAGATCTGACCGGCAGAATCGGCGCCGGTGGCTACTGTTTCATTGCCGCCGCGTTGTTATCGATGATCACGCGAGCGCTGCTCGATCGTAGAACCGTCTGGCGCGCCATCGCCGCTGAACACGAACCGGCGGGGGATGGGCCCGTGGTGTCCTGCCTCGTATGCGACCTCGTTCAACCGGCTTCACAGGTCGGACACCCATGCCCTCGATGCGGGTTGAAGCTCAGTACGCGCAAAACGGATTCGGTCATACGGGCAAGCGCGCTTTCGCTGGCGGCGCTGATCCTGACGGTGCCGGCGAATCTCTATCCGATGACGATTTCGACGCAGTTCGGTCGGCACATGTCTCATCGAATCATCGACGGCGTCTACCAGCTCTTTCACGTCGGCCTTTGGCCGTTCGGCATTTTGATCTTTTGCACGAGCATCGTCATACCTGTGGCGAAAGTCGCTGGAATGGCGTGGTTCATCGGTTCGGTGAGACGCCGCTCGCGTAAACGCCTGCGTCTGAAGACGCACACCTATCGCTGGATCGACGAGCTGGGACGATGGTCGAACGTCGACGTCTTCACGATTGCAGCGTTCGTTCCGTTGATCCACTTCGACGGCGTCGCCTCGTCGAGTCCCGCGATAGGCGCCACGGCATTTGCGCTCGTCGTACTGCTGACGATGGGGGCGTCGCGCGCGTTCGATCCGCGAATGATGTGGGATGTTCACCGTAGGAAGCGCCCGTGAATAGGCCGAAATCGAGGCGCACCCAAGCCGAAGTCCGGCGCAGTGCTTGGCCCGGTTGGATCTGGGCGGTACCGATCGCCGCGTTGGGCGTGTCGATTTGGCTCGGCATTCGCACGCTGGTTCAGGAAGGCGAGACCGTCACGGTGACATTCGCCAATGCCTATGGAATGAAACCTGACGATACCGCCGTCACGCTCAGAGGCGTCAAAGTCGGCAACGTCTCCGATGTCGCCCTCGCGCCGGATGGCCTGCATGTCGAAGCGACGCTCAAGATCGATCGCGCCGAAAAAAAATATCTGCTGAGCGGCACCCGTTTCTTTCTGCGCGGCGCGAAACCCAATATCGACGATCTCGCCTCCCTCAAGGGCCTCCTGGCGGGGCCTGAAGTCGTGATGGAGCCCGGGCCTGGCAAGCCGACGACCCACTTCGTCGGCGACGATAGCCGGCCCGCCCTGCCCCCGCGGCACGGCCCCATCGTCACCTACGCCGTTCGCTTCCAAGGTGCGGCGGGTGCGCTCAAAGATGGGGCCGCCGTTGAGTTGCGCGGCTTTCAGGTGGGTACGGTCGTCGATGTGCATTTGCGCTACGACGCCGCGACCGGTGCATTGGATACACCGGTGCAGATCGCACTCGATCCGTCCGCGCTCGGCATCGTCGGCTCTCCGCCGCCGGCCAATGGCGATTGGCGGCCCGCGGTGGACGGCATGCTGCGACGCCTCATCGCCCAGGGCTTGCGTGCACGGCTCACGCAGGACCCGCCGCTCGTCGGGCCTCGCAAGGTCGGCCTCGATTTCGTGGCGAACGCGCCCGCCGCCACACTGGCGCTCGATAACGGCACACCGGTGATACCGAGTGTCGCGTCCGCCGATATGGATACGATCGCGTCCAAAGCGAACGACATCGTCGACAAGATGGACAGTCTTCCCATCAAGGAAACGGGCGAGCGCGTGCGCAGCATCGCGACACACATCGATGCGCTGAGTTCATCGCCACGCATCGGCGACTCACTCGAGCATATCGATCGCGCGGTCACACAGATCGATCGCACATTGCAGCAGGTATCGCCGCAAGTCGCTCCGCTGGTGGCGCAGCTGCGCGATGTCGCGAACTCCGCCGATCAGGCCGCCGCCGCGGCAAATCATACGCTCGGAGGCGATGCGACGAGCCAGAACGATCTGCCGGCCGCATTGCGCGAGCTCACCGACGCCGCACGCTCGATTCGCGCATTGGCCGATTATCTCGATCGGCATCCCGAGGCGCTCGTTCGAGGCAGGCAGGAGAAAACACCATGACAGGCACTGCCGGAAACCGGGCAAGGCGCCGCTTGCCGGGGACGAACGCGATATGGCTGGCGGCGATCGTCATCGGCTCGTCGCTCGCGGGCGCCATGACGATCGCCGGATGCAGTCATAGCCCGCCCATGCGCTATGTGACGCTGAGCGCCGCGCCAGCCGCGACGCCACTTGCCACCGGCCGAATCGAGCCGGTGCAGCTCACCGCCCTGCATATTCCCAGCGAACTCGACCGGCCCGAAGTCGTCACGCAGATCTCGGGGAACCAGTTGTCGGTCGATGAAGGTACCCGCTGGGGCGCGCCGCTTGCGCGCATGATGCGCCGTACGCTCGCGGAGGATCTTCTATCGCGCTTGCCCGAAGGCTCGTTCGTGCTGCCCGACTCGCCCGCACCGACCGATACACGTGCGCTCGTGGTGACCGTCCTGAATCTCGAGACCGACACGAACAAGACGTTGAGGATGCAGGCCGCCTGGACGCTATCGACGGGGCGCCCCGATCGCGTGGTGCTGACACGGCAGGCCACGCTTTCGGTACAGATGCCGGACAGCAGCGCCGCGGGCCAGGCGGCATCGTTGAGCCGCGCTCTCGGGCAGTTGGCCGACCGCATTGCTGCGTCGATTCCATCGCGGTGATGGGCATCTTCTCCATGCTACGCGTCGTCCTCCTTTGACTACGGGCTTCCCCTCGCCGGTCAGAACGGCCGCATTTCGTTCATTTCGTGGGTAGCGACTCGTTTTCGCCGGCATTTGTCTGAAAACGCGTAGGGGCGCTCTACGCTCTCATTGAACGAGTCGTTGTCTGCCCATGCCGATTGCTTTCCGCGCTACGCGCTGCGAGCCCGCATGAGCGCCGCGGGAACGGCTTCCCGTCACGGTCTCAACTTTTGAGAGAAGAGGCTTCCCATGCCATTGAGTCACACCTCATCTTCGAACCGAACATCCGAGCTTCCAACGTCGCCCTCCCCTGACGGCACGACGAAGCGAAGCCTTCCGGGCCAAGGATTGCTCGGCTCGGGCGCCGCCGGAGCAGCCGCCGGCGGCGCTGCGTTTATCGGCGCCGGCGTTGCCGGCCAAGTAGCGGATCCCGTGCTGCAAAACGTCTACACGAAGTTGGAGAAGATGCTGTCCAACTCCCTGGGGACGCTCGTAGGCAGCGATGCCGAATGCGACGACAAGAAATCACGCGGCCAAAACAGCCAGGCCGCCCAGGCGGCACAGCCCGACGGTCAAGTGCCGGCCGACCCGTCAGCCAATTCGCAGGCCGACTCCAATGCAGGCTTCAAGGCGTTGCTGGACAACATTGCATCCGGGCACGGCGGTGGTGTTTTCGGCGGCCTGTCCGCACAGAAGATCATGGAAAACGCGCCACCCGGGTCTTCGAATCTGACTTGGAACAGCGGGACGCTGACCAACACCGAGTTGCAAATCGTATCCGTGCTCGACCGCCATAAGGATCAATGCCCACTGAGTTGGGGATCGCTGCAGGACAAGGCCAACGATCCCTCCACCCCTCCGGACCTGAAGGCCGCGATCCAAGGATTGCAGAACGATCCTCAGCTGTTCTATGCGATCGGTTCGCAAGGCGACGGCCGGTGCGGCGGGAAAATCAAGGCTGGCGACCTCTCGAGTTTCTCGGCCAACCACCCGCAGGTTGCGTCGTTCAAGGAAGATCAGGCGAGCAGTTACGAGCAGAATTACATCCCGTCCGATGCCACCGGAAACGGCCAACCGTCGGTCATGACGGAAAGCGATGCAATGCGTGAGTTCTATCGCTATTCCGATAATTTGCCGAAGAATCTGGGATTGGCCGATTTCAAGCAGATCGTGGACGGCGACGCGAAGACCGGAAAGACGCCGCCTCAGGTCATTGCAGCCGCCAAATACTTCATCGACCACCCGGATCAATGGAAGCAAGTGTCCGGCGGCAAGGACGAGATGAGCACGGCTGATTTTCTGCAAGCCGCGTCATCGTCGATGCACCTGACGCAGGACGAATTGAACACGCTCGACACCATCGACAAGAATCAGAAGGCCTTCTTCGGCGACGGCGACCTCACCCGCGACAAGCTCTCGAGCATGGCCAACGACAAGAGCCTCGATCCGAAGGTCAAACAAGCCGCCTCTCAGTTGCTTTCGGACCCATTGCTGTTCGGCGTGCTCAACAACTCGATCACAGGCTACAAGACCCATCATGGGTTCTTCGACTTCGGCGGGGGGCATACGGTCGATTCGGGCAACATCAGCAACGATGACTTCAAGCACTTCTACGAGAACATGTCCGCGGCCAACCGGGCAGTGCAAAAGCCCGTGACGCACGCACCGAAAACGGCTGCCGATCAGGCCGCAGTCGCCGACATGACGATGGGAACCGCCGATCAGCCGAACATCAAGACGCCGAAACACAACGGCGGAGCACTGATGCATGCGCTCGACGAAGGGCTGAAGATCGGATCGATGGTGCTCGACTGGGGCGCGACGGCGCTCGGCGCACTCAGCTTCATTCCGGGTATCGGCGAGTTGGCGGATGTCGGATCGGCGGTGCTCGAGGGCGAATCGCAAGCGATGAACATTGCCCGCACGGTGCTCGACGGAGGCAATCTGAAGAAGGCGCTCGAAGAAGCGGGCCTGAGTATGGCGGCCCAAGCCGTGGGCGACATCGCCGGGCCGGAGGCGAAGATTGCCATGCGCGACGGTCTCGCCAAGACACTCATTGAAAAAGCGGCGACCGCGGGCATGAACATGCCTGTTCAGGCAGCTCAATACTATGCCGTGAGCGCGATGAACAACATGAAGTCGAGATTGGAAGGCAATCCGACGCCAGGCATCTTCAACTTCACGCAGTCGATGGCGGAAGGCGGACTCGGCAGCTTGGGCGAAACATTGGACGGCATCGGTGGACATAAAGTCAAGTTCGACTCGATGTCCGACGGCATCGCCAAGAAGGCGATGGAAAAGGCGACGACGGCAACCGTCAATGCGCCGCTGACCGTGGCGAAGGAGTATGCCGGTAGCTACGTCGGCAATGTGCAAGCGCAGGTGGCGGCGAGTTCAGCGCAATCGACCGGCGCACCGATTCAGCCCACCGTCGCGCCCACTCAGACAACGCCGGTTTGAGCCAGTGTCGACGCTCAACGAGCGTTATACAGTTCGCTTGCAAAACAAGGGCTCTTCTAGCGCCCTTCGACTGCTTCGTACGGCAGGCCCACGTAATTTTCGGCGATGGTCGTTTGACCGGCCTTCGACCCCGTGTAGTACTCGTAGTCCGTACGCTGCATGCGTTTGTCGAACCCGTCTCTGTCGGCGAATTCATGCAGCAACGTGGTCATGAACCACGAGAATCGCTCGGCCTTCCATACGCGCCGCAAGGCGATCCCGGAATAAAGCTCGAGGACTCTCGTGCTCCCCTCTTCGTATGCGCGCCGCAGCAGGCGGTAGAGGGTATTCACGTCACTCGCCGCCAGATTGAGGCCCTTTGCTCCCGTGGGCGGGACGATATGCGCAGCGTCGCCAACCAGGAACAACTTCCCGTACTGCATGGGCTCGACCACATAACTGCGTAGGGGAGCAATGCTTTTCTCGAGGGAAGGACCGGTCACCACGCGCTCGGCAATGTCGCCGGGCAGGCGGCGCTTCAGTTCCTTCCAGAACCGTTCGTCCGACCAGTCCTGCGCCTTCTCCGTCAACGGCACCTGCAAGTAGTACCGGCTGCGCGTCGTCGAGCGCTGGCTACACAGCACGAAACCGCGTTCATGATGGGCATAAATCAATTCATGATTCACCGGTGGCGTGTCCGAGAGCAACCCTAGCCATCCGAACGGATACACCCGCTCGTAGGACGTCAGGATATCTTCAGGGATGGCCCGGCGCGATACGCCGTGAAAACCATCGCAACCGGCAATGTAGTCGCATTCGAGCCGGCAAAGCTCGCCGTCCTTTTCGAACGTGACGTAAGGGTGCTCGCCTCTAACGCCGTGCGGCTGCACATTTTCCGCCTCGTAAATGGTCGTCGCCCCCATCGCGGCGCGCGCTTCCATCAAATCGCGCGTGAGCTCGGTTTGGCCGTAGACCATCACGGACGAGCCCCCGGTCAACGCCTTGAGATCGATCCGGTCGCGCCTTCCCCCGAAGATCAGCTCGATTCCGTCATGAATCAGTCCCTCGGAATCCATGCGTTTGCCGACGCCGGCTTCGCGCAGGAGGCCGACTGTCCCTTGCTCGAGCACGCCGGCCCGGATACGGCCCAGCACGTATTCGCCGCTTTGCCGCTCCAGGATGATGTTGTCGATACCGGCGCGAGCCAGCAGCTGTCCCAAAAGCAGGCCGGATGGGCCGGCGCCGATAATCGCAACTTTGGTTCTCATGTCCACATGTTCTCCGCCGATGTCGTCCCGCGACTCCTATCGGTCTATACAGGTACGCGTTTGCGCGCGTGTCCGCTACGTTTCGTGCTGATATCGCGTCACTGACACGCGCTCAGTGATGAATCGATTGAGCGCCGATGGAATCGACGTTCATGTTCGGCGCAGCGAACTGTTTGATCAGCAAGCCGACACAGGCGATCACCCCCGCTACAGCCACCGTCGCGAAGATGTCCGCGAACGTGAACTGCCGACGCGCCAGCTCTGCAACGAGGAACGACCCGGCAATTCCGCCGAACCGCCCGACACCGAGCATCCATGCGACGCCTGTCCCACGCCCCGCCGTGGGATAGAACGACGCGGCCAGCGCCGGCAGCGAGGATTGCGCGGTATTCATCAGTACGCCCGCGAGGAAGATCACGGCGATGAGCGCGCCCATATTCCCCGCAGCTTGCCCGATCGCATAGACGCTCACGGCCGTCAGCGCATAGCACACTGCGATGATCCGATTGGCGTTGAAGCGATCCATCAGTACGCCGGCGAGCACCGCACCTACTCCGCCAAGCGGAAACAACGCCGAGACGAGCGTCGCACTCTTCGCGGGGAGCCCCGCGTCCTTGAGCAAAACCGGCATCCAGTTGATCGACGCATAGAAAATGACGAGACCCATGAAGTAGGCAAGCCACATCATCAAAGAGCCGACGATATACGTCTTGGACAGGACAACGTTGAGACCGCTCTTGCCTGACGACGGTGCGCTTTCGGTCAGCGTGAAGTGCTCAGAGCCAAGCGCTGCGCGCGAGATTCGCGCAAGCGCCTTCTGAATGCGTTGATACGGCTGTGCGTTCGCCACCATGAAACGAACCGACTCTGGCATCTTCACCGTGAGCAGTACCGCAAGGAGCAACGGCATGACGCCGCCGAACGCGAGGACGCTGCGCCAGCCGAAGTGCGGAATCATCCATGCGGCAAGGAACCCTCCTAGCGCGGCGCCAAGCGGAAAGCCGCAAAACATCAAGTTGACGATCGTCGCGCGGCGGCGATCAGGGCAAAACTCTCCCATCAGCGTCACCGCGTTCGGCATGGCGGCGCCAAGCCCGATCCCGGTCACGAACCGAAGAACCGTCAGTTGCTGCAGCGACTGAGCAAATGCCGAACCGAGACAAGACGCGCCGAATATCACGACGGCGCCAAGAAGCAGAGAGCGACGTCCCAAGCGATCGGACAAGGGCCCAGCCCCCAGCGCGCCGCAAGCGAGACCAAACAAGGCCGCACTGAGCACCGGAGCAAGGTCGGGCTTCGTAAGATGCCACTCGGTAAGCAGCGAGGGGGCAATGAAGCCAATGGCCGCCGTATCGAATCCGTCCAGAAGGACGATGACGAAACACATAAAAAACACGAGCCATTGAAACCTGCCGAATGGATGTACGTTGATGAAGGTCTGTATGTTGATTGGCTGATTTCGGCTCATTGACGGTCTCCTATGTGATCCGAAAGTATTGATTACTTCATCTAGCGTGTTTGCCGGATGCCGGCCTGCTATCGGCGTGCACGACGCGTGTTCCCGCGAGCACGAATCGTCGCTGTGGGGTTGATGCAGGTCAAATGAGTGAAATCACCGATCGATCGCTTACGCGCCTCCGGGTCTGCCCACGGAGTCCCGTGTTTATTAGGTTCGTGCTGTCAGCCGGACCACTATTTCAATTCGACATAGTACTTATTCCATTCCCCGCGCTTGCGCCATCCAGTCTGCGTTTGACAGACTCGCCGCAAAACACGCCATCGCAGATATCACTGCGTCGCCCCAAGGAGACAATGCCATGTACACCGCGCCAAATGCGATCGGACGCCACCATCGGCCACACGAGTCAAACTCCGATCATTCACAACGTTCGTGGCGTCACCGGGTATGTCAAACGTAATCGGTAATTGACCGACGTCGTTGCGATCTCAGGCGATCTGATGCAGTGGCGAGCGCAGCGGGTTGTCGGCGAAGAGCGATTTCCAGATTCGCGGCGTGAGTTCGTGCACGCGCGAAGCCGG
>NZ_JAAAYE010000031.1 GCF_013282575.1 Paraburkholderia sp. NMBU_R16
GGTAGTACGTCATCACGCCATGCACTTCGGCGCGCGAGAGGTTCATCGCCCGCGCCAGCGGCGTCACGACCTCGGGCGGGATGAAACCGGCTTCGTCCTGTATCGCGTGCAGCACCGCGAGGAGCGACATGCCCGGCTTCCAATGCCGGCGGACGAGCTCATCCGGCGCCGGGGGGCTTGCATGTTCCAAGTGGGGTCTCCTTTCAGCCTGCATATATGTACTTGCTACTCATATGATGCACATATATGCTCGACGTTTTCCAGTTATGATCGAACGATAGGCCCGGTCAATACGAAGTGCAATAGGAAATTGGACGACATAAATGATTGATATCAAATGCGTCGCTGAATTGATCGTGCGCGACAGCGCGGGCCGTGAGGCGAGCCTGACCGATATCGTGCCGCTGCTGGCGCTTGTCGACGAGACGGGCAGCATTGCGCAGGCCGCCGAGCAAAGCCGGCTTTCGTACCGCCATGCGTGGGGATTGCTGCGCCTCTTCGAGGCGCGCCTCGGCGGAGATTTGATCGCGAAAGAGCGCGGCAAGGGCTCGGCGCTGTCGAGTCTGGGGCACGCCGTCGTGCGCGCGCAGCGCCTCTGCGCCGAGCGGCTCGATGCCCCGATGCAGGGGCTGGCTAGCGAGATTGCCGAGGAGCTCGGTCGCCAACTGGGGCGCAGTGCGATGGTACGGATCCATGCGTCGCACGGTTATGCGGTGGCAGCGCTCGTCACGGCGCTGCAAACCCGCGAGGCCGGCTCCGTCGACATCAAATATCGCGAGAGCGCGGAAGCCGTCGCGGCGCTCGCGCGTGGCGAATGCGACTTTGCGGGCTTTCATTTGCCGCGCGGCGCGTTTCGGGAGATTTGTGCAGACATTTATCGGCGCTGGCTCGATCCGCGCCGGCATGTCCTCATCTATTTGACCCGGCGCAAACAAGGGCTCTTCCTGCAAAAGGGCAATCCGAAGGGGGTCCGCGGCCTCGACGATCTCGCCCGCGCCGATGTGCGCTTCGTCAACCGGCAGCCTGGTTCCGGAACCCGGCTCTTGATCGATCTTGAATTACGCCGTGTCGGCGTCGATCCGGAACGCATCAACGGCTACGCCTCGACCGAACTCACGCATACCGCGATTGCGGCGTTCGTCGCGAGCGGCATGGCAGACGTGGGCTTTGGCGTGGCGCCCGCGGCGCATCATTTCGGTCTCGATTTCGTACCGATCGTCGACGAAGACTATTACTTCGCCTGTGAGCGAGCGCGGCTGTCAGCGGCGCCGCTGGCCGCCGCGCTGGCGGTGCTGCGCAGCGACCCGTTTCGGCTCGGGGTCTCGCACCTGGAAGGCTACGACCCGGCGGAGTGCGGCTCGCTCGTCGACATTCAAAACGGCTTGCGGGGCGGGGCGGACATCACCGGTTGATGCGACGCACTCATCGGGGATCGGCCTTCACGCACACCGCTGAAGCGGCCGTTGCTGCGGCCCGGTATTACCGCTGTAACGCGCGTCGCTGCACAGCGAGCCGGTTTCGCGGTACGCTTGCAGCCTTCTTTCCTCCGATCGATCTACGCGCCGAGGGGCGCGGCAAGCGACATGAAACGGCTTATTCAATTCACTGCGGGCGTGATCGCCATCGGCGCGTTATGCACTGCAACATCGGTTGTGTTCGCACAGAACTCGCCCGGGGTGCCGGGCGGCATCCTCAACGACGAATTCCGTTTGCAGGAACATCCGCAACTGCAGTTTGCGGCATCGGAATCCGCGGCGCGCAACAAGAAATTTCAAAACGGCCGCTCGCAACGGCGCAAACGCGGCGATAACGGCGACCCGGATGGCTGCAACCTCCAATGTCCGCAAGATCAGTGAGCGTTCCTGCGGAAGAGGGCGGCAAGCGTCAGACGACGCAACGCGCGATGTGATATCGGAGCTCGGGTTCGGACACGGAGCCGTCGTCGGATGACGGCTTGTGCACGTTGACGGCGCTGCCTGCCCCGGCGGGCGCAAGCGTAATGCGCCACGTGTTGGTGCGTGCACCGTTGCCGATGACGAGCTCGGTTGCAGTGCCGGAGCTGGCGCGGTGCACACCGTGCATCCGGCTCGAGAGACAGCTCGTGATCGAGCTCGGCGTGCGGTGCGAAGTGAAGGCCATCGCGGAATCCGAAGTGCGTGCGGCGACACCGGGTGAAACGGCGGCGTCGTTCGAGGCGGTCGGGGACGAGCCGCAGGCGGCCAATCCGAGAAGCTGAACGGCGGCGACGATGGCAAAGACTTTGGTCATGTGTAGGCGATCGAGATAAGACGTCGGAAAGACCTGGGTATCCAGACAGGCGATGCTAGTCTAACTGCACAGCCGTATAAAGGAATTCGCCGAAAAAGGACCAAAAACCCCATCGATTAAGATCTCCCGGTAATTGGTAGTCCGGAGACGCGAGGTTGCGTCTATCCCGCCGGGCAGTCCTGCCCCGCCCGCTGAGTTCCCCGCGTTGCTTGACAAGAATTCACGCTGAATCGCCTTTGCCGAAATCCACTATGTGATGGCGTTTCTGCATCGGATTGTCGGCATACCTTGCCTTTTACACACAGTTCGGACCGTCCCTCATTCGGCGTTCCTTTGCGTTGGCGGGAAGAAACAAGCGCGAATACAGTAACTCGGGAGACCCAGGACCATTATGGATGAGCGTTCTCAGGACGCACAGGCGCTTGGGCTGCACAGGCGCCTGATGCAATACGATCCAGTTTTGGGCTACCGGTTCGCACCCGGTCTCAAACTCCGGATTCCTCATGAAGGCGGCGGATATCTCGTCAGGACCAACCGTGACGGCTTTCGCTGCGATCACCCGATTACGGTCAACAAGAATCGCGCACACCGTTTATTGGTATTCGGCGACTCCTATACGGCCGGCGACGGCGTCAGCAACGGCAAGCGCTACACCGACCTGATGGAGAAGCAACTGCCGGACACCGAGATACTGAACTTCGGCATGAGTGGCAGCGGCACCGACCAGCAGTATCTAATCTTCCGGGAGTACGCCGGGAAGCTTGATTACGACGCCGTCGTGATCAGCGTGCTCGTGGAAAACATCCAGCGCAATCTCGTCAAGGAGCGTGGATGGGCGGACCGTGCCGGCGAAGCCATTCGCGTTCCCAAGCCCTGGTTCGAACTGTCTTCCGACGGCGGGCTGACGTTGAAGGGGGGGCCGGTTGCGCGGCCCTATAAGGCCGATCGGTCGATTGCGCCGCGAGGCGCGGGGGCGCTCCGCGCGAGCCTGCGCAACATGGTCAACATGCTGGGGCCCGATTTCAAAGATCTCTGCCAGCGGTTGATGCGATTCCAGCCGCTTCCCGAGTATGGTTCTTCGCGCAGCGACGGTTGGAAGCTCTTGCGGGCTATCCTCGAAAGGTGGGCGTCGGACCTCACGGTGCCGGCGGTGATCGCCGTCATTCCCGTCTATCAATATGTCGAGGAGACGGCCAGTTACAAGCATGTGAGGCAGCGGTTCGACGAACTCGCGCAGTCGATCGACGTGCCGGTTTACCACGTCGTGGACGATCTGCTGCGTCATCCGGCCCCTATGAGAAGGCAATTGCGCTTCCGGAGGGATTGCCATTTTACGCCGGCTGCTCACACGCTCATTGGCCAGGCATTGAGCAAGGTCGTCGCGCCGATGTTGCACGCAGGCGCGACGTGTGAAGCGCATCCGTCGTCGGTGGGTGCCGCGGTGCTGGCCGATGCGCCGCCGGCGATGCCAGTTGGCGATATCGGCAGGCCGGCGCGTACGGCGGGCGCGGAATGTCCATCGCCATTCGACAGATTCCGTGCATGAGGAACGCCGATCAACGGTTGGCCCGGCGGTGTTTGCCGGTGTCGTCGTGCGCGAGTGGGAACAAGTGTAGACGGATGCGGGGGGCGGGCAATGTCAAGGTATGTATTAGGGGTCTCGGCGTTCTATCACGACTCGGCTGCTGCGGTGCTGAAAGACGGAATAATCGTAGCGGCCGCGCAAGAAGAGCGGTTCAGCCGGAAGAAGCACGACCCGAGGTTCCCACAGGCCGCGATCAACTACTGTCTCGAGGAGGCGGAGATCGATAGCGGCGACCTGGCCGCAATCGCGTTCTACGACGATCCAGCGCTTACGGTCGATCGCATTCTCCGCTCGTCGATTGCATTTGCTCCGGAGTCCGAAGCGTTCTTTACCCGCGCGATACGTTCGTTCTTTGGCGTAAAGCCCTATTTCAAGGAACGGATCGAGGAGATGCTGAAGTGCGAAGTGCCAATATATTTTGCACGGCACCACTACTCGCACGCAGCATCGGCGTTCTTTCCGTCGCCGTTCGAAGAGGCTGCGGTCATGTGCGTCGACGGTGTCGGGGAGTGGTCGACCACCAGCGTGGGCATGGGTCGCGCCAGCGCGATCGAGATCATGAAGGAGATTCGTTATCCCCATTCGCTCGGCCTGCTCTACAGCGCGTTCACGTTTTTTTGCGGCTTCAAGGTCAACAGCGGAGAGTACAAACTAATGGGCCTCGCGCCCTACGGCACGCCTGACTACGCAGGGAAGATCAAGGAGAACTTGATCGACATCAAGAGCGACGGCTCATTCCGGCTCAATCTCGATTTCTTCGATTTCCACCAGGGGCTGTCGCTCACGAACGAGCGCTTCCATCAACTCTTCGACGGGCCGCCTCGAGTACCGGAGTCGCGGATCACGCGGCGCGAGATGGACCTGGCGGCGTCCATTCAGGCGGTGACCGAAGAGGTCATGCTGAAGATGTCGCGCACGCTGCACGACATGACGGGGGCGGCGAAGCTGTGTCTTGCGGGGGGCGTTGCATTGAATTGCGTTGCCAACGGGAAGATCCTTCGCGCCGGGATTTTCGATGACATCTGGATCCAGCCAGCCGCGGGCGATGCGGGCGGCGCGATCGGCGCGGCTTATCTCGCCGACTTCAACATGCTGGGTGGGACCCGACCCGCGCTCACCGGTGGCGGCGACGCACAGCAAGGCAGCTTCATCGGCCCAGAGTATAGCGATGACGAAATCGTCATGTTCCTCTCGCAATGCGGCGCCTCGTACCATCGGTTGGACCCCACCGACGCGGGCGCTGCAAAGATCGCGGGTCTGCTTGCAGAGCAAAAGATCGTCGGGATGTTCGCAGGGCGCATGGAGTTCGGCCCGCGCGCGCTCGGTGGCCGCTCGATACTCGGCGATCCGCGCGCGGCGGCGACGCAGTCGCGGATGAACCTGAAGATCAAATTTCGCGAGTCGTTTCGGCCATTTGCGCCGGTCGTGCTCAAAAGTCGCGCGGCAGACTATTTCGAACTCGGCTCGGACAGCCCCTATATGCTCATTGTCGCGCCCGTGCGCGCCGAGCATAGGCGGATTCCGGAAGCGTCATCCGACCCCGAGGACATGCTGCAAATCGTCAACGCGGTGCGAAGCACCATCCCGGCGGTCACGCATGTCGACTTCAGCGCGCGCATCCAAACGGTGGAGAAAAGCGTGAACCCGAGGACATTTGCCGTGCTGCAGGCATTCGAGGCGCTGACGGGTTGTCCGTTACTCGTGAATACGTCGTTCAACGTGCGGGGCGAGCCGATAGTCTGCTCGCCCGAGGATGCGTATCGCTGCTTCATGCGCACGGAAATCGACGCGCTCGTAATGGGCAACTACATTCTCTATCGAGACGAGCAGACGCCTGTCGAACAGGACGATTCCTGGAAGAAGGAGTATCAACTTGACTGACGCCGAACTTGGAAAATTCTTCCGCTCGAAGCTGGCGAGCGCGAGGCCGAAGGTCGAGCCATTCATCCTGGCGAGGATCGACCCCGGGTGCGATTCGTACTTCCTCGATGTCTTCGAGCCGGAGCCGATCGTCGTGGAGGAGGACTCGATCGATGCGCTGATTGCCATCTGGCGCAGGCAGGGGCTCGATTCGCTGGTTCGGCTCGAGCCTGAACTGCGCAAGATAGCCAAGGCGTTGCGCGCGCCTGCGGCCAAAGAGGACGAAACCGTCTCGGATTTCGTCTACGCCATGTACTGATGACAAAAAACCCCCAACCAAGCGGTTGGGGGCACGTATTGGTGGAGCCGGCGGGAATCGAACCCGCGTCCGCAAATAGTCCACAGCCAGTTCTACATACTTAGTTCAGTCATTTGATTTAACCGCACCGACGCGGACGAACACGCTTCGTTACGGCGAGTCACTTGATTTTCGGCCCCGGCAGCGTGACACCACCAAGGATTAGCTGACGTAAGAGACCTCGCTGGTCTTGCGACCCTGACCCATCAGCGAGCCAGTGCGAGGGAGGCCGGTTTTAGGCGGCCTGCAGTGCGAGAGCGTCGTTAGACGCCGCGCCGAAGCGCTTCGAAAGATCGTTCGCAGTTACTTAATTCCCATTGATTTACGAGGTGACGGGTCCTCGGTATGCCCTGAACTGCTTCATTACCCACGTCGAAACCAGGTCGGCCCCTGTGTGTAAGGTGGGATTATCCCACAGAACACAAGATGGTGCGGCTTCGCTGTATTTCAAGCGCAGTGCTGTCGACTCGGCGAGCGCCCCGGCGGGGCCTTCACCGCAGGTCGTGCAGCAACTGCTGCAACTGCTGCGGCGAATCGACGACGTGCTGCGCGTGCCACATCGCCGGCGGCAGATCGGTGCCGCAGTAGCCGTAGGCCGCCGCCACCGTGATCATGCCCGCCGCGAACCCCGCTTGCACGTCGCGTAGATCGTCGCCGATATAAACGATCCGCTCGGGACGCATTGCGAGGCTTTCAGCCGCATGCAGCAGGGGGGCAGGGTGCGGCTTCGAATGAGGGGTCGTATCGCCGGACACGACGCATGCCGCGCGCGAAGCAAGTCCGAGCTGCTCGACGAGAGGCATCGTCAATCGACCGACTTTATTGGTGACGATACCCCAGCGCACGTTGCGCGCATCCAGGACGTCCAGCAACTCGTCGATGCCGGGAAACAGTGTCGTTTCGATGCAAAGGTCCGCTTCGTAATTGGCGAGAAACTCCTCGCGCATCGACGCGTACCCTTGATCGTCCGGGCCGATGCCGAATGCGCCGCCGATCAAGCCGCGCGCACCGGCCGACGCCAGCGGCCGCAACGTGTCGAGCGGCACCATGTCGAGGCCTCGGTCTGCTCGCATCTTGTTGACGGCGGCAACGAGATCGGGCGCCGTGTCGGCCAACGTACCGTCGAGATCGAACAGTACGCCGCGGCACAAGCCGATCGATGCGACGCGGTCGGTCAGTTCGGGTTGGGGCGTCGGCTGCTGACTCATGCGCCCACCTTCGCGCGGCGGCAGGCAAAAAGATAATTGACGCTCGTATCGTCGGAAAGCATGAAATGCTTGCCAAGCGGCCGATACGTGATGCCTTTCACCTCGGCGGCGTCGAGGTTGGCTGCGCGCGCGAACGCGGCGAGTTCGGAAGGGCGGATGAAGCGTGCGTAATCGTGCGTGCCCTTCGGCAGCATTTGAGCGATGTATTCCGCGCCGATGACGGCGAACAGATATGACTTGATGCTGCGGTTGAGCGTCGAGAAGAACACCCATCCGCCCGGCTTCACGAGCATCGCGCACGCCTTCACGATGGCAGCCGGATCGGGCACGTGTTCGAGCATCTCCATGCACGTGACGACATCGAAGGTGCCCGGTTCACGTGCCGCCAGGGCCTCCGCGGCGATTTCCTCGTACTCGACGGTAATGCCGCTTTCGAGGCTGTGCAGATCGGCTACGCCAAGCGCCTGCGACGAGAGATCGATGCCTTTGACCTGTGCCCCGAGGCCCGCCATCGATTCGGACAGGATCCCGCCGCCGCAACCGACATCGAGCACGCGTTTGCCCGGTAGGTGAGCATGCGAGTCGATCCAGGCGAGACGCACGGGATTCAACTCGTGCAGCGGCTTGAACTCTGCATTCGGATCCCACCAGCGATGGGCAAGATCGCTGAATTTCTGCAATTCGTGGGGATCGGCGTTGGTCATGGCGTATCGAGCGGTAACAATATTAATAGGGAGTAACAATATAAATAGACGCACACAGGCTACGGCCGAGTATATCGGGCCCGGTGCGGCGACAAAAGTCGCCCGGCGCGGCGATGCGTCGAATCCGCGCGCCGACCAGAAAAAAAACCCCGCCGAAGCGGGGTTTTTCGAGGCTGCAGCGGACGCTGTTTACTGAGCGTTCGTTTGCTGCGTGCCGACCACTTCCACTTCCACGCGGCGGTTCGGTGCGAGGCAGGCCTTCAGGCTTGCCGTGACCTTCTTGCCTGCGCAATCCTTGACCGGATTGCGCTTGCCCTTGCCTTCCGTGTAGATCTTGTTCGCCGGAACACCCTTGCTGACAAGGTAGGCCTTCACGGCTTGCGCACGGCGCAGCGACAGGCGGTCGTTGTACTTGTCCGAACCGATGCGGTCCGTGTAGCCCGTTGCAACGACGACTTCCGTATTCATGCCTTGAATCTTCGAGGCCAGATCGTCGAGCGCCTGCTTGCCAGCCGGCTTCAGGACGGCCTTGTCGAAGTCGAACAGCGTGTCGGCCTGATACGTGACCTTCTGGCTCGTGATGGCCGGAGCTGCCGGGGCCGGGGGAGCCGGCGGCGTCGGGGCCTGGGCGACGAGAGCGCCGTCGCACTTGGCATTCGCCGTTGCGGGCGTCCAGAATGCATCGCGCCAGCAAAGCTCGTTCGTGCCGTTCATCCACACGTATTCACCGGTGCCGTTGACCCAGTTGTCATTCGTGGCTTGTCGCGACGCCGGCACCGACTGTGCCGAAGCGGATGCAGCCATAACTGCGGTAGCTGCAATGAACGCGAGCTTTGAAAGTTTATTCATATTTCTCCTCTCGAATTTGAGATTACCGCAGGTTTACTGCGAGCCTGGATGACGAAGACAAGTCATACATTGCTCGAAGTATAACATTGGTGCGGCACAAAAAACGCCAGCCATGCGGACACTTCGAGCAGCGTCTAACCAAGTGCGTTGGCATTTTGCCATATCGTTCCCTTCTTACGAAAAAAAAATCCCGCCGCTTCGAGCCACCCGTTTTTATTGTGGTGCGTCCGCAACAGGTAAGCGGGACGGGCTTCTCCGAGCGGTCGGCCCCCGCACGATGCGTGCCAGCGCAAAGGAAAAATTTGCCTCGCGGCGGCCCTAAATCGACGCCATGGCGGCCTCTGCCGATCGCCCCGCTGGGGGAGTACGTGCGAGCTCGGAGTAGCCCCGCCCGGCATGCTAGAATCGCGTGATGCCCGGCGCCCGATGCCGGGTTGGCGGACGAGCGAACGGACAAGCGGCTCCCGGTTCGCTTTCGCCCCGAAAAGATACGGATAATGGATCAATTCGCCAAAGAGACTCTGCCCATCTCCCTCGAGGAGGAAATGCGCCGTTCGTACATCGAGTACGCGATGAGCGTAATCGTCGGACGTGCGCTTCCCGACGTTCGGGACGGCCTCAAACCCGTGCATCGGCGCGTGCTCTACGCGATGCACGAACTCAACAACGACTGGAACCGCGCCTATAAGAAGTCCGCGCGTATCGTGGGCGACGTGATCGGTAAATACCATCCGCACGGCGACCAGGCGGTATACGACACGATCGTGCGCATGGCGCAGAATTTTTCGTTGCGCTACATGCTCGTCGACGGGCAGGGCAACTTCGGCTCGGTCGACGGCGACAACGCGGCAGCCATGCGGTACACGGAAATCCGCATGGCGAAGATCGGGCACGAGCTGCTCGCGGATATCGACAAGGAAACGGTCGATTTCGGCCCGAACTACGACGGCAGCGAAAACGAGCCGCTCATCCTGCCCGCGCGCATTCCGAACCTGCTCATCAACGGTTCGTCGGGCATCGCCGTCGGCATGGCGACCAACATCCCGCCCCACAATCTCGGCGAAGTCGTCGATGCCTGCCAGCATCTGCTGAAGGATCCGGGCGCGAGCATCGACGAGCTCATCGAGATCGTACCGGCGCCTGACTTCCCGACGGGCGGCATCATCTACGGCGTGGCCGGCGTGCGCGACGGCTATCGCACGGGCCGCGGACGCGTGGTCATGCGCGCGCAGACGCACTTCGAGGAAATCGATCGCGGCCAGCGCATGGCGATCATCGTCGACGAACTGCCGTACCAGGTGAACAAGCGCTCGCTGCTCGAGCGCATCGCCGAGCTCGTCAACGAGAAGAAGATCGAAGGCATCTCCGATATTCGCGACGAGTCCGACAAGAGCGGCATGCGTGTCGTCATCGAACTGAAGCGCGGCGAAGTGCCGGAAGTCGTCCTCAACAATCTGTACAAGGCGACGCAGCTGCAGGACACCTTCGGCATCAACATGGTCGCGCTCGTCGACGGCCAGCCGAAGTTGCTCAACCTTAAGGAAATGCTCGAGGCGTTCCTCTCGCACCGGCGGGAGGTGCTGACGCGGCGCACCGTATACGAGTTGCGCAAGGCACGCGAGCGCGGCCACGTGCTCGAAGGCCTGGCGGTCGCGCTGGCCAACATCGACGAGTTCATCTCGATCATCAAGGCCGCGCCGACCCCGCCGATCGCGAAGCAGGAATTGATGGCGCGAGCCTGGGATTCGTCGCTCGTGCGCGACATGCTTGCGCGCGCCGAAACCGAGAACGCGGCCGCGGGCGGGCGCGAGGCTTACCGGCCGGAAGGGCTCAACCCGGCCTTCGGCATGCAGGCGGACGGCCTTTACAAGCTCTCCGATACGCAGGCTCAGGAAATCCTGCAGATGCGTCTGCAGCGCTTGACGGGCCTCGAGCAGGACAAGATCATCGGCGAGTATCGCGAAGTGATGGCCCAGATCGCCGATCTGCTCGACATCCTCGCGCGTCCTGAGCGCATTACGGCAATCATCGGCGACGAGCTGGCGGCCGTGAAGGCCGAGTTCGGCGACGCGCGCCGTTCGCGTATCGAACTCAATGCGACCGAGCTCAACACCGAAGATCTGATCACCCCGCAGGACATGGTGGTGACGATGTCGCACGCGGGGTACGTGAAATCGCAGCCGCTTTCCGAGTATCGGGCGCAAAAACGCGGCGGGCGCGGCAAGCAGGCCACGCAGATGAAAGAGGACGACTGGATCGACACGCTCTTCATCGCGAACACGCACGACCACATCCTGTGCTTCTCGAACCGCGGCCGCGTCTACTGGGTCAAGGTCTACGAGGTGCCGCAGGGCTCGCGCAATTCGCGCGGCCGTCCGATCGTGAACATGTTCCCGCTGCAAGATGGCGAGAAGATCAACGTCGTGCTGCCGGTCAAGGAGTTTTCGGCTGACAAGTACGTCTTCATGGCGACATCCCTCGGCACGGTCAAAAAGACGCCGCTCGAGGCTTTCAGCAGACCATTGCGCAAAGGTATCATTGCGGTCGGTCTGGACGAAGGCGATTTCCTGATCGGCGCGGCCATCACGGACGGCCAGCACGACGTCATGCTGTTTTCCGATGCCGGCAAAGCCGTGCGTTTCGACGAGAACGACGTGCGCCCGATGGGTCGCGAGGCGCGCGGCGTACGCGGTATGCAGCTCGAAGAGGGGCAGCAGGTGATCGCGATGCTCGTCGCGGGCAGCGAGGAGCAGTCGGTGCTGACCGCAACGGAAAACGGGTTCGGCAAGCGCACGCCGATCACGGAGTACACGCGCCACGGTCGCGGCACGAAAGGCATGATCGCGATCCAGACCTCGGAGCGCAACGGCCGTGTGGTGGCCGCCACGCTCGTCGATCCGGAAAGCCAGATCATGCTGATCACAACGACGGGTGTGCTGATTCGCACGCGCGTTGCCGAGATCCGTGAGATGGGGCGCGCGACGCAGGGTGTTACACTCATCAGCCTTGACGAGGGCACGAAGCTTTCGGGCCTGCAGCAGATCGCGGAAGCCGATGCGGATGTCGAAGTGGACGCGGCAGCGGCTGAAGACGCAAACGGCGAAGACGGCGAAGTCTGATCGAACGCCGGAACCGAATTAATTTTTAGAGGGAGTGACGATGCAACGACGTTTCAAACAATGGATGCTGCTGGCCGCGTTTGTGCCGACCTTTGCCATGGCGCAGGCGCTGTCGACCCAGAGTTCGGCACCGTCCACGACGACGGCCGCCGCTGCGAACGATCCGGCCAAGCAGGCCGCGATCAAGGAACTGCTCGCCGCCATCGACGCGCAAAAGCTCGTCGGCGCCATCGCCAACAGCGCGCAGATGCAAGCCAAGCAGCTCGTGCCGGCGATCCTGTCGGACGCGTTGTCGGAGAACAAGTCGCTGAACGACAAGCAAAAGCAGGCAGCCGTGCCGACGTTGCAAAAGAATGCGGTGCCGAAGCTCGTCGACTCCGCCGGCCAGGTGTTCGCGACGGATTCGTTCCGCAATGACGCGATGCAAGCGCAATACGATGCGTACGGTAAGTACTACTCGACGCAGGAAATCAAGGATCTGACGACGTTCTACAAGAGCCCGACGGGTCGCAAGTTCATCGAAGTTCAGGACCAGGTGGGCCGCGACGTCGTGAACGGCTTGATGCAGAAGTACATGCCCCAATCGATCAAGGCAACGCGCGACCAAGCCGACAAGGAAGTGGCGTCGGTCAAGCCGGGCAAGTAAGTCGCCTGAGTTTTCGGCGTCGGCAAGCCGCCGGCGTGCCTCTCCGAGCGGGCATGCTTTGGCGGCTTTCGAGCGACGATGCGATAATGGCCGTTTGCGCGACATGCGCGAACGGCCATTATCTATTTCCGACCCGTGCGGCCCGATCGAATCGGGATTGCCGCCGTGTCTCACTCCCCAGGGGTTTCAACGATGCGCGTCTTCAACTTCTCCGCCGGTCCCGCGGCGTTGCCGGAGGAAGTGTTGCGCCAGGCGGCCGACGAGATGCTCGATTGGCGCGGCAGTGGCATGAGCGTGATGGAAATGAGCCATCGCGGGCGCGAGTTCGTATCGATTCACGAAGAGGCGCTCGTCGATTTGCGCGAGTTGCTCGAGGTGCCGGCCAGCCACCATATTCTCTTCATGCAGGGCGGCGGCCTGGCCGAGAATGCGATCGTGCCGATGAATATGCTCGGCGCGCGCAAGACGGCCGATTTCGTCATCACCGGTTCGTGGTCGCAAAAATCGTTCAAGGAAGCGGGCAAGTACTGCACGCCGCATCTCGCGGCGAGCGGGGAGACCGCGGACGGCTTCACGCGCGCGCCGCGGCGCGCCGAGTGGCAGCTTTCGGACGATCCCGCTTATGTGCATTTGTGTACGAACGAGACGATTCACGGCGTCGAGACCTTCGATATTCCCGATCTCGGCGGCGTCCCCCTCGTTGCGGACGTCTCCTCGCATGTTCTTTCCCGGCCGCTCGACGTTGCCAAATTCGGGGTGATGTTCGGTGGCGCGCAAAAGAATATCGGCATGGCCGGCGTGACGCTCGTCGTCGTGCGTGAAGACCTGCTCGAGCGCTCGCTCGCCATCTGCCCGACGGCCTTCGAATGGAAGACCGTGGCGGCCAACAATTCGATGTACAACACACCGCCCACGTACGCGATCTACATCGCGGGGCTCGTGTTCAAGTGGCTCAAGCGCCAAGGCGGTATCCGGGCGATGGAGGCGCGCAATCTCGCGAAGTCGAAGCTGCTTTACGACACGATCGACGCGAGCGACTTCTATATCAACAAGGTGGAGCCCGGCTCTCGCTCGAGGATGAACGTGCCGTTCTTCCTTGCCGACGAGTCGCGCAACGAGGATTTCCTGGCCGGCGCCAAAACGCGCGGCTTGATGCAGCTGAAGGGTCACAAGTCCGTCGGCGGCATGCGGGCATCGATCTACAACGCGGTGCCGCTCGAGGGCGTCGAAGCGCTCGTCGAGTACATGTTGGAATTCGAACAGTCCCGCGCTTGAGAAGGCGCGGGTAACGGGAAGCCGGCGCGCCGCCGCACGCGCGCGCCGACTTTCGATATGGCCGTTTCACGCATGGACGACGAACTCAATTCAAGATTGAAACCGCTGCGCGACCGCATCGATGAAATCGATGCGCAACTGATCGCGCTGCTCAACCAACGCGCGGCGATCGCGCTCGAAGTGGGCGAGGTGAAGAAACACTACAACGCGCCGGTGTTCCGCCCGGAGCGCGAACAGCAGGTGATCGCGCGGCTGCAGTCGATGAGCGCGGGGCCGCTCGTCGACGAACACATCAGTGCGATCTGGCGCGAGATCATGGCCGCGAGCCGCGCGCTCGAGCGGCCGATCATGACGGCGTTTCTCGGGCCGGCCGGCACGTATAGCGAAGAGGCGATGCACGAGTATTTCGGTCATTCGATCGAAGGGCTGCCGTGTCTGTCCATCGACGAAGTGTTCCGTGCCGTCGAGGCAGGCGCCGCCGAGTTTGGCGTCGTGCCCGCCGAGAATTCGAGCGAAGGCGCGGTTTCGCGCACGCTCGATCTGCTCTTGCAGACGCAGCTTTCCATCGGCGGCGAAATCGCACTGCCGATTCACCACAATCTGCTTACGCAAAGCGGCGGCACCGACGGTATCACGCGCGTATGCGCGCACGCGCAGGCGCTTGCGCAATGCCAGCGCTGGCTCGCGACGCACTTGCCGCATGTCGAGCGGCAAGCGGTATCGAGCAATGCCGAGGCCGCGCGCATCGCGGCGGCCGATGCAAGCGTTGCCGCGATCGCGGGCGACCGCGCGGCCGCGCGCTATGGCCTGCAGGCCGCCTTTGCGCTGATTCAGGACGACCCGCACAACCGCACCCGCTTCGTCGTGATCGGGCGCGCACCAGCCGGGCAAAGCGGCCATGACCAGACTTCGCTGATCGTTTCGGTCAAGAACGAGCCGGGCGCCGTATTCAAGCTGCTCGAGCCGCTCGCGCGGCATGGCGTCTCGATGACGCGTTTCGAATCGCGGCCCGCACGTGTCGGAACGTGGGAGTACTACTTCTATATCGACGTCGAAGGCCATCGCGAGGACGCGTCCGTTGCCGCGGCGCTCGCCGAGCTCGAGAAAAAGGCGGCTTTTCTCAAGATCCTGGGCTCGTATCCGCGCGCGCGCTGACGCGGTGGACGCGTGGCCGCCGAGGCGGCCGGCCGCGCGCACCGGGAGCGACCCATTCGTATTCTTATGACACGCAGTATCGCCCGTTTGGAGACTTTCATGACCACGCAATACGGCCCTTCCTATGTGCGCCAGATCGCCCCCTATATCGCCGGCAAGCCGATCTCCGAAGTCGCGCGCGAATTCGGACTCGACGAGGCGCGCATCGTGAAGCTGGCGTCGAACGAAAACCCGCTCGGCATGCCGGATGCGGCCAAGACCGCAATGGCGCGGGCCGTCGAAGAGCTGGGACGCTACCCGGATTCGAATGCGTTCGAATTGAAGGCCGCGATCAGCGCGCGCTACGGCGTGCCGGCCGATTGGATCACGCTCGGCAACGGCAGCAATGACATTCTCGAACTCGCGGCGCATGCGTTCGTGGAAAAGGGGCAGTCGGTCGTGTATGCGCAGTATTCGTTTGCGGTCTATGCGCTCGCCACGCAAGGACTCGGCGCGCGCGCGATCGTGGTCCCCGCCGTCGAGTACGGTCATGACCTGGATGCAATGCTGAGCGCGATCGAGCCCGATACGCGGCTCGTGTTCATCGCGAACCCGAACAATCCGACCGGCACCTTCGTCGAGGGTCCGGTACTCGAGGCGTTTCTCGAGAAGGTACCCAAGAGCGTCGTGGTCGTGCTCGACGAGGCTTACACCGAGTATTTGCCTGCCGAGAAGCGCTACGATTCCATCGAGTGGGTGCGCCGCTATCCGAATCTGCTCGTTTCACGCACCTTTTCCAAGGCGTATGGGCTCGCGGGTCTGCGTATCGGCCTCGCCGTCGCCCAACCGCCGCTGACCGATCTGCTGAACCGCCTGCGCCAGCCTTTCAACGTCAATACCGTTGCGCAGGCCGCGGCGATCGCCGCGCTCGGCGATACGGCGTTCCTCGAGAAGAGTGCCGCGCTCAACGCGGCGGGCTACCGCCAGCTGACGCAGGCGTTCGAGAAGCTCGGTCTCGAATATGTGCCTTCGTTCGGCAACTTCGTGCTCGTACGCGTAGGCCACGACGATGGCGCGGGTGCGCGCGTGAACCTTGCGCTGCTCAAGCAAGGCGTGATCGTGAGGCCCGTCGGCAACTATGGTTTGCCGCAATGGCTGCGCGTGACGGTCGGCCTGCCGGAGGAAAACGCCGCGTTCATCGCCGCCCTCGAGAAGGCACTTGCGCCGGCCTGAGCCGGCGCACCGCGTGTTGCGCTGTGCTGTCCCGCTCGGAGCGGCAGGCGCTAAAAGCTTGATGTTTCATTTTCTCGGACGGTCGTGAGCACCTTCTCTTTCGACAAACTGGTGATTTTCGGTGTGGGCCTGATCGGCGGCTCGCTCGCTCGCGCATTGCGCGAACGCGGCGGGGTGGCCGGCGCGCGTACGATCGTGGGCGTCGGCCGCTCGCCTGCGTCGGCCGAGCGGGCTCGCGCGCTCGGTGTCGTCGACCAGACGGCCGCGCTCGACGATGACGCCGACTTGGCTCGCGCGCTCGCCGGCGCAGATTTCGTTTTGCTCGCGGCGCCCGTGGCGCAGACCGAGCCGCTCCTGGCACGGATCGCGCCGTTTCTCGATGCCGTGACGCTCGTGACCGACGCGGGCAGCACCAAGGGCGATGTCGTCGCAGCGGCGCGCGCCGCGCTGGGTACCCGTATCGCGCAGTTCGTGCCCGGGCATCCGATCGCAGGCCGCGAATCGAGCGGCGTCGAGGCGGCATTGCCCGATCTCTATGTCGGACGCAACGTCGTGCTGTGCCCGCTGCCCGAGAATCGGGCGCACGACGTGGCACGCGTGGAGGCGATGTGGCTCGCGGCGGGCGCGCACGTTCGCACGATGCAAGCAGAGCAGCACGATCGCGTGCTGGCATCGGTGAGTCACCTGCCGCATTTGCTCTCGTTCGCACTCGTCGAGCAAATACTCGGCGCGCCCGATGCGGCGCTCAAGTTTTCGTTCGCCGCGGGCGGCTTTCGGGATTTCACGCGGATCGCCGCGTCGAGCCCGGAGATGTGGCGCGATGTCTGCTTGGCGAACGCGACGGCGCTCGTCGCCGAGCTCGATGCTTACACGGCCGTGCTCGCGCGCTTGCGGGCGGCGATCGTGTCCGGCGACGGCGCTGCGCTCGAAGCGGTGTTCGCACGCTCGCGCGAAGCACGCACCGAATGGCAGGAACGCGGCGCACAAACCGTGGCGGCGCGGCCCCACGACGACCTCGCTCCGGAATAAACAGGAACGGCTATGGACTATCTCGATCTTGGACCGTACCCGCATGCGCGGGGCACGGTTCGTTTGCCCGGCTCGAAAAGCATCTCGAACCGCGTGCTGCTCTTGGCCGCGCTCGCCGAAGGCGAGACGACGATCTCGAATCTGCTCGACTCCGACGACACGCGCGTGATGCTCGACGCGCTCGCGAAGCTCGGCGTGAAATACGCGCGTGACGGCGATCGGTGCGTGGTCCAGGGCACACGCGGCGCGTTCACGGCGAAAACGGCCGATCTTTTTCTCGGTAATGCCGGCACGGCCGTGCGTCCGCTCACGGCGGCGCTGGCCGTCAACGGCGGCGATTATCGCGTGCACGGCGTGCCGCGCATGCACGAACGGCCGATCGGCGATCTCGTGGATGGGCTGCGGCAAATTGGTGCGCGTATCGATTACGAGGCGAACGAGGGCTATCCGCCGCTGCGGATTCGTCCCGCGGCGCTCAGCGTCGAAGCGCCGATCACCGTGCGCGGCGACGTGTCGAGCCAGTTTCTGACTGCGCTTTTGATGGCCCTGCCACTCGTGCGCACGAAAAGCGGCACGACGATCGTCGAAGTCGACGGCGAGCTGATCTCGAAACCTTATATCGAGATCACGATACGGCTCATGGCGCGCTTCGGCGTGACGGTCGAGCGCGAAGACTGGCGGCGTTTCACGGTGCCGTCGGGGGTTCGCTACCAGTCCCCCGGCTCGATCGCCGTCGAAGGCGACGCATCGTCCGCCTCGTACTTCCTGGCGGCGGGTGCGCTCGGCGGCGGGCCGGTGCGTGTCGTGGGCGTGGGCAGCGCGAGCATTCAGGGCGACGTGGCTTTCGCCCAGGCACTCGCGCGCATGGGCGCCAACGTGGCGATGGGCGAGGACTGGATCGAGGTGCGGGGGATCGGCCATGACCACGGCCGTCTAGAAGCCATCGAAATGGACTGCAACCTCATTCCCGATGCCGCGATGACGCTCGCCATCGCGGCGCTCGCGGCCGACGGGACGACGCGCCTCACCCATATCGGCAGTTGGCGCGTGAAGGAAACCGACCGCATCGCGGCCATGGCGACGGAATTGCGCAAGCTCGGCGCGAGCGTGCAAGAGGGGCCGGACTGGCTGGCCGTCACGCCGCCCGCGTCAGCGCGCCTCGTGCCGAATGCGGCGATCGACACGTACGACGATCACCGCATGGCGATGTGCTTTTCGCTCGCGAGCCTGATCGGTGCGCCGGTGCGCATCAACGACCCCAAATGCGTCGCCAAGACGTTCCCCGATTACTTCGACCGCTTCAAGACGCTGGTCGCCCCTGATTGATCGATGAAACCGACCCGTCCCTTTCACCAGACTCCCGTCATTGCCATCGACGGACCGACCGCCTCCGGCAAGGGCACAGTGGCCGCGCTCGTCGCGGCGAAGCTCGGGTTTCACTTGCTCGACAGCGGCGCGCTCTATCGGCTCGCGGCGCTGGCGAGCCTGCGCTACCAGGTGCCCCCGGATGCGGCCGAGACGCTCGCCGAGCTTGTCGACGGGTTGCATATCACGTTTCGGGAGGGCTGCGCCCAGCTCGACGGTATCGACGTATCGAACGAAATCCGCGCCGAGGAAATCGGCAATCGGGCCTCCGCCATCGCGGTGCACCAGCCCGTGCGCGCGGCGCTGGTCGCGCGCCAGCGCGCGTTTCGCAAGGAGCCTGGGCTCGTGGCCGATGGCCGCGATATGGGCACGGTGATCTTCCCGGACGCCGGGTTGAAGGTGTTCCTGACTGCCAGCGTGGAGGCACGCGCGGCGCGCCGTTATAAGCAATTGATCCAAAAAGGGTTTTCTGCTAATATTGATAACTTGCTCCGGGATTTGCGCGAGCGCGATGCGCGTGATACCAATCGCACGGTCGCGCCGCTCGCTCCCGCGGCAGATGCGAAGCTGCTCGATACTTCGGCGCTCACGGTCGACCAGGCGGTCGAACAAGTGGTGCAATGGTACCGGGCGCTGTAGTACCGAGTAGGTGCCTTAGTAGTATCGAGTTGTCGTCAGGTGTTTGGCGGGGCTGCTTCGGCGGTGTCGCGAAACGTTGTATCAACCCTTAACCCCGTATGGCGTACGCCGTGCCGCGGCGCGCCGGTCCCAGGCAAACGGAACGTGGACCGCGTGAGGCAGAGCGAAGCCATGCTTTTACGATTTTTATGTCCGACCTGCAAACCTCCAACCCGAATACCGAATCCTTTGCGGCTCTGTTCGAAGAGTCGCTGACCAAGCAAGACATGCGCGCCGGCGAAGTGATCTCCGCCGAAGTCGTGCGTGTCGACCACAACTTCGTGGTCGTCAACGCGGGTCTCAAGTCCGAAGCCTACATTCCGCTCGAAGAATTCCTGAACGACGCGGGCGAGGTAGAAGTGCAGGCGGGCGACTTCGTTTCGGTCGCGATCGACGCGCTCGAAAACGGCTATGGCGACACGATCCTGTCGCGCGACAAGGCGAAGCGCCTCGCTTCGTGGCTGTCGCTGGAAAAAGCGCTCGACAACAACGAGCTCGTGACCGGTACGATCACCGGCAAGGTCAAGGGCGGCATGACCGTCATGGTCAACGGCATCCGCGCGTTCCTGCCCGGTTCGCTCGTCGACACGCGCCCTGTCAAGGATACGACTCCTTACGAAGGCAAGACGCTCGAATTCCGCGTCATCAAGCTCGATCGCAAGCGTAACAACGTGGTGCTGTCGCGCCGCGCGGTGATCGAAGCGACGCAGGGCGAAGAGCGCGCGAAGCTGCTCGAGACGCTCAAGGAAGGCGCGATCGTCAACGGCGTGGTCAAGAACATCACCGATTACGGCGCGTTCGTCGACTTGGGCGGCATCGACGGCCTGCTGCACATCACCGATATCGCGTGGCGCCGCGTGCGTCACCCGAGCGAAGTGTTGTCGGTCGGCCAGGAAGTCACGGCGAAGATCCTCAAGTTCGACCAGGAAAAGAACCGCGTTTCGCTCGGCATCAAGCAACTGGGCGACGATCCGTGGGAAGGCATCTCGCGCCGTTACCCGTCGGGCACGCGTCTGTTCGGCAAGGTCACGAACATCACCGACTACGGCGCGTTCGTCGAAGTGGAGTCGGGCATCGAAGGCCTCGTCCACGTGTCGGAAATGGACTGGACGAACAAGAACGTCGCACCGTCGAAGGTGGTCCAGCTCGGCGACGAAGTCGAAGTCATGGTGCTCGAGATCGACGAAGACCGTCGCCGTATCAGCCTCGGCATGAAGCAGTGCAAGCCGAATCCGTGGGACGACTTCAGCCGCAACTTCAAGAAGGGCGACAAGATCAGCGGTGCGATCAAGTCGATTACCGATTTCGGCGTCTTTATCGGTCTGCCGGGCGGTATCGACGGGCTCGTCCATCTGTCCGACCTCTCGTGGAGCGAAACCGGCGAAGAGGCGGTCCGCAAGTACAAGAAGGGCGACGAAGTCGAAGCCGTCGTGCTCGGTATCGACGTCGAGAAAGAGCGCATTTCGCTCGGCATCAAGCAACTCGAAGGCGATCCGTTCAGCAACTTCGTGGCGATGAACGACAAGGGTTCGATCGTCGACGGCACGGTGAAGGCCGTGGACGCCAAGGGTGCCGTGGTGGCGCTTTCGACCGAAGTCGAAGGCTATCTGCGTGCGTCCGAAATCGCACAAGACCGCGTGGAAGACGCGCGCAATGTGCTGAAGGAAGGCGACAAGGTCAACGCGATGATCATCAACATCGATCGCAAGTCGCGCGGTATCAATCTGTCGATCAAGGCGAAGGACTCGGCCGAGCAGCAAGAAGCGATGCGCGGACTGGCAGCCGATGCGGGTTCCGCGGCTTCCGGCACGACGAACCTTGGCGCGTTGCTGAAAGCCAAGCTCGACGGTCAGAACCAGTAAGTCTGAGAGGTTTGCCGCAGCATGACCAAATCGGAATTGGTCGCCCAGCTGGCAGCGCGATTTCCGCAACTTGTTCTCAAGGATGCGGATTTCGCGGTGAAGACGATGCTCGATGCGATGTCGGAGGCGTTGGCCAAGGGCCATCGCATCGAAATTCGGGGCTTCGGCAGCTTCGGCCTGAATCGGCGCCCGTCTCGGGTGGGACGCAATCCGAAATCGGGGGAGAAGGTGCTCGTGCCGGAAAAGCACGTGCCGCATTTCAAGCCCGGCAAGGAACTGCGTGAACGGGTGGACCGTCGTGCGGGCGAGCCGCTGAAAGCGGTCGAGGCCGACGACGCCGACGATACGCTTTGACAGGTGCGAAGAGCACGGCCAAGGAAAGATGAAAAAGCGCCTTCGGGCGCTTTTTCTTTTGAGTGTGGCGTTTGCTAGTGCTAGCGATGCGGCCTGTCGCGACGGTGCTCGTCCCACGAGCGGCGATCGTGATTCGAGGCTCGTATGCTTTGGCGGAGCGCGATCCTTTTCCGATAGCCCGCTGCGACGGCTGGTCGAAGCTTTCCTTTACAATACGGGGCGTTTCTCCGCCCGACAACGCGCCATCGCCGTTATCGGGCGCGTGTCAGGCACGTGGTGTTCCCTCGAGAGAGCCTTTATGAAATTGATCGTCTGGCTGGTTCGCGCGTTCGTCTTCGTGCTGTTGCTCGTACTCGCGCTCGCCAATACGCAAAACGCTACGCTGAATTTCCTGGCCGGCTACGCGTGGCAAGCACCGCTGATCTTGATCGGCTTGGCCTTTTTTGGCGTCGGGCTGCTGGCGGGGCTCGTCTCGGCATTTCCCGGGCTGGTCCGTCTGAAACTGGAAAACGGCCGCCTCAAGCGCGACTTGCGCGCTGCGCGCGAGGCGCCGCCCGTGGCGAGCGAGCCGCCGTTGCCGCCGGTCGTCTGATGGCCGCACCGAGCCGATTGCCCTAACACGCACTTTCTTCGCATCGCCCGCCCTCGCATGGATCTCGATTTCTGGTGGCTGCTGACCATCCCCGTGGCATTCGCGCTCGGCTGGGTGGCGGCGCGCTACGACTTGAAGGCACTCCTCTCGGAGAGTGCCAATCTGCCGCGGTCGTATTTTCGCGGTCTCAATTTCCTGCTCAACGAGCAACCCGATCAGGCCATCGATGCGTTCATCGAGGTGGTCAAGCTCGATCCCGAAACGATCGAGCTGCATTTCGCGCTCGGCAATCTTTTTCGCCGCCGCGGTGAGACCGATCGTGCGATTCGTATCCATCAGAACCTGCTGAGCCGCGTCGATTTGCCCGCGAACGAGCGCGACCACGCGCTTTTCGAACTCGGACAGGATTTTCTCAAAGCGGGTCTGCTCGATCGGGCCGAGGAGACGCTCGCCCATCTGGAAAGCGGCGAGCACGCGCTCGGCGCGCAGCGTGCGCTGCTGACGATCTACGAGATCGAAAAGGAATGGACGAAGGCGATCAGGATCGCCGAGAAGCTGGAATCGATGGGTGCGAGCCCGCTCGGCAAGGAGATTGCGCAGTTCCACTGCGAGCTTGCCCAAGAAGCTCTTGCGCGCAACGAGCCGCGCGCGGCAGCCGACGAGCTGGCGCGCGCGCTCGAGGCCAACCCCCAAAACGTGCGCGCGACGATCCTGGCGGGCGATGTGGCATCCGCGGCGGGGCAGCACGAAGCGGCCATCGAAGCTTGGCGCCGCGTCGAAGAGCAGAATCCGGTCTACCTGCCGCTCGTTGCCGAAAAGCTGATGAAGGCCTACCAGGCGCTTTCGCGTGCCGAAGAGGGCGCGGCGTTGCTGACGGACTACGTGGAGCGCTTCGGCTCGAGCGATCTGCTCGATGTCGTCTACCCGTATGTGGCCGAGCTGCGCGGGCCCGAGGCCGCGCATACGCTCGCTCGCACGCAAATGCAGGCGGCGCCCAATCTCGCGGGCATGATGCGCCTGATCGAAGCGCAGATGACGACGGCCGAGGAGCCGCGGCGCAGCGAGCTCGCGTTGATCCGCACGCTCGTCAAACAACGCACCAAGAATCTGCCACGATATACATGCCAAAATTGCGGCTTCCGCGCGCGCCTTTTTTACTGGCAGTGCCCGGGGTGCAGCGGTTGGGAAACTTATGCGCCGCGCCGCGTCGAGCCGATCGCCACACCGCAGTGACGCGGGCAGTGAAGCAGGCCGTGAAGCTTTCGCGAGGCGCGGCAGCGTCTGCAGTCGAAAGAGCCTCATGCAATTCGGGCGCGTGCGCCCGCGCCGGCGCGCGTTCGAGCGCCGGCATCAACCAGCGGAACAGGTATGAAGATCACCATCATCGGCACCGGATATGTCGGCCTCGTCACCGGGGCTTGCCTGGCGGAAATTGGCAACGACGTTTTTTGTCTCGATGTCGACCCGCGCAAGATCGACATCCTCAATAACGGCGGCGTGCCGATCCACGAGCCGGGGCTGAAGGAAATCATCTCGCGCACGCGTGCGCACGGGCGCATCACGTTTTCGACCGATGTCAAAGCCAGTGTGGAGCACGGCGAGATCCAGTTCATCGCCGTGGGCACCCCTCCAGACGAGGATGGCTCGGCCGATCTGCAGTACGTCCTCGAGGCGGCACGCAATATTGGCCGCTATATGAACGGCTTCAAGGTCATCGTCGATAAATCGACGGTGCCAGTGGGCACCGCGGAACGCGTGCGCGCCGTCGTCGAGGCTGAGTTGGCGGCGCGCGGTCTCGCAGATCGTTCGGCCCGCAGTTTTTCGGTCGTATCGAACCCGGAGTTTTTGAAAGAGGGCGCGGCCGTCGACGATTTCATGCGGCCCGATCGCATCGTGCTCGGCAGCGACGACGATGAAGCCGGGCGTCTGGCGCGCGAAAAGATGAAGCGCCTCTATGCGCCGTTCAACCGGAATCACGAGCGCACGCTTTATATGGACGTCCGTTCGGCCGAGTTCACGAAGTACGCGGCCAACGCCATGCTCGCGACGCGCATCTCATTCATGAACGAAATGTCCAATCTGGCCGATCGCGTCGGTGCGGATATCGAAGCGGTGCGCCGCGGCATCGGCTCCGATCCGCGCATCGGCTATCACTTCCTCTATGCGGGCGTCGGTTACGGCGGCTCGTGCTTTCCGAAGGATGTTCAGGCGCTCGTGCGCACGGCCAATGAAAACGGTCAGCAATTGCGCATCCTCGAAGCCGTCGAGGCGGTCAATCACGACCAGAAGGAGGCGCTCGTGCGCAAGATCGAGCAAGTGCTGGGCGCCGATCTCACGGGACGCACGTTCGCGGTCTGGGGGCTTTCGTTCAAGCCGAACACCGACGACATGCGCGAAGCGCCGAGCCGGCGCGTGATTGCGGCTTTGCTGGCGCGCGGCGCGTGCGTGCAGGCCTACGATCCGGTCGCGCTCGACGAGGCGCGCCGCGTATTCGCGCTCGATCTCGCCGATCGCGGCGACGAGCGTGCCCGGCTGGCGTTCGAGGCTTCGCAGGAGGAAACGCTGGCCGGGGCCGATGCGCTCATCGTGCTGACCGAATGGAAGGAATTCAAGAGTCCCGATTTCACGCACATGAAGTCGGTGCTGAAGTCGCCCGTGATCTTCGATGGGCGCAACCTTTATGAACCGCAAGCGATGGCCGAACTCGGCATCGATTACTACGCAATCGGGCGTCCCTATGTCCCACTCCAGTCCGCAACCGATCCGCACGCCTGAGATGAGCGAGAGCGGGGCTCGTCCCGTCGCCGCGCCCACGCAAGCGTTGCCGCCCTTGCCTGTCATTGCGCGCGAGCGGCTCGCGAGCGCACGCGTCCTCGTGGTCGGCGATGTCATGCTCGATCGCTATTGGTTCGGCGACGTCAACCGCATCTCGCCCGAGGCGCCTGTGCCGGTCGTGCATGTCCAGCGCCAGGAGGACCGGCTTGGCGGCGCCGCCAACGTTGCGCGCAACGCCGCGGCGCTCGGTGCGTGCACTGGCCTGCTTTGCGTGGTCGGTCACGACGAGCCCGGCGAGCGCATCGTCGAGTTGTTGAAGGACAGCGGCGTCGTACCGCACCTCGAACGCGACCCGGAACTCCCGACGACGATCAAGCTGCGTGTACTGTCGCGCCAGCAGCAATTGCTGCGCATGGACTTCGAGAAGATGCCGGCGCACGAGGCGCTGCTCGCCGGGCTCGCGCGTTTCGATACGTTGCTCGCGTCGCACGATATCGTGCTGCTTTCGGACTATGCGAAGGGCGGGCTCACGCATGTGACGCAAATGATCGCCAAGGCGCGAGCGGCCGGCAAGGCCGTGCTCGTCGATCCGAAGGGGGACGACTGGGAGCGCTACCGCGGTGCGACGGTCATCACGCCGAACCGGGCCGAGCTGCGCGAGGTGGTCGGTCGATGGAAATCGGAGGAGGACCTCGTCGCGCGCGTCACGGAACTGCGCACATCGCTCGAGCTGGAGGCGCTGTTGCTGACGCGTTCGGAAGAGGGGATGACGCTCTTCACGGCGCATGGCGAGCTCAATGCACCGGCTGTCGCACGCGAGGTCTACGATGTGTCGGGTGCGGGCGACACCGTTATCGCAACGCTTGCCGCAATGCTCGGCGCACGTGTGCCGCTCGTCGATGCGGTCGCACTGGCCAACCGCGCGGCGGGTATCGTCGTCGGCAAGCTCGGTACGGCGACCGTGGACTATGACGAACTTTTTGCGCCCGCGCACTGAGGCGGGCCGCCTTCCGACACATCCCTTTCATTGCGAAACCGATCATGACTCTCATCGTCACCGGCGCCGCCGGCTTCATCGGCAGTAACCTCGTCAAGGCGCTCAACGCGCGCGGCGAGACGCGCATCGTTGCAGTCGACAATCTGAAGCGCGCCGACAAGTTCAAGAATCTCGTCGATTGCGAGATCGACGACTATCTCGACAAGACGGAATTCGTCGAACGCTTCACGCGCGGCGATTTCGGCAAGGTGCGTGCCGTTTTCCACGAAGGAGCCTGCTCCGATACGATGGAAACCGACGGCCGCTACATGATGGACAACAATTTTCGATACAGCCGGGCGGTGCTCGACGCTTGTCTCGCGCAGGGGGCGCAGTTTCTGTACGCGTCGTCGGCGGCCATCTACGGCGGCTCGACACGCTTTGTGGAAGACCGTGCTGTCGAAGCCCCGCTCAACGTCTACGGCTACTCGAAATTTCTGTTCGATCAGTTGATCCGCCGCGTGCTGCCGAGCGCAACAAGCCAGATTGCGGGCTTTCGCTACTTCAATGTCTACGGTCCACGTGAGTCTCATAAAGGACGTATGGCGTCGGTGGCGTTTCACAACTTCAATCAGTTTCGCGCCGAGGGCAAGGTGAAGCTGTTCGGCGAGTACAACGGCTACGCCGCCGGGGAGCAGACACGCGATTTCGTTTCGGTGGAGGACGTCGCGAAGGTCAACCTCTTTTTCTTCGACCATCCCGACAAATCGGGCATCTTCAATCTCGGCACGGGCCGCGCGCAGCCGTTCAACGACATCGCGTCGAGCGTCGTCAACACGCTGCGCGCCCTCGATGGTCAGGCGCCGCTTTCGCTCGCCGAAATGGTCCAGAGCGGGCTCGTCGAATATGTACCGTTTCCCGATGCTCTGCGCGGCAAATATCAGTGCTTCACGCAAGCGGACCTGACGCGCTTGCGCGCGGCGGGCTACGACGCGCCTTTTCTGACGGTGCAAGAAGGCGTGGACAGGTACGTACGTTGGCTGTCCGGCCAGCTGTAAGACGACGGCGCATCTCCCTACACTGGGGTCTCTGGGTCGGCTTGCTCTCATGCCGGCCGCTCGATCAACGGAGGTCCCATGTATCAACGATTCCTTGCCGCATGCCTTCTGGCCGCTGCATGCGGCCAGCTCAGCGCGGCCGTCGACGTCAACGCCGCTGACGAAGCAGCCCTGCGCAGCGTCAAAGGCATTGGTCCCGCGAAGGCGCGGGCCATTCTGGACGAACGCGCACGTAATGGGCCGTTCGAAGACGCGTCGGATCTGGCCGCTCGCGTCAAGGGATTCGGCGGCCGCACGCTCGAACGGCTGCAAGCCGAAGGGCTTGCAGTGGGGCGGCCGCTATCCGTCCCGTCATCGCCCCCGCCCTCCATCCCGCTATCCGGCGGTGTTCCGAGCCGCGCAACGAGTGCGTCGGCGCGTCGCGCCGCGGTGGCCATAACGCATCGATGACCGATCGCTGACGTTTCGGCTTGCGCACCGCATGCGAGCGCTTGCCGATGCGTCTTCTCGCAGCTCTCCTTCACCGTCATGCGGTTCGACGGCTTCCCGCGGCTTGCCGCGGGTTTTTTGCGTGCTCGGCTGGGGCGCGTGGCGTCGCGCCGCCGACCTTACTGACGCCCGAGCCGGTCGAGCCGCCCGGGCACGCCGTGGCGCGCTGCTTTACAATCCATCCCAATACCTCGAATTCTCGATTGCTCATTACGTCATTGCGCTTTGCGCGTCTAACTCATGCCCTACAAGACTATTGAAGATACGGTCGGCAACACGCCGCTCGTCCAACTCGTGCGCGTGCCGGACGACGAAATCCGCAGCCGCAACAATGTCGTGCTCGCCAAGCTCGAAGGCAACAATCCCGCGGGCTCGGTCAAGGATCGTCCGGCGTTATCGATGATCAAGCACGCCGAGGCGCGTGGGCGCATCAGACCCGGGGACACGCTCATCGAGGCGACGAGCGGCAATACCGGCATCGCCCTCGCCATGGCCGCCGCGATCCGCGGCTATCGGATGGTGCTCGTGATGCCCGAGGATCTGTCTGCCGAGCGGCGCCAGAGCATGGCGGCGTACGGTGCCGAGATCGTGCTTACGCCGGTCAAGGGCGGAATGGAGTACGCGCGGGATCTGGCGGAGCAGATGCAGCGCGAGGGCAAGGGCGTCATCCTCGACCAGTTCGGGAACCCCGACAACCCGCTCGCGCATTATGAGAGCACGGGCCCCGAGCTGTGGCGCGAGACGGAAGGGCGCATCACGCACTTCGTTTCGTCCATGGGAACGACCGGTACGATCATGGGCGTCTCGCGCTACTTGAAGGAGCAAAACGACGCCATCGAGGTCATCGGTGCGCAGCCCGAGGAAGGCTCGCGCATTCCGGGCATCCGCAAATGGCCGGAGGCTTATTTGCCGAAGATTTTCGATCGCAGCCGCGTCGATCGCACGGAGAACGTCTCGCAGGCGGCCGCCGAAGCCATGGCGCGCCGACTGGCTGCCGTCGAAGGTATCTTCTGCGGCATTTCGTCCGGCGGTGCCTGCGAGGTGGCATTGCGCGTTGCGCGACAAGTCGAGAATGCAACGATCGTGTTCATCGTTTGCGACCGCGGCGACCGTTATCTGTCCACCGGTGTTTTTCCCGCCTGACGCCGACTTAGCACTGGGCTTCGGTTCCGCTCGCCGCCAGCCGGCAACTCAACTGGAGGCCGCGGCCGCGGCGTCGGCCTGCATGCGCGCTTTCACGCGCTGCCCGAGTTCATAAACGGCCAGCGCATAAAAGAAGCTGCGGTTGTAGCGCGTGAGCACATAGAAGTTTTGCAGGCCGAGCATGTATTCGGTGGGTTGGCCCGGGGTGGGCAGATCGATGACCAGCACCGGCGTGGCTGCCTCGACGTTCGTATCGAGGCCCGGTTCGTCGAGCGACATGCCGGCGCGCAGCATCTGCGAGAGCGGCCAGTGCGGCTCGGGCTTGCCATCGGCGGCTGCCTGGGCGATCCCTATGCTGCCGGCATCGTTCGCGATCTTCCATACGACGGGGCGCCCGGTATTCCAGCCGTTTTCGCTCAGATAGTTGGCGACGCTGCCGATCGCATCGGCCGTGCTCGAGCGCAAATCGATGCGATTGTTGCCTTCGTAGTCGACGGCATATTTGGCGATGCTGCTCGGCAGGAACTGCGGAATGCCGATGGCGCCTGTGTACGAGCCTCGCACACTGCTCGGATCGAGCTGCGCGTTGCGCGTCCAGACCAGATAGTCTTCGAGGTTCTTGCGAAACGTCATTTCGCGTTCGGCGCGGTTCGGCGTGTTCGGGTAGTCGAACGCGAGCGTGGTCAGCGCGTCGATGACGCGGAAGTTGCCCATGTACTTCCCATAGATCGTCTCCACCCCAATGATGCCGACGACGATCTCGGGCGGCACGCCGTACTGCTCATAGGCGCGCTGCAGCGTTGCCTGATTGTCGTGCCAGAACTTGACGCCTGCGTTGATGCGAACCGGATCGAGAAAGCGCGATTCGTACGCATGCCAGTTCTTGAGCGCGGGCGTGGGGGACGGCGTGACGAGCTTCACGACGGTGGCCGAGTAGGCCGCGCTAGCAAAAAGCGCGTGCAGCGCCGCGGCGTCGAAGTCGTAGCGCGCGACCATGTCGTCGATGAATGCGTCTACATCCGCGTTATGCGCATACCGCTGCGGAACGATCTCTTCTTCGAATGTCTGGCTCTGTGAGGCGGGTTGCGGCTCGGCTTGCGCGACCCCGATCGAACGGTGGGCAGGGCGGGTCTGCGCGAGCGCCGCGTTGCCATTGGCGACAGCGAAAGCGAAGGTGGCGGCGAGGGCGACAAAACGCTGGGCTGTGCGCGAGGCGAGGATGACGGTCATATTGGATGGGATGGGAACGGCGGGCGGTGCGTGAACGTTTCGGGGCTCGGCGCAGTATAGCGAACGGGCGGCCCGCGCGAAACCGTAGCGGGCCCGTAGCGTGCCCGCGTCGTGTGCGCGCGCAGCGCTCCGGGTCTCGGCGTTGGCGCACATCGGCCTGTGGTAACGTAGCTGCTTGGAGACATGCTTGCGCGGCAGGCGGATACATCATGACAACCGCTTTCTATTCACATCCTGAATGTCTGCTTCATGAGATGGGGCCCGGGCATCCCGAATGTCCCGAGCGCCTGCAGGCTATCGAAGACCAACTGATCGCAAGCCGTATCGCTCCCCACGTTCAGCGCGAGACGGCGCCGCGCGCGAATTTCGAGCAGATTGCGCGCGTGCATACGCGCTCGCATATCGAGTACATCGAGAGCCGGTCGCCGGCCGAAGGCTACGCCTGGATCGATCCCGATACCGCGATGAACGCCCATACGTGGGAGGCGGCGCTGCACGCCACGGGAGCCGCGGTGGCGGCGACCGACGCCGTCATCGAAGGCCGCTACGAGAACGCGTTTTGCGGGGTTAGGCCACCGGGCCATCACGCCGAGCCGGGGCGTGCGATGGGTTTTTGCTTTTTCAACAATGTCGCGATCGCGGCGCGCCACGCACTCGAGGCGCATGGGCTCGAGCGTGTGGCCATCGTCGACTTCGACGTGCATCACGGCAATGGCACCGAAGCGGCATTCGCGGGCGACGAGCGCGTGCTCATGTGCAGTTTTTTTCAGCATCCGTTCTATCCGTTCAGCGGTGCCGACACCGTTGCTGCGAACATGGTCAATCTGCCGATGCCTGCCCGCACGAAGGGCGAGGCGGTGAGAGAAGCCATCGAGCTCGCCTGGGTGCCGCGCCTGACGGCTTTCGAGCCCGAGATGATCTTCATCTCCGCCGGTTTCGACGCACATCGCGAGGACGATCTCGGCAACATGGGGCTCGTCGAGGACGACTACGTCTGGATAACCGATCGGATCCGCAGCATTGCGGCGCGCTATGCACGCGGGCGCATCGTGAGCTGCCTCGAAGGCGGCTACAACCTGTCGGCGCTCGGTCGCAGCGTGGCCGCCCACGTGCGCGCGCTGGCCGGTATTTGACGCATCGAACGGCGCACGGGCGCCCGCGCATCGCCCGCTGTCCGCATGATGAAACCATGGAGGTGACGGTCATGAACTCCGATTCATCGTCGACACATCCGGCCGAGGGTTCGGCCGGCACGGAACCGACGGGCGTGCTGCTCATCGAGCATGGGGCGTATGGACTGCCGGGCGTCGTCCGCTTGACGCTGAATCGTCCCGATGCGTTCAACGCGCTGTCGGAGCAACTGATTGCCGAGCTGCATGCCGCCTTGGTTGCGATCGCGAAAACCAATGCGCGAGTCGTCGTCCTTGCAGCCGCGGGCCGCGCGTTCTGCGCGGGCCACGATCTGAAGGAAATGCGCGCAGCGCCGTCGCTGGCCCACTATCAGGCGCTGTTCACCCGTTGCTCGGCGCTGATGCTGACGATTCAGCGCATGCCGCAACCCGTCATCGCACGCGTTCAAGGGATGGCGACGGCCGCGGGCTGTCAGCTCGTTGCAATGTGCGATCTCGCGGTGGCGGCCGACACGGCGCGCTTTGCCGTTTCCGGCATCAACCTGGGGCTCTTTTGCGCGACACCGTCCGTACCGTTGTCGCGCAACCTCTCGCGCAAGGCTGCATTCGAGATGCTGATGACGGGCGAATTCATCGATGCGGCCAAGGCGCGCGACGAGGGGCTCATCAACCGGATGGTGCCGCTCGATGCGCTCGACGCCGAAGTGATTTCGCTCGCGTCCGGGATTTGCGCGAAGCCCGCAGCCGCGGTGAGCGCGGGCAAAGCGCTTTTTTACCGGCAGCTCGAAACCGGCATCGAAGCCGCCTATCAGCTTGCGGGGCAGACGATGGCCTGTAACGCGATGGAAGACGCGACGCTCGAGGGGATGCAGGCGTTCGTGGAAAAACGCAAACCGAACTGGAGCGCGTAAGCGAACGGGTATCGCGATCGGGCTTCGGCACGATGCGCCGGGCGATTACCCGGAGTGCGCCGCGATCCACTCGATCAATGCATCGATCACGCGCGCGCGATCGAGATCGTTCATGGTCTCGTGATAGCTGCCTTCGTAGATGGTCAACGTGCAATCGGCCGAGCCCACCTCGCGCGCGAACTCCCGGCTTCCTTCCGGTTCGGTCAGCTTGTCGTCGCTGCCATGAAAGACGAGTACAGGAAGGTCGAGCGCTGCACGGACGCGTTCGATACGCTTCATGGCAACGAGGATTTCGGCACCGGTACGCGCGGGTATCGGCCCGTGGTGCACGAGGGGATCGTTGCGATTCGCCTCGACGACGGCCGAATCGCGCGCGAGTAACGCGGGGTCGATTTTCATCGCCGGGTAACGCGGCCAGACCCGGCTCACGAGTTGGCTTGCCGCGATCATCCAGCGCGGCACATCGCGGCCGGGAGCAAGTGCGGGGCTCGACAGAATCAGTCCGGCCGGCCGTTGCCCGTGTGCCGCGCCATGCGCGAGTCGCTCGGCTGCGTAAAGCGCCGCAATCGTCCCGCCCATACTGTGTCCCATCAGAAAGAACGGCGTGCGCGAGCGGGTCGCCGCCCCGAGCAACGCTTCGAAGTCGCGCAAATACTCGTCGATGGATCCGGCCCATACGCGCGGACCCGGCGAACGGCCATGTCCGCGCAAATCGACGGCAACGAGCTCGATCCCTGCTTCGCCAAGTCGCGCGGCAAGCGGCGTGTAGCGCCCTGCGTGCTCAGCCAGCCCGTGCGCGAGTGCCACCGTTGCCTTGGGCGGGAAAGCAGCCTGCCCGGCGCACCAACGGTACAGCGCAAGCTCGACCCCGTCGGCGGTACGGACAGTCGAACGCGTAGCGCCCGCATATGAGCCGGCCGAGTCGGGCGAGAGATCGGACGGTGCGTCGAAAGTGGCCATGATGGGTTTGCCCGCTGACGGAATGCGAGCGCCATGTTAATCCTCGCGCGCCAAGACCGGGCCCCCGAAACGGGACAGAAGGCTCTAATTCCTTTCGGTTATTAGATCTTGAGAATTAATTATGAAAGCTTATTTGTGCGGCGCGATAAAATAGCGGGTCGGGATGTCCCGCCAACCATGGCTGGGCGCTGGTCGCCTCGGCAAAACGCCGCGCGACGCGCTCCGTCGTCTTCTTTTCATGATCGAACTACGCAACGTTTCACAGCGCTTTGCCGGCCCGGGCGGCTCGGTGGAGGCGCTCAAAGGGATCGACTTGACGATTCCGCCGGGCGAGATTTTCGGCATCATCGGCCGAAGCGGCGCTGGCAAGAGTACTCTCGTGCGCACCATCAATCTGCTCGCACGGCCAAGCGAAGGGGAAGTCCTCGTGGCGGGCCGCGCGTTGACGGGCCTGCCCCCCGCGCAGTTGCGCGAGGCGCGCCGCGAGATTGGCATGATCTTCCAGCATTTCAATCTGCTCAGTTCGCGGACGGTATATGAAAACGTCGCGCTGCCGCTCGAACTCGCGGGCATGAAGCGTCACGCCATCGACGCCGTCGTCTCTCCGCTGCTCGAACTGGTCGGTCTCGCCGCGCAACGGCAACGCTATCCGGCACAGATCAGCGGCGGGCAAAAGCAACGGGTCGGCATTGCGCGCGCCCTCGCGAGCAAGCCAAAGGTGCTGCTTTCCGACGAGGCCACGTCGGCGCTCGATCCCGAGACCACGCGCTCGATCCTTCAGTTGCTCAAACGCATCAACCGCGAACTCCGGTTGACGGTCGTGTTGATCACCCATCAGATGGAAGTCATCAAAGAGGTGTGCGATCGCGTCGCGGTGCTCGATGCGGGGCGCATCGTCGAAGCGGGGGCGGTCGTCGATGTCTTCCTGCAGCCGCGGCACGACGTCACACGCGCGCTGCTCGGCGACGTCATCGCGCATGAGTTGCCGGCCGCCGTGAAAGCGCGTGTGGCCAAGCACTTGGAAACGGGCGCCGGCCAACTGCTGCGGCTCGCATTTGCGGGAGGCAGCGTCGACAAGCCTGTCCTGTCCGAGGCTATTCGACGCTATGCGCTCGACGTCAACATTCTGCACGGTCAGATCGACGAGATTCAGGGGCGGGCGTTCGGCTCGCTGGCTGTGCTGGCCGACGGCGAACCGGACCAGCTCGGCGATGCGCTCGCTTATCTGCGCGCGCAAGGAGTCGTGGTGGAGGCGCTCGCGCATGTTTGATGAAATGCTACCGATGTTTCTTGCGTCGTTTTGGGAGACGCTGGTGATGGTCGGCATCTCGGGCGTGCTCGGCGCGCTGGTCGGGCTGCCGCTGGGCGTACTGCTCTTTCTGACGGAGTCGGGCAGCGTGCTCGAAAACGCCGCGGCCAATCGCGCGATGGGGCTCACGGTCAATGCGGTGCGCTCGACACCGTTCATCATCCTGCTCGTGGCGGTCATTCCGTTGACGCGGTTAGTCGTCGGTACCTCGATCGGCACGGCGGCCGCGGTGGTCCCGCTCACCATTGCGGCGGCGCCCTTCATCGCGCGCCTCGTCGAAACCGCGCTGCGCGAGGTCGACCGCGGCCTGATCGAGACGGCCGAGGCCCTCGGCGCGACGACGCACCAGATCGTGTTCAAGGTGCTGCTGCCCGAGGCCCTGCCCGGCATCGTGGCCGGGCTGACAATCACCTTCGTTTCGCTAGTCGGTTACTCGGCGATGGCTGGCGCGATCGGCGGCGGAGGCCTCGGCGATCTGGGCATTCGCTATGGCTACCAGCGATTCCTGCCCGAGGTCATGCTGGCCGTCGTGGCGGTTCTCGTCGTGTTCGTTCAGCTCGTGCAGTCATTCGGCGACTGGCTCGTGCGGCGTTTGAGCCATCGCTGAGAACATCGGTGCGGTTAGAGGCGTTGATCGAGAATCCGGGCTTGGCGAGTCGGCCCGGCCTCATTAAAATAAAACGATCGTTCGTTATTTAGGCGCGCCGTCGAGCGGAAGCCCGCTCGACATCCGGCGCCCGGCGCGGTGGCTCCTCGGGGCTGCCGTTTGGCTGTCGTTATAATGGCCGCTGGGTTGACGTATTCGTAACTTTGGAGCGTGTGCATGAAAATTCTGGTGCCGGTCAAGCGCGTGGTCGATTTCAACGTGAAGGTTCGCGTGAAGTCGGATGGCACGGGCGTCGATATTGCGAACGTGAAGATGTCGATGAACCCGTTCGACGAAATCGCGGTGGAAGAGGCGGTGCGGCTGAAGGAAGCGGGCGTGGCGACCGAAATCGTGGCGGTGTCGTGCGGGGTGGCGCAGGCGCAAGAGACGCTGCGCACGGCGCTGGCGATCGGTGCCGATCGCGCGATCCTGATCGAATCGAACGAGGATTTGCAGCCGTTGGCGGTGGCGAAGCTGCTCAAGGCGTTGGTGGACAAGGAGCAGCCGCAGCTCGTGATTCTGGGCAAGCAGGCGATCGACGACGATTCGAACCAGACGGGCCAGATGTTGGCGGCGCTGGCGAACCTGCCGCAGGCGACGTTTGCTTCGAAGCTGACGATCGCCGACGGCCGTGCGACGGTGGCGCGCGAAGTGGACGGCGGGGCGGAGACGCTGACGCTGACGTTGCCGGCGGTGGTGACGACGGATCTGCGCCTGAACGAGCCGCGCTATGTGACGCTGCCCAACATCATGAAGGCGAAGAAAAAGCCGCTGGAAACGCTGAAGCCCGAAGACCTTGGCGTGGACGTCACGCCGCGCTTGAAGACGCTGAAGGTGGCCGAGCCGCCCAAGCGCAGCGCCGGTGTGAAGGTGCCGGATGTGAAGACGCTGGTCGAGAAGTTGAAGACTGAAGCCAAGGTGCTGTAAGGGGAGCGCGAAGAAATGACGATTCTGGTGATTGCCGAACATGACAACGCGACCGTCAAGGGCGCGACGCTGAACACCGTTGCTGCCGCGCGCGAGGTTGCCAAACTCGTCGGCGGCGATATTCACGTGCTGATTGCCGGTCACAACGCGCAGGGCGCGGCCGATGCGGCGGCGAAGATCGAGGGTGTCTCGAAGGTGCTGCTCGCCGACGCACCGCAACTGGCTGCAGGTTTGGCGGAGAACGTCGAAGCGACGGTGCTCGAGATCGCGAAGGACTACTCGCATATCGTGGCGCCGGCCACGGCCTACGGCAAGAACATCGCGCCGCGCGTGGCCGCGAAGCTGGACGTGGCGCAGATCAGCGAGATCACCGCGGTGGTGTCGCCCGATACGTTCGAGCGGCCGATCTATGCGGGCAATGCGATTGCGACGGTGCAATCGGGCGATCCGATCAAGGTGCTGACGGTGCGTGCGACGGGCTTCGATGCCGTGGCAGCCGTTGGCGGCAGCGCCGCAATCGAGAAAATCGAAGCGGTGGCCGACCGAGGGATCTCGCAGTTCGTGAACCGCGAAGTGACGAAGCTGGACCGTCCCGAGCTGACGAGCGCGCAGATCGTGGTGTCGGGCGGTCGGGGTCTGGGCAGCGGCGAGAATTATCAGAGCGTGCTCGTGCCGCTGGCCGACAAGCTCGGAGCGGCGCTGGGCGCGTCGCGCGCTGCGGTGGATGCGGGCTACGTACCCAACGATTACCAGGTGGGGCAGACGGGCAAGATCGTCGCGCCGCAGCTGTACGTTGCAGTCGGTATCTCGGGCGCGATTCAGCACTTGGCGGGCATGAAGGATTCGAAGGTGATCGTCGCGATCAACAAGGATCCGGAAGCGCCGATTTTCAGCGTGGCCGATTATGGGCTCGTCGGCGATCTGTTCGCGCTCGTGCCGGAGCTGGTCGGGGAGCTCGGCTGAACGAACGACGAAGCGCCGTTCGACGAGGCGCCTGACGGCAACACGGGAAGGGGCGCGGCGCGCCCCTTTTTTTTTACGGCCCCAGTTAGCGCTTCAGCGCTTACTGGGGCCCAATGCAGAGCAAGGCCCCAGTTAGCGCTTCAGCACTTACCGAGGCCCAATGCAGAGCAACGACTCAGGAGGAGGACACAATGAGCTATACCGCGCCCATCAAGGACATGCTGTTCGCGATGAACGAACTGGCCGGTCTCCAGACGGTTGCCGCGTTGCCGCGCAGCGATGATGCGACGATCGAAACGGCGCAAGCCGTGCTCGGCGAGTCGGCGAAACTATGCGAGCAAGTGCTTGCTCCGCTGAATGTCGAGGGCGACCGCCAGCCGAGCATCTGGAAGGACGGTGCCGTCACCGCGACGCCTGGTTTCAAGGAAGCGTTCCGTCAGTTCGTCGAAGGTGGTTGGCAAGGCGTGCAGCATCCCGTCGACTACGAGGGGCAAGGCTTGCCCAAGCTCATCGCGACGCCTTGCGTCGAAATGCTCAATGCCGCGAATCTTTCGTTCGCGCTCTGTCCGCTGCTGACCGACGGCGCGATCGAAGCGCTGCTCACGGCCGGTAGCGCGGAGCAGAAGCAGCGCTATGTGCCCAAGCTGCTTTCAGGCGAGTGGACGGGGACGATGAACCTCACGGAGCCGCAGGCCGGCTCCGATCTCGCACTGGTACGTACGCGCGCCGAGCCGCAAGGCGACGGTACCTATCGAATCTTCGGCACGAAGATTTTCATTACCTGGGGCGAGCACGACATGGCCGAGAACATCGTCCACCTCGTGCTCGCGCGTACGCCCGATGCGCCGGAGGGCGTCAAAGGCATTTCGCTGTTCATCGTGCCCAAGTTTCTGATAGACGAGGGCGGCAAGCTCGGCGCGCGCAACGACGTGCACTGCGTATCGATCGAGCACAAGCTGGGCATCAAGGCGAGCCCGACCACCGTGCTCCAGTTCGGCGACCATGGCGGGGCGACCGGCTATCTCGTCGGCGAAGAGAATCGCGGTCTCGAATACATGTTCATCATGATGAATGCGGCGCGTTTCGCCGTCGGCATACAAGGCGTGGCCATCGCGGACCGCGCGTACCAAAAGGCGGTGGCTTACGCAAAGGAGCGCGTGCAGAGCCGCCCGGTCGACGGTAGCGCGAAAGACGCCGTCACGATCATTCATCATCCCGACGTGCGCAGAATGTTGGCCACCATGCGCGCGTTGACGGAAGGCGCGCGCGCCCTCGCGTATGTTGCGGCGGCGCACTGCGATATTGCGCATCGTCATGCCGATGCCGCGGTGCGCGCCGAACACCAGGCGCTCTACGAGTATCTCGTGCCCATCGTGAAGGGATGGAGTACCGAGCTTTCGATCGAGGTCGCGAGTCTCGGCGTGCAAGTGCATGGCGGCATGGGTTTCATCGAGGAAACGGGGGCGGCTCAGTACTATCGCGACGCGCGCATTCTGACCATCTACGAAGGCACCACGGCGATCCAGGCGAATGACCTCGTCGGTCGCAAGACGATGCGCGATGGCGGCGCCGTCGCAAAGAAGTTCGCCGCGCAGATTCGCGCGACGCTCGAAGCGCTTTCGGCGCACGAGGGGCCCGCTTTCGCGGCCATGCGTTCGCAGTTGTCGTTGGCAGTGCGTTCGTTCGACACCGTCGTCGATTTCGTGCTCGCCAATGCGAAGTCCGATCCGAAAGCCGTGTTCGCGGGCAGTGTGCCGTACCTGGAGCTCGCGGGCATCGTACTGGCAGGCTGGCACATGGCGCGCGCCATGCTGGTGGCGGCGCGCGACGAAGCCAGCGACGCGCCGTTTTATGGCGCAAAGATCGCAACTGCCCGTTTTTTCGCCGAGCAAATCCTGCCTCGGACCGCCGCGCTCCAAACGGCCATCGTTACCGGCAAGGGCGGCGAGGGCGTCTACGCACTGTCCGAAGACCAGTTCTGAAAATGCAAACGGCGCCCGTGTGGGGCGCCGTTTGTGCTGCCTGGGCTCTTTGGGTGGCGTGAGCCGTTACGCGTAAGCGGGGCGGGGCGAAGTGCCGATGTCGCCCAGATAGCGATGCACCGACAGGTCGTCCGCCTGGATGGCGGGGCGCCGGCCCGAGATGAGGTCGGCAAGCAATTGGCCCGAGCCGCACGACATCGTCCAGCCCAGTGTGCCGTGGCCCGTGTTGAGGAACAGATTCGCGACAGGCGTGCGGCCGACGATCGGCGTGCCGTCCGGGGTCATCGGACGCAAGCCAGTCCAGAACGTCGCATGCGCCGTATCGCCCCCGCCGGGGAAAAGGTCGTTGACGCACATCTCGAGCGTCTCGCGGCGTGCGTTGCGCAGTTTCTGATCGAAGCCGACGATTTCCGCCATGCCGCCCACTCGAATACGATCGTCGAAACGCGTGATCGCGATCTTGTACGTTTCGTCGAGCACTGTCGATACGGGCGCCGCGGCGGGGTTGACGATGGGTGCCGTGATCGAATAGCCCTTGAGCGGATAAACCGGAATCTTCGCGATGTCGGCCACGAACTGCGTCGAATACGCACCGAATGCGACGACGTAGGTGTCGGCGCGCAGTGTTTCGTTGCCGCAGCGCACACCGGCGATCCTGCCACCCGCCATCTCGAGCGCATCGACGGGCGTGTTGTAGCGGAACTTCACGCCGAGCTGTTCGGCAAGCGCGGCGAGGCGTGTCGTGAACAGCTGGCAGTCGCCCGTTTCGTCGCCCGGAAGACGCAGCCCGCCCGTCAGCTTGTGCGAGACGGCGGCGAGTGCGGGCTCGGCGCGCGACAGCTCGTCGGGCGCGAGCAGTTCGTAAGGCACTTGCGCCTCGCGCAGCACCGCGATGTCTTTCTGCGCACCGTCGAGCTGCTGCTGCGTGCGAAAGAGTTGCAGCGTGCCGCCCGTGCGGCCTTCGTACTGGATACCGGTATCGGCGCGCAGCGATTGCAGGCAATCGCGGCTGTACTCGGCCAGGCGCACCATGCGGCCCTTGTTGACCGCGTAGCGCTCGGTCGTGCAATTGCGCAGCATTTGCCACATCCAGCTCAACTGGAACGACGTGCCGTCCAGGCGAATGGCGAGCGGAGCATGCTTTTGGAACATCCACTTGACGGCTTTCAGCGGAACGCCCGGCGCGGCCCAGGGTGCCGCGTAACCGGGGGAAATCTGCCCCGCGTTCGCAAAGCTCGTTTCGAGTGCGGGACCCGCGGCGCGATCGACCACGGTGACTTCATGGCCCGCGCGCGCCAGGTAATAGGCGCTCGTTACGCCCACCACGCCGCTGCCCAAGACGATGACTCGCATAGCTACTCCAAAAGACCGTTGGTCCAGTTATTGGAGCTATACTATTGCGACGAAAGCAGTTTTTGTTTTTGTAGTTTTCATATTTTTGGTGAAAACAGTGAGAACGCAGCGCCAGCCGATCCGCAAGCTCGACAAGCTCGACCACCATATCCTGCGCATCCTTCAGGAGGACGGTCGTATCGCGATGAAGGACTTGGCCGAGCGCGTCGGGCTGACGGTCACGCCGTGCATCGAGCGCGTCAAGCGCATGGAGCGCGACGGGGTCATCACGGGCTACTACGCACGTATCGATCCGGCTCAGCTGGGCGCGGCGCTGCTCGTGTTCGTCGAAATCACCCTGGGTCACAAGAGCGGCAACATGTTCGAGCAGTTTCGGCGCGAGGTGCACAAGATTCCCGAGGTGCTGGAGTGCCATCTGGTGTCGGGCGAGTTCGACTATCTCATCAAGGCGCGCATCGGCGAGATGGCCGATTACCGTAAGTTGCTCGGCGACATCCTCTTGCAGTTGCCGGGCGCGGTGCAGTCGAAGAGCTATGTCGTCATGGAGGAAATCAAGGAGACGCTCGCGATTCCGGTCCCGGGTTGAGGCTCAGGCGAGCCGCCCGCCGTGCCTCGGCGCCGCGGCATAGGGGTTCGCCGCGGCGCTCGCCTGCGCGGTTCAGTCCGGTTGAGCCGCCGCATCGAGAAAGCCCGTGACGCTCGAGAAGCGTCCCGTTGCATCGACGACGGCAAAGTCCGACCCCCTGGCCGCAACGGTGCCGTCCGGGCCGACCAGCTCCCAGGAAAAGCGCACGTATGGACCGAATCCGTCGATGTCGGTGAGCAGGCGGAACACGAAGGCCGGGAATCGCTCATGGACGGACGCAATCATGGTGTCGATGCCTTCATGGCCCTTGCCCTCGAGCATGGGATCGACATAGACGGCGCCCTCGGCATAGGTTTCGGCAATGAGCGCGCGGCGGCGCACGGCGTCGGTCTCGTTCCAGGCGGCGAAGTAGCGGGCGACGAGCGGGGTATGTGCGTTCATGAGAGGCTCCTTGGACGTTCAATGGCGGCGCGAGGCCGCGGGTGGTGCGGTCGCCGCTTCGGGAACGGCGACTCGCTCGAGAACGAAGGATCGTCGAAACGGCGAGGCCGGTCGATTACGTCGCAGGTAATGGAAATGCTGCGCCGATTCGTTATGATCGACGCCATGAATACGCTTGCCACTTCATTTCGAAGCCCTGCCGCGCCGCGCGGCATGAGCCGCGGCGTCGGCGATCTACTGCGCGAATGGCGCCAGCGGCGCCGCATGAGCCAACTCGTGCTCGCGACGCAAGCGCAGATTTCGTCGCGGCACTTGAGCTTCGTGGAATCGGGCCGCGCGGTGCCGAGCCGGGAGATGATCCTGCGTCTGGCCGAGCGCCTGGAGGTGCCGCTGAGGGCGCGCAATGCGCTCTTCGTGGCGGCCGGCTACGCTCCGCTTTTTCGCGAGCGTCCGCTCGACGATCCTCAGCTCAATGCTGCGCGCCAGGCGGTGGAACTCGTGTTGCGCGCGCACGAGCCGTTTCCCGCATTGGCCGTCGACCGGCATTGGACGATGATCGCTGCAAACGGCGCACTCGCGCCGCTCGTGGCTGGCGCGGCGCCAAGACTCCTCGAGCCGCCTGTCAATGTGTTGCGTCTGTCGCTGCATCCCGAGGGGCTCGCGAACAGTATCGCCAACTGGTTTGCGTGGCGCGCGCATGTGCTCCAGCGCGTCGAGCGCCAGGCTCAGACGAGCGGGGATGCGGTGCTCGAAGCGCTCGTCGAGGAACTGGCGGCTTATCCCGCGCCGCCGGGCGCCGAGGACGCGCCCGGGGACACAGATATGCCGTCGGATATCGTCGTGCCGTTGCGCCTGCGTACGGCGCTCGGAACGTTGTCGTTCTTCAGCACGACGACGGTGTTCGGCACGCCCGTCGACATCACGCTCGCGGAACTCGCCATCGAGGCGTTCTTCCCGAGCGACGAGCAAACGGGCGAGGCGCTGCGCGCGTACGCGAGGGAACGAACGGCGTAGCGTGCTCGCCCGACAGGGGCTTTCTATACCTTGGCTTTGGCCGACGCGGCGGGCAGCGCGCGGCGCGCAGGTTGGCCGAGCGCCGCGAGCACGCCTGCGACCGAGAGGATGGCCGACACTTTCATTGCGGCACCGAATCCGGAGGCGAACGCCTGAGGCGACGTATAACGCCCGCCCACTGAGAACGCGACAACGGCCAGCGCGATGCCGGCTGCGCCTCCGAGAATCCGGAACATATTGAAGACGCCCGAGGCCTTGCCGATCTCCTTGATGCTCACTGCGCCCACCGCAGCCTTTTGCGCCGCGGGACCGGCCATGGACACGCCGGCGCCGGCGAGCGTCAGCGCGACGGCAAGGTGGAGGTACGACACATCGGGCGTTGCGTTATACGCGACCCAGGCGAATCCCAGCGTTTGAAACGCAAGTCCCACGATCATGAGCGCGCGTTCGCCGATCTTGTCGACGAGGCCGCCCGCGACCGGTGCGACGACGAACAGCGTGGCCGTCCATGGCAAAAGGCGCAGACCCGCGCCGAGCGGATCGCACCCCTGGGCGACCTGGAAGAACTGCGGCAGGAAGAACACCACGCCATACATGGCGGCGTAGAAGAGAAAGCTGGCGGCAATGCTCGCGGAGAATGCGCGTGAGCCGAACATACGCATCGGCATCATCGGCTGCGCGGCGGCATGCTCGCGCGCGACGAATGCGACCGCGAGCGCAGTGCCGCCCCCGAGTGCCGCGACGACCTCGGCGCTGGTCCAGCCTGCGACGCTGCCGCGGATGAGGCCCCAAACGATGCCGAGCGCGGCGAGCGCGGCCAGCACCATGCCGGGCACATCGACGGCGACGGCCGGACCGAAGCTCTCGGGAATGCGCCGCCACGCAAGCGGCACGATGACGAGGGCGATCGGGACGTTGATCCAGAAGATCCATTGCCACGAAAGCTTGCCCGCGATGGCTCCGCCGAGCACGGGCCCCACGATCAGCGCGAGGCCCGTGATGCCGCTGAAGAGCCCGAGCGCTTTGCCGCGCCGCTCGGGCGGATAGGCAGCGGTGAGGATGGCCATCGCCAGCGGCATGATGAACGCTGCACCGGCACCCTGTGCAATACGGGCGACGATGAGCCATTCGACGCTTTTTGCAAGTGCGCAAGCCGCTGACGATACGGCGAACAGCGCCACACCGAACGAGAACATGCGTCGGCGTCCGAAGCGGTCGCCCAGTGCCGCGCCGGTGAGCAGTACCGTGGCGATGCTCAGGTTGTACGCGTTGACGGTCCATTGCAACGCATCGAGCGAGGCGCCGAGATCGGCTCGGATCGCGTTGATCGCGGTGGCGACGACCATCGCGTCGAGCATCGCCATCAACGCGGCGACGGACGTCAGGGCGAGTACCCACTTTTGCGTCGATTGCTGATCGGTCGGAGGGTTCATCATGCAGTCCTGGTCATTAAGGGGGTGGCTGTATATCGATCGATGAGGCGTCGGGGCTCGGCGCGCGTCGTGCGACGATGAAGCGAGCGCCGCCGACGGTGTCTAAGCGCTTGCTTGCATTCGTGCGTTTCTATCGGCTTGCGCCGTGTGCAGGAAGTCCGCGACCGTGGCGTTGAACCGTGCCGCGCCAAGCACGGGCGCGGCGTGCATGCCGTTCGGCAGCACGGCGAGCCGGGCCGTTGCGATCCGTGCCGCGATACCTTCGGCCACGATCCGGTAGAACGGTCTCGTCAGCGCGCCGTGGGCAATCGCGATCGGCATCGTCAGCGAGCACAACGCGGACGCGTCGATGCCCGGCAACGGTTTCGTCCCGAACAGCAGCGCAACCGTGCGTGCGTTGTCGAGAAAACAGCGGCGCGAGTCGGAGGGCAAGGTGTCGAAGAGCCCGGGCCGGCCGTGGGCATGATCGAATATTTGGCGAACCGCATCGGCCGTGTCGTCTCGCGCGAGCGCGGCGAGCGCCGGTCCGACCATGTCGCCCCTGTCTTTGGCGGCAGCCTCCTGCGCGACGCGGTCGCTGAGCCATGCCAGATTGGCTGGCTCGTAGGCGAACAGCGAGCGGACGCACTCGGGATGACGCGCGGCGAGCTCGAGCGAGAGCGAGGCGCCGTACGACCAGCCGACGACGTCGACGGGACCCGTCCCGAGCGCTCGAATGAGCGCGGCGAGATCCTCGACGTGCGTATCGAGCGAAAACCGCTCGCCGGAGTCGGGCCACGGCGCGAGACCGAAGTAGCGCTGGGTCACCCCGATGTAGCGGTGCGATCGCGCAAAAGCGGCGCGCTGGTTGCGCCAGACGCGCTCGTCTGAGATGTAGCCATGAACGAAGACGATGGGCGAGCCCTGCCCTTCGTCGACATAATGCAACGGCGTGCCGTCCAAATCGATTTGCTTGACGTTCGTGCTCATCGCCGTCCTCCTCAACGGCCTTGCATGGCGCGATCGATCTCGGCGCGCAGGGTGGCCTGGAAGGCAGCCACGTGCCGGACATCGAGCATCGTGTGATGCTCGCCGCCCACCTCGATGTAGCGGTTCGTCCCGCGCGCGAAAGCGTCCCAGCGCTTGAGTTCCCGCTCCAGATAGTCGGCTTTCGTGCCCCAGAGCGGGTCGGCGTAAAAGATGCTGACCGCTTCGACGGTGCCGGACGGCCGGTGCGCCTGACCGATGTCGGACAGCCCCAGCGCGAGTGCCGACCACGCCTTGAAGTGCGGCAGATCGAGCCCGAGCTCCATGAGCCGCGACTTGGGCGCGAGCGCATAGATGGGCTCGCAGGGGTCTTCGTTCGGGCCGAGCGTCGCGCGCAGCGAATCGGGTAGCCGCTCCATCTGATCGCGGTCGATGAGCGAGAGGAAGAATGCGAGCATGACCGCGCTCTCCACTGCATCGACCTTGCCGCGAGGGTGTTTGATGAGCGGCGGTGCATCGATGCTGCCGATGAACGCAACGCGCTCGCCGAGCGCTTCGAGCCGCTCGGCGACGGGCAGTACGACGGCGCCACCGTAAGAGTAACCGGCGATCGCATAGGGGCCGTGCGGCTGGCGCCGCCGGATCGCGGCAACGTAGGTCTCGACGAGTTCGTCGAGCGAGCGAAACGGCGTCTCTCCGTCGTTGAAGCCGCGCGCGCGAAGCGCATAGAACGGACGGTCGTTGACGAAGTAGTTCGCCAGGTTCACGAAAACAAGCACTTCGCCGACACCGGGGTGAATGCAAAAGAGTGGCGTTTTGCTACCCGTTGTCTGCAGCGGCACGATCGGATCGTATTCGTTGGTTCGGCGACGGGTCGGCTCGAGGTGCGAGGCCAGTGCGCGCACGCTCGGATTCTGCAAGATCGTCACGAGCGAGACCGGTTCGGTGCGCTCGAGCATGACATGAAGCCGCTGCTGCAGCGTGAGGATGTCGAGCGAGGTTCCGCCGAGGTCGAAGAAGCTCGCGGTGGCGCTGATGGCATCCAAGGGCAAGCCGAACATATCCGCGAAAACGCCGGCGATGGCGGTTTCGATCGGGCCGTCAGGCGGCACCTGTTCGCCCGTCTGGCGCCGCGCGATCTCAGCCGCGGCGGCCAGCTCGGCATCGTATTCTCCGGCTTCGAGACGCTTTCTCATCGTCGCGCGCTGGATTTTTCCGAGGCTCGTCTTCGGAAAAGCCGTCTTCGGCAGCGGCAGGATCAAGGATGGCCGAAAGCCCCACAGCAGAATCGTCGTATTGCGTACGGCGACACTGAGCTGATGGCGGCGGGTTTCATCGGCTGGATCGATCGTCGTGGCGTACGCGATGACGAGCGATTCCGTGTCCGCTCCCTTAGGGCGCGTCGGAAACGCGGCGACGAACGAGCGTTCGATGCCGTCGAGCTGATCGATCGCCGTCTCGAGTTCGTGACTGAAGTAGTTCGCGCCGCTCACGATGATGCTGTCCTTGCTGCGTCCCACGAGGCTCAGCTTGCCGTCCTCGATTCTTCCGAGATCGCCCGTGCGAAACCATCCGTCATCGGTGAATGCCGCGCGCGTCGCTTCCTCGTTGCGGTAGTAGCGCTGGAACACCATGGGGCCGCGCAGTTGCAGCTCGCCGAGCTCACCGTTGGGCAGCACGTTGGCCTCGTCGTCGGCGATGCGCATTTCGAGCCCGATCACGGGCGTGCCGAGCGCGGCGAACTCGCGTGCGACATCGTCCTCGGGAAAGACGCGCGAGTAGATCGATCCCGCGCAGGTCTCGCTCATGCCGAACGCAGGCCAAAGCGCACGCTGCGTGAGGCCGTAGGGCGCGAGCAGCTCGAGAAACCGCCGGCCGGTTTCCACGACGACCGCTTCGCCTCCCGAAACGATGTGCCGGAGGCACGACAGATCGAACGCGGGAGCGGGCGTGCGTTGCCCGATTGCCGCGTTGATCTGCCCGAACAGGAAGTTGGGCGCGAACGTCATCGAAACCCGGTGCCGATCGATGAGGCGCAAAAACGAGAGGGGATCGGCGAGAATCGTGGCCGAATCGACATGAACCTGCCGGGCGCCCGTGTAAAGCGGCAGCAGATGCGCCTCCAGCAATGCGGCCACGTGATCGAAAGAAATCCAGTTGAGCGCGACGTCCGACGCGTCCAGGCGCTGCCGCTCGTTCTTGCCGGCCATCGAAGCAAGCAGATTCGCGTGCGTAAGGACGACAGCCTTCGAGTTGCCCGTGGAACCCGAGGTCAGCACGAAGACGGCTGGGTCTTCGGGCGACGCCTCATAGACGGGCGCGGCGTTGGTCCCCTGCCATGCATCTCGTAGCGAGGACAGCGAGGCGGTCGGTGTGCCGCGGGCAAGCGTGGACTCGAGCGCCTGCGTCGTCACGACGAGCGGATCGTCGAGCAGCGCGCGCAAGTGCGCGATCGTCTTGTCCCAGCGAGGCGGGTCGTTGCGGATCGGCGCGACCGGACAAGGCACGCAGCCCGCCAGCACGCAACCCCAGAATGCCGGGATGAAATCGCGTGCGAGTTCCAGCAGCAACACCACCTTGTCGCCGGGCCGCTGTCCGAGAAGCCGCAGCGCCGACGCGATCCGGCGCGCTTCGTCGAGCAGCGCCGGGTAGGTCATGAACGCGCCTTCGTCGTCGGTGCCGGACAGAAACGAAAGACCCGAATCGGGATGCAGGTAGGCAGCGCGCCAAAGCAGATCGGCAGCGCTCATCGATTGCATGCGGTGTGGGCGAGACGGTGGCGCGACCGGTTGCTCCACGACGGTGGTCAACATGATAGTTCCTCGGAATGGCTTGAGTGGGTGTTCTGAGGTGATGCAAAAAGCGATATCGAAAAACTCGCGTGTCAAATTAAGGACTACTAATTAAATAGATGCTACGTAGGAGGACAAAACAACGGCAGCGCGCGGGCGCCGCGTCGCGGTGCTCAGCCCGCGAGCGCAGCCGGCGGTTCGACAGGTGTATAGAGCCTGCGGCGTGTTCGGACGTCGTTTGCAAGACGGCAGAGCAGCGATGCCGTGTCATCCCAGCCGATGCATGCGTCGGTAATGCTCTGTCCGTACATCAACTGCGCGAGCGGGCCGATCGGTTGGTTGCCGGCAACGAGATTCGATTCGATCATGACGCCGGCCACGTGCGTATCGCCCAGCGAGATTCGCGAGCCGAGCGAGTCGCAGACTGCCAGCTGGTTTCGATGCTGCTTGCCGCTGTTGCCGTGACTCGCATCTACGACGACACGCGCGGGCAACCCATGCGCTGCGAGCTGTTCGCACGCTGAAGTTACGCCATGCGCGTCATAGTTCGGCACGCGGCCGCCGCGCAGCACGAGGTGCCCATGGACATTGCCCTGCGTCGCGCGTCTGACATAAGCGCCCTCGGCCGTCACCGCCACGAAGCGATGCGGCTGCCGGGAGGCCCGGATGGCGTCGATGGCCGGCTTGACGTCGCCGTTGGTGGCGTTCTTGAAGCCGATCGGGCAGGGCAGCCCCGAGGCCATCTCGCGATGCACCTGGGACTCGGTCGTGCGTGCGCCGACAGCCCCCCAACTGACGAGATCGCAGATGTACTGGTAACCGACCGTATCCAGGAACTCTGTGGCCACGGAAACATGTAGCGAGCAAATCTCGAGCAAAAGCTGCCTGGCGCGTTTCAAACCTCCGTCGACGTCGTATGTCTCGTCAAGGTCCGGATCGTTGATGAAGCCTTTCCAGCCAAGGCAGGTTCTGGGTTTTTCGAAGTACACGCGCATTGCGATATGAAGGTCGTCGCTCAGTTCCGCTCGAATGCGTGCAAGTCGATTGGCGTACTGAAGCGCGGCGTCGGTGTCGTGAATCGAGCAAGGTCCGACGATAATCAGTAGTTTGTCAGATGCGCCGCTCAATATCTCGGATATTTCTTTCCGAGATCGTTCGATAAAGCGCTGAGTCCCGCTCGCGGGTGGAAAGCGGTGAATCAAATATGCGGGACTAAATAGATTGGTATCGCAAAATTGCGAAGTCTGTTGTGGCGTCAGCATGCTTTGCTCCGATGACACTGCGGATACAAGCTCGTGCGGCGGCTAGCTCGGTGAGGTATCCGTAGTCATTCCGCTGCAGAACCGGGAGAACGTCGCCCACGGTGGGTTGAATGTTCAGCTGAAAATGCGTGACGCGCAGTATATGCGGATTAGGAGCGGGGCGACAAGCATTTTTAAATCTATGAAGTGATAAAGAATATTGCGGAAACGCTGTAGTTACATAAAAGTGAGGAAATTTTAAATTTGATTCGAAGTGGATTACGGGTGAATTCCGAATATTCGTATTGAAAAGAGTAGATCGTGGGTCGATTGGATTTTCGGATTTACGAATATTCGCGGCGTTAGCCGCCAAATGGATGAGCGACGCTCCGGTGTCGCCAACGCGATCGCTTGCGTGCCCCGGAGCACGCAAGCGGCCCGCCGAGGCGCTATCGCGCGGTGCCGTTCAAGCTCGAGAAGGAAGCGCCGCGCTCGACCAGCTCGACGATGAGCGGCGAGGGCTTCCAAAAGAACGCGTCCTCCTGCTCGTAGCGGCGCAGATCCGCCAGCACGTGCGCAAGACCAATCGTATCCGCATACATCATCGGTCCACCGCGATAGCGCGGAAAACCATAGCCGTGCACGAGCGTCACGTCGACGTCGAGCGGCCGCAACGCGATGCCTTCCCGCACGATGTTCGCCGCTTCGTTGATGACTGCGGTCATGAGGCGCCGCACGATTTCCTCGTCGTCGAAATGGCGTGGGACGATTCCATGGCGCTGTCGCTCGGCGTCGATGATCGCCTCGACTTCCGGATCGGGGCTGCCCGTGCGTGCGCCCGGTTCGTAGCGATAAAAACCGCGGCCCGTCTTCTGTCCGAACCACCCGCGCTCGCAGAGCCGGTCGGCGATCTCGACATAGCGCATGCGCGCGTCGCGCGTCGGTGCGCGGCGTTTGCGCGCAGCCCAGCCGATGTCGCCGCCCGCGAGATCGACGACTTGGTACGGACCCATCGGGTAGCCGAACTCGCGCATCGCGCGATCGATCTGGTAGGGGGACGCGCCATCTTCCATCAGGTAATCGGCCGCCGTCCTGTAGACCGCGAGCAGGCGGTTGCCGATGAACCCGTCGCACACACCGGCGCGTACCGGTGTTTTGCCGAGCCGCCGGGCGAACTCGAATGCGGTCGACACGACATCGGTTGCCACGCGCGCCGGCACGACGATCTCGAGCAGCTTCATCACATGCGCAGGCGAAAAGAAATGCAGGCCGATAACGTCCGCGGCCCGCGAGGTGACGGCCGCGATTTCGTCGATGTCCAGATACGAGGTGTTGGTGGCAAGTACTGTTTGCGGCCGGGCAACGCGGTCCAGTTCGGCGAAGACGGTCTTTTTGACGGCCATGTCTTCGAACACGGCTTCGACGATCAGATCTACTGTGGAAAGCGCCGCATAGTCCGTGCTGCCGGTAAAGCGGGCGAGTGCCGCCTCTTTGCCGGCGCCCGAGAGCCTGCCCTTCGCGACGAGGCCGTCGTAGACGCGCTCGACATAAGCGCGCCCGCGACCGAGTGCCTCGTCGTCACGCTCGATCATGACGACGGGCAGCCCGGCTTCGAGGATGGCAACGGCGATGCCGGCACCCATCGTGCCGCCGCCGACGACGCCGGTCGAGGCGATCGGGCGTGGCGGGGCCGCCTTCGTCTCGGGGGCTTTCGCGGCTTCGCGCTCGGCGAAGAACGCATGGACGAGCCCTGCGCGCTGCGGGCTGTCGAGACACTCGAGAAATGCACGGCGTTCGTATGCGAGGCCTTCGTCGAAAGGCAGTTCGAGCGCGGCTTGCACGGCGTCGACGATCTTGCCCGGCGAGAAAAGGCCGCGCGAACGCGTCGCGGTATGCCCACGCGCCTCTTCGATCGCCTTGCGCGCGGCAGTCGGATCGGCTTCGAGCGCGCGAGCGTCGCGGGTTCGTCGCGGCGGCGCATGGCGCGCGACGAGCTCGCGCGCGTAGGCGAGCCCCGCCTCGAGCGCGTCCTCGCCCTTGCCCAGTTGGTCGATGAGCCCCAGTGCAAGCGCTTCCTCGGCATCCGCGTGGCGGCCCGACAGCATCAGATCGAGCGCCGCGGCCGCGCCGATCAGGCGCGGCGTGCGTTGCGTGCCGCCTGCGCCGGGCATGAGTCCGAGCTTCACCTCGGGCAGGCCGAGCTTCGCACCGACGAGCGCGACGCGATAGTGTGCCGCCAGTGCGATTTCGAGCCCACCGCCGAGCGCTGCGCCGTGAAGCGCGGCGACGACCGGTTTCGACGCGGCTTCGACGCGCTCGCACACATCGGGTAGCGCCGGTGGCTGCGGTGGCTTGCCGAACTCACGGATGTCGGCCCCGGCGATGAAATTCCTGCCTGCACCGACGATCAGCACGGCCGCGACAGCGGGATCGCGCTCAGCGGCATCGAGCGCATCGACGAGCCCGCGCCGAACGTCGGCGCTGAGCGCATTGACGGGGGGATGATCGATGGTGACGACGAGGATGTTGCCGGACAGCGACCAGGTGACGGCGCGAGGGGTGTTCGATGGGCTCATGGGTGCGTGAGGTGGATGGTCAGACGGCGATTGTATGCCGATCTTTTACCCCGATCTCACACTCGATCGGCGCTGCCCGTGCTTGCGCCGGCCGATCGAATTCATCGTACGACACGAAGGACGCGGTGCGGGCCGGCTCAGCGGCCCACCTCCCTTCAGGAGGCCGATGCAGCGGCGGCAACCGATCGCGGATCCGGCGATTCGGCGAGCCGGCCCGCGCCGTGCGCTGCGGACGCCGGACCGACGAGCGGAGCGAGCGTCGGGCCGAGCGACTTGAGCAGTTGGACGGCCATCGCGCTCGTGTAGGAATAGCGTGCGGCATACGGCTCGTGAGCGAATGCGGTCAGCGTGCCGAAGAACCGGTTGTCGATGACGAAAACGAACGTGGCGGTCCGATTGACCTTGCGCGATTCGATGAGCCGCGCGCCGGGCGCATAGACCTCGAAGCGCTGATCGCCCGTGCCGGTCTTGCCATAGACGTCGAGCATGCGTCCGTCGGGCAACGGCAGGCCGGCCGCGAGCCGGGCGCCGGTGCCGCCTTGCACGACATCGCGCAGCAGCCCATGCACCACATTGACGATCTCGGGCGAGACTGTCGGGTCTTTCGCGGCCGGCACGTGCTCGAATTCGGTCTCGTAGGGCGTTCCCGCCGCGAACTTGAGCGAACCGATACTGTGTGCCGGCAGCATGCGTCCGTCGTTGGCCACGATGCCGATCAACTGTGCCAACGCATCGGGCCGGTCGCCCGACGCGCCGACGGCTGCCGCATAGGACGGCGTGACCGTTTCGAACGGATAGCCGAGCGCGCGCCAGGCCTTCGTAATGCGCGCATAGGCTTCCAACTCCACCATGTGCCGGATGCGGCGGTCCTGAGCGCCGCGATGACGCGTCTTGAAAAGCCATGCGTACGAAGTGAGCCGCACGTCCTGGCTCGCGCTGCGCAATTCGCGCTCGGACGCGTTGGGGTGGAGGCGCAGATAGCTGAGCATCCAGAGTTCGACCGGATGCACGTGCGCGATGTAGCCGCGATCGTTGAGGTTGAACTTGTCCGGACCGTACTTGGCATAGAGGCTTGCCAGGTCGTCGTCGGAGATGTGTGCGCTGACCGTGCCCTTGAGCGCGGCACGCATGCGCGCGTCGAACCAGGGCAGCGGCGCTTGCGGCGCGACGCTGCGCAGCGCCGTGGCCACCTTGGGCGGCGCCTTGCTACGCATGCCGGCAACGAGCGTATCGAGTGCCTCGTCGGGCGTCTTCCCTTGGTATTTGGTGTAGAAGCGATGCAGGTAGACGAGGCTCTCCTGATCGGCGAAACGCGTCAAGTAGGTCTGACGCAACTGCGGATCGTCGAGCCAGCGCTGCGATGGGCCGGCAGCTTCGACCATTTCGTAGCGGACGATATCGCGCATCAAGCGCACGAAGACGAGGTTGACCGAATGCCGGAACGCATCGTGGACGGTCAGGATGCGCCCGTTGTCCGACTTGTCGAAGTTCGTGAAGGCTTGCATGCCGCCGCCCGTCGCGAAAAGCTCGCCCGGGCTGGCCGAGTATTTGCGCTCCACGGCGGCTTGCAGCATCGATGGCAGCGAGCGATCGGTCGTGTGGGAGAGGTAATCGACGGCCCAGCGCGAGAGTGCGTCGGACGGATCGGGCTGAACGCGTTTGAGCTCGGCATTCGAAAGGGCACCATAGCGCTCGTGCAGCGCCGCGACGATCTGCAGGTAAGTGATGATCGTGCGCAGTTTCGCCGTCGAGCCGAGGTTCAACCGAGCGCCGTGGTTGATGTCGAACGGCTGGTTCACGCTGTCGGTCTGCACGCGCAGCAGGTTTTCGCCGCCGCGCCGCTCGAAAAGCGTGAAGCTGAACGCGATCTTCGACGGGTCGTCGCCCGGGCGCAGCATTTCGAAGCCGTACAGGCCGGCTGCCTTGGCACCGTCCACGGTACTCGCGCGCGCCAGCCGGTCGCTGACCTCGGCCTGTACGCTCTTGTCGAGCGTCGATTGGGCCGTCAGGTCGAGGCGGTTGAGATCGTACACATTCGATACGCCCAGCATCCCCATCAGTTGCGCACGTAAAAGCGTGACGGCCTTGCGCGCGACATAGGACGTGGCAGGCTGCAGCGGCGCGGCGCGGTGCAGCTCGAGCCGTTCCGCCAGCGCCGCATCGCGCAGCGAACTCGAGATGACGCCGTTGGCGGCCAGCACGCGCACGTAGCTGTCGGTCAGATGATCGAGCGCGACGGGATTGCGCACGAGAAAATACGAGGGCGCGCGCTGCGCAATCAACAGCGAGAGCGCCTGCTTGAATGCGAGTGCTTCGTCGGAAAGCGTCTGGCCCGTCGCTTCGTTGTTGCTGTTGCGTATGCTGGCTTGCGTGAGCAGGCGGTTGACCTCGTCGAAATCGCGGCCGTACCAGGCGGCCAGGCCATCGCCGAGTCCTTCGACTTCGCCGGTGCCCGGTTGTGCCGCGAGCGGCACCGTGTTGAGGTAGTGGACGACGATCGAGCGGCGCGCCGGCATCGTTTTTTCGCCGCCCATATAGGCGCGCACCGATGCCGATGCGATCTGACGCAGCTTCTCGGGCGGCGTGGCGGTGCGCCCGCCCGGCGAATGGCGAAACTTTTCGGTTTGCGTGGCAAGCGTGCTGCCGCCCGGCGTTGCCTGATGCCGGTTCACGAGACGCAGCGCCTGATCGCTCAACGCGCGCGAGAAACGGCCCCAATCGATGGCCGGATTGCGATAGGGCTGACTCGCATCGAGCAGGTAGCGATCCTCGATGAACGTGAGCGCGCTCACGATCAGCGGCGGGATCGATTCGAAGTTTCCGTAGACGAGCGCGGGATAGCGGGCGCTGAAGAGCGGCTCGCCTTGCGTGTCGAACAACTGCAGGCCGCCTTGATCTTTCTCGCGGTAAGGAAGAAAGAGGCCGCGGTCCGCAATCGACGTCATCGTCGACGAATCGCGGGCCTGCCGCGTGACCTGGTAGCCGCGCGAAACGAGACGCTTTTCGAAATCGGGCAGTTGGGCATAACCGAGCCGAACGTCGTAGGGGCCGCCGTGCGTAGGAAAGCGGATGCTGTTGCTGGGCCCCGGGCCGACGCCGAACGAGACATCGCGGTCGAACCGCGCGAGATAGCGCGCCTGAAGGCGCGAGGTTTGCATCTCGGCAGAGACAAAATACGCCAGTACCCCCAGCATCGCGGCTATAACGAGACCGAGGAGCCACTTTAACCGTGCGCCTACGGACATCGTGGCGATGGCGCGCAGCGGCATACGGGCGAGCGGGCGGTTCATTATTGACTCCTCAGGTGCCACGCAGACGTGTTTCAAACGCAGTCACGGGTACTAGTGTAATCATGCGTCAACGTCTGCGCACCAGGTGTGGCGTTGCGCACTGATTTCCACTCGAGGTGGCCGTGAGGCGCACCATTCGTCGGACCTGCGCCGGTATTACGGCACAACCCGAGCAAGGGTTGAGCCCGCATTTTTACCGGGTTGCGCATTCGTTGTCGGCTCGCAACGAAAACGTCGGAATCGCTCGCTGATCGGTTCGCGGGCGCGGGGGCCGCAGTCCATCCCGAGGACTCATTCAAATTTTCGAGAGAGGGAAGTGAAACCTTCCCGACGCCGACGCGAACCGGTTTCATCGCGGATTGACGGCGAACGCGCTGGTTTGCATCGGTTCAGACCGAACGGTCTGATCTCATCCATTGTGCGAACAGTGGAGTAGCATACGGCCCTCAGTTGGACGTGCTGTGTTTCGCGAGAGCGCGTGCCATCTGGGAAATCCATGCAACGCTGAATAAAAAAGCCTTTGGCGCGTACCTCGTTCGAGAGCCGCTCGTCGGTCCATGCCGTGAGCGGAGGGGGCGCGCCGGGATGGCGATATGCCGGCCGCCCGCGTGGCGCCCGCGCGATATCGCGCATGCCGTTGCGCGCTCGGCGCGCAATGACGAGGAGGCAACGATGACGAGCTGGGCCGAACAGTTGTTGAATGACCTCGACGATACGCATTCAGGTGACGAGGTCTTCCGCAAGATCGAAAACGCTGCGAAAACTCTGGGCTTCGAGTATTGCGCCTACGGGCTGCGTGCGCCGTGGCCGCTGTCGAAGCCGAAAACGCGTCTCGTCAACAACTATCCCGCGTGGTGGCAAAAGCGCTATGACGAGGCGCGTTACATCGAAATCGATCCGACCGTACTCCATGCCCGCCGGTCGGCGTTGCCTGTGATTTGGAGCGACGCGCTCTTCGCCACGGCGCCTCAGCTATGGCAGGAAGCGCGTGCAGCGGGTTTGCGCGTGGGGTGGGCCAAGGCCGCGTTCGATAGTTGCGGCGTGGGCGGCATGCTGACGCTCGCGCGCTCGGGCGAGCCGATCACCTCGGACGAACTCGCGGAAAAGGAAACGCGCATGCGCTGGCTCGTGAACGCGGCGCATTTCGCGCTCAAGCGCGTACTCATGCCGGCACTGATGGATGACCCTGAACGCGGTCTGACGGAGCGTGAGATCGAAGTGCTGAAGTGGGCGGCCGATGGCAAGACATCGGGCGAGATTTCGAAAATCCTCGTCATCTCGGTCGATACCGTCAACTTCCACGTCAAGAATGCGGTCACCAAACTCAAGAGCGCCAACAAGACCGCGGCCGTGGTGCGGGCCGCGATGCTTGGGTTGCTTCACTGAAGCGCGGAACCGTTCGAGCGAGATGGCCGCTACGGGAAATTCATCGGAGTGGGACACGATTGTGCGCCGCGGGCGGCGCGTCGTGCTATGCGACGGCGCGAGCGCGCAGCGTCTTTGCTTCGCCCGCGAATGCGATGCGGCCTTGCTCGAGCAGATACGCATATCTGGCCGCCCGCAGCACTTTATGGCCATTGTCGCGTTTTTCCGCCATCAGCACGCTGATACCCTGGCGGTTCAACTGCTCGACGAGTTCGAGAATATCGTCGACGATTTCGGGCGGCAGTCCCGCGATCGGTTCGTCGATCAGCAGCAGTGTCGGGCGCAACATCAGCGCGCGGGCAATGCCGAGCAGTTGCTGCTCGCCGCTCGAAAGAGAACTCGCGCGGTGCGTCTCGAGCGCCTTGAGGCGAGGAAAGCGCGCAAACAGCTGCGTGGCGTCGGCTTCCACGCGCGGGCGGTCCGGCTCGCGCCAGACCCCGGCCAGCAGGTTGTCGCGCACCGACAGATTGCGGCAGAGCAGCCGGTTGTGCGGGACATAGGCAATGCCGCGCGCGACGATTTCATGGGCCCGCTTGCGCCGGATCTCCTCGCCCGCGAAGCGGATCGAACCGCTCTTGCCGCGCAGCAAGCCGGCGACCGTCATCAGCAGCGTGGTCTTGCCGGCGCCGGCCGGTCCGAGCACGCAGGCGGTGGTGCCGGGCGCGACGCTCAACGAGACGTCGTCGAGCACGTCGAGCTTGCCGTGGCCGGCGGTCAGTGCTTCGATATGCAGCAGCGGCGGGCAGGTCAATCGTTCTCTCCAGGTGAGCGAGCGGCGTCCGAGAATGGACAGCGTGCGTCGTGCGACGCCGACGATTTGACCTGCGGCGCCCCGCCGGGGCAACTACCAGAAATTGGGGCATGTATTCGCACGCGCCGATACTTGAATTTCACGCATGAACAGTCTGCCAACAGCGCACCGCCGCGCTTATGAAATATCGGCGATCGATGTGCCGGCCGCGAGCCGGGCCGGGGTGGAGCTGCGGCTCGTCGCGATCGATCTGTCGGCGCCGCTGGACGCACCGCAATTGTCGGTGCTCGACGACGGCGAGCGTTCGCGCGCAGCCCGATTCCTGCGCCGGGAGGATGCGATGCGCCATGCCGCCGCCCGTGCCGCATTGCGCCAGACCGTCGCGGCAAAACTAGGGTTGCCCGCGCGCGATCTGCGCTTTTTGCGCGACGATGCCGGCCGGCCGCGGCTTGCCGGCATCTTCGACGGATGGAGGACGGACGGCCTGCTCGATTTCAACGTGTCGCATTCCGGTGCCTATGCGCTGATCGCGCTGTCGAGCATGCGGCGCGTGGGCGTCGATATCGAGGCACGACGCGAACGGTTCGATTGGCGCACCGTGGCGAAAAGCGTCCTGGCTCCGCGCGAAATCGCGCATCTCGAATCGTTGGCCGAGAATTTGCAGCACGACGCGTTTTACGACGCCTGGACCGCCAAAGAGGCGCTCGTGAAAGCACTCGGCACCGGGATTTCGCTGGCGGGCGGCATCGCCGGGTTCGAGGTACTCGGCGGCGAACGCGGGACCGGCCACGCCCCACGTGTGCATCCCGTCGATCCGCAGATGTCCGACGACAGCGGCGTGGCCGACTACGAGGCGTTGTGGTGCCCCGCGCCCGCCGGCTACGCGGCGTGCGTGGCGTGGTCGCGCGCGGCGCGAGTGCCCGCGCACGGGTGAGCGGCGCGCATTGCGTCAGCCGTTACCGTTGCCCGATTCATCGGAGCCCGGTTCTTTGCGCACCGCGTCGGCAAATCGTGCGAGCGCGGCAAGGGACCCGCTGACGCTCACATACTCTTGCTGACCGATTCTTGCGTCGAGCATCACGGCCATGCCGGACTCTCGAGCCAATTCGATGAGGTCCATCTGTCCCTGTCCTTTCGTCGCTTGTGTTTTGGTCATGGCTTCCATCAAGTTGCGCTCGTCTGCTGGAGTGGGTTTGCCGAATCAGCGCATCGGCGAGCGTCTCGTACGATCGATCGAGGTTCGGTCGGTCGCGCGCTTCTGCCGGAGGTGAAGCACAGCCCGTTCCCGTCGCGAGAACGAGTGCGCTCGCGGCAAAACGGGCTCCGCCAAGGTGCGCGATGCCCCGAAGCGGCGCATGCGGTAGGGCGCGATGCGCGTCGCCACGGCATATCGAGGGCCCAGCGGCAACCGCATGACAGCGGCGTCGGCCGATCGCCTCCATGGAGGGGGTATCGCTAGCTGTATAGACAAGCTCGGCGCGACGCGAGCGTGCATGAATTACGCGGTGCCGAGCCGGCCCTATTTACGAGATCAGCATAGTTCTGCCGAGGAGCGGCGAGTGCAGGCCATCTCGGCGCGGTCCGGCCGATGTTTCACCATCCTGGGAATCCCTGACCGCCGGCATGTAAAAACGGGTTGTATATACAAGACCGGAAGGCTAGACTGCCACCTCATCGACAGACGAGACAGGATTTCCTCACCATGATGCTTACGCCCGGCCAACTGAACCTCGCCCAGCTTCGCCGCATCGCCCGCGAGCCGGTCACGCTGAGGCTCGATCCGGTCAGCCATGCCGCCATCGATAGAGGGGCGAAGGCTGTTGCCGACATTGCGGCGGAAGGTGCACCCGCCTATGGCATCAATACCGGCTTCGGTCGTCTCGCCAGCACGCACATTCCTCACGACCAGCTCGAACTGTTGCAGCGCAATCTCGTGTTGTCGCATGCGGTCGGGGTCGGCGAACCGATGTCGGCGCCCGTCGTGCGCCTGCTGATCGCGCTGAAGCTCTCGAGCCTGGGGCGCGGACACTCGGGCATCCGCCGCGAAGTCATGGATGCGCTCGTCGCGCTCTTCAATGCCGATGTACTGCCGGTCATTCCGATCAAGGGCTCGGTGGGCGCTTCGGGCGATCTGGCGCCGCTCGCGCATCTATCGGCCGTTCTGCTCGGCATCGGTGAAGTGCATGTACGCGGCGAGCGCATGAGCGCGGCCGCCGGTCTCGCGATGGCCGGGCTCGCGCCGCTCACGCTGCAAGCGAAAGAAGGGCTCGCGTTGCTCAACGGCACGCAAGCGTCCACGGCGCTGGCGCTCTACAACCTCTTCGCCATCGAGGATCTCTTTCGCACGGCACTCGTGTCGGGCGCGCTGTCGGTCGACGCGGCAGCCGGCTCCGTCAAGCCGTTCGATGCACGGATTCATGCGCTGCGCGGTCACCGCGGGCAGATCGATGCGGCGGCCGCTTATCGCGCGTTGCTCGACGGCTCCGGCATCAATCTCTCGCATCGCGATTGCGGCAAGGTGCAAGACCCTTACAGCCTGCGCTGCCAGCCGCAGGTCATGGGCGCGTGTCTCGATCAGATGCGACATGCGGCCGATGTGCTGCTCATCGAAGCGAACGCCGTTTCCGATAACCCGCTCGTGTTCCCCGATACGCGCGAAGTCCTCTCGGGCGGCAATTTCCACGCCGAACCGGTCGCATTCGCCGCGGACAACCTGGCGCTCGCGGCCGCTGAAATCGGCGCGCTCGCCGAGCGCCGCATCGCGCTGCTCATCGACGCGACGCTGTCGGGCCTCCCACCGTTTCTCGTCAAGGATGGCGGTGTGAACTCGGGTTTCATGATCGCGCATGTGACCGCGGCCGCATTGGCGTCGGAGAACAAGACGCTCGCGCATCCGGCGTCGGTCGATTCGCTGCCGACATCGGCGAATCAGGAGGATCACGTATCGATGGCCACGTTCGCGGCTCGCAAGCTCGGCGATATCGCCGAAAACACCGCGAACATCCTTGCCATCGAACTGCTCGCGGCAGCCCAGGGCGTGGATCTTCGCGCGCCGAATCGCACGAGCGCCGCGCTCGAGCGCGTCATGGGCATCGTGCGTTCGGCTGTTCCGCATTACGAACTCGATCGCTACTTCGCCCCCGATATCGCGGCCATCGCGAAGATCGTGCGCGACGGCGCGATTGCCGCGGCGAGCCCGTTGGCATTCGCGTCCGAAGCGTCTGCGGCCTGAGGCAGGGCGGCAATGCGCGACATCGAGACGGCCCGCCAATGAACGCACCGGCTTATCAAGGCATCAAGGATTTCATCCTTGCCCGCATCCATGCGGGCGAATGGGGCGAGGGCGACCAGGTGCCCTCCGAGAACGAGCTCGCGCGCGAGTTCAAGGTGGCCCGCATGACGGTCAACCGCGCGTTGCGCGAGCTGACAGCCGAGCAGGTGCTCACCCGTGTGCAAGGCGCCGGGACATTCGTTGCGCGGCCCAAATACGAATCGACGCTCGTGGCGATACGCAGCATCTCGGACGAAATCGCAGCGCGCGGTCACCGGCATCGAGCGAGCGTACTTTCGCTCGGCGCGACCGTGGCCGATGCGGCACTGGCTGAAGAGATGCAGTTGAACTCGGGCAGTCCGATCTTCCATTCGCGCGTCCTGCATTTCGAGAACGACGAGCCGGTGCAATTCGAAGAGCGCTGGGTCAACCCGGCCGCAGCGCCGGAATACGCGCTGCAGGACTTCACGCAAATCACCCCGAACCAGTATCTCGTGCGCGTCGCGCCGCTGTCGCGCGTCGAGTACCGCATCGAAGCCGCGCTGCCCGAGCCGGACACGTGTGCGCAGCTGACGATGGCCGACGGCGAGCCGTGTCTCGTGTTGCACCGGCGCACCTGGACGCGTGCACTCGTCGCGTCGATCGCGAATTTGTGGCATCCGGGCAGCCGCTACCGCTTCACCGGACATTTTTGAAAACGCATCGAACCGAAAGGCAAAGAGGCCCCCATGAACGACCCGAAATCCGTCGATCCGCGCTACGACGCCTCGCGTACGGTGCGTGCGCCGCGCGGACCGATGAAATCCTGCAAGAGCTGGCTCACTGAAGCCGCGTATCGGATGATCCAGAACAACCTCGATCCTGAAGTCGCCGAGCATCCGCATGCGCTCGTCGTCTACGGCGGGATCGGACGTGCGGCGCGCGACTGGGCATGCTTCGACCGTATCCTCGCCACGCTCGAGACACTGAACGACGACGAAACCCTGCTGATCCAATCGGGCAAGCCCGTCGGCGTGTTCCGCACGCATGCCGATGCGCCGCGCGTGCTGCTCGCGAACTCGAATCTCGTGCCGCACTGGGCCACCTGGGACCACTTTCACGAGCTCGATCGAAAGGGGCTCATGATGTACGGGCAGATGACAGCCGGGAGTTGGATCTATATCGGCAGCCAGGGGATCGTGCAGGGCACTTACGAGACCTTTTACGCCGTTGCCAATCAGCATTTCAACGGCCAGGCGCAGGGGCGCTGGATCTTGACCGGCGGCCTCGGTGGAATGGGCGGCGCGCAACCGCTGGCCGCGACGATGGCCGGCTTTTCGATGATCGCCGTCGAATGCGACGAGACACGCATCGATATGCGTCTGAAGACGCGCTACCTCGATCGCAAGGCGACGACGCTCGACGAGGCGCTGGCGACGATCGAGGCGGCCAAGGCGAGCGGCAAGCCGGTTTCGGTCGGTCTGCTGGGCAATGCGGCCGATGTCTTCATCGAATGCGTCGCGCGCGGCATCACGCCCGATTGCGTAACCGATCAGACGAGCGCGCACGATCCCATCAACGGCTACCTGCCGCAAGGCTGGACGCTGGAAGCATGGCGCGAGCGTCGCAAGGTGGATCCTCAGAGCATCGTCGTGCCCGCAAAGCAATCGATGGCGAAGCATGTTCAGGCGATGTTGACGCTGCAATCGCGGGGCGCGGCGACGCTCGATTACGGCAACAACATTCGTCAGATGGCTAAGGAAATGGGCGTCGAGAACGCGTTCGACTTCCCGGGTTTCGTGCCGGCCTACATCCGGCCGCTCTTTTGCGAAGGCAAGGGCCCGTTTCGCTGGGTCGCGCTCTCGGGCGACCCCGAAGACATCTACAAGACGGACGCCAAGGTGAAGGAGCTGATTCCCGACGATGCGCACCTGCACAATTGGCTCGACATGGCGCGCGAGCGCATCGCGTTCCAGGGGTTGCCGGCGCGTATCTGCTGGGCCGGCGTGAAAGACCGCTACCGGCTCGGCCTGGCGTTCAATGAAATGGTGGCGCGCGGGGAACTCAAGGCGCCGATCGTCATCGGCCGCGATCATCTCGACACGGGTTCCGTTGCCAGCCCGAACCGCGAGACCGAAGCGATGAAAGACGGATCCGACGCGGTGAGCGACTGGCCCCTGTTGAATGCGCTTCTCAATACCGCGGGCGGGGCCACTTGGGTTTCGCTGCATCATGGCGGTGGGGTGGGCATGGGTTTTAGCCAGCATGCGGGTGTCGTCATTGTTTGCGACGGTACGCAGGCGGCGGCACGGCGCATCGAACGCGTTCTGTTCAACGATCCGGCCACGGGTGTGATGCGTCACGCCGATGCGGGCTATGCGCTGGCCGAGCGCACCGCGCGCGAAGCCGGCTTGAATCTGCCGATGCTCGGACAATGACGATCGAACGATGAACGATCTGGTCTGGCAGAACCTGCATCTATGCCCGCACGGCGACCCGGACGAAACGATCGCCGATGCCGCGCTGGCGGTGCGCGACGGCAAGCTCGCGTGGGTCGGCGCGCGCGACGCGCTTCCGCGCGAATTCGATGACTGGCCGCGCGAAGACATCGGCGGCGCCTGGGTGACACCGAGCCTTGTCGATTGCCACACGCATCTCGTCTATGCCGGGCATCGCGCAGACGAATTCGCGTTGCGCCTGGCCGGCGCCAGCTACGAGGAGATCGCCCGTCGCGGCGGCGGTATCGCCTCGACGGTGCGTGCCACGCGCCTGGCGGACGAAGCGGCGCTCGTCGCGGCAGCGGAGCAACGACTGACGGCCTTGATCGAAGACGGCGTGGGCGCCGTCGAGATCAAGTCCGGCTATGGTCTCGATCTGGCCAGCGAGCGAAAAATGCTGCGCGTCGCGCGCGAGCTTGGACGGCGCTGTCCGGTCTCGGTCTATACGACGTTTCTTGGCGCGCACGCATTACCTGCGGAATTCGCGGGCCGCGCCGATGCCTATATCGACGAAGTCTGCGAGCGGATGCTGCCCGCGCTCGCGGATGAAGGCCTCGTCGATGCGGTGGACGTCTTTTGCGAACGCATCGGCTTCACGCTCGCGCAAAGCGAGCGCGTGCTCGAGGCGGCGGCGCGCAGGGGCTTGCCAGTCAAAATGCACGCGGAGCAGTTGAGCGCGATGGGCGGCGCGGCGCTCGCCGCACGCCACCGGGCGCTGTCGGCCGATCATCTCGAGCATCTCGACGAAGCCGGCGTGGTGGCGATGAAAGCGGCGGGCACGGTGGCCGTGCTGCTGCCGGGGGCCTATTACTTCATTCGCGAGACGCAGTTGCCGCCGATCGAGTTGCTGCGCCGCTACGAAGTGCCGATCGCCCTTGCCACCGACAGTAATCCGGGCACGTCGCCCGCGACATCGCTCGTCGCGATGCTGAACTTCGGATGCACGCTGTTCCGGCTTACCGTCAGTGAGGCGTTGCAAGGCGTGACACGGCATGCGGCGCGCGCGCTCGGTCAAGACGTGCGGCATGGCGCGCTCGAAGCCGGACGCGCGGCCGACTTCGTCGCATGGTCGGTCGATACGCTGGCCGAACTCGCCTACTGGATCGGTCGTCCGCTCGCCGCTCGCGTCGTGCGCAACGGCATCACGGTGTATCGCCGGCCGCGGCCGGCCGCGGCAAGGAGTACGACGTGACGCAGGCCACGCAACATCCGCGCGCTCACTCGCTCTTTGCGCAATACGCCTATTTGCCCGACGGATGGCAGCGCGACGTGCTATTGCGATGGGACGAGCATGGCACGCTCACGAGCGTGGAGGCCGGCGCGCGCGCACAAGTGGATACGCCGCGCGCGGCGGGTCCGATCATGCCGGGCATGCCGAATCTGCATTCCCACGCATTTCAGCGCGCGATGGCGGGCCTCGCGGAATATCGCGGCGAGGGGCGCGATACGTTCTGGAGTTGGCGCGATTCGATGTACCGCTTCGCCGCGCGCATGACGCCGGAGACGCTCGAAGCCGTTGCCGCCTGGCTCTACGTGGAGATGTTGAAAGCGGGTTACACGTCCGTCTGTGAATTCCACTACCTGCATCATGCGCCCGATGGCAGCCGCTATGCCCGTCCGTCCGAGCTTGCCGAGCGGGTGCTGTGTGCCGCGGCGGGCGTTGGGATCGGGATCACGATGCTGCCCGTGCTTTACGAATCGAGCGGATTCGGAGGGCGTGCTCCGCGTGCCGATCAACGGCGATTCATCAGCGATCCGGACGCGTTGCTCAGCATGTTCGACAGCTTGCGAAGCGCGCATCCCGAAGATGGCACGCGCACATACGGTGTCGCACCGCACTCGTTGCGCGCGGTATCGGAGCCATCGTTGCTCGCCTTGACGAAAGGCATTCGCGCCCGTATGCCGAATGCGCCGATTCACATCCACATCGCGGAGCAAACGGGTGAAGTCGACGAATGTGTCGTGGCGACCGGGGCGCGGCCCGTGGCCTGGTTGCTCGATCACGCCGATGTCGACGCGCGCTGGTGCCTCGTGCATGCGACGCATCTCGACGACGCCGAGACGGTCGCGCTCGCGCGCAGCAAGGCGGTGGTGGGGCTGTGCCCGACGACGGAAGCGAACCTTGGCGATGGCGTGTTCCCGGCGCGACGCTACCTCGATGCGCAGGGACGGTTTGGCGTCGGCTCGGACAGCCAGATCGCGGTGGACTGGCGCGCCGAGTTGCGTCTGCTCGAGTATGGGCAGCGCCTTGCGCGGCGCGAGCGGAACGTGCTTGCGGCCATCGAGGGCAAGCAACTGGGCGAGCAACTCGTGGACGCGGCGCTGGCGGGTGGAGCGCAGGCGACGGGTCGCCCGACGGGCGCATTGCGGGCGGGAAGTCGTGCCGACTGGCTCGTGCTCGATCCGGACCATCCGAGCGTCGATGCACGTCCCACCGCTTCGTGGCTTTCGGCTATCGTCTTTTGTGAACAAGGCGAGACGCCGATCCGCGATGTCCATGTAGCCGGCCGCTGCGTCGTGCGCGAGCGGCGGCATATCGACGAGGCGCGTGTCTATGCGGCGTATCGTATGGCGGTAGCGCAATTGATGCGGTGATCCGCGGGTTGCGCGACTACGCGAATGGAAGCACTAGCAGAGGCAGGAGCTCAATATGACAACCCCACCCGAACCGCCAGTGTTGACGTTGCACGAGGGGACGCTACCGCTCCTCGTATCGATGCCGCATGTCGGCACGGCGATTCCGGCTGCCGTAGCGGCCGGAATGACCGATGTCGCTCGCCACGTCGACGATTGCGACTGGCATCTCGAACGGCTGTATGCGTTCGCGCGGGCGTTGGGGGCATCGGTGATCGTGCCTTGCTATGCCCGTTATGTGATCGACCTGAACCGTCCGCCTGATGACGCAAGCCTCTACCCGGGGCAGGATACGACGGGTCTGGTACCGATCGATACGTTCGACAAGGCGCCGCTCTACCATCCCGGGGGCGAGCCGAATGCCAACGAGATCGAGCGTCGGCGCGCGCAATACTGGCAGCCCTACCACGATGCGCTCGAGGGCGAACTTGCTCGGCTGAAGTCCTTGCACGGCTCGGTGCTGTTGTGGGATGCGCATTCGATCCGTTCGCGCGTGCCGCGCTTTTTCGAAGGGCGGTTGCCCGATTTCAACTTCGGTACAGCCGGCGGCGCGAGCGCGGTCCACGGGCTCGCCGAGGCGCTCACGCTGCATGTGACTCGGCACGGCAGCGGCTATACCGCCGTGGCCAACGGGCGCTTCAAGGGCGGATATATCACCCGCCGCTACGGTGCGCCCGATAACGGCGTCCATGCGGTGCAGCTCGAACTTTCGCAAATCACCTACATGCGCGAGGCGCGGCCTTACCCCTATGACGAGGCGCTCGCGGCGCGCGTCCAGCCGCTCGTCGAATCGCTCGTGCACGAGGCGCTGGACTGTGTGCGCGCGGCAAGCTGAACGCCCCGTCCGCACCGTTGAAGGCCTGACTGCTTCGTGCCGTCAGCGGCGTCGGCGCATCAGCTGTCGCAGCGACAGGGCATGCAGCAGGATCGAGCTCGGCACCACGAACGCAGGCGTCAACACGTCTGGATAAACGCCGACACCGATGCTCGGCACGTTTGGCACGATCAGTTGGAGCGGGCCAGGGGAAGTAATCATTCCCATGGTGATGGCGATCGCGAAGTCCGCGAGGCCGATGATGTTCCAGGCGATTGCGGCTTTTCGACCCTCGGCGGTGCCAGCCGCCAGGGCCATTGCCGCCGGCAAGGCGAGTACGCCGGTCAAGACGTCGCCGATTCCCGCGGGCAAGGCGAACGCGCCGGGCATTCCGCCGCGCAGCCATGCTGCGAGCGCAAAGCTGCCGAATACACGGTAAAACTGAAGTGCGACGAGCCACGTCTCAGGCATCGCGTCGAGTACCTTTCCGATGCGCTTTGACGACAGCAACAGCGGCACGCCGATCAGCACGGGCAGGAATATCGCCAACGGCAGCCACGGTACGGGGGAAGCGGGATTCGTATGAAACCCGCCGTCGATCGCCGCGCTCCAGGCAACCGCGAACCAAAGCGTGTCGGGGATCATGACGGCCAGCCACGTCGCGCGACGCTGTGCTGGCGTCAGCTCGGTATGTTCGAGGCCGAGCCACAAGCCGAGTGCGATGAACGCATGGGCCGTCAGTTGATGGGCGGTGGTCGGAACGCCGCTCGTGGGGACGATCGGCAGCCGGTAGATCAGCGCGATCCAAAGAGCGGTCAGCGGGATGGTCCAAAGCAGGCTGCGCCAGGGCGAACGCGTCGGCGCGATGGCGGCCGAAAGCGGAGCGGAGGTCATCGGAAGTTCTCCAAGCGAAGGGAGTTCAGATGTACCATCGCCTTCCGCGAGCGACTATCCATCGCAATGTTGACGTACTGTGAAGCAGCACTTCACAGTTTCCGCGCGCCCCGGATGCGATCGCCCGTGCGGTCGGCGTCGATCGACAAGCGTCCATTGTCAGTTGACGATTCGGTCGTTCCCCGATAATGTGCGGCCCATGGCCGATTCCGACTTCATCCACCCAGGCGCGATAGTGCGCCAGACCTGTCTCGAACGCTTCAACCTCAGCGTGACCGAGGGCGCCGCCGTGCTCGGAGTGAGCCGCCAGGCGCTGACGAATCTGCTGAGCGGCAAGTCGGGCATCTCGCCCGAAATGGCGCTGCGGCTCGACAAAGCGTTCGGCGGCGGGGCCGAAACGTGGCTGCAGCGGCAACTCGTGCACGACCTCGCAAAGGCGCGCGAGCGGCTCGACGAGCTCAACGTCGTCTCGATGGCACGGCAGCGGCAGCGTTCGTTGTTCTGAGTGCGTTCTTCGTCGAACCCCAAGGCCCCTTTACCGCTATCTCCATAGACGACTTCGCGCAATTCAGCGACCGACGCGCGTTGCGCCGAACTCTCCTTCGAGTTGCCAGGTTTCGCCGTCGGGGGCGAGGGCCTCGCCGATCCAATGAAAGCGTTCGGGCGTGATTTCGGTAAACCGCCAGCGCGTCGCCTGACCATCGGGCCGCGCGCCGGTTTGTACGATATCGCGGCCGACACGGCGGCCGATTTGCGTCTCGCGATGAGGTCCGGCCGGATTCGCCCACGTGATCCGCCAGGCCCGCAGCTGCGGATCCCAACAGCGCAGCGTCATGCCGTACATATTCATGCCGGTTTCGCGCGGCTCGCGCGAGCCTCTCGGGGGCATGATCCAGACATCGCCGATCGCGCGGCCCTCGAGCACGCGCGCAAAGTGAGCCTCGGCCATGAGTCCCCGACCGCGCACATCGACACCGCGATAATGCAGGACTTCGAGCGACCAACTGCCGATCAGCCAGCCGTAGATATCGTCTGCGTCGTCGATATCGGCGGCGCGTTCCGGCGCTGTCAGCGCACCTGGGAATTCATGTTGCAAGCTCGTTTCGATAGTATTCATAGATGATCTCCGTGCAACGGACGGTTCGTCGGTTCATCGGTTCGCGCATCGACCGGCGGCAGGCCGCGGCGCGTGCGATGTTCTATAACGATCCTATGGCGATGTAAGGGGCGAATCTTGGCAAATATTGCGGCCGGACTCGACGCGGCGCTGGCATGGCGGCGCGAGACCGGTGCTCGCGCGCGCACGACGCCACGCACGCTCGTCGCGGGCGAGGGTTGGCAGGTGGCCGATGTGCTCTGCACGCATGGCCCGAACGACGTTCCGTTCGAGGAGCGGCACGCGCGCACGCTCGTCGCGCTCGTCGTCGCGGGTGCGTTCGAGTATCGGACGCCGTCGGGGCGGGCATTGATGACGCCGGGCGCGGTGATGCTCGGCAATGACGGCGAGTGCTTCGAGTGCGGTCACCGTCACCGCGAAGGCGATCGCTGCATTGCGTTTCGTTTTACATCGGCATACTTCGAGCGAATTGCGGCGGACGTGGGCGTAACGCCGCGATGCGCGCGTTTCGGCGCCGCGCGCATCGCGCCCTCGCGCGCGTTTGCTCCGTTTGTCGCGACTGCTTGCGCGGGCGTATCGATGCGAAGCGCAAGCGGGTGGGACGCACTCGCCACAGCGCTTGCCGCGCATGCGCTACGGCACACCGCGGGCCTTTCGCCGCGCGATATGCGCGGTGCCTCCAGCGCGGCGATCGAACGGGTGATGCAGATTCTTCAGTTGATCGACGCAGCGCCCGAGAGCGACCTCGGCCTCGATCGCCTTGCCGAGCATGCCGGACTGAGTCCTTATCACTTCCTGCGTACGTTCGAGCAGGCCACGGGCACGACGCCGCATCAATACATCGTGCGTGCGCGCTTGCGGCTCGCGGCTCAGCGTCTCGCCGATGCGCCGGGCAAAATCATCGACATCGCGCTCGATTGCGGGTTCGAGGACGTTTCGAACTTCAACCGTGCTTTCCGGGCCGAATTCGGCGAAAGCCCGCGTGCGTACCGCGCGCGGCTCACCGGCTGACGGGGCGTGATGGCTCTCTGGCGTACCCGGTGCCGCGCAGGCGGTTTCGTTCTTGCAATGCATGCGGTCGCCCTGACCGCCGCTGTGTCGTGCGCGAGCGCGATGGCTCAGGCGTCGCAAGATGCGCCGTCGACGATCGAATCGGACGTGCATCGCTTCGTAGTGCAACGGGACGGGACCGTGGAGGAGTACGACGACACGACGTTGCGCGCGAACACGTCGAGCGGGGTCGATGCGATCGCACAGCATTACGTGTGGTTCGACAAGGACACTGAAAAGCTCGCGATCGTGACGGCCGAGTCGATCGATCCGGGCGGGGGGCGGCATCCGGTTGGGCCGGAGGCGATTCGCGACGTGCAGGAGCCGCGTGCGTCAGGTGCGCCGACCTTCGAGGACGGCGTCTTGCGGACGATCATTTTCCCGGGCATGGAGCCGGGCTGGCGCATCCACGTCGTCTTTCGCAAGGTTCGTAGCAAACCGATCGAGCCTGGTGCGTTCAGCTATTTCGTCGAGCCGACGCGCGAGCCCGTCGAGTCCCAACAGCTTATCTTCGATTTGCCCTCGGACATGCCGCTTCACGCCGATGCGCGCGGATATGTCGGCGAGCCGCCCGTGACCGACGGTGCGCGCACGCGCTACACCTTCGATTACCGGCATGGGCCCTATGCGGCGACGGAGCCCGGTGCGGTCGGCTATGCCCAGGACGGCGACCGGTTGATGGTCACGACCGATGCGGACTTCGCCGCGTTCGCCGAGCGATACCGGGCGGGCGCCGAGGACGCAAGCGCCGCGGATCCGGCTATCGCCGCGCTGGCGCACGCGTTGACGGACGCGCAGCCCGATCCGGCTTCGAAAGCTCGTGCCATCTACGACTGGATGCGCGCGAACATACGTTATGTGGCGCTTTTCGTGGGTGCAACAGCGGCGCGGCCGCATCGAGTGATCGATGTCCTGCGCAACCGCTATGGCGATTGCAAGGATCACGTCGCGCTTTTCGGCGCGCTGCTCGCCGCGGCCGGTATTCGGAGTGAGCCGGCACTGATCGGTCTCGGTCCCGTCTACACGCTGCCGTCGGTGCCCGGTTACGGCGCGAGCGCGATCAACCATGTAATCGTCTGGATGCCGGAGCTCCAGACGTTTGCCGATACGACCGCGGGTGGCATCGCGTTCGGGTATCTGCCGCCCGGCGTCATGGACCGGCCCGCGCTGCTGGTGGACGAAGCGCGCCTGGTGCGCACGCCTGCCGTCGAGCCGCGCGAGCGCGCATCGCGCGTGCAGATCGACATCGATGCGAGCGGCGCCGCCCGTTACGCCTATCGCGTCGAGGACAGCGGCTGGACAGCGGAACTCGAACGGAACGTATTTCGCCGCGCGACGCACGAGCGCGTGCAGCAAATCGCGTACGAACGTCTGCATAACGCCGGTTTGCGCGGGAGCGCGACGATCGTTGCCGACGATGTCGCGGCCACGAGCGGACCGTTCGCGGTCTCGATGACGGGCGCGCTCGAGCATGTGATCTGGCCGGACGGGATGACGGGCATGCCGGCGGTCTCGAGTCTATCCGGCGGGATCGCGACGCAGGTCCAGCAATGGCTGGCGGCCGGTGTGCGCACCCAGGCGTTCGTCTGCATCGGCGGGGGCTTCGACGAGGCGGGCCAGATCGCATTGCCCTCCGGCATGCGCGCGGTGTTCGTGCCGAACGATATGGAATTGAGCGCGGGTGGGCTGCACTATCGCTCGCACTACGTGTTCGATCCGGCGACGCATATCGTGCAAATCACGCGCCGGCTGCAGGCGCGCTTCGGCAAACAAGTCTGCACTCCTGACGAATTCGCGGCGATGCGCCCAGCGCTCGAACGCATGGAACGCGACGCGCTGGCGCAAGTCATCGTCGCGCCGCGCGTCGAAGAACCCTCGCGTTCGAGGTGATACGATGCCGCGTCACGAATCCGATTCGCCCGGGCGGCGTTGCGCCGAAAGCGGGCTCCCGATCGGCCCATTTTCCGGAGTGCACAGTGTCTTCGACCGCTATGCTGAGCTTGCCCACGTATTCCGACGTCGTTGCCGCTGCCGGGCGTATCGCCGGCAAGCGCGTGGGCGTCATCGTGAGCGGCGGCAACGTCGATCTGGCGCGTTATGGCGCATGGCTGGCGGGCTGACACGGCACGATCGTCGTCAAGAGCTGTCGTCAGCGCGAAGAAGTCTCCAGCGCCGGCGTCGCGCTGCCTGTGCTGGCGCGCACGTGTGAGATCGTCGTGGGCGCGCTCGCCGACAAACGCATCATATGGCGCAGCGCCATCATCGCGCCGATCGATTCGAGCACGGCCGCGGGCACCCACATGATGAGGCCGCCGAGGCTTTGATCGAGCACGGGCGGAATCGAAGTGAACGCGCGTCCGCACAGCGTGAAGATCGGATAGAGGTCTTGCGACGAAAAAGTGACGATCGCGCCGACGAGAATCTGCGGCGTCATGGTGATCACGGGAGACAGCACGCGCAAGCCGGGCCGCGTGCGGCTCGGTGGCGCGCGGCGGTGATCGAGCAGCATCCACCAATAGGCGAGGCCGCTGATGGCCACGGACCAGTTCATGAGCGTATAGAGGCGCCAGTCGAGCATCGCGACGAATTGGACCGACGGGACGAGCCAGAAAACGACCGAAACGACGAACGCAAGCGAAATGACCGTGGGGTTGAGCAAGGTCGCTGCGGCCAGACGTGCCGACGTGCTGCGCTGCCAGCGCCGTAGCGCGGGCCGCCATGCAAATGGCAGCCCCGCGCGTAGGACACTGCCCGGATACGAGGCCATCAGCACGAGCGGCGCGAGATGATGCAGCACCAGGTGCTGCAGCCGATGCACGAAGAACTGGTGCTCGGCGTAGTAATCGAGCCGCGTGTGGAGTGCGAGATAAAACAGCACGAGGCCGGTCCAGAACGCGGCTTGACGCGCGATCGTCACAGGGGCGCGCCGCGCGCCGCGCGCATAGAGCACGGCTGTGACGAGCACAACGGCGACAAACGCGGGAGAGGGCTCCCAGGGGTCGAGCAGGCTGATGACGGACATGGCGATGAGTGATACGGCAGTCGTACGCTTCGCGGTACGGCGCGCTGCATATTAACAGCATCGGCGGCGCGGGCCGCAATCGGCGCGAACAGGCCCTCCTCGGTAAAATGAGAAACATCATTTGCGCTCAGGCGCACGACGGGAGCCGCTTCATGCTCAGAGTCCTGGAACCGGGCGATTACTTCGGCAAGACGCGATCGCGCTACAAGGCAAACGGATTGGCCGTTGCCGAAACCGACTTCGTCTCCGATCTCGTCATTCCGCGCCATGAGCACGCTCGACGGTCGCGGCACACGCGCGTGGCCCGGCAGCCAAGGCGGCGAGGCGCCGATGTCGTTGACATTCTTTCCGGCGGCGATGCCGCACGAGAACTGCTGGTACGGCCCGGGCGGGCACGTCGTTCACCTCGAGTTCGACCGTTGCTGGGCCGAACGACTACGCGGCTGCGCCCAGGTATTGGAGCGGGCGGCCGATTTTGCGGCCGGTGCGCCGGTGGCGCTGATGCGCAGGCTCGTGTATGAATGCGGGATGCCCGATTCGGCGACGCCGCTTGCCGTCGAGGGCCTCGCACTCGAAATACTCGCTGCCTGCGAACGCGCCGCGACCGACTCGAGACCGACGGGCTTACGCGGGCGGCGACGCTGGCTCGATCGCGCCGAAGCGATGCTGCGCGAATGTTGCTGCGAGCCGCTTTCGCTCGAAGCGATCGCCGCCGAATGCAATGTGTCGGCCGACTATTTCTGTCGCGAATTCCGCGCACGCTTCGGCTGTACAGTCAGCGAGTATGTCCGTGAGCTGAGGCTCGCTTTCGCGTGCCGGCAACGTTGACCCGGCAAAGCGTCTGGTTGTACCAGGGGTGCGTATTCGCTGCCACGAGCGCGGGAATAGTGTGTCCCACCGTCCGCGCGCACCGGGCAAGACCGTCATCCTGATGGTCGAGGGCGCCGACATCGTCCCGACCGGCGACGCTTGAGCGGACGCGCTTCATCGGTCCAGGAAGACCCCCTCGTTCGCCATGGCGCGCTGCACGGCCGGACGTGTCGAGACACGCTGCACGACCCCGGTCCAAGCCGGATAGCGCTCGCGCATCGGCAGCCCGATCCGGTTGCCCCAGCGATAAAGAACGAGCAAAAACGGATCGACGATCGAATAACCGTGAGCGACGGCCCACGGTCGCCCATCGGCGAGCTCCGCTTCGATGCAAACGCAGGATCGTTCGATGGTGCGTCTGCCGGCTGCGCTGATCGTTTCGCACAACGAAGCATCGGAGACGAACCGCAGTGGGCGCCAGAGCTCGCCGTAACCGACGCCGTGCACCCAGCCGGCAAGCCACGCGAGCCATTCGTGACAGCGTGCCTCGTCGAGCGCGTTCTCGTTCGGCAATAGGTTCGCCTCGGGGTGCCGTCGCGCGAGAAACGTGAGAATGGCGGGCAGTTCGGTCAGCACGCGTGTTTCGCCCGCAATGGCGAGCGCGGGCACGCGCGCTTTCGGGTTGACGGCCAGGTAGTCGGGCTGCGTGGTCTCGCCTCGCGCAACCGAGACTTCCTGGCGCTCGAACGGTATGCCGATTTCTTCGAGCGCGATATGAACGGCCAACGAGCAGGCACCGGGCGAATAGTAGAGTCGATAGTTCATTTGGCTTTCGTCGCAAAGATTCAGGTGAATTCGCAACGACGAGTCTAGCCAGCGCAGCCGCGACCGGCAAAGCAGGAATACTGCGCTCGAGCCATTAGCGTCTCTAATGGCCCCCCGGGAGTCGCCCGATCGGTGTGCCGCGCGCGCTCACAAATTCCACGACGCGCGGATGCGCTCGCGTACGTCGCCCAACCGCGAAGCCGGCTCGTTGGAAAATACGAAGCGCAGATAGCGTTCGGCGCCGGGGCCCCAGTTCGTCATGGGTGTAGCGGCGATCTTGCCGTGTGCGAGCAATCGTTGCGACGCCTCGCCCGGCTCGATGCCGAGCGCATCGGTATCGATCAGTAGCGACCAGCCACCGTGCGGCCGCACGACCGGCAGGTCGGCCAGTTGCGCGACGAGGACGTCCCGGCGTTTTTCCCATTCGGTTACGGCTGCCGCCACGCCGTCGTCGGCTGCCGTCAGCGCGGCGGCCGCCCCCGGCATGGCAATGCCGACCTGACAGACGACGTTCGAGAGGCTCGCGAGCCGAACATCGCGCATGATCGTGGCAGCGCCGACGATCCAGCCGATGCGCCAGCCGATCATCCGGTACTCCTTCGAGACCGCGCCGACCGTAATCGTGCGCTCGCGCATGTCGGGCAAACCGGCCGGATGAAGCACGGCGCGGCCGTCGAAGAGAATCCGCTCCATGGCGGCGTCATAGACGAGCCATGCGCCGGCGCGACGGCAATGTTCGGCAATCGCCTGCCATTCGTCCGCCGTGGCGACATAGCCGCTCGGCATCGATGGCGACATCATCAGAAACGCCTTCGTGCGGGGTCCCACGGCCGCGGCCAAGCTGTCGAGATCGAGCCGCCAGCCGTCGGCGCCGGCTACGAGCCGCGCGAATTTCGGCACACCGCCCGCAAGATGGACGCGATTGATGAGCCCGGCGTAGGTCGGTGTCGTCAGCACGACTTCGTCGCCGGGTTCCAGGATCGAGAGCAGCACGTTGAAGATACCGGCCAGGCCGCCGGCCGAAACGATACACTCCGTCGCGGCGTCGTAGCGGTGCCCCGCGGCCCGTCCGACGCGCTCGGCGGCGGCTTGCCGCAAAGTGGGCAGCCCGAGAAACGGCAGGTAGCTGTTGGCCGCGTCGTCGTCGACGGCTTCGCGCGTGAACTTCAAGGCTGCCGCGGGCGGGCGGAGATCGGTGTCGAGATTTTCGAGCCGTAGAATGTCCGCGTCGTGCATCGAGTCCGCCGCGTCGCCGACCCGGTCGACACCGATGCCGGGGATATTTCGCAGTCTGGATACTGTCATATCGACCTCCGAATGAGTTTTAATATATTAAAATGAAAAAGTCGGCCGGTGCAAAAGTTTCTTCGGTGGCGCTTGCCGACCGTATTCGCGAACGCATTGCGAGCGGCGAGTTGCCGCCCGGCACGCAGTTGCGGCAGGACCGCCTCGCGGCCGAATTCGGAACGAGCCACATTCCCGTGCGCGAGGCGTTTGCGCAGCTACAAGCGAGCGGGTTCGTCACGCTGGTGCCGAATCGCGGTGCGTTCGTTTCGGCGATGAGCGCATCGGAAGCCGAGGAGCTTCAGGAAATGCGCGTGGCGTTGGAGCTCATCGCACTCGACGCTGCGATCGATGCGTTCGGCCCGGAAGATGCCCGGGCCGCGCGCGAGATTCTCGAACGCGATCGCAAGGCGCGCGACGTCGAGGCGTGGTCGAAGGACAACTGGGCATTTCACCGCGCGATCTACGCCGCGGGCGGTAAGCCGCATCTGCTCGAGACGCTCGAAGTACTCTGGCGCAAGGCCGACCGCTATTTGCGGCTGGTCTGGCAGCTCGAGCCGTACCAGGAGACCTCGTGTGCGGAGCACGCGGCGATCCTCGAGGCCGTGATGGCGCGCGATCGCCGTAAGGCGAAAGGTCTGACGAAGGCGCATATCACGGCCGCGGGCGCGGTGATGAAAGCGGCGTTGCGTGCGAAAAACCGCGAAGCGGGTGCATGATGCGCGAAACACCCACGCCACCGCCTGCCGTACGATGACCGGTTCACGTCTTCCCCCCATGCAGACGTTGCGCGCGTTCGAAGCCGCCGTCCGGCTCGGCAGCTTCACGCGCGCAGCGGACGAACTCGCGCTGACGCAAGGTGCGATCAGCCAGCACGTGCGCGCGCTCGAACTGCGCCTGGGCACCGCGCTTTTCGTGCGTGAGCGTTTTGGCGCAGTGGCGACGCCGGAGGCTCACGCGCTCGCGCTGCAGGTGCGTCAGGGACTCGAGGTACTGCAGCGCGCATTCGAGCGCGTACCGCCGCGCCAGCGTACCCGCGAAGCGCGCAAGCCTGAACCGACGAAGCTGACGGTGAGCGTGCTGCCGCCGTTCGCCGCGCGATGGCTCGCGCCGCGTCTTCCCGCATTTTTGCGCCGTCACCCCGATATCTCGCTGCAACTGCGCCCCGAGGCGGCGCTCGCGCGTTTCGACCGGCACGATGGCGTGGATGTCGCGTTGCGCTACGGGCCGGGTGGGTGGCCTGGCCTCGAGGCCGAGCGGCTGATGGGCGAGGAGATATTCGCGGTCGCGAGCCCCGCTTATCGAGGAGGGCGGCTGCCTCGGCGGTTCGCCGATCTCGCGCGCTGCACGTTGCTGCGCCATGCCTCCCAGCCGTGGGAGCCGTGGTTCCAGGCCGTCGGTCTCGATCTGACCGAGCCGCGCGGCGGGCCGCTTTTCACGGACGCCGGTGCGCTCATCGACGCCGCCGCGGACGGGCTCGGCATTGCGCTCGCGCGCGCGACGCTCGTCGAAGCCGAGCTTGCGAAGGGTGCCCTTGTCCGGCTCTGGCGGCGCAGTATCAAGGACATCTACGCGCACTTCATCGTCTGGCGCTCCGACAGCGCGAAACGCGATGCCATCGATGCGTTGCGCCGCTGGCTGCACGAAGAGGCCGCCGGGGCGGCGCGCTAGCAGCTTGCTGAAATACCACTCGCCTGGTCATCGGACGAGGTGGCCGAAGCGTTGATAAGAAAGCCCTGTCTGCCTCCTGAAGATCATGCGCGGTAGCGACACATTCACCGAGAAGTTGTTCACGTTC